>CAYZPM010000061.1:0-16376 GCA_964480365.1 uncultured Gallionellaceae bacterium
GTAGTTTGTGCCCTGATCGGACTGCGGTTGGGCAGGCATCTGACAACCCTTAACACAAACAGCCGCACAAGAACCGGCTGATATTTTCCCTGCTGATGAACAAGTCACCGTTCCGTCGAATTTGCGAAGTGGCCGATATCGGACCGGAATCGGTTTATGGCAAGATCAACTTCATCTATGGACAGTGCCTTGCCTTTGCGGCAGACCGAGAAAAGAGGCTGCTCAACGGCATGGAGATACCCCGCCTTTATCTGGGCGTTGACCGGCAGGATTACGTTGTGAACTGGACAAGGAATGCGGATCGCCGCAATGTTATGCTGCACGCGGTGGGATCCGCCGACAATAAAACCGGCTACGTCTTCGGCATGCACCTCAACTATGATGCGTCGCTGGACTCGGAAGTGGTTGAAACCGACGCAGTAGCTGTTGGCGATTACCAGACCAAAGCTCCGTTCCGTCGTTATGCCCGCTGCTGGTTGAAGGAAGACTACACGGTGGCCACGCGCCAATCTACCAGCCAAAAGAAAATGGACAAGCACGGGCTGAAAAGTGATATCGAGGCAGCCTATGACGAAACGACCCAGCGCGATGATGTTGAGGTATCCGAAACACAGGACAGAGAGAAAAAGCTCCCCACGCGTGGTATGCAGATTCACGCCGAATACAGTCTCTATGGGCATTTCTTCTATCTGAAGCGCCTGTTCAGTGGAGTGGAGAAGCTACGCTTCTTTCTGGATCAGGATTCAGGAATGCGCGCCGCGTGCTTATCGGCATTCCAGCCGGAGATTGCCGCGCGCCGGGCGGACGCCTTCTTTGTGCGCATCGCCAAGGAAATGACCATCGACGATAAGCGTGCTGCCATCGCTCTGAGCCGTACCGCATTCGAGGTCGCGCGCAAGGCCAATCCGGGTCTGTCCGATGTGGAATTGGAAACCTTGCTAATCAAGGAGCGCATTGCTCATATGACGACCATTGGGAAATGGCAGGATCGGTGGATGTTGCACCCATTCCCAAACATGAGCGAGCCTGAGAAAGCAGTGTGCTATCTCACCGACTACAAGGATTACGATACAGACCACCTTGCACGTCTCTACAATAAGGCATCCTTGCATGCCATTGATTGCTTCTTCATGCAGGTGCGCAGGCGCATGTCTATTCTTGAGCGCCCCATTGGATCCGCCAGCAGTTTAGGGCGCACATGGTATGGCTACAGTGCCTACAACCCGGAAACCATCGTGAAGATGTTGGCCATATTCAGGGTGTTCTATAACTATTGCCTTGCTGGAGAGGATAAGAAAACCCCAGCCATGCGGCTCGGGCTGGCAAAAGGCAAGGTTAGTCTGGAAGATATCATCTATTTCAGTTGGAATAATTGATATGCCATAGTCCATAAAAAAGCCCTCATTCTCCATGACAGAGAAAGAGGGCTTGGTTTACTACATAATTTTGTATCAATTTAGCATGTCAAAAACCCAAGCTTAAATTTTATCTTCATCTCTTACTGAGAATTCAGACTCAATCTGACCAATGCTAGGTAACACGTCAACTAGGCTAGACGGCAACGACTGAGTTATCCGAACCTGGTATTCAGCGACACCCATTGGTTTACTTGACTCACGCAAGGCGTATTCAACGATCACACCGTTTTTACTCTTGCACAGAATCAAGCCGATAGATGCCTGATCTATATCAGTCTTCAATTGTTCATCAACCAGCGAAAGATAGAACTGCATTTTGCCAGCATACTCCGGTTTGAAATCATCAATTTTCAGGTCAATGACTACATAACAATGGAGTATTGTGTTGTAAAACAAGAGATCTAGATAATAGTCCTGATCACCTGCTTCCATACGGCGCTGTCGTGCTATAAAGGCAAAACCCTTCCCTAGTTCCAGCATGAACTTTTGAACATGCTGCTCCAGCGCATCTTCAAGATCGCGTTCCTTTGCGGTGGCATCCAATGTCATAAAGTCCAACACACAGGGATCTTTAATCAATTGTTGAGCAATTTCAGCTTGTTGTGCTGGCAACGTTTTGCTGAAGTTAGTTAAAGCGGCGCCTTGGCGCTTGTGAAGCTGCGTTTCTATTTGATGAACCAAAACGTTGCGCGACCATCCGTGCTCGATGGTTGCTTTAACGTACCATTCACGTTCACTCTGGGTTTTAATCTTATCCAGAATTACCCTGTTGTGACCCCATGGCAATTTTGCCACAAGCTGTGGCAAAACTTCTTGGTCAGGCCATGCCCTTGCAAAAGCAAGCATAGCACTCAGACTTCTGGGAGAGAACCCTTTCATACCGGGGAATTCACGCTGAAGATCTGTAGCAAGTCGATCAATAACCTTCGTGCCATACCCTTGGTTATTTTGCCTATCGAGAATTTCGTTCCCTATCTGCCAGTAAAGTAATATCAGTTCACTGTTGACAGCAAGAACCGCTTTTGTTTGGGCCTCTTGAATCCTCCTCTTAAGGTCAACAAGCCAGGCCGAATACTCTCCGTCCTTACCTGCAATTAAATCCACCTTTTCCATTTTTTCTCCTTCAAACGAATGACCAATCTTACCAATTAAAATGGGTCAACCGGTGATTGTTGTGAAATCCAACGTTTTCATATAACACCTGCGGGTTAGAAATGCACCGCAGTAATGACAATAGTTGGATTTTTGATGTGAATTTGGCATGACGACAGTCATGTCTTATTCGGAATGCCACTTAACGCGCGGCGACGCATTTCAGCCGAAGCTGAAAAACCTTAAACCACAATGCAGCAGCAGAGTTGCCGTTGCGCTCGGCGTGAAAATGCCAAGAGCAATCGTAACTCGACTGAGGTGCTGCGCGGATTTATGGATTAAATGGATGCCCGCCTTAGGGCATGCGTACAGCAAAGAACGCATACTAAAGGTTTGATCTGGACGGCAAGCAATACTTCTTTGCCATGCCTAGTTTGGAATTCTGCGTTACTTTAAAATGTCCACGCAGCGCTGACAGGAAATAATTCTGCACCAAAATAACTTTTAAAACAATACTGCACAGCATATTGTGACGAAAATGAAACAGCCACCTTTCCTATGGAAAGACGGCTGTTGATTTACCCAACACCTTTGCGGAACGGCTAGGCTTCGGCTTGGGGGATTTTTTCGTTCGCTCTGGTCTTGCTCAGTGCAGCATCGAGCTTTGGGTGTATTCCTCAAACGCTGTTTCCCCACCAAATATTTTTTGCAGCAGAACGCCCAGTCTGTCGGCAGCGTCACAGAAATACCCGAAGGCTTCTGCTACATGGGCACCCACGAAGGGCAATGCGGGTAAGTCGGCAACGGCGTAGACCACCCCGTCTTTGTAAAACACACGCACCATTATCTCGTTTGAGTTGATGTCGTTCAGCCGGGAGAAAATATCGGGGTTCTCCGGCACGTCCGTCAGGAGCTGCGCAAACATGCCGACAAACAGACCTTCGTGATTTATCCTAACGAACGATAGGGCACTGCGATATCGAACCCCGATGTCACCATCGTCATCAAATTCTAGGTCGCTAACGCCTATGGTTTCCCGGAGTGTTTCCAACAGTTGCTGTGAAATGGCTTCTAGGTCGCCATCTTCTTCCATCTCTTCAAGCTTCAAGCCCAGCTCAGGGAACTCAATAAGCTCATCTTCTTCGTTACATGCATAGTATTCGAGTTGTTCAAGGCTGGGTACACCAAGTATCTCGGAAAGGGTGCGTGCTGTCAGGGTAGCTACGGCATCAAATGAAACGGGCGAATTAAAATTAAGGAAAAAGTTCGGAGACCCATCTGGTTCGTCATCATCTATCAAGTCATCAAGTGTCACTGTCGGGGCACACCATCCAGCAGAAACCAAGCTCGTCAACTGATCATTATCAAGCTTTTCCTGTTCTTCCAGAAAGACGTTGCTGGAGGTTTCAGCCAGCATTCCAAATTCCCCCTCCATGAAGAATCGGACGTATCTGTCCGAACCTTTTATCGATAGGCACAAGTAGTCATCTTCTTTCAGCTTAGCAAGCACGGCAGCCAGCCTCTGAACAAATGTTGCCCACGTTTCAGGGCGGCTTGTTATCTGTGTGGGTATGTTTTTAGATGGCTTGGTCATGACACTTGTCTACTTGAAAAAACAGAAGGCGCATTTGAAGTCCCATCGGATTCACTGTCAATCTTTACTGTACCTGCGTTTAACGAGGTGACCAGTCAGGGTTCTCTATGTGGTCAGAGCAAGTAGGGGGGATGTGTCTCTCCTGCGAAATCTTATTATTATGTGGAGGGGCACGGCTTGCTATTCCAGTGGCGAAAGCCCAACAAATTGCGCTGAGTAGGGCATAACCGAATGTATTACTGAGCTGAAAATGCATCAGGTTTGCTAATGACTCGGTTCCTGCGGCAAGGCTGCCCAAGGTAAATGCGACAAACCAGAACTCACGCTTAAACCCTAATACAAAGAAGACTGCCATTACAAGAACGGTTTGCCACGTTCCCAGATTGGAAGAGTGTGAAAATGTTTCAAACATCGTAATCAACCCGCTTCCGCAATTCACATCCAGCCTTGAAGTGGGGAACATACTTGGCTGGCACTTTCACGGCGGCACCTGTCTTGGGGTTGCGCCCATTACGTGGTGGTCGGTAGTTCAGGGCAAAGCTGCCGAAGCCCCGTATCTCGATACGCCCACCTTTAGACAGTGTAGCGGATATGGCATCAAGGATTACCCTGACTGACATTTCGGCACCTTTGGCAAGCAGTTGCGGGTGCAGGTAGGATAGGCGGTCAATCAAGTCTGCGCGGGTCATGGTGGGGCGGGGTTCAAGGTTGGCGGTAGACCGTAATTCTACCCCGCAACGAGTCCAGCGGAAACGCAGATAGTCACTTATGTTAGAAAAATTTGATAGCGAACTTCCGGCAGACCGTACCGATCCCATTTCGATAAAAACGGAATGGTCTGCAAAGGCCGAACCGCTGCCCATCAGCCGGATAAACCGTTAGTGAGTAACCTTGGCATCAATCCCCTGTATTCCGGTCCTTGAAACACCGTCAACGATACATGGAGTATTATTGATGTCATCTCAATACGCGCCTCACCAATACACAAGAGACACCTTATGAGAGCCTTCGCGAGATTTGCACTTCTTTTCATGGCCTGGACTACGATCCTGAGCCTGCAAGGAAACCCAACAATTGCGGCTGAAATGCCGGATGCGTCCAAGACCCTTGTTACGAAGGAACTTTCCGTTGACCGTGGGCGAACCGCAGTTCTGATCATGGATTACGAGAACGATATCATAAACATGCTTCCTGAAAAATCTCGGGCACCTCTTCTGGACAAAGCCAGCGCAATCCTCAAAAGCGCTCGGCAAGCCCATATGCCGATCATTTACGTGGTCGTGCGTTTTCGGAATGGTTATCCCGAAATCAATCCTCATAACAAACGCTTCAGCGCCGTTAAAGAACGGGGACTTCTGCGGGAGGGAACTCAAGGAGCAGATATCCATACGCGGGTTGCTCCCCAGCCAGGCGATATCGTGGTCACAAAGCGTCGTGTGGGTGCGTTCTCCACCACTGATCTGGAATCGATTATTCGTGCCAACAACATCACCACACTTGCGATGTTCGGTATTTCCACAAGTGGGGTTGTCCTTTCAACAGTGCGCTGGGCTGCCGACATGGACTACCAGATCGTCGTCGTATCAGATGCCTGCGCCGACTTTGATGATGAGGTACATCGCGTGCTGACTGAAAAGGTGTTCCCAGGGCAGGCTACAGTTGTGTCCACACAAGAATTTTTACGCGCGCTCGGTAGTGGTGCTTCGCAATGACAAACCATTTCGGTTCTATTTTGATTTAATAGACTGCTCATGACTAATGCATCGGAAGTGCAAAATGGCCTAACCCTCGGGCAACCTTTTAGTTACGGTAGAGCTATGAATACAGACTGGCTTGATTTGACCAATCGATTTCAAGAACTGAGTGATGATGAACTCCTATCTCGTTTTAGTTCTGGTGCCCTTAATGAAATTGCACTGTCCATTGCCATCAAAGAACTTAATTCTCGTGGACTTCAATTGCCAAGTCCAGTTTTACCTCAGTGCGAAAGCGCGGAGTATGAGAGTAACTTTGTGACAGTTGCACATTTTCTAAACCCCACCGACGCTCACATTGTATGCTCGTGTCTAAAAGCAGCAGGGGTTCCGGCTGTAGTTGCTGATGCCAATCTAGTTCAATTGAACTCTCTTTGGGCCGTTGCAGTTGGGGGTGTTCGCGTCCGCGTGCCAGCTACTCGTGTTACCGAGGCTATAGAAGTTATTGAGGCATTTAACCGGGGCGATTTTGCGTTATCTGATGACGGAAAATAACACCACTGAATTGCACACGGTCAGGTTCTAAACTGAAGCGGTCGTTATATGGTAAATTCCACCTGCATCTGAGTGCCAGCTATGTGCCATCTGCGGAACTTCACCTTCATCAAGTCGAACGGCTGGTTTTAGTTGCAAGAGACATTCGCAGGTAGAATCCAGGAATTAGTTTATCGACCAATGAACGGAGATTCGCAGGTGTCTTCAAGATTAGACTTTCAGCACTAAATAGCATCAATGAAAGGTCAAAATGAATTTCAAATTACCCCCGCCTTTTACAACTCATGAATTCTGGAAAAAAATAGTTAGTTTATTGACGGAAACAAAGGGATATGTTCGGCATAGTGACTTTGAAAGAATCTTTGGTGTAAAAATGAATGAAGAGCATGGTGTAGATAATGACTTCTACCGTTTGAATGCCGGAGATAACTGGCATTTTGATGCCACTATATTAGAGACAAAGGAGAATTTTCGAGGGAAGCCTATTGGCGCACCTGATGGTATCTCGTCGAGGCTTCAAATGAATTGGTCTGTCGATGCTTTCGGAGACTGGAAAAAAGGGCAGTGTATCTTGGCGGGGGATGCGATCCAATTCTTGCTGGATGCAGGCTGGACTATGAAGCAAAAGAAAGTTTGGAATCAGTATGATCGAGCCATGATGGGGGATTTGCTGACACTTGGTAACAGCGAACTGTATATCAAGCATTATGTACATTATCTTCATGGATTTAATGTCGATGATGATGCCACCTGCATTACCGAGTTTACGGTTAGAGGTACACCTGAATAAAGAGATATTTACTTTTCGCAACGACTGATTCTTTAGTTGAAGCAGTCGTTCAGATACGCTACCTCGTAGGTCTGGTGTGGGTCGGAAGCGCCCCTTTGAGATTCTCGAAAGCAGACCTTTTTGCAGGCTGAACAAACCGGCTTTCCAAAAAAACGAAATGGTCCGGTAAGGCCGACAACGAGGCGGTAGAGATGAATTCTATGTAGCGCCCGCACATCGGCCATATGTGGAGCGCTACATAATCGTCCATGCGGACGTTTGCAGGGGCTATTTGATCCGGTCTGCAACGAGTGTCTGCATTTAGTACATCTGCCCTTGCCGTTGCAACTTTCCCACAGCTCGTTTAGAGTACATACCGCTTGCGCAACCGCCTCAACAAAACTACGCATCCATGTAAGGTGCAGACACGGCGGATAATCAGAACAGGAGGCTGGCTCGAGTGGTTCATCGGGGGCGTTGGTAGAAGCTTGGAAGCAAGCTGTACTTTGCCCGGACGACTAATCAGCTAGTTTGTTATTTTAGGGCAATAACATGACTGCCAGCCTCACTGCATTTCCTTTCCCCCATTCTGCCGAATCGAGGACAAGCTCCGATTGTTTCTTATACGTTAATGCAAGCCTTGCATGGTAATTGTTTGCAATGAACATTAAGCCTATTTGCGTCTTGCTGAAAAATAACAAATGAACATATTGAATCATCTGGAGACAGTGGAGGTAATTCCTGATCCAGTTTCGCTTATCGAGTCAATGCGTGCGATTGGATATTCCGTCGAAGCTGCAATTGCTGATCTCATCGACAACAGCATTTCTGCTCAAGCTAATGCAGTCGAGATCAAGTACGATGCTTCCGACGATCCGTTTGTGGCAATCCTAGACAATGGGTGGGGTATGGCGCCGGACGAATTGACCAACGCCATGCGCCACGGCAGTCACAATCCCACCGATGAGCGGGAACCAGATGATCTGGGACGATTCGGACTGGGGCTAAAGACGTCGTCGCTGTCTCAATGCAGAAAGCTTACCGTAGTCAGCAGAAAAGACAGGGTCACCAGTGCCAGACGGTGGGATCTGGATGTCGTGCAACACTCAGGCCGATGGCTGGTGGTTGACCGGCTGAATTACGGGGCCTACAAGAAATCCGAGAAAGGACGGCGCGTGATAGCAGTCGGAGGTCTGACGTTGTCGCGTGGCCTGACACTGGAAGGCCTTTGCGTCAGCTATTTTTTTAGGAATTCCAAGGCATACGACACCCTCCTCCAGATGGGGCGCTGGTTCGGCTATCGACCCGGATACGAGGATATTTGCAGAATATGGATGGATCCTGACGTGCAGGAATGGTTTTCCCATGTGGCCAATGTCGTCGGAGAACTCAGACTGGATATCCGGCGCATGCATGCCAATCGTCAGCCGCCGAGCCGCTTTGGCATGAGGGTGAGGTCACATCCGGATGCCCTGATCGTGACCGCTCTGAACAAGATGCGGAACGCACAGGAAGTCGAAGTCGACATCTCCTACAGCGAATGCGGTGCGGAAACGCCATTTCTTCCAAAAAGCACCGATGTAAACAAAAGGAATCTGACCTCGATCAACCAGTTCCTGTCCGGTCTTCCTCCTGCCGAGATGATCAAGAACAAGTGTTTCTGGAGAAACGTGTCAGCAACACAGATTGCCGGATTTCTGCGCGGCTTGGAAATATCCAGCATGAACATACCATTCATGACCGACATGACCGGACGGGATCGCCCGATTCTTTCATTTATCGGCGGCAATGAAATCGAGAAGCTGGCAGTGTGGGATATCTGCCTTCCTCAGGGAGAAGGGGACCAGATAGCCGAGCTTTCGGTTCGGAGTACGGACGGCACCGTCAGAAGCATCAGTCCGAGAAAACGTCAGTTTGAGAAGGTTCCTGCCGGTGCGGACTATCTGAAACTCAATCGGCAGCGGGTTGGGGAGATACAGCCACCATCATTTGCATCAACTTGTCCAATGGCATGCGGATCAAGCGTATCGATGCGATCAAAGACATCGAACACAGTTTTCATCGCCACTGCATCCGGTTTCTTGTCAACATGCTCCCAAACCTTGGAAACGTCGGGGTAAACTATTAAATTAAACCTTGCAAGAAGTCCGTCTCCACCATCAGCTTCAATTGTGTCTCTTAAATAATCACCGATCACGCTGGGCTGGATGCCGCCGAGAAATGATAAACAACATGCATCAATTCTCATGTTTTTTCCTCGCACGATTCTGTCAAAAGTATAGCTGTCTGTGCCATTCCACGCTTGAAGATAGAAACTGCGCGCCTGCTTACTCATGGCTCTAAGCGGACCAATTAATTCGTCACAAAAAGCCAGAAGGCCATTAGCGTTCTGTTCCAGTAACTCCCCTAGAACCTCCACAGTGGTGTTGTTGACCACAATGCGTGGCATGTGCGGCTCCTTGTTGTCGTTGGGGTTAGCTGGGATGTGATTCAGATCGATTGATTTACCATCCTTCACTGTCTTTATGGAGCTAGATTTAAAAGCCTTATAATGCAGCTGTAGCAAGACTTGCTGTTTTTCCCACTCCTGAAAAATTGCAGGAAAATTTTCCTGTTTTGCTTTTTCTAGCCTTTTTAATGGTCGCATAGCTTCACTGACTGCGGGCGATTTCATTACTCCCGTTCTACCAATAACAGCGCCCCAAAGATTACCCACTACCAGCCAGCCGTCATCGAAACGTTTTGGCCGTATCCCGAGTTTTTTGCCAAGCACACCGGCAAGAGACACCATCGCCGCCACCGCGACAAAATCAATTGGACATTGCATGCGATATGCAATGTCCGTCACCCAACCACTGAAACTTTCCGGCAACATGTCGTTGTCAAAAGGCAACACGGGAGGAAGTGCATCAGGTAGCGGCTGCGGTTCAGTCCAAACATCAGAAACACCCTCATAAATATTAGATTCCTGCAGCGCAGGTGGAGACTCAGTCAACTCATGCAAGACTGGTTGAGGTGAAACGATTTTTTGCTTCCGCGATGGTGCCATGATGATCTTTCCCATTTAGTCATAACGAGCGAATCTTATCTTATGTGTGGAGTGCAGCCGCGCACGAAAAAACGCATAAAGTACGGTTATTCGTTTTAAATTGTGTTTTTTGACAAATTAGAGCCATGGAGACGCCTACACGTAATCGCCATAATTGCTCATTACTTAATCCACTGGAAACTTCAAACTGAGACACTACCCATCTTCAATATGAAATGATCAACTTGTTGCAGGTGGCTATATGTATCGGTGCGTCATTTATATTTGGATTTGATACGCACTCAGTCATCATGCTGTCATCAAAAAAAGAGAAGTAATGAACGATTGAAGGCTAAGATTTGAAAGCAATCACAAAGGGACCGCAAAAACTGTTGTACTGGATTTATGGTTGCCAGTGGTGCATTCAAGATTGCAGTAACGGTTTTTGTTGTGTTCTTTGTTCTGGAATTCGCTGGACATTATTCAGGGATTACAGGTTTTGTACGGACTTTGGTGGGGATAGAATAAATGAATGTATTCTTGTGTGAAAAACCGGCTCAGGCCAAAACGCTGGCGCAACACATCGGGGCAACCCGTTTTGTCGAGGGCGCCTGGCAAGGCAATGGGGCTGCTGTTGTTGCTGCCCAAGGTCACTTGTTGGGGCTCGCTCCGATTGACGAGTACGTGGGCAAGGGCAAGTGGAAGCTGGACGATCTGCCCGTGCTGCCCCAATCGTGGGTGCTGCAAGTTAAAGAGGACGAGCGCTCAAAAGAATTGTTCGCCGCAATCGGTCGATTTCTCGCTCAAGCTGACCAAGTGATTTTGGCTACGGATCCGGACGACGAGGGCGAATTGCTGGGACGCGATCTTCTTAATGCGCACGGCTATAAGGGCAAAGTGTCCCGGCTGTGGGTGTCGGCACTCAATTCTGACGGGCTGAGTGATGGGCTTTCCAACCTGTTGCCGTTGTCTGCTACGGACGGTTTTTACCGTGCCGCGAATGTGCGCCGCAAGTTGGACTGGATGTTTGGCATGAACCTGTCCCGAGCATTCTCTGTTGTGCTTGGCAAGACAACCCATGTCGGGCGGATCAAAACCAAGCTGCTGACCGAGCTGGTGCAGCGTGAGCGCCAGATCGCGGCATTCAAGCCGAATCCCTATCATTCCGTTACGGCAAAAATGCTGGGCGGCGCTGAGGAATATCACTTCTTCAGCGGCAGCGCGCCGACATTGCTCGATCAGGATGCGCTGGACGATATGCTGAACTTGAAAGGGGCATCAGGAACGTTGACCTCTGTAATTGAGGATAACGTCGAGGTGGCACCTCCCCTTCCCTACTCTTTGTCGGCTTTGTTGGCGGATGCGGCATTGTCTGGGATTGGGTTGTCGGATGGGTACTCTGCAACTCAGGCTTTGTACTTAGCTGGCGCAATCAGCTACCCTCGAAGCGGTTCGACTTCAATGCCGGGCACGAACAGTGGCGACTTTGCCGCTCACTCGGCGATCCACGTAACCGGCGATTTGCCAGCCGGCGCGACGGAGGCTATGACTAGCATCTACAATCTGGTGAAACAAAACCTCCAGATGCAGTCCATGCGTGCCGCCACGATCAACCGGCGTACTGTGGTGGTCGATGTCGAAGGCAAACTGTTCAAGCTGCACGAGCAAACCTTGATGAAGGAAGGGTTCACCGGGCTGATTCAGCCATGGCATCCTGATTTTGCCAAGTATCGGTCAATGGTGAAAAAAGGGGCGATAAGGAAGCTTTACAAGAAGGGTTCTGAAATGATCGTAACCGGCATGGAGGTCAAACGGCTCGAAACGATCGCTCCAGCCCCCTTCAACGAGGCGTCGATGCTGAAAATGATGCTTGAAAACGGCATCGGCACCGAAGCGACGCGCGTGAGCTCGATAAACAGTCTCCTTCGAGATGGCGTGGCAACTTCAGGTGTTGCAGGGCGCGGCCCCGTTGTTTTGCGTCCGACAGATTGGGCTCAGGATGTTGTCGCCAATTTGCCGTCATCGGTATTGGGCAATAACATGACTGGCATGGTCAAGGCGGCGCAAGAGGCTGCACGGCATAGCGGCGGGAATCTGGATAGCCACTTGCTTGAGGCGAACAAATGGATGGTTGGTGTCATTCCGGAAAGTGAATCGGTAGCAAGCTGACAATTGATCATTTATTTTAACCGTAATCAAGCTATCAAATTCCACAAACAAACAGAATTTGCTTACAAACAAACGCACTTTTATCGTTTATTCGTACAGCAATCCCGTAAAATTTTATGCAGAATGCCTTCATCGACAGCACAGGCAATAGATTAAGGCGAATGAGAATGACTGCTGAAAAATTGTTTGAGATTACACACCTCAAACGCAAAAAAACACAAGTTGAATGGTTTCGTCAGCACTTGGGAGTTGACGTGCCACATGACAGATTTGGTGTAATTTTGTCTGATGAGTCGTACGAAAAACTGCTTGAAAAACGTCTTGGCATCAGGCCGTCTTCATCAACTCCAGAACAGCGCCCGGCAATTCGACTCGTAAATAAAAAGAAAGAGTAAAGATGGGCCGCCGCCGCACAAATTTACGCACGCTCACTGGGTCACGCATCTACATCCGATTCGGAAAGTATTACTACTTTTCGCCGGAACCAATGTTCCATCCCACGACAGGCATGGTCAGAAAGTGGCATATCCTGTGTGCCGAGGCTGAGGGAGAGTTCAAGGCTCGCGAGGCACTCAATGCACTGCTCGGATATGTCAATACACCCAAAGGTTGTGGCGATTTCTGTATCTGGTTCGACAAATGGCGCACTATCATCCTCAAGCAACGCGATAACATCGCGCCACAAGACCCGGCGCGGTTGGCAATATGGCGCAAAGGCACAAAGGCACTGATCAGCGTACTGGCCGTGGTCGAGGATGCCTTTTCCGATTTCGATGTATCACAGGTGCGCCCATTTGACATAGGCCAATTTCTTGAGCAGTGGGAAGGCCGTAGGTCTGCACAGACATACCGCGCGCATTTGTCAAAATTTTTCGAGTGGTGCTGCCACAAGCGTGGCCTGATCGACGTAAATCCTGCGCGCCAAATCAGCGTTCCCTCGCCACCAAAGAGGAAAGTGTACATAACTGATGACCAGTACCGCGCAATCCGAGACGCACTTTTAATCGGCAACGACGGGAAGCCTACACGTACTGGCGCGATGGTGCGGTGCTATATGGATCTGCTCTATTTATTTTACCAGCGCGGGACAGATGTGCGCTTGCTGCGGTGGGATCAAATTAAACCGGAAGGTATCCTGTTTACCCCAACAAAAACAGAGAGATCATGCGGAACGAAAGTACAAGTTCCAATCGGAGAGGATGCACGTGCCGTATTGGCGCAGCTCAAGAACATCCGCAAGATGCGCAGTGTGTACATCATCCATACCGAACACGGTCAGCCATATACCTCAAATGGTATTGGCAGCTTGTTTGATCGCGCCTGCCAACGAGCAGGAATAAGCGGTGTCACTCTAAAGGATATTCGCGCAAAAGCTGCGACAGATGCAAAGAGTCAGGGGTATAGCCAAGATCAAATTCAGATCGGTCTCGCTCATACAGATGGCGGCACAACTCGTGATTACATCCGCAGTCGAGAAGTGCCTGTAAGTGAGTTGATTTTGCGGCTACCGAAATAGAGAGAAACAAGGAATATTAGATGATCATCTAATATCAATCTAACTTGAATTACGCACACATCGCATAACTTATTGATTTATCTGGTCGGGGCGAGAGGATTCGAACCTCCGACCACTTGCACCCCATGCAAGTACGCTACCAGGCTGCGCTACGCCCCGAAGGCGCGCATTATAGCAGAGGGAAAATTTACATGAAGAAAAGTTTGCATCCGGCTTCGGGGAGGACTACAGTTTAATTGTGAAGTTCTGTGAAGTACAATTTGCAAGAGCTACTTTTTACCATGACTGCCGCGCATGACCACTGACATGCCGCCAAGATTGAAGGGTGAAACGAACGAGCACAGCTTGACGCTGCATTCTGAAACAGGAGGGAAATTTCAAATGAGCCAGAATAAAGTCATCGAACCAACACTGCATGAAGAAGATGAACAGGCGCGTCTGATCGAGCGCCCGGATGGTTTTTATTGGCAGAACAAATTCACTGAAAAATTGTATGGCCCTTTTGCCACCCTGATCGAGGCGATGGAAGATACGCAATATCAGGAGGACAGCGATTACGAGGAAGGCGCATCGCTTCACGAAGCGGGAGCGGAGATCGGCATAGCCGATTGGATTGATCCTGACACCGGCGAACTCGCAGAAGGTTCATCCCCTCATTTCAGTGACCAATAGCCGCCCGGCCCTGAAAGAATATTACTGAATCACCTTAACAATTGGCGTTTCGTTTTCTCCTTGATTCCGGACTGTCCGTCCCCAAATAGGCATTATCGTTAAAAGCGAGGCCTGCCATGCAAAGCATTCGTCCATCAGCCGTTTCCGGTATGTTCTATCCGGGTAATCCAGGCGTACTGGAGCATGACGTGCGCGCCATGATCGTTGCCGCCCCCTCATTCGGGATAAGTCCAAAAGCCTTGATTGTGCCGCATGCGGGCTATGTCTATTCCGGAGCCATTGCCGCAAGCGCCTATGCCACGCTAAAAAATGTCGCGCCGCGCATCCGGCGTGTGATATTGCTCGGCCCTACCCATCGCGTGCCGGTGCGCGGACTGGCGCTGCCAGGCGCGGAGGGTTTTGCCACGCCGCTCGGCAACGTGCAAGTGGATTCGGCGGCAGCGCAAGCCATCGCCCATCTGCCGCAAGTTGTAGTCAGCCCGCAAGCACATGCGCAGGAACATTCGCTTGAAGTGCAACTGCCATTCTTGCAGACCGTGCTGACGGATTTCAAACTGCTGCCGCTGGCCGTAGGCATGGCCACGGATGAAGAAGTCGCCGAGGTACTGGAGTTGTTGTGGGGCGGGAACGAAACCTTGATCGTAATCAGTTCCGACCTTTCTCACTATCTGCCATATGACATGGCCAAGCGTGTGGATGGCGCCACCGTGCAAAGCGTCCTCGACCTGTCGCAGGGGATTCTGCACGAGCAGGCGTGCGGCGCCACACCGATCAACGGCCTGCTCCTTAGCGCACGCCGCCACCATCTCACACCGCACCTGCTCGACCTGCGCAATTCCGGCGACACTGCCGGGCCGCGCGATGGCGTGGTGGGTTACGCTGCCTTCGCTTTCACTCCTTCCGATAATCCAGAGGAGAAAACTCTTGGACACTGAGCGCGGAAAAATCCTGGTGCCGATTGCGCGCGCCGCAATTTCCCGCGCCCTTAAGATCCCTATAGCAGCGGACGAAACTGCGCCGTGGCTGGCCGAGCATGGCGCATGCTTCGTTACCCTCACCCAGCACGGCGAGTTGCGCGGCTGCATCGGTTCGCTACAAGCGCACCGCCCTCTGCTCGATGATGTGAAGAGCAATGCCGTGTCCGCCGCCCTGCACGACCCGCGCTTTATGCCGTTGAGCGCTGCGGAACTCAACATCACCAAGATAGAGATTTCGCTGCTATCGCCAGCTCAAGCGATGAACTTCCGGGACGAGGCCGATGCGCTGGCGCAATTGCGCCCCCATGTGGACGGAGTAATTTTCCAGTTCAGCCAGTATCGCAGCACCTTTCTGCCGCAAGTGTGGGAACAGTTGCCGCAGCCGCGCGAGTTCATGGCGCACCTCAAACACAAAGCCGGGCTACCGGTAGATTTCTGGTCGCCGGAGGTAAAGCTTGCGCGCTATACCGTGGAAAAATGGAAGGAGTGAGCCATGGACGCACCCATACTGCCGGATGAACGCCACCCGGCCAAGCATTGGCACCAATTGGACGATGGACGCCTGCAATGCGACATCTGCCCGCGCGACTGCAAACTGCGCGAGGGACAGCGCGGTGCCTGCTTCGTGCGCGGCATGGCGGATGGGCAAATCGTACTCACCACTTATGGCCGCTCCTCCGGCTTTTGCATCGACCCCATCGAGAAGAAGCCGCTCAACCACTTCTATCCCGGCACCAGCGTGTTCTCATTCGGCACCGCCGGCTGTAACCTGACCTGCAAATTCTGTCAGAACTGGGATATTTCCAAATCGCGCGACATGGATCGCCTGATGGATCGCGCCTCGCCCAAGGCCATCGCGCAGGAAGCCAAGAAACACGGCAGCAAGAGCGTG
>CAYZPM010000062.1:0-16098 GCA_964480365.1 uncultured Gallionellaceae bacterium
CTGTCGTATTGCCCGATGTTTTCCATGGCCTTTCCCATGGCAAAATTCAGCCTGATTCGCTCTTCCGATGGCAGTGTTCCACGCTGGACATAAACCGCTTCGAGCTGATCGAAACGAGGATCATCCTGCCGGTAGGGGATATATAAGAGGGCCGTGGATAATGGCCTTGCATCGCCGGGAGCCAGCTCTATTGCCTTGTTCAGGAATGCTTCAGCCTCGTCCATTTTTCCGAGTTCCATCAGGGCACTGCCCAAGTCGCTATAAAGCTCGGCTTCGTCGAGTATTAATTCCTCATGGGGCACTTCTTCCTCAATTTTTTTGTCGGGAGGGGTGGAAGAGGGTGGTACCTCATTATTTTTGGCTGTGGTTACCTTGGACGGTGCAACGGCTGGGGCAGGAGCAATCTTTTCTTGGGTCGATGGCTTGACGACGGGTGATATCGCCATCTTCAGGGCGGCGGCTAGATTATTTGCCGGTTTCAAGATAGGTTCGGCGTCTGGTTGCGATTTAATTCCGACGCGTGATTTTGTTTTTGTGTAATAGCGTAACCCCAGCCACAGGGCAAGGATGGCCAATACCAGCCCAAGGGCGGCAAATAATCTATTTGGCAGCTCGTTTTGTTGCACCACCGGTTGTTTCACGGCGATAGCTGGCTTGGGGCTGCTTCCCTGTGTGCCTGCTGTTGTCCCTGTTGCCGGGGATGTCTGTGGTGTCGCCGACGGCGCCGATGCTGTTGCCATTGTTGCAGATGCTGATGAAGCGGCGCTGACAGGGCTAACACCCAATTGTGCCAGTTGTAATTTAATTGCCCCTAACTCGTCTTGCAACTGTTTGACCTGATGTTGCATGGCCAGTAAGCTGGCCGTCCGGTCATCGGCGTCAAGGAGTTTTTGCCGCGCCAGCAGTAATGTGCGTTCTTCCGCGCTGGTTTTTTCGATGCGCGATCCATCGACCGTGTCACCGGAAAGCTTGAGCTTGAAAGATGCCGAACGATCCCGTTTTGTGCTGGCGGTTCGCGCAGACGACGAGTGTCGCTTATTGGCGGGCCGCGCCGCCTTGTGGGCAAGATATTTCTCAACATCAGGCTGTGCGTTCCCGGAGGCGCGCTGGTTTGCGGCAGGTGCAATATCATGTGCTTCCGATGGGGCGCGTGGGGATGTGTTTGCCGCTTCTGCGGGAGCACTGGGGGCGGTAATCGGAGCTTGCGGAACGGATGCGTCCAGATCCGGCAAGATGGTCAGCGTTTTGATTACGTTGCTCGTGCCAGGACAATTTACCTGTAGCCGCAGTCTGGCGAACGCATCGTTAAACGGCTTGCGCGAACTGATGGTTACATATTGCCGCTTCCCATCGTTTTTGAAGGATAAATTAGCTTTGGTCAGGTAGCCGCTGGTGTCTTCCTCGTGTGGATCGGGCGCGGCCAAAGACAGGCAGGAGTCTTCGATTTGTTCGCCGCTTCCCACCATCAGGTCTACCTGGGCAAGCAACGGCTCCCCGAGCCTGCTTTGCAATACAACCTCACCGATGCTGACAGCCTCAACGACGCACGAGAACGTCAGTGCGACAGTCATGGCGAAGGCCGTAATTGCGCGCGGTGCGAGGAGCAGTTTTCGGATATACATAAGAACCCTAATTATAAAGGATTTTCTTCACACTTCTGGTATTAATCAATATCCGATATTCAATGGGTAGTGCCTGATGCAGAAAATCCAAGGCATAACCATACTATCTAAATGGGTAGTGGGCAATGGTTTTGATCGCTCGCTGCGAAAAAGCAGCAAGGAGATCGGTTAGATAATTATCCTTGGTCGTGCGGTGATGGTGGACATGGCGGTGCAGGTATAATGTGCGTTTTGGTCGTGGCTGTTTTTAGTGCCTGCGGTTCGACATAACCAGCGACTTGTCTGTCGTCTTGCGGCAGGCTGGTTGAATGGCTAGTAGTTACGTGAAGCCTCTACTGAGTTTATCGAAGAGCTCGCCACGAACAGCCTAAAGAGCAATCTGGTTTATTTCTCTGGAGTTGTCTTGTTTAAACTCATCGGCATCATCGCAGGTTATTTCTTTTTCGGGTTCTTCGGATCAATTTGTGGTCTGTTCGTGGGGTCATTTTTTGATCGCATGATGGCGTATGGCTCTGGCGGGATGAATCCGTTGCAAAATGCGCTTCGCCAAGCAGTTTTCCTTGAGACGGTATTCATCTCGATGGGAAAACTGGCCAAGGCCGATGGACATGTTTCCCAGGATGAGATCGATCATGTTGAGCAGTTCATGCAGAAACTGGGCATGACCGCAGAGCATCGTCTGCAGGCTATTTCATGGTTCAAGCAGGGAGCTAATCCGGAATTTAACATTGAGGCTACTTACAAAAGATTCATGGCCGTTTGCGGGAACACGAAGAATCTGAAACAGATGTTGCTGGTTTCTCTGATTGTGATGGCGCTGGCGGACGGACATTTTCACCCGGCTGAAGAAGCCTTGCTAACCGACATTGCTGCTCGTCTCGGATATGGTCAAGCCGCGTTCAGGCAGTTGCTGGACATGGTGCTGAATCAATCTCGCTTCGCCGGAGACAACGCAGCCGCCGCATTGGATGAAGCATATAAAGCTTTGGGCGTAACCAAGGACAGCACCGATGCAGAGATTAAGCGCGCCTATCGCAAGCTGATGAGCCAATACCACCCGGACAAATTGATCGGACAAGGTATGCCGACTGACATGATCGCAATGGCAACCGAAAAGGCAAAAGAAATTCAACATGCCCACGATTTGATCAAGAAGAGCAGGAATATTTGATCCAAATAATCCGTTAGGTTGGCGAGTGTCGAAATGACAAGAGCGTTGTCATCACGAACGAAAAGAGGAATCTTGGTTTTAAATTAAGAACAAAAATAGCTCACTGTTCTTTCAACCCGTTCTCCATTACATAAAAAGTCAGTTCGGCATTGTTTTTCAATTTCATTTTATCGAGGATGTGCGCGCGGTAGGTGCTGACGGTCTTGACGCTGAGTGACAGGGTTTCCGCGATTTCGGAGACTTTTTTCCCCGAACCAAGCAAGCGCAACACCTGATATTCCCTGTTGCTCAAGAGCTCGTGTGACGGCTTTCCGGAATCGGAGCCGCATTCCTGAAGCAGTAATTCGGCCAAGCTTGAACTGATGTGTTTTTTGCCAGTAACTACTTTACGGATCGCCTCAACCAATTGTTCCGGAGCGGTGTCCTTCGTGATGTAGCCCGAAGCACCGGCCTTCATCAGGCGGACTGCGTACTGGTCTTCCGGGTACATACTCAGGATCAGCACTCTGGCTTCGCTGTTTCCGTCCATGATTTGCTTCAGTGTGTCGAAGCCGTTTTTCTCTGGCATTGATATATCGAGAAGCACGACATCCAGCTTCCCCGTGCGGAGCTTTTTAAGCGCTTCAACCCCGTTGGCCGCCTCAGCACCAACTTCTATACCTTTCGCTTCGTCCAATATTCTTCTTAGCCCTTGGCGCACAATGGCGTGGTCATCAACAATAAGTACCCGGATCACGGCTCTACTCCTTCAAGTGGTATGACGGCTATTATTACAGTATAAATCATAAGTTATCTGCGTATTCATGGGTGCTTTGTTTTGAATAAGGGGCAGGAACCGTTACCAACACCCGCGTTCCCTGGCCATGCATGCTGCTGATTTTGGCTTTTCCGCCAGCAATCAAAGCGCGCTCCCTGATCCCGAGCAAGCCGAAGGACTTATCCTTGCTTGCATGGATAAACCCGCGACCGTTGTCCTCCACCACCATCATCAGCGAGTTGCTGCGTCTGGTAAGGACAATATCCACCTTGCTGGCTTGCGCGTGTTTCGCTATGTTACTCAGGGATTCCTGAAGAATCCGGAATATTGCGGAGGATTGATCAGCCTCCAGTGTAAGTCCCTCCTCAGGTAAAACAAGTATGCACTCAATATTCGTGTTTTGCCTGAACTGCTTCACATAATCCTCGATTGCCGCAGCAATTCCGACATCTTCCAGCAGGGTAGGCCGTAGTTGTCTGACAATGTTGCGCACGGTGTTGACGCTATCCGACACCAGTTCGGATATATGGGCTGTTTCCTCCAATAGGAGGGGTAATTCAGGAGGGAGTTTTGAAGCAAGCCATGCGACCCGCATTTTCAATGCGGCCAGCATCGCACCCATTTCGTCATGCAACTCGCGCGCAATCCTCGTGCGTTCTTCTTCCTTGATGTTTTCCAGATGGGAGGTCAACCGTTGCAGTTCCTTGTAGGACTCGGCCAGCTTTATCTCCGAGAGCTTTTGCCCGGTGATGTTCACCGCGATACCCATCACGTAGACTGAACCGTCCGCCTGCGGCAGCGGCTTCTTGATGGTGAGATACCAATGCTGCTTGCCATTCGCCATCAGTGAAGATTCGGCCAGCATGACGTCGTGCCCGCTCTTGAACGCTTCGGTATCAGGTTCAAGGTACCCCGATAACAATTTCCGGCTCGGATTGATCCCCCCGTCGCTTTTTCCGATCATATTCTGCATTTCCATGCCGTAGAAATTCGCCAGCGCACGGTTGACCATTAAAAACTTTCCATCTGCATCCTTGACATAAATCAGATTGGGATCGGTATCGATAACCTGCCACATAAATATTTTTTGCCGGGCAAGTTCATTTTCGGCTTGCTTGCGTTCTGTGACGTCACGGAAATACCAGACCCGCCCATAATATTGCCCCTGAGTACCGACCATGGGGGAACTGTAACGATCAAGCGTCCTCCCGTCATTCAGGGAAATTTCATCTTGGCTGGTTTCCTGAGGATGCACATAGAGATACCGTACTCTTTCAAGAAAACGCACGGGATCAACAACCTTGTCGAGTACGTATTGCAGGGCGAGATCGTCGGACTTGGATTCGACGATCTCCGCAGGAATGTCCCACATGTTGACGAACTGCCGATTGAACGAAATCATTTTACCGAAGGCATCAACGACGAGTATTCCGTCTATCGAAGTCTCATATGCCGTCGTGAGCAAGGCATTGCTGAATTGCAGTTGTTCCTCGGCCTGTTTGCGTTCGGTGATGTTGCGGATGATCGCTTGAAAAAATTTCTCTCCGCCGATGTCAATTCGCCGCACACTGGCCTCGACCGGAAAGGCAACCCCGTTTCTTCTGACATGCGTTGATTCGAACCTCAACGCTTCGGTAAGGTCGATTTTAGCGAGTTCTTCTGCGAGCGGAGGTGTGAATTCTATGGCGCGCAAGAAGGTCATATTCATCCCGGAAAGTTCTGCGGCGGTATAGCCGTATGTCTCAAGCGCACGGTCATTGAAATCAACAATCTTTCCTGTGCCGTCCATCAAAAGGATGATGTCGTTTGCATATTTTGCGAGGTAATCCAGATGGTTGGCGAGCGACAGACGTTCGAGTTCGCTCTTGTATTGCATTTTTTCTTTTTGCCGCCAGAAGAGGGTTATCCCGCCGCCTGCGCCAACAAGGGCCAGCATCAGCACCGCCATCCAAACAGCCAATTGGTTTATCGGGGCATAAATTTCGGCCTTGTCTATTTTTGAGACCATAAACCATGAAGTCCCGGCGACTTTGTTCAATACGCCGACCACGGGCACGCCACGGTAGTCCACTCCCTCAGCCAGTCCCTCCTGTCCCATCGCCGCCTTCGCAGCCAGCAATTGTTGTTTGCTGAGCGGGAAGCGCATGGTAAGCGGGGTGTTCTTGAAGTTGCGCAACTCATTCAGGAAAACCACTTCGTCGCCATCGCGGCGAACCACTAGGTTTTCGGCGCTTGGGCTAGGGGTCGGCCAGTGTTGGATAAGCGGAAAAAGAAAATAGTCAGGATCAATGCGGAAAAGCACCGCACCTATGCTGCGCGCCTTGCCGTTTTTGACCGAGGTCAGCGGCGCCCAGAGCTCGATCTCGACGCTCTCTCTGGAGTTGATTTCTTTCTGGTGGATGTCGGAAAAGACGATCTTTCCGCTACGCATGCTTTCAAGCAGACGTTCTTTTTCCATTCCCTGAACCGGTGCTTCATCCGCAGATGAAGACAGGCGCAGCATGGAATGGGCGTCGAAAAGGGAAATCGAGGTGTAGCCATAAACCACGTAAGCCTGTTGCAGCGAGGCCAGACGTTCATTCAATTTCGTTTGGGTCTCGCCTGCCGGGCCGCCCTGTTGCAGCCAGCGCTCGACTTCGGTCAGAAACAGGGGGTCGTTCCTGAGTGCTTGTGCATCTCCCCTTCGTGCTTCTATCCAGCTGGATATCTGCTTGTTCTTTAGCTCGGCAATACCGCTAAGCTCATTTTGCTTGTCATTTTTTATGCTTTCCTTGTAGCGCTGGAAAACGGTATAACCCGTAAGGGTGATGGCGATAGTGAAAAGGATAAATACGAGCAACGGCCTCCATGCCCTGGATTTATATTGAGTTGAACTGGCATGCCCGTTAACCCATCTGCTGGTCGATGTCGCTAGAGAATTAGCCATTCTTGTTTTGCGCCATGTCATTTCGGACAAGAACCTGTCTTGTGCTTATCGAAGGAGGCAGCTTACAGATTTTGATCGACTGGTGGTATAGGACAAACACCGATGGGATATTCCGGAATTTACTTAACGCTTAATTAGCAAAACTCCGATAGTTTTAAACCGGTCAAATCGTCAAAATGGCGCTCACTAAATGTAACTGCTGTTTTAGTCCACCAATCACTTAGTCTGTTAACCACAGGAGGTCACCATGACAGGATCAGCATACCCAGAAATTTCGCGTGAAGATTATGATATCAACCCAATAGTATTCGAGAGCCGGGTCGTTGAGGCGGGGACATTCTCACTTAGGCGCACCCATTATCTCAACGAAATCGAGCAGGGAATGCTGTTGAGTGCCGAACAGCGACAATCTCTCATAAACCTTATCAAGGCTGACGATTTCGACGCGAAGCAGAAGGTGATTGCCCACAACTTGCGCCTGGTGGCCGGGATTGCCATGCGTTATGTTAATCGTGGGGTGGAATTTCTGGATCTGGTCAGTGAAGGCATCATGGGACTTATTCATGCGCTGGAGAAATTTGAACTGGAAGGCGGTATCCGTTTTCCGGTGTACGCCAGATGGTGCATACGCGAAAACATCGAGCGCGCCATCATGAACCGGAACAACTTTCAGTCTATTGGCGCTTGCTAATTTAACGCATCCTTGGCGCCTTTTTCGCATTAGGGAATTGTCTGATAAATATTGGAGGTAGCAATGTCTGTCTCACATAACTCCATTCATAACATTTGTTCGCGGATGTGACAGTTGGTATCCCATGCGTGCCCAACTATTAAGCGCCACGCGATCATTACTTGCTACTTTGGCGAAGACGGCTCCAGAAACCGATCTTTTGCAGGCGGGTATTGCGGCGCTCACGAAATTGATCGAGGTGAAATACGGCGCGATTAGCCTGCTCGACGCAGCAGGCAATCCCTATCAGTTTGTTTATGCCGGAATAAGTGCGGAAGAGGCAAAGGGAATGCTACATCCTCCCAAGGGGCGCGGTTTGCTTGGTGCTGTTATCCAGAAAAACGCAGTCATCCGGCTTGATAACATGGCGGACGATCCGAGAAGCGAAGGGTTCCCGTCCGACCATCCGCCAATGAGTTCGCTGCTTGCCGTCCCGATTTCTAATCATGATCAGGTGTACGGCAGGATTTACCTTTGCGACAAAGTCGATAAAAGCGCATTTAGCGACGAAGATCAAGAATTGGCGTTGAGTTTTGCCAACGCCATTTCGCTGATTCTGGACAATGCGCGCAAAATGGATGAATTGAAAAAGGAACAAAGTCATCTGGTTCATACGTCACTTCACGATCCGCTCACCAACCTGCCGAACCGCGTTTTGCTCTGCGACAGGATAGGGCAGGTCGTTGGTCATGCGAACCGGAACCAGACACAGGTTGCGATCCTGTTTTGCGATCTGGACGGCTTCAAGGATATCAACGACTCCTTGGGGCATCAGGCGGGCGACCAGATACTGAAGACGATGGCCGGGAGATTTACGCAATGCGTGAGAGGTGATGACACCGTGGCCCGTATCGGCGGTGACGAATTTATTTTTGTATTGTCCGTAATTGAATCAGCTGAGCATGCCGGGACAGTTGCGCAAAAAATTCTCGACGCCATTTCAGAGCAGATTATTGTTGACGGTCGCAAAATCGCACTTTCCGGCAGTATCGGTATTGCGATCTACCCCATTGATGGGGAAGAGACGGAACACCTAGTGAAAAATGCCGATACAGCCATGTATAAGGCAAAGAAGTGCGGCAAGAATAACTATCAATTTTTCGCCAAAGACGTTTTTTCAGAATGCGCTGAGCAAGCGAGATCGTTAGATTTCAGCTGCATGGGCGCTGTGGCGGCGGGTGACACGGCCCCTATAGAGTCGGCATGATTAAGCAGTACGAACTGACGCAGGAAGATAATTCGTGTAGATTGAAACATACGGGCTAACCCGTCCGCACCATTTTTTAACCACAAGGAGAATGAGCATGAATAACAAAATCATGAAGACCGCCATTTTTGCATTTCTGCTGGGGTCGAGTTTGGCGTTTGCAGATACCGGTAAAGTCACCATTTCTTCTCCGGCAGACGGCGCGATGGTCGATTCCAAAGACACGATCAAGTTGAATTACGAGGCGGTTCCCGGCCCTGATGGAGATCACCTGCATCTCAACGTTGACGGTAAACGCGTGGATGTCGTCCACCAACTTAAGGGCACCGTCGAAGCTGGACCTCTTGCACCGGGCAAACACCAGATATGTCTTGCTGTGAACACCAAGGGGCATGTTCCGACTGGTGTTGAAGGGTGCGTGAATGTCACCTCAAAATGAGTAATGCACAAAACCTGGCCTACACCGCAGTCCAGATTTTGCATAATTTTGGTGCCGTTGCGGCAGTTGGCGGTTCCATAGCTGCTGCCGTGAACGAAAGTGCTGATACAAGGAAAAAGCTTGCTTGGCTCACGCTTGGCGGGTGGGGAACACAAGCCGCAAGCGGCGCAGTTTTTGGCATGGTGAGTTTTTTCTTTTTTCACCGGCTCCCCGACATTGCGGGCGTGGCTGTTATCGCGCTCGTGATAAAAATATTGTGCGCAGCAACGGGCTTTCTGCTCGTGGCGGCGTATCTTTTCAGGGGGGCAGACTGGGCTGAAATGACAAAGAACAGGGTGTGGTATACATCTTCGATTCTTTCGGCCATCGCATTGAGCGCCGCCGCATTTCTGCGCTGGTTTTCGTAGAGTTTTTGAGCAAGCCGTTAGCGGGGTGGCAGGTGCGAATTCATTCGCATACGCAATACAATGATGTGCGAATCAATTCGCACCTGCAAGAGCCGCCTAGCGCATTAAAAACCACAGTTACAGCGTCACTGGATAGTCCGGCAATTCGTTGGGGTTGGCCCCTTGTGCAGGAAAGTGTTGTTGCAGCACTGCGGTAATGGCAGCAATGCCTTCCAGCACTCCACCTTCAAATTCACCGGTGCGGAATTTTTTCTCCATGGCATGGCAGATGGTTTTCCAGTGCGCTTCGCCGACGCGGGCATGGATGCCGCGATCCGCCACGATTTCCACTTGCCGGTCAGACAGCAGCAGGTAAATCAGCACACCGGAATTGTGTTCGGTATCCCATACCCGTAGCTGCGAAAACACTTCCAGCGCCCGTTCGCGTGAGGAGGTGCCGACAAGTAGGTGAGGCCAGTCCAGCCCGGCTTCCACCGCGAAACGCAGTTGGCCCATGTGGTGGTATTCAGATTGATGGATGGCGGATGCGATACTATCCATGCTGTGTTTGGGGAAGCGGCGCGCCACTTGCCAGCGGCCTGCCGTCAGATGTTTTATAGAGCGAATAATTTTGCTCATTTACCAACTCCCCGAAGCGCCGCCGCCACCAAAGCCACCGCCTCCACCAGAGAATCCGCCTCCGCCAGAGAATCCGCCGCCGCTACTGAACCCACCGCCCCCACCGAACCCGCCGCCGCCCCATCCGCGTCCACTGCCAAGCGCAAAAACAAAGGTCATGATGCCGAGAATCAAGGCGAATAATATGCCGCCGCCCAACAGCATGACGGCGAATCCGATTAGACCGCCGTTCACCAGAGCGCCAGGAAAGGCACCCAGCACATTGCGCAGTATGACGCTGCCGACAATCGCGCCGAACAGCAGGAAAGGGATGAATGGCTCCACAGAAGAGCTGTCACTGTATTTGGACTGGGAGGCTGGCGCTGGCAACGCCTCGCCCTGTATGACCGCAATGATGCGCGTCACTCCAGCAACGATACCGCCATACAAATCGCCCTGTTTGAAATGCGGCGTAATATCATCTGCGACGATGCGCTTGGCGATGACGTCGGGCAACACACCTTCCAATCCATAGCCGACTTCGATGCGCAGTTTGTGGTCATCCTTGGCGACCAGCAGCAGCACGCCGTCGTCCACTTTCTTGCGCCCGAGTTTCCATTGCTCGACGACGCGGATGGAGTATTGTTCGATGGTTTCCGGTTGCGTGGTCGGCACGATCAGCACGGCAATCTGGCTGCCTTTTTGCGTCTCGAAAGTTTGTAGCCTGGATTCCAGCGCGGCACGCTGTTCCGCCGTCAGCGTGCCGGTGAGGTCGGTGACGTGCGCGGTCAGCGGCGGCACGGTAACCTCGGCCTGCGCCGCATACGGCAGCAGGCATAGCAGGCAGAGAGTCAGCCAGCGCCGCATCACAAATCCATCACTTATTTGCCGAAATCGACTTTGGGCGCCGTCGAGATGGCTTTTTCGTTTTCCACCGTGAAGCTCGGCTTGGTTTTATAGCCGAACATCATTGCCGTCAGGTTATTGGGGAAGGTGCGCACGGTTACGTTGTATTCCTTTACCGCCGCGATGTAACGGTCACGCGCTACGGTGACGCGGTTTTCCGTACCTTCCAGTTGTGCCTGCAAGTCGCGGAACGAGGCATCTGCCTTGAGGTTGGGATAGTTTTCGGAAACCGCCAGCAGGCGCGAAAGCGCCGAAGTCAGTTGGCTTTGTGCGGCCTGGAATTTGGCGAAAGCCTGCTCGTCCTTCACCAGTTCCGGCGTAGCCTGAATCGAACCAACCTTTGAACGTGCTTCCGTTACCGCCTCCAGCACTTCCTTTTCGTGCGAGGCATAGCCCTTGACCACATTGACCAGATTGGGCACCAGATCGGCGCGGCGCTGGTACTGGTTGATGACCTCGCTCCACTTGGCGGTCACCTCTTCGTCGTTGGCCTGGATGGTGTTGTATCCGCAGCCCGAGAGCATCAGAGTGGAAAGCAGAATCAGAATTGTCAGTAAATTGCGCATGGCGGTTCCTTTCAGAAATTTCTATGGCCTGATATATGGGCTGTGCTGCGGAATTCTATAGCAGAGAGACGTGTAACACGAGATTCATTTCGTTTGGCTATTTTGCTTTCACCGCCCGTGCGCGCAATTGTCCGCACGCCCCTTCGATCTCTTGTCCTGCTGAATCGCGTATCCTGGTGAGGATGCCATGCCGATGCAGGGTGTGCGCCATGAACGCAGTCCGTTCGGATGAGGGGCGGCGATAGTCGAGTCCATCGACTGCGTTGAAGGGGATGAAGTTCATCACGGCGTATTTCCCGGAGAGTAATTGGGCGATCCGCTTCACCTCGGCATCGCTGTCGTTGATACCCTCAAGCAACGTCCATTGATATTGCACCGGATAGGAAGTGGCGCGCGCATACACTTCGGCACGTTCCACCAACTCTTCGATAGCGATTGGCGGTGCATGCGGCAGCAATCTGGCCCGCAGTACCGCATCGGTGGTATGCAGTGAAAGGGCGAGCGCCGGCTTGACTGTTTCCTTAGGTAGACGCTCAAACACCCGCGAATCACCCACCGTAGATAACACCAGATTCTTGTGCCCGATGTTGCCTTGCGTGCCCAGCAGCTCAATCGCTTCGAGCACGTTGTCGAGATTGTGGGCCGGTTCGCCCATGCCCATGAATACCACCTTGCTCACTGCGCGGCGTTTGCGCGCGAGCACCACTTGGGCGACGATCTCGGCGCTGCCAAGCTGGCGTTGCAGACCGGCGCGTCCACTCATGCAGAAGACACACCCCACCGCACAACCCACCTGCGTCGAAACGCACAGACCGCCACGCGGCAGCAGCACGCTCTCCACCATCTGCCCATCGGCCAGTTCCACCAACAGTCGTGCGACGCCATCGTTATTGGATGATGCGCGTAGCGCGACGTTTGCTCCCTCTCCCGCAATGCGGGCGAGGGTGGGGGAACGGTCATGGCCTCCATGATTATTGCTGGTATCCATCCCATGACCGTTGGCGGGATATTCACCGTGCAGGCGCGCCAGTCCATTCAACTCTGCTTCAATGGCGGGCAGCTCATTGCGCAGTGCCAGCGGAAAGAATGTTTCTGCGGGACTGTGCGCTCTATCGTACGAGCCGACCTGGCTCCAGCCGCGCAGCAGACGATCTTCGTGGCACGGCTTGGCACCGAGATCACGCAGACGTTGGCGAAGGTGGGCGATACGCATCGGAGTGTGGGAAGCAAGAGTCAAAGTGAGTTTAAAAATATTTGCGGGGAAACTGCTCCGATTTTAACCCAAGGAAGCGCCGATTAACCCCTCCGTTCACCCTGACCCTTCGACTTTGCTCAGGACTAAAGGCTTTGTCGAAGGGTGATTTGCTGTTGGACTGGTTGACAACATCTAAACCTGTTGTTATTGTCTCCAACATGAAAGCCCGCGAACTATTTAACCGCCGTGTGCCTGTCGCGGAACAGGCGTTTGCGGAACTGGTGCTGTGGGAAGTGCCCGAGCCGCTTTCCGGCAGCAAGCATCGCTACAAATACCGGCTGGCATTCGTAGTCGCGGGAGAATGTGTGCTGCGTTACGACAACGAGGCGGGCAAGGGCGACCATAGGCATGTGCGCGACAAGGAAGTGAGATATCGCTTTGTCTCGGTTGATAGGCTGGTGGCAGATTTTTTCGAGGATGTGAAGAGGTGGCGCGATGAAAACAGTAACGATTGATATCCGGCCCTTGGCCGACACACTGGGTGATTTCACTCAGACATGGAAGAGCGGAAAAACTTCCGCGCCGCGCATCAGCTTCGAATCGCCCGAACTGCTGTTCAAGGTGCTTTCCGGCAAACGCTGGGAACTGCTAAATACGATGACAGGCGGGGGAGCCATGTCCATCCGCGAGGCGGCGCGGCGCGTGGAGCGCGATGTCAAAGCCGTACACGGTGACGTGACCGCATTGCTTAACGCGGGGTTGCTGTCAAAAACTGACGACGGCTTGATCGTATTTCCGTTTGATGCTATCCATGTGGACTTTATGCTCAAGGCGGCTTGAGGCCCGAGTTTGGCGCACGTCTGATGAGATGATGTTTGAATTTGAAAGAGGCGTGCCACCTCTCAAAACCCAATCGACAAGGACGATGGTAATTCCTTGAACAATTTTTTAATGTCCTCGGAGAGCATATCAGTTACCTCACGCATCACCGATGTTTCACCATCAAATAGCCCATTCATATTCCTTCCATCAAACAATGGAAGCTGGCAGAAACCTGAGCCTAAGCCCCGATCCGTAGGACGGCCTAAAGATACTAGCCTTGAAACAATCATTGCCCAGTCTTTTTCTAAATCCCATTTAGGTGGTGTTTTCGAAAATTCTACATCGGCTCCAATATCATCCCATTTTTCTGTTGGTAGCCAGCCAAAATAGACCACCGGCAAATCTGAGAAGCGATTACCGGGAACTATTATTAAACTCCAGAGGGCAGGGAACAGTGGGAAGTGCCATAGCTTGTGCGCAAGTTGACCGAAACTTTCTTTGGCTACCTCGGAATACGCTAGTTGAGCGCGTCGATAATGCTCATTGAGTAAGTAGCGTATCTCATCTTCGTTCATGTCCATACCATGCTTCATGCCTCCATGCGCTATCCACCATTGATCGAGGACGACCATGCCTTCCTGACGCAGGTACTGTATATCTTGAATCAATTCGCTAATGTGAAATGCTTCCCATCTTTCGCGAAATGGCTCGGGCGCAACGACTTGATCGGCAAAGGGCAAAAGACTTGCTTCGATGGTTTCTAGTGTTCCTTCTGCGCCAAGACCAAGGTGGCCGAAATTTTTATTTAACAAACGTAGCCTGCCAATAGCTCGTTCATTAACAAAAGTAGGTCCACCAACAAGCTTGTGCATTTTGACAAGCGTCAAAAGGGTATTGGCCAAGAGGCCTGCCCCGATTTCTCTTCCGCTATCAGCTCTAGTTTTCGACAACTCCAAATTTAATCCAAATATCGGATAATGGTTTTCAATTATCTTTCCAAGATTAATCCGGCTTTTGAAATGTCCCCCCATAACACCTATCTGATAATGAACCAGTGCTGGCGCAGTCACAGATCCTGCAATAGCTAAATCGTTGCTTTTGCTGCCCGCCATGACTTCGATAGCCATGGGGCGAAGAATGCCGAAGAAAGCATCAAGAGGTTGGGTGATGCCATCAAGAATATCTTCTAAATAGTTGTGTGCAAGCATGTCTGTCGAGGATTTTGCGTTATCCAGTGAAAGGTCAGCTTGAAAGCGTAGTGCATTAAGATAGGTGGTTAGGTCTAGGTGAGCCAGTCGTTCCCAAAGTAAGCGTTGTGCTGTACGGGTTGGAAGCATGGGCATCAGCAGGATGGGAAATAAGGAATCAACGCGAAGAGGTACTGAAGAAAGGGCGGTCATCATGGCAGTGTTATCCAGCGAAATTACTTTCATCGCCCTAAGATAATCGGCCAGTGATTCGTGCAGCACTTCAACCGTCCTGCCTGTGGCAACAATAGCATCACAAGTAATCAACTCGTCATATAAATTCTTTGAAATATTGTTTTGTATCAGAAGCTCAATGGCGGCTGATGCCGTAAGCGGCTTATCGACTGTTGCCATTGCAATGAGGGAAAGAGCGTTTTCGCGTTCTATGTTTGTCGTGCCACTAATGGTATCCGATAAAAGTAGGGTGGAAAGCCACGAGTCAAATAGTTCAGAAATTCCATTGGGTGGTCGATGATGTCGTATCAGGTAGTTGGTAATAAGTTGGAGTAGTAACGGATGCCAGCACAGGTTAGATAGCACTTCGGGCAGATGCCACATTACCTCTGGATGTTTCGCATCTCTGTTTGCGAGCATCCTGAATTCATGTTGTTGCTGACTCGTTAGCTCATCCAGTTGCAGCGTTTGGATAGGTAGGTCTGGTCGAGCGTTCTGCCTTGAAAAGACAAATATCTGCAACTTTGGAAAATCACGGAGCGCCGTTTTCAGTGCGGCCTGTACTCCCTTTCGCTCCGAAGATGCTACCCGGTCAAAGCCATCGCAGATGAGGACTGCTCCATTTTCTCTCAATACTTCCTTTAGAGAATTCTCAGTGACAAATGGACAATGGGCAGACAATCGCGAGGTAAGGTACAACGATAAGTTTTGCTTGGATTCGACAAATTCAGGTAGTTGCACATCAAAAGGGAGTCGGCTATCTGAATTTGCCCAAGCCATATCCAACGCTTGGGAATAAATAGCTTGTGCGAGAGTTGATTTCCCAAAACCAGAGGAGCCGACAATAATCGCCCCTTCATTCTGGTCACAGAGACTCGTCGAGTTAATGGTTTTGATTGCATCGGCACTGCTGTCTGTCAAGGTACGAGCAATTCCCAGCCGGAACTTTGATGCCCGATGCAATTCATTAGTAACGTATGTACCGAAATTCGTATTGGCTTGCAGGAGTGTTTTGCAGTATGCAAACATTGCCTCTTTGGATAATAGACTTTCTAGCTTTCCACGGTGAGCGAATAATGATGCGACTGACACATCAATTACACATTCGTTTTCTTGCGTTAATTGCAATTGCCAAACTGAAAATTTGATTCCATCGCTCAATATATAAATTGGGGCACGAACATTGGTAACGTATGACTCTGCCTGTGTTTCGGCATTATCAAATGACTCACCGGGTGTCTTTGTCTCAACAGCGATCAACGACGTTTGCCTGTTGTGGGTGTGCGCCGTGAAAAGGCGGCGCTTTTCCAGTGGGTGCAAATCCCACCCGGC
>CAYZPM010000063.1:0-16076 GCA_964480365.1 uncultured Gallionellaceae bacterium
CCGATTTTGCCGTTGCCCACGGCGATGATTTCACCTTGATCGGGCTTTTCGGTAGCGGCATCAGGAATCACGATTCCAGACGCTGTTTTACGTTCTTCTTCCAGACGCTTGACAATGACACGGTCTTGCAAAGGGCGGACTTTCATACTTTACTCTCCTAAAACAATTGGTTAAGTTAAAAGCGGCGCTGACGGTTAGTTTTGCATAGCCATTTTGACTAAGCCGTCAAAAGACGCCAACTAAGTCATTGGTTAGCTTTGCACAGCCATCTGGCTAAGCTGGCAAACTACGCCAACTAAGCCAACTAAGCCAACTAAGCCATTGGTTAGCACTCGCCGTTAACGAGTGCTAATGATATGGGCAGAGTGAGCCGATTTCAAGAGTGCAACGAAAATTTAACGTTGGGTAACTATAAAGGGAGGGGGTGCCGCGCAAGCGGATTGGGGGCTGCTGGCTAGTTCTATAGTCAGATTGCTGAAAGGCTACTTGAAACTTTTTCAGCGCCGTGAACTCCAACCCGCTGAATTATCATCCTTTGTGCGCCTGAGTTCCAGCGCATGCTAGTCTATAATAATAGATAACAAATTTTATTACCCGCCAACTTGAGAAGAATTTTATCCCTATTTACTGGCAAAAAATCGCCCATCAAATTTAATGCCCCTACCACAAGAGTGGGTGAATATACGGTGGTGCGAAAAATTGGATCTGGCGCAACATCCAATGTTTATCTTGCAATCCATGAAAAGACTTTCGTCTCGGTAGCGATCAAGCTTCTGCGCAGGGAATGCAATTCGGACACCCATAAGCAAATGTTTGCGACCGAGGGTTCGTTGTGCGGTCGGATGGATCATCCGAACATCGTGGACATTTACGAAGCCAATTTGAATGCGGAAGAAGGCGCGTATCTGGTGCTGGAATATATCAATGGGGATTCTCTGGACAAGTTCGGGAAGCCTGATACGCTCCTTCCCATTGATGCCGTAATCGATGCCATAAGGCAAGCGGCAGAGGGGCTGAAACACGCGTCCAGCAGGGGCATCATCCACCGGGACGTTAAACCGGACAATCTCATTCGCACTGCGGAGGGACAGGTTAAGCTAACTGATTTCGGTTGCGCCATTACCGACCAGCCGAATACTACGCCCATAAGGGTTGCCGGGAGCGTGGCTTATATGTCTCCGGAGCAGCTCACGGGCAAGCAGTTGAACCATCAGTCGGACATTTATGCCCTCGGTGCGGTATTTTACCGGCTCTTGACCGGACGTTATACATTTGATGCCGACACCCCCGAGTCGGCAGTGCATGAAATTCTACATAAACCCCATATACCTGCCGAAGTGCGCCGCCAAGGCATTCCCAAAGAATTGACGGGCATCATTGATCGGGCGCTCCAGAAAAAACCTGAAGACCGCCATGAGTCATGGGATGAATTTATCAAGGAAATTGATGAAGCGCAAATAGCAATGCGCACGAAATACGATTATGACTATGACATGCTGCGCGGCTTCAGTGAAACTACATTGTCACAATATCTGGCCGACACACGGGAACTGGCCGCTACGCGGGAATTGGCGGCTCGTACCCTGGCCGAGAAGACTTGACAGGGCGTATGCTTACTTTGCCTGTGCCAACATGCTATCCATCCATTCTTTCAACTGGTAGTCGCGCCGTATGAGCTCTTGCAGGAAAGATGGGAAATCATCAGATATCCGGGCAACAGTCTGCTCCGGGTGGCGAATATAATAAATGCTGCCATCCTTTGGGTTAAACGCATAACGGTTGCCGACAATATCTTGCGCAAAAGAAACGAGACCATCGAGAGGTTCCTCATTGATTACGGAAAACCACTCTTCTCGAAAGCTCAAGGTTCCGTCAATGTCGCCGTACCCTGCCAGAAGCAACCATTTCGATAGCCCCAAGGCGAACTTGAAGTTTAATCCTGTGGCTAAGCGGAATAATTCGGCTTCCGAAACAGGTGTGTAGCGCTCAAAAACAGGGCGGCTACTAAGAAATCGCCTTCGTTTGGCAGACAGAATGGTATTAGCTATTTTGTCCATTTCAGGCATGCACTTTCTTTGGGAATTTAACTTCTTCATCAATATGCTCTGTCATACCGCATAACAAAACAGACTTTAGCTATTGTATGGGGTGGCGTCAATGGTGTACAAAGCCAGTTCGAAATTTTTGATGTTAGCCATGCTCAATTCCGATCTGCTAGCCCGCTCTCTCACTTCCGTATGGCATCCCTGCACGCAGATGAAGCGGCATGAGAGTTTGCCGTTGGTGCCTATTCGGAGCGGTCAGGGGGTATGGCTGTATGATTTCGATGGCAAATGCTATCTGGATGCGGTGAGTTCGTGGTGGGTGAATCTGTTCGGACACTGTAATCCGCGTATCAATGCGGCAATCACCGATCAACTCGGCAAGCTGGAGCATGTCATGCTGGCGGGTTTTACGCACGAACCGGTGGTGCTGCTATCAGAGCGTTTAGTGCAACTGGCTCCTGCCGGGCTGGGGCATTGCTTCTATGCTTCGGACGGGGCGTCGGCCACTGAGATCGCGCTGAAGATGAGTGCGCATTATTGGCGCAATAATGGAAAACCTCACAAAACACAATTCATCAGCTTGCAAAACAGCTATCACGGTGAAACTTTGGGGGCGTTGTCGGTCACTGATGTGGCACTGTTCAAGGATGCTTATGGCGCGTTATTGAAACAGAATGCCACAGTACAAAGTCCGGACTGGCGCGATGCGGAAGCAGGGGAGAGTGCACAGGACTACGCTTTGCGTTGTGCCGAGCAACTGGAATTGCATTTGCAACAGCACCACGACAACATTGCGGCCTTCATTGTGGAGCCGCTGGTGCAGGGCGCTGCAGGCATGGCTATGTATCACCCGGCCTATCTGCAACGGGCGCGGGAATTGTGCGATCAGTACGGGATGCATCTGATCGCGGATGAAATTGCGGTGGGTATGGGACGGACGGGGACGATGTTTGCTTGTGAACAGGCAAGCATCGTCCCCGATTTCCTGCTCTTGTCAAAAGGCATTACTGGCGGTTATCTGCCGCTGTCGGTGGTGATGACCACCGATAAAATTTTTCAGGCGTTTTATGCCGACGAGTTGGCGCGTGGCTTTCTGCATTCGCATTCCTACACCGGTAACCCGCTGGCCTGCCGCGCGGCGTTGGCGACGCTGGATATTTTTGCCGAGGACGATGTACTGAGCGCTAATCGCGCCAAGGCGGCATATTTCAACCGCGTTGCGGAGCCGTTGCGTCAGCATCCCAAGGTGCGAGACTTTCGTAATACAGGGATGATCTGGGCGTTCGAGGTGGATAGTCCGCACGCCGATTTTGCGCAACGTTGTTTCACGCTCGCGCTGGAACAGGAATTATTACTGCGTCCGATGGGTAGCACGGTTTATTTCATGCCACCCTATATCCTCGACGAGGAGGAAATTGGTTTACTAATCAATCGTACACTAAAAGTCATCAAGCAGCTTACCCGAGTGAAATGATCGGCAATTTTCGCGAAACATTTTCAAGAAAATTAATAGCAATGAACCTACGAATAAAAAGGCCTTGCACAGCAAATAATTGCAGTGGTAGAATCCCCGAGGTCAAAAAAACAACAATTAACGTCAACATTTTTTTAACAAGCAGTTCGGATAGGGAGGAAGTGTTATGCTCGAGCCAGATGTAAATACCAGCCAAGTTCTTTTGATGTACGTGGGTATATTTGTATTCTTTTTCGGTTTGGCCTTTGTCGCACTTAAAAAGAATTCGTAAAAACCGGGCTGCGTGCCGTGCGTAGCAGGCGTCGTTTGCCTGATGTATATCTTACAGAAGGCATGCGGCTAAAAATACCGGCAACCAGGTGTTTAAGGGAAATCTTAAATTTTTTAAGAGCTCATATAGGGGTGAGGGAAATGCGCAAGTCTAAATTCATGTTGTCGTCATGGCTTACCGTGGTCGCCACTTTGCTGGTGTCAGGAATGGCTACCGCAGAGGCTGCCGGGATTGCTGGAAATGCTGCTAATGGTCAAACTATCTTTACTCAAGGCAAGGGAGATGCTCAACCTTGTCAAACTTGTCACGGAGATAAGGCACAGGGTAACGATGCAATGGGAGCTCCCCGTTTGGCTAACATTGGTTATGGTTATGTTATCAAGCAGCTTACAAACTTTTCGCAAGATAAGCGCACTCCAGCCGGAGTGGGCGCAGTAATGCCTGGGTTCGCCAAGGCGCTGAGCGAGCAAGACCGTCGCGATGTCTCTGCATACGTGAATTCGTTGAACACGACGCCGGAGTTGTCCAACTTGCAAGAACTTAAAGCGGGAGGACAGCAAGTGGGTGAGGTGTATAAAGGCGCAGAAATCGCTGAACATGGGACAAGCAAAGCATCTGCCTGCTCATCTTGTCACGCATATAATGGTCGCGGTGCAGACCCTGTGTTCCCAAGAATCGGGCAGCAAAAATATGTCTACTTGTTCAACCAATTGCATAATTGGCGTGCAAATGCGACCGATGTTGCTGCTGGCACAGTGCCCAGAACGAATGATCCTGCTGGAATGATGCGTGGTGTGGCAAAGAATCTCACTGATGAGGACATCATCAATGTTGCTGCATACATGTCTCAAGCCGCTCCAACGAGGGGAGTGGGTGATTCTGCACCTGACAACTCATCCATGATGCATGGAGCCAAGTAATACCAAGTAAGCAGGTCGTCAAACTGTTGCTTTTGATTTACTTGTAGCCCTGCGCCGCTTTACCGGGCGCGGGGTTTTTATTTTCAGGAAGTAAAACTGTACCACTTGGAGGGTATTAGGGCATGGCAGCTAGCGGTTTGAAGCGTGGGGAAAAAATCCTGTTTGGAGTTTTTGCCCTAATAGGTGTTTTTTCTGTTGCAAGTTTTATCATGCTGGAAATCGTCCGGGCGCGCATGGATAAGCCGATGTACCCAAACAATATCCATTATGATTTTTCCGCAGAGGGTTTGCGCGGGTCAACTTTATTCCGCAAGGCGGAATGCACACAATGTCATCGCGCAATACAAAATGGCACGAGCTCTGGGGTTGATCTGGATGGTATCGGTTCCAAGCGTACTCTTGAATACCTGCGTAATTTCCTGAAAAACCCGGAAGCGACTTATGGCGCAAAAACCATTGATCATGGTCCGCCTCCCAAGGCAGCAGCAGCCTACGTGGCGAGATTATCAGAGGCTGATTTAGAGGCGGTGGCAGTTTTTCTGTCCGAGTTGCGTGCCGACCAAGGTGCCAGTATGGCGCGGCTCCCTGTGGAAGGGAGGTCTGGATTCATTGATGAGATGGTGAAAGTGTGGGCGCCGGATAATTGGAAATCCGAATATAAAGATATTCGGGAAGAAGCAAAATCAAATGAAAAAGAAGGGAAGCATGATGATGCAGGATCTAAATGAACCATGGGTGCAAGATAAAGAATACACAAGGTATACCTTGTGGTTTATCTACGCATGCATCATTTACAGCATTATCGGTTTTTCCTGGGGGGCTTTGATGGGAGGGCTTCCTGTTTTCAGGCATATTGTTGATGGCTACGGCGCGAATGGTCACCGGATAGTATTAGCTCATACACACATTAACTTGTTGGGATGGGTGGAAATGGCCATCTTTGGTGCAGTTTATTACCTTGTTCCAAGATTGGTTCGCCGCCCTATTTATAGCTTGCGTCTCGTTAAAGTACACTTTTGGACACACAATTTAGGTTTGCTGGGTGTCGTGGTGTTCTTCACCGCAGCAGGGGTGGCTGGGATTTATGCAGAGGATGCCAATGACACGACGGCATCACACTTTATGGCACTCTCAGGTATTTTTGGCAGTCTGGTTTTGCTGGCGAATATCATTTGGGGATATAACATCTTCCGTACTTGCAGGGGATGGGAAAAACAATAATGAAGGACTTGTTGTTGCGTTTATTTGCGGTCAGCCTGATCGTAATTATGACCGGTTGTGGCGAACAATTCTCTTCTGGGCTACAGACTGGTTCGCTTGCTCCCAGACTGGTCACGAAAACACTGGCGGATGTCGGCGGGGACATGAGCAGGATCACCACTTACCGCCAACCCGATGCACGAATGTATCAATATTCTCTGGATAAAGCGCTGGCGCTTGGCAAGCCCATAGTGCTGGAGTTCGCTACTCCTGGGCACTGCACTGTTTGCGATGAGCAGTTGCAAGCCGTGAAAGCATTAATGGGGAAATATCAGGGTCAAGTTCTCTTTCTGCATATGGATCAATATCAAAACCCGGAGGCCTTTAAAGCCTACCGCGTGATGGGAGACCCGTGGACCTTCTTTATTGATGACAAAGGTATCGTTCGTCAGTCGCGGGCAGGTCGCATGTTGTATGAAGAAATGGAGTTTTCAATTAAGGCCTTACTTGAGCCTGAGACTGAAAAACGCGCGAGTTGATTAATTTATGAGTGAAACACGAATTGATTTATTGCAAGACCGCAAGGGAATGATGTGGGATTTGTTGCTATATATTCCAACAGTGTTAGCGTTATTTTCAATGGCCGCCAAATTCTGGTACGGCGACGATGCTAATTTGGCGTATTTGTTGGTTTTTCTGGCCAGCTTTTTTTGTATCGCCGGGGCTAACCGGGTATTGAAAACCCGGTTGATGGTATTGCCCTCTGCACCTGTAGCGATAGAGATCGACAAAGTATTAATCCGTCTTGTTTTGCGTAATGGCAAGCGCGTGGAATTGGTGAAAGAGCGGAAATTTTATTCGGATTATGCTGGACGCACATTTGGTTTGACAGGATTGGATAATTTGGGCCAACGCTTGCAATTTGTGTTTCACAAAGGCCAATTCCCCACTCCGCAGGATTACCAAACGGTTCAAGACATGCTTAGGAAGTGTTGCTAGGCTCGCCACCGGCGTAGCAAGGTCACGCCCCTCTGCATTGGTTTTAAGGTTTACCGCTTTCCCCTGCGGCGCCGTATCACATCCCTGGCCATAAATCCAATTGCGATTATGTCGGCGACACAGATAAGCACAATCAGAATATATTCGGTTTCGGGGCTAACCAGGCCGTCAACCAGCATATACATGGCAGAGCCCATGATAAACAATGAGCTGATCGCCACGACCAGATAGATAAAGACTTCCTGCAAGAGCTTACCCATAACTACTTTCCAGAACTGGTCGTACTGGTGTTCTTAAAGTGTAAAAGCACACCTTCAGGTTGCAGTTCGACTGTTTCGGCAGCGTCTCCGCCAAGCGCGGCAAGATTGCGGGCGAGCAAAATGTTTGCAGGCTGCCGTGGATCAAACAGCAAGTGGGTAATGCTGCGCAGCATGGTGAGTTGGGATTGCGGATCTTTGGCGGCAGGTGGTAAAGGAAATGTGTCACATTTGCAAGCGATCATGGTCCGGCTCGGCCACTGACTGGCAACACGCAAAGGGGTTAGAGTTGACCCGTTGCCGAGTTCCTCTGCGGTTTTACGGGAGCTCTCAGTTTCTTCGGACAGGATTTTGATCAATTGATCCTGTTCGGACAGGATGCCTGCCTGTCGAATTTCATAATGTGCTTTGTCAGCCCGCATGAACAATGAGGTCAGGATGATGAGGAGTAACAGAACGCCGCCGCGTTGGCGCATCAAGCCGCCATCAGGGGATTGCTGTGAGCGCAATAACAAAGGAAAACCAAAATATAAAATGATGCATAGCGCAATCATGGCCCATGTGGGGTCGTTGGTTGAAGCTCCCAACACCAAGGCGATCAGCAAGGTGCGCCCGGTGAAGTCCGACCATAAGCTGCGATATTGTTTAATAATGACTGTGGCTAGCGCCAGCAGGATAATAGTCCCGGCTATCCAACGCACAGCTGTCATTCCATTGCTCAGTGCCGGGCCAAGCGCGATAGTTGCCAGATTATTGATTGGATTTTGTAACCACTCAAGGTCATTCCATCCCATCCTTATGAGTAGTGTGGCCAGAACGACGAAGCTGACCCCGATAAAGAAATATTTTTGTTGTTTGTGATCTAAAGGTTCTTTGTACCATGACCAAAGCAACGCAAGAGGATAAGCCAGGCCAGCAGGATGAAGGCTTACACAGAGGGCGCTAATAAATAGCTGGGCGAAGTACCAGCCGCCAAAAGGGTAAGGGGCCGCACGATACGCCTTATCCAGCCACGCCCCTACCGCAAATGCTGTCAACAAATATATGCCGGGGGAAAGCGCATCAATCTGCGTTAGCGCCGCAGGCGAAATAATCAACAGGCCAGTGGCAATCAATGCGCTCTCGGAATCGACCTTTTGCAGATTCCATGAGTAGAATAGCCAAGCCGCAACAGCAAGAGATAGAACGGTGAAAACTTTTGCGGCAAAAATACTGCCAGTCCAAAGAAAGCCCGCTGGAATAAATAACAGAATGCGCAAATCGGGTGCGCCAAAATGTACAGCCGAGCTTGCAACTTGGTCAGCAACTGACCAGACCAGCAAAAGAGATTTGGCCGCCCCCTCGTCCAGGCTATAGGCGTCTTGACGTAACAAAAGTAGGGAAATAGCACCCCATAACAGAAGTGAAAGATATCCCCAATAACGGGGCGGGATGCGAGAAATAAGATTGGCGTTCATGCGTTCCGGATTTTTGGTATGGTGACGTGCTTGTTTGCGGTTTATGTAACACTTCAAGAGTGTCAGCAAGGATGTTCGAGTGTCAGTTTTTACATAACTAGCCATAAAAAAAGCGAGTATGGTAGTTGTGGTGTATTTATTCTTGACAACGCCGTACACAGGGTCTTATTATAGCAGCTATTTCGTTCCTGCGGGTTTGCCATGCTTGTCGCGAGAGGGGAATGTGCGGCACCAAAGTCGCATAACAAGAATTAGGTACCGGGTCTGTTTCTAAATAGATTTTTAGTTAAAAAAACGGGGGGTGTAAATGCAAAAAAAGTCAATATTGTCTAGGTCCTTTTGGCTGATAATAGTCGCGGGAATGACGACAGGCATGGGTAACGGCAGCGTGTTCGGTGCAGCAATGATGTGCTTGCTTGGGCGCGGTCCTTTTGCGAGTTGGGGTGGAGAAGGCGCTTCGGCCTACAGTCCTACGACGTTTACCGGTTTCGTTGATTTTGCGATGATCGTATTCGGTATCGTATTTAGTATAATTTTTGCTATCGGCTTGTCGAAGCACGATGCAATCGAGAATGCATAATTAACGCAAAATCGCGAATTTCGGATTTACTTAAAATAGGGAGGAAGTTATGGCTACAATAGCAGGGCTGCTGGGTGTGCTCTTGGCGTTTTCAAGTTTGTTACTTTCGCTTTATGTTTTAACACCGAAGAAAAAAAATAAATCAAAATAGCGTTGACGCTAGTCGCAGTTATCATTAAAGCCTGTTTAGAGGAGATGCAGTATGCTCAAATATTTGTTTGCTAAAAATGAAGACATCCCGGCCGGGTCGGCGGCGATTTTCTTCGGGTTTTCTTCCATTGTATGGTTTGTGATTGGGACCGGGTTGGGGTCGTTCAATGCAGCGAAACTCGCGTTCCCTGACTTTGTGACCGGAAATGAGATGTTCGCGTTCGGCCACATGCGTCAGGTGCACGTGCATGCGGTGATTTTCGGCTGGATTTCAATGGCATTTGCCATGGCCATGATGTACATCACGCCAGCGCTCGGAAATACCAAGTTGTGGTCGGAAAAGCTGGGGTTGTGGAATTGCTTCTTGTGGAATGTTGGTTTGTCTTTGGGTTTGACGCTGCTGTGGATTGGTGTCACTTCCGGGCGTGAATATTCCGACTTCCCATGGCCTATTGATCTGTACATTGCGGCCTTCATCGCTATTCCTTTGGCGACTAACGTATGGATGACAATTCTGACTCGTCGCACTCAGGGTATTTATACAACTAACTGGTTTTTCGCTGCTGCGACATTCATGGTTATCATTGTATTCATAGTCGGTAACTTGCCAGAGTTCTTCCATCTTACCGGTTTGACCGAGGCTTATCTGACTTGGTGGTTCGCGCATAACGTGCTGGGATTGTGGATTACTCCAGTGGCGGCGGCGATTGCTTATTACACCATTCCGAAGGTGACTGGTAATCCGTTGTACTCGCACCGTATCGGCCACTTGCACTTCTGGTCGGTAGTGGTGTTCTACTCCACTCCTGCAGCCCACCATCTGATGTCCTCGCCTTTGCCTGAATGGCTTAAATCCTTCGCTTCGGTGGAGGGGGTGTTGATTCTGGTTCCGGCGATTGCCTTCGTGTCCAACATCATGCTGACCATGCAAGGCAAGTGGAACATGTTCGTTGAAAACCTCGAAGTTCGTTTCACGATAACCGGCTGCTTGTTGGCGATCCCGCTTAACATGCAAGGTGGTTTCCAGCAAACACGTGCGATCAACTGGTATGTGCATGGAACAGGCTGGATTGTGGCGCACGCGCACTTGGCGTTGCTGGGGTTCTCGACCTTCTTGGAAGGCGCTGCTGTTTACTTGGGTCTGCAAACCTTGATGAAGCGTAAGCTGTATTCGCTGACACTCGGCAACATGCATTTCTGGTTGTTGTTGATCGGTTTCAGCATCTACTGGACTTCGATGACGATTGCCGGATTGATTCAGGGTGCAGGCAAGATTTACGAAGTGCCATACATTGACGTCGTGATTGCAGAGCATCCTTACATGATCGCTCGCTGGATTGGCGGAACCATGGTATTCATTTCGAATGTCCTTTGGTTATACAACATGTGGATGACTGCGCGCGAAGGAACTGTTGTTCCGGCTGGCCGCATGCCGCACGAAATGGCGTATGAACGCTAAACCTAAAGCGATCTGGGAGAATAATTATGGCATTTAGAGAGTATAAAGTCGGTGCGCGGATGTTCGGGTTCGCGTTTGGAACATCAATGTGCATTACCTTGTTGTTGCCAAGCTTTGATATAGCGGCATCAGTATCCACGCCTATCGCGCTGGACAAGCAGTTATCCGCTGGATGGGATGCTGGATTTCAATTGAAAGATCCTTTGCTGTTGGGTTGGAATAAACCGCTGAAAGTGCTGGTCAGGAATGATCCAGTTAGCGGCCAGCCTTTGGCGGAGCCTACCTATGCTTATGTGTATCCAAAGGGAACGTCATTGCCGAACGGCGTGACTCATACCGGCAATTTGGGAGCTGGGGTTGAGGGACTCAGTGTTAAGGAAGGGCGCATCACCGAAGCAAAGCAGGCTAGTGGTGCTGTATTCCTGATTAACAAGAGTGGCCCCGTGGCGTACATGGAAAACGCGACTGCGACAAGAAACTGGACTCCGGATGATGTAATGAAGACTGCTGCGGATGAGGATATTTCTCATGCAGGCGCCGGGAAGACCATGTTCGTGCGTGAGGGCTGCTGGTGGTGTCATACGCTGTTGCCGGAGCAAACGCAGGATTGGCAAGTTTTTGGCGCACCGCCCATGCTGGGCGACTTCAACGGCGAATCCCCGACAGCGTTTGGTTCTGACCGTAAAGGCCCGGACTTGTTGCATGTGGGATCTCGTAATGCATCCAGGGAATGGATGATGTTGCACTTCTTCAATCCGCGCTTGGTGCAACCGCACTCCATCATGCCTCGTTTTGATTATCTGTGGGGTGAAAAGGACGCGAGTGGCAACAAGATCGATTATGACAAATGGCGTGCGGAGTACAATGATTACCGTGAAGGTAAGAATCCCAATGCGCCGGATGTGCCGGTACCCGCTAAAAATAGCGATGCCCGTTACATAATCGATTACATTCTAAGTCTTAAATAATTTAAGGAGGCGATGCGATGGCATTTATAATGGACAATCCGCTGGCTACTACAAACAGCGCGGAACAAAATGTGGCGGATCAAAAGCTGTGGGAGTCGGAAGACCTTGGGGGAATTACCGAAGATAATAACCGCCTGCCGGTTCCGGTTGTTTGGCTGTTGTTGCTGACAGTTCTGACAGCGTTTGCAATTACCTTTCCATTGTGGGGGCAACGTCCTACGGCGGCAGTTTATGCCGGCTTCGCGAAGGATTTGGACGACCCTGCAATTCAGGCGATGACGGATGATACTGCCGCGATGGCGAAAATAGTTGCGAAGCATCAGGGTGATGAATTAGCCTATCAAGAAGAGCGTCATCCGATTAGCATGAATGAGTTACGTGCGCTGAAGCCGAAACTTGAAGAGTTGCAGAAAAAAGGGGCTGTCTTGCAGGACTACACCGTAGTGGGTGTGGATATTGTTGAGGCCAACTTTGAAGGCAACTTTAAGAGCGGAGCACACGAAATTCCGGCGATCTTAGGGGGGCAATTGCTTAAAAACGGAGAGCGCGAACGGCATCAGCCATGGTGGGATGATGGGTATACGATTGATGTATTTTACGTAACCCTGTTCTTCCTTGGCGTGGTTCTGGTGGTTAAGCGGCTTCCACCTTCCAGTTGGCAGCCTACTCATGGTCACGAACATTAATCTTTGTTGATTTGGATTTTATTTGGAGGTATCAGATGATAGATTTTGACTATGCACCTGTCTGCTTCGCGGTTGTAATTGCGCTGGTATATTTGGTTCCAGCACTGTATAGCTTCTTCGTGGATAATTACGACAAGCAAACTCCGCAAATCGTCGCGGACAAAGCAAAAAAGCAGTAATTCCTCTGGTGTAGTTGAAAGAGTAAGGGATGCCGCCCGCAAGAGCGGCATCGCTTTTTATAAGTGCATTTTTGAATAAGGGGAGGCAGCCATTTATTCGCTTCTCAATAGCTTGGAGTTAAATCGTATTTTTGCCGTATTGGTCAATTCGGATTCGTCCCCTAAATTAGATCTGAGTATAGAAGGAATGCGCAGCCAACAATTCAGTGTTGGCGTTTTCCTTTTCATGTTATTGACCATTTTTGTATTTTCCGCCATTGTCTATTCAGTCGTTTTTGGGAAATATGCGCCCAAGACAATGAGGCTGGGCGAGAAAATAATGTTTGGTGCAATCATTTTAGGCATTGTAGTCGCGATTATTTTCGGTGCGACACAAATGCTATCCGGGTATCTATTCTAGTAATCGTCTGAGGTAAATATGGAATTTTTTGAATCGCTGGGTGATGGTTGGACGATATATCTTTGGCTTATCATCGGTGCAATGATTATTGCCGCTTGTATTTATTGGATACGCTGGGCGGCCAAAAATGAGCAATTTGATGAGGACATCAAATATCTGGTTTTTGATGAGGGTGATAAAGAAAAAATGTCGCCGGAAGAGTATACAAAGAGCCGAGAAGTGCTGGCAACTCAGGAACAAAGCCGCGCGCGCATGTTGAAGCAACACGAGGAAGAGTACAACAAGAGGCAAAAATGAAGCGCGGTGAAAAGGTGGTGCTAGCCGTGATAGCGGTTATTGTTTTAAGCTTGATGGGGCGCAATCTTTGGCACATTGAGTCTGACCCTGAAGCGGATAAAGATAAGGGCATTCCTTACTATAGTACCGCTTCTAAAGAGTTGGAACGCGATGCCATGGATGTGTACCACAAACAAAATTGTAAAGGATGTCATTCCTTATGGACGGTGCGGAACATGCTGGAAAGCGTTCCGGCTCCTATTCTGGACGGCATGGGTTCTTTGCATAGCGAAGAATGGTTTTTCCAGTATTTTTCCGCAGCAAATCCGCAGACGATTTTGCCTTCCCGCTTAAAGCTTGAGTTCCGTATGCCGTCTTACGCAGCTTTGTCGGAACATGATCGGCGCCTGCTGGCGAGTTATATGGCAAGTCTCAAGGTACAAGATTGGTATCTGGAAGAAACGCGCAAAGCCGAGTATGAAAAGCTGACAGGGAAGGATTACCATCCATGATTAAATTTTCCCGTTTGGATAAAACGCACTTTCTTAAAGGCGTAGTGGCGCTACTGTTGGGATGTGCGCTGAACTATTTTGGCGACCTTCTTCTTGGCGCGCAAGTCGAGTTGTATCGCGGAATACAAGGGTTCGGCCCGTTGTGGGCTGCGGATGTATTTGTCTTGCCGTTTTTTGTAGGCTTGCTGGTGGCTGCAATATTCGGATTCGGAGGAAAATGGTTAAGTTATTTTCCACCGCTGATTGTGCGCTCCATCAGCTATTACGAGTTTATGCACCATATGGGCAGCATTCCGCAGGGAGCATCGCTGGCACCAATGGGCTGGTGGGGTTTTTTTGTGATTCTGGCGATAGAGGCATCTGCTTTCGGAGGCATTATGGGCGAGATCATGATGAAAGGAACTTATGGCAGAAGCCCGCGCCATAAAATCTATAAAGAAAGTTCCAGTAACAATGAGGGTGATATCGAAGCATGAAAGTTATTACCAGGGTTAAAAAAGTCGATCTTACAGCTGAGGACAGGGCGCGACGCAAACGATATTTGTATGCGACATTTATGACCTGTGTCATCTTGGCGATGATTGGCGGTGTTGTGCATGTGGTGCAACTGGGGGCAAATCGTATGGCTGATATGCGCAAGGCTGCGACATACGATCTGAAGGAAGAAAGTGCACGCATCCGCGCGGCGGGCGAAGATATTGTGATACATGCGGCGCATGAGGCTAATAAGAATCGAGCGACCGGATACAGCGTTGCCGATGCTGAAAGTCTGCTCACTAAAGATGAGTGGGCTGAGTTGGATAGCATGGTACAGATACCGGCTGGACCATTCCTAATGGGCACGAATTATGTGCGCGCCGATCCGCAGGATCGTCCACAGCATACCGTAAAATTACCTGGGTACTGGATGGATAAATATCTGGTAACCAATGCGCAATATGCCAGATTTGTTGCTGCCACCTCGCATCGCCCACCGTTAAATTGGAAAGATAGCAAAATTCCCAACGGTGAAAAGATGCGCCCCGTCACCATGGTAACTTGGTATGACGCTACTGCATATGCCAAGTGGGCAGGCAAACGTCTGCCTACCGAGGCGGAATGGGAAAAAGCTGGGCGCGGTACCGATGGCCGACGCTGGCCATGGGGAAACGAGATGGACACGAAACGGTTGAACACCTATTACAATATAGGGTCGGCAACCAACGTAAATGTTTTTCCGAACGGTGCTAGTCCTTATGGCCTGATGGATATGGCTGGCAACGTGGATGAGTGGACGGCAGACGACTTTGCGCCTTACGCAGGGGGGAACGCACCGGTGGATTTATTTCAGGGCAAAATTCCGGTCGCGGCTAACGATAAAGACAAAGAAATGAAGGTGGTCGATATGGTGCCCACTTCAATTAAAGGAAAATACAAGGTATTGCGTGGCGGATCGTGGAAGGGTGATCCGTTTTCGACCGCGACGTACCACCGGAAGCCCGACTGGGCGAATTACGCATCCGATTTTTATGGGTTCCGCTGTGCGGGTGATGCACCGGGACTAAGTAAAGGAAAGTGAGTATGCACATAAAATTGGCGCGCTTGGGGATGATAGTTGGACTAGCCTTTTCATGGGTCGATTCGAGTTATGCATTGGATAGCTACCGCTTTCTCCATGTGACGATCGAAACACCTTGGGCTATCTTTTTATTTCTGCTGTTTACAATTATTGTTCCGTTTATTCTCATGGCCGTGCTGGTATGGCGTTATGCTGAACGTAAAGTTGATCCGGAAAAGAAACAGTCTATCCAAGCAGAGGGCAAGGAATGATGTCAGGCACAAATATTTTCTCCAAAAGCCGATGGCTGGTTTTGACGTTATTGCTATTGATTTCTGCTGCCCCGATTGCACGGGCTGCCGATAGTCCGTCAAAAGGAGACAGCGTCCAGATTATGGAGGCATTTTCTCAAGCTGCCACTCAAGCAGAGGATAGTAATGTTTTAAAGGATCATAAGAAACATGTAATTATGTTTATTATGGGGGTGCCCCTGTTAATTTTGATTTTGATTACCGGCGGGTTGGGCATCGCCATGGCGGTATATGGCAAGCAAGTGTTCATGCTGCACATGATTTTTGCCGGACTCACTGTCACGCTGGCTTTGGCGCACTTGGTCACCGGCCTGGTTTGGTTTTATCCGTTCTAAAGGCAGTCGTTAGTCGTTAGTCATTAGTTTCTAGTTAAACCCGCGTAGCGGACAAAACCA
>CAYZPM010000064.1:0-15630 GCA_964480365.1 uncultured Gallionellaceae bacterium
ATGCCTATTTCAAGTTGGTCTATGGGTATCTTTTTTATCATTTTCGCTACGGCAGTGACTTGAATTAACGAATTGCTTTGCGGATAAACGAGATCAACGGTTAAGCAAGCCGTTGTTTAGCGCTCCAAGCACCTCGTCCAAACTATTCCGCCACATTTTACTCGCTCCAGAAGTTTCAAACCAAAACCATATACCAGAACTGCTACCTGCGTTGCCTTGCCGCCTCGAACAAAAACACCGCCGCCGCCGCCGCCGCGTTCAAAGATTCGACTTTTCCCGGCATGGGTATGGTGACGTGCTGACTGGTCGCCGCTAGCAAACTTTCGGACAACCCTGCCCCTTCGTTACCGACTGCAAAAGCCAGTTTGCCGCGCAGGTCGCAGTCGTACAAGCTGGTTTTCGCATTGAGTGATCCCGCCAACAGCTTGCCCTGAAATGCCGCAGCCACGTCAAGTAAATCTGCGGACTCGTGGATGCTAAGTGCGAAATGCCCACCCATCCCGGCACGCAACACCTTGGGCGACCATGCGTCGGCGCAGCCTTTGGACAAGAACACGGCATCGCATCCCGCAGCAGCAGCGGAGCGCAACATGGAGCCGAGGTTGCCGGGATCCTGAATATCTTCCAGCAACAAACAAAAGCGGCTATTCGCGGGTAACACCGAAGGACCGGGTTGTTCGATCAGAGCGAGAATACCGCTGGGCGTCTTGAGTTCGGATAGCTCGGCGAACAGGCTATCGTCGAATTGCGTGAGCGGAACGGCGGAAAGTTCTTTCAGCACCGCTGCCACTTCGCGGTCTTGCAATGCAATTGCTGTCACCAGCAGATGCTGCGGCTTGTGGCCTGAAGCAAGATAGGCCTGTACCAGATGTACTCCATCCAGCAGGGTTTGCCCGGTTTTTTTGCGCTGGCGTGATGAGCCGCCAAGTTTGAGCACTTCTTTGAAAAACGAGTTGTCGCGCGAGGAAATATGCTTCATTGGGGATGTCACGCTGCCGTTTACCCCTTACTTGTGGGGGTGGCTATTATCATTGATTGCAACCATTCTGCACAAGGCTTCCTTTTACCTTTGACTTTGAGGTTGCCTCGACGTAGCACATAAGCAAAAAAGGCAGCCGCGAGGCTGCCTTTTCTTCCTTCGCATATCGAAATATTAGCTTGTCACACGTTTCTTGAATTCGTTGGTGCGGGTGTCGATTTCGATCTTGTCACCAATTTCGCAGAAGGCAGCGACGGGCAACTCAAAACCCGTATTAATCTTCGCTGTTTTCATCACTTTACCGGAAGTATCCCCACGCACGGAAGGCTCGGTGTAAACAATTTCACGCGTAACGGTGTTGGGCAACTCAACGGAAATCGCCTTTTCGTTGTAGAACACCACTTCGCAGGCCATGCCGTCTTCGATGTAATTGATCGCGTCGCCCAAGTTATCCTTCTCCACTTCAAGCTGATTGTAGTCGGAGTCCATGAAGACATACATCGGGTCGGCAAAGTAGGAATAGGTACAATCCTTGCGATCCAGAATGACCTGATCGAATTTGTCGTCCGCCCGGTAAATAGACTCGCTCGGCGCATCGGTGAGCAGGTTCTTGAATTTCATCTTGACCACCGAACCACTGCGACCGGATCGGCTGTATTCAGCCTTCTGCACAACCAAGGGTTGATCGTTAACCATGACGACGTTACCGGCGCGGAGTTCTTGAGCGATTTTCATAATGTGCCTGCCTAAGCTAAAATTTCAGAGTCGCGCATTCTATCAATACTGCTGAAAAAATCCAGCAGATTCAATACGAGGCTATTAACGGAAAGTTCTTGTGCCCAATCACGGGCGTGTTGCCGCAGAATAGACCGGTGCGGCCAGAAATGGTTCCATGCCTGTCCTAAGCCTGTCGAATTGGCATTCCAAGCCTCCCACAACCCATGCAACGCCTGGGCCGCATCCGGCGGCAACCCGGCGCAATACAGTTCCATGAAGGCGCGCAGCTTTTGCATATGCACGCCGTCGTGCTGCGGGTAGATATGCCAGACGAAGGGCAGCCCCGCCCATTGCGCCCGCACCCAGGAATCCTCGCCGCGCACGAAATTGATGTCGCACGCCCACAGTAGTTCGTCGTAGTGCTCCTGCTCCACGAAAGGCAACACGCGTACCTCCAGGTTGCCGCGCTGCCACACCTTCCCCACTCTACTACCGTTCGTCCTGAGCCTGATGGAACTACTAGCCATTCGACTAAGCCCGCAAGCGGGCAAGTCGCTGGTTATGTCGAAGGATGCCTGCCCGAAGAAAGTCTCCACCTGCGGCAGTGCGCGGCCTTCCGGCACGAGGCAAAGTATGGGCGCGCTGCCTTCTACCCAAGCGGCAAGCAAGTCTGACAATGCGGGATTTTCATAACAAAACAACGACACGCGCGTTTCATCTGTTTGCGGCACAGAAATACCTAGCGATTTCCAGTAAGCGGCGATGGCCTGCGGGTCGCGCTGAAACGCATCGCGACGCGCCAACAAATCGCGCTCCAGCAGCAGACCTCCGGTTTTTGGCGTGAATCCGGGAAAGAAAAAATATTTGACCAGCGGCAACGATGGATGCGGCGAAGGCAGTTTGTGGCAGCCCTCCACCCAGTCTTCGGCGCTCAAATATTCAAGATTAATCCACACTGGTTTATGCTGTTGCGCCGCCATCGCCGCCACATAAATCTCCGGCAACTCGCAAGCGAACGCCTCGATCACCAGATGCGCAGGTACTACGTACGGGAACGGCGCGACCCAATGCCTGACCTCCACATCATGGCAATACTGCTGCTCAAGCTGAGTATCCACCTCCGGGCACAGCTTGCGAAAACTCGCCAGATCGTCCATCCACAGCCGCACCGCAACGTCGTGCTCATGCGCCAGTTGCCGCGCCAGCCGCCAGCACACGCCGATGTCGCCGAAGTTATCTACCACGGTGCAAAAAATGTCGCAGCGCAACGCCTCTACAGAATCACTCCTCATGCAACGCCTCCACCGGATTGAGCCGCGCCGCGCGCCGCGCGGGCATCACGCCTGCGGCGAGACCGATACTGACGGCGCTCAGTTCGGCAACCACAGCGAACAGCCACGGGGTATGCACCGGCATGGCAGGAAACAGCCAATGCAAAGCCTGTGCGATCCCAATCCCGAGCGCCAATCCACCCAAGCCGCCCAGCGCGGACAGCAATATTGCCTCGCCCAGAAACAGCGTCAGCACTTGTCCTTCGCGTGCGCCCAAGGCACGCAACAAACCGATCTCTGAGGTGCGCTCGGTGACGGCCATAGTCATAATAGTCAGGATGCCGACACCGCCTACCAGCAGGGAAATCCCGCCCAGCGCACCCACCGCGAAGGTGATCACGTCCAGCACCGAGCCGAGCACTTCGAGCGCTTTTGCCTGCGGGATCAACGTAAAATCTTCACGTCCGTGCCGCTCCTTCAGCAGCGCGGTAATGGAACGCTCCACGCTATCCAGATCGGCGTTAGGCTTATAGCTCAACTGGATTTCCATCAGGCCAGGGCGATTGAATAATTCCAGCGCGCGGGCGGCAGGAATGAACACGGTATCGTCAAGATCGAAACCGAGCATCTGTCCTTTCGGTTCCATCACACCGACCACACGGTAGCGTTGTCCGCCGACACTCAAATAGCTACCAAGCGGATTTTCTCCGGCGAATAATTCCTGACGCACCTTGGAGCCGAGCACCGCAAGCGCGCGCGGGTGGGTGGGATCATCGTCGGGCAGGGAACTGCCCATCTGAATCTTGCTTGCCATGACCCGAGTAAAATCGTGCCCCGCGCCAAATACTGTGACGCGGCGCGTCTTGCCATTAAATCGCACCTCGGCATTTCCCTGCATACTTGGATTGACGTACTCGACATTCGGCAAATGCAGCAAGGCTTGCGCGTCCTCGATGGAAATCGTCCTGACCGAGCCAAATATGCCCACGTTACCGCCTTGTATCTGCGCCTTGCCGGGTTGAATCGCAATCAAATTCGTGCCGAACTGGGTGAATTCCGCCAGCACGAATTGATGCAGCCCTTCGCCGATGGACGTGAGCAGAATTACCGCCGTAATGCCGATGGCGATGCCCAGCCCGGTCAGGAAGCTGCGCATCCGGTAGGCCAGAAAACTGGAGGTGGTGAGGCGGATCAGGTCGGGGAATAACATAGGCTCGTCATTCCCGCGCAGGCGGGAATCCAGTGAATTGAACAAGCCCCGCAAAGCGGGACAAAACCCAACTGCATGTTAAATAAAAGCACTGGATTCCCGCTTTCGCGGGATAACCAGCGACTTGGCTGGCGTCTTTTGACGGCCTAGTCGAATGGCTAGTAGTCCTATCAATGACGAAGTTCATAGGCATAGTTGTTTTCATCATGACCTCGCCAGAGCCATTACAGGATCGAGCCGCGCCGCGCGCCGTGCCGGCCACACGCTGAACATGATTCCCGTACCCAGAGCTGTACCGAGAGCCGCCAGCACCGCCCACCAAGGCGCGACCACCGGCAACGACGGATAAATTTTCCCGATCACCGCTACGCCCGCTTCACCCAGAATCAACCCGACCACGCTGCCGATGCCAGACAATAAAATCGCTTCGGCAAAAAAAAGATTCCTGATTTGCACGGCGGGCGCCCCCAAGGCTTTGAGCAGGCCGATTTCCTTGACGCGTTGTGAAACGGCGATCAGCATCACGTTCATGATGAGGATACCCGCCACCGCCAAGCTGATCGAGGCAATGCCGCCGACTGCCAGCGTCAATGCGGTCAGGATGCGGTCGAAGGTTGCCACCACGGCGTCCTGCGTGATGACGGTCACGTCGCGTTCGCCATTGTGGCGGTGCAATAAGATTTCTTCGGCATCATGTTTGGCTTGTTCGATGGCATCGCGGCTTTTGGCTTCTACCAGCACGCGGAACAAGCCGGAGGTATTGAACAGCATGTGCGCCGAAGCGACCGGCACTATGACGATCTCGTCGGTGTTGAAGCCCATGGATTCGCCCTGGCTCGCCATCACGCCGACCACGCGGAAACGTCGGTCTCCCAGTCGCACCCATGCACCGATGGGCTGTTGCTGCCCGAACAACTCGCGCCTGATCTTGTCGCCCAGCACACACACCGACTCGCTGGAATGCACATCACCGGCAGGCAGGAACTGCCCTTGCGCCAGACTCATGTGGCGCACCTCCAACAAATCGCTGGTTGATCCCAGCACCACCACCTCGCGGTTGAGCGCGCCCTGAGAAATCTGCGACGAACCGATGGTCAGCGGTGCGATGCGCCCGACAGCACGGCTGCGCAACAAGGCTTGCGCATCATCAAGACTGAGTTCGCGCGGAATTTGCCCGAGCAACATGCCCGGCCCGATGCCAGCCGTTTCGGTACGTCCGGGCAACACAATGACCAGATTCGTGCCCAAAGAAGAAAATTGGTTGACAACATAAAGCCGCGCCCCCTCGCCCAAGCCGGTCAGGATCACCACCGACGCCACGCCGATGGACATCGCCAGAATCATCAGCAAAGTGCGCGTGCGGCTACCGCGCAGGCTGCCGGAGGCGAAATGCACGATGTCGATGAGCCTCATCGCAATAGCCCACCAGCACCGTCATTCCCGCGCAGGCGGGAATCCAGTTGAATAAAAAGCTCCCGCGAAGCGGGACAACATTGCGGTTTTGTCCGCTTCGCGGAGCTTTCTTTTTGCTGGATTCCCGCCTGCGCGGGAATGACGAGCTTAGAAATCTTAGGGGTGCTCATCGATGATTTCCCCATCCACCATATGCAACTGTCGCGTCGCGCGTCCGCCAATCACCGGATCGTGCGTAACAAGTATCAAAGTAACTTTCTGCGCAACCAGTTGTTCGAGCAAATTCATCACTTCCTTGCCGGTGGTCTGATCGAGATTGCCAGTCGGCTCATCGGCCAGCAGCACGGCGGGATGCATGCTGGTGGCGCGTGCAATCGCCACGCGCTGCCGCTGCCCGCCGGAGAGTTGATCGGGACGATGATCGGCGCGATCCGTCAAACCATAGTTTTCCAGCAACTGCACCACGCGCGCCTTGCGTTCAGCGACAGGAATGCCCGCCAGGATCAGCGGCAATTCAATGTTCATCGCGGCGGTGAGGCGCGGCACCAGATGAAACGACTGGAACACGAAGCCGATTTTTTCGCTGCGCACTTTGGCTTGTTGCTCGTCATTCAGCGCGGTGACGTTGCCGCCATCCAGCTTATAAGTGCCGGAACTCGGGCGATCCAGCAAGCCTATCAAATTAAGCAGCGTGGATTTGCCGGAGCCAGACGGCCCCATAATGGAAACATAATCCCCCGCCGCGATGTTCAGGTCGATGCCGCGCAACGCGGCAACCTGTTGATCGCCGACCATGAAGCTGCGGCAGACTTGACTAAGCGCTATCATTCAACCAGGCTCCATTGGAATTCATTGGAAAGTTACGTGAACGAATATTTTAGTTTGTTTTTTTTGGCCCACCGGAAAATACATGGACGTTCGCTTCGGGGCCATAGCTAAGAATACAGAATGTAAATTCTGTTCCACTTGAAAGATTTACCTTATGCTGCTCTAGAAGACGAAGTATCTTGTTTGCTGATTCCATAATGTGTTTAAAATCGTTATCTAATTCCGCTTGAGTTGGACTGAAGCTATACTTCTCTGCGTAGCCGCGATGAAGTTTTTTGCCACAATCTCTAACCAGCTGAACAAGTTCCGGCTTTGTGAGGTACCCATCAGTTATTTCGTCCACATGAGTGTTGTTTGTTGTTATCGTGAACTTGACAGGATGGGGGTAAAAATCCGGATGCAAAGCCTCCAACACCTTCATTAGAAAATCGGCACGAGATTCTTTTTGGAGTTTCTGCGTGCGAACTGGTTTCATATCGCCATGAGCGGTCAAACACGATAGCGCGATGCATTCGCAAATCATACGAAGCTGCAAATAACAAAATTCGCGAGCCAGTGGCCCATGTAGGCCAGTTCCTCCGTTTACTACTGAACCGATTGAAAGAGTGCGCTCTTTAATCTCCAACATTTGGCGCTCATACCGAGCAATAAGACTCTGAGAAATTTGTTCAGTCATGGCTGTTTCTAAAGCTTTCATTTCAGCATGCGATGGGCGGTACATCCGCCCATCGCTTATGCCGGAATCGATCTGTCATAAAGTGTTTCTGGTGCAATATCGATATTGCCGGGCCAGACGACCGTCCCATAATCAACTTTAGCCAGTGCGAACAAAGAGAAGTCCTTTATTCTCACGAACGGACGCTTATCCATGTAAGCGGACATGTCAAAAACACGCTTTTCGCCATTCTCGAATTCAAGTCGCAGCAGGTAACCGGGTTCAACTTTCACTTTGACCACATCCAATAAAGTTTCCATGCTTGTCTCCTTATTGCAACGGTGCGATACGGAAAGGCTCTTCTCCCGCAACGGCCATTTCCCAATCGGCAAACAATTCATCTTTATGAATCTCAATCCACGCTTGCACCATTTTTAATTGCTTGGGCGGAAAATTGCCCGCCAGCAACCGACCGTCCTCAATAGCAATGGATGCTTTATCACCAGAATAACGCACATGAATGTGAGGCAAATGATGCCGATCATTATCCTCAAAAAGTATCGCCACCATAATCCCGTAAAACATACTAATCGTTGGCATTATCGTCCCTTTCGTTGTTGTCGCATTGTAGTCCACGTTGGGCGGATCATTTAACCGTCTTCCCAACCTCCGGCTGCACATGTGCCCCGGCTTTCACCCCGGCTTGATCGAGCGACATCACAATCTGCTCGCCTTCGCTCAGTCCTGCGGTAATTTCGGTGCGATCCCAGTTAGCCAGCCCCGTCGTCACGGTGCGTTCTTCGAGCACGCCATCGTCTGGCCTGTAGACCAATACCCGTTTGCCTTCTAACAGGGCTTGCGTGGGAATGCGCAGCACGTTTTCATGGGAGGTGTGCATGATCTCGACATCGGCGCTGTAGCCGATCAATAGATTTTCGTCCTTGGGCGGCTCGGTAAACTCGACTTCCACTTCGACGGTGCGCGCCTGCTTTTCCACTTCCAGCACATAGGGCGCGACGCGCTTGACCTTACCTGCAAAAGACTTGCCTTTGATCGCGTCCAGAGTGATGCGGCTCCTCTGCCCCGCCTTGATGTTGGCCGCATCCACTTCGTCTATCGGCGCGCTGACGAACAAGCAGCTATCATCGATCAGGTCGATGGCGGGAGGGGTTGGAATACCGGGCGGCGAGGGCGTGGCGAATTCGCCCAATTCCCCGCTGATCTCGGCCACGACGCCGTCGAACGGCGCGCGCAACACCATGCGATCCAGCCCGGCACGCGCCGCCTCGATACGGGAATGACTCTGGGCGATTTGACTTTGCGCGACCTCACATCCGGCACGCGTTACCTTGGCCGCAGATACTTTCTGATCCAATCCTTCGGCAGAAATAAAGCCGCGCTTCTTCAACTGGCGCGCGCGTTCGGCTTCCTTCTCCGCCTCATCAGCTTGTGTACAGGCCTGTTGCACCTGCATCTGTGCGGTGCCGAGTTGCTGCTGCGCCAAGCGCTCCTGAGCCTGCAAGTCGTTGTTCCACAGCTCCAGCAATACCTGATTGGCTTTGACGCGCTGTCCCTTCTTCACCAGTAGATGTGCAATTTGCCCGCCAGACTGAGGCGCAATCTTGGCGCGCCGGCAGGCTTTGATGGTACCTGCTCGCGTGTTGCTGACCGTCGCCTCGACCGTGCCGCGATCCACTTTCGCCAGTACAACAGAAATCGGATTGGGACGCGTAAAAAACCATGCGCCCAACGCCAGCAAAATGAGCAGGGAAACGGCTGCAACGCGTCGAACCGGAAAGCCACGTTTACTTGATGGCGGCTGAGTCATTCAATCTCCTGAAAATCGGTTTGGTGCTTGAATTATTAGTAAACAGAGATTAGCACGGAAGCCGTTCAAAGGCGCGGAGACTGGTATTTTTCCGGGTGATATTATTAAACTTTCCAAAATACATGACACTGTAGCCACAACCCCCTCCCTAGCCCTCCCCCGATGGGAGAGGGGACAAGAGTCCTTCTCCCTTCGGGGGAAGGGTTGGGAAGGGGGTAAAGCGGTCACCGATTATGGAAACATCAATAGCTACGTAGGTTGGGAACTCCGTGCCCAATAAAGCAAAAACAAAATCGTCACGCATAGCGTGTCCGACCTAAATGCCATTTCCGGGGTGAACCATATTCATCGGTTGCACCCACTGTTCAAATTCATCTTCCGTGACATAGCCCAACGCTAACGCCGCCTGCTTCAGGGTGCTGCCATCCCGTTGCGCCTGTTTGGCGATCTCGGCGGCGCGGTCGTAGCCGATGTGCGGAGTTAGGGCGGTTACCAGCATCAACGAGCGCTCCATCAGTTCGGCTATGCGCGCGCGATTGGCTTCGATGCCGCACACGCAGTGCTCATCGAAGCTCGCCATACCATCGGCGAGCAGGCGCACGCTCTGTACAAAGTTGTAAGCGATAAGCGGCTTGAACACGTTCAGTTCAAAATTTCCGGAAGCCCCGCCGAAGTTAATGGCGACATCATTGCCGAACACTTGGCAGCACAGCATGGTAAGGGCTTCGCACTGGGTCGGATTAACCTTGCCCGGCATGATCGAACTGCCCGGCTCGTTCTCCGGAATAGTGATCTCACCCAATCCCGAGCGTGGCCCCGAGGCCATCCAGCGCACGTCGTTGGCGATTTTCATCAACGCGGCGGCGAGGGTCTTGAGCGCACCGTGCGCGGCTACCAACGCATCGTGCGTGGCCAGCGCAGCAAACTTGTTGGCTGCACTTTTGAATAGAGTTCCACTCTCCCGTGCCAGCTCTGCTGAAACACGTTCGCCGAATTCGGCATGGGTGTTGAGTCCCGTCCCCACTGCCGTGCCGCCGACCGCCAGCTCGTAAAGCGGTGCAAGCGTAGCGACGATTATCGACTCCGCAAATTCCAGTTGCGCGGCATAAGCGGAAAACTCTTGGCCTAGTGTCAGCGGAGTTGCATCCTGCAAGTGCGTGCGTCCGATTTTAACGATGTCATCGAACGCGTCGGATTTCATTTCGAGGGTTGTACGCAAGGTATTTAATTTTGGCAGAAGCTTTTGCAGAATGGCGGTGACGGCGGCCACATGCATTGCCGTCGGAAAAATGTCGTTGGACGACTGGCCGAGATTGACCTCATCGTTTGGGTGTACCAAACGGCCTTCACCGCGCCTTCCGCCAAGCAGTTCCGAGGCACGGTTGGCAAGCACCTCATTCATGTTCATGTTGCTCTGGGTGCCCGAACCGGTCTGCCACACGGAAAGGGGGAACTCATCACCATGGAGGCCTGTAAGCACCTCATCCGCAGCCTGCACGATAGCGTTTGCTTTAGCTACATTCAACAGGCCGAGGTCGCGATTGACGACTGCACAAGCGCGTTTTACTTCAGCGAGCGCAAGAATGATTTCTTCCGGCATACGCTCGGACGAGATATGAAAATGCACCAGCGAACGTTGCGTCTGAGCGCCCCAAAGCCGCTCGTCAGGAACCTCGATATAGCCAAACGAATCGCGCTCTTTCCTGATGTCCATGATTTTTACCCTAATAATTGCTGGCTATTTGCCGATTTGGCAATACTACTAGATTGAAGGTTACAGAGTACACCGTGTTGGTGGTATAGGACAAACACCGATGGGGTTTTACAAGATTATCTTAATGCTTATCAAGCAAAGCACCGATGGTATAAAAGCTTCTCCGTCGTCAAAATCACTGCGCAATTAGAGTGGCACTTATCCAAACTTACAGGCTACGGGGATCGACCATGACAAAACATCCTTCTTCAGGAGACATTGGTGTTTTACCTGAAGGAAATGAATACGAATTGGAAGATGTTGAAACGGATATTTCGGAGTTGATCAAAGGATCACTTTCGTTTCCAGGCGCGCAGTATTTCAACGAAATAATGCATGAAAAAATGCGACCTAAAAAAATTGCAAAATTCAAAGCCCCCAGAAAGCGGGAAAGTGATTTTTAACGTAAATATCGCGTAACAATTTCCATCCTTCCCCCTTACAGGTGGATAACCTGTCTGCGTGTGTTATTGGGGCTTTAACCCCGTTTTATGCTCATAAATTATTTTGTTGTAAAACATCAGGAGATTCCTCATGACAAAAATACTTGTTCTCTACTACAGTATGTATGGGCATATCGAAAAAATGGCAGGAGCCGTGGCCGAGGGGGCGCTTGAAGTGGAGGGAGTGGAGGCAACCATCAAGCGCGTGCCGGAAATCATTCCTGAGGATCGTGCTCGCGCGATGGGCGTAAAGCTCGACCAGAAGGCTCCCGTTGCGACCGTCGATGAGCTTGCCAGTTACGATGCGATCATTTTCGGCACACCCACCCGGTTCGGCAACATGACCGCGCAGATGCGCAACTTTCTGGATCAGACGGGCAAGTTATGGATGGACGGGTCATTGATCGGCAAGGTCGCCAGCGTATTTACCAGCACCGGCACCCAGCATGGCGGGCAGGAAACGACGATCACCTCTTTCCACACGACCTTGCTGCACCATGGCATGGTGATTGTCGGCGTGCCGTATTCCTGCAAGGGACTCATGGTAATGACGGAAATCAGCGGCGGCTCGCCTTATGGCTCCTCAACTCTTGCCGGTGCTGACGGCAAACGTATGCCGAGCGAAAACGAGCTGAGCATCGCCCGCTTTCAGGGCAGTCACGTCGCCCAGATCGCAAAGCGGTTGACGGTGCGGTAAACACCTGCATCCTCCCTGAAAACATATGGACGGCAAAGACTACATCGCCTATTTCACCATGGAGATCGGGCTGGATGAGGCCATGCCAACTTATGCGGGCGGCCTGGGCATCCTGGCCGGTGACACCGTGCGTTCCGCCGCCGATCTCGGCATTCCCATGATCGCCATCACATTGCTCCATCGCAAGGGCTATTTCCGCCAGCGGATCGATGCTTCAGGCTGGCAAAGCGAAGAGGATGTCGCTTGGCCTGTAGCTGAGTTGCTACAAGAAATGGTGCCGCGCTGTTCGATTGAGATCGAAGGACGACAGGTTGATGTGCGGGCATGGAAGTACGAAATCAAAGGCGTGAGCGGCTACAGCGTGCCGGTTTATTTCCTGGATACCGACCTTGAACAAAATGCCGCACCGGATCGAACTATCACGGATCATCTATACGGCGGCGATATGCGTTACCGGCTTTGCCAGGAGTCGGTGCTGGGCATAGGCGGCGTCAGGATGCTGCGCGCATTGGGTTACAACGAGATCAAGCGCTTTCACATGAATGAAGGACATGCTGCGCTGTTGACCATGGAGCTTGCGTATGAGCTTTCCAGGCAAGCTTGGGATATGGCCTACGAGCAGACACCGCACATCATCACGCCGGAGATGGTGCATCTGGTAAAACCCAAATGCATTTTCACCACCCACACCCCGGTACCTGCCGGACAGGACAAATTCCCCCTGGATTTGGTACATCGGGTGTTAACCGGTTATCAGGGAATATTTGCGGAACGCGAGCAGGAATTATGTCCCGACTGCGTGCTGAACATGACTTACCTCGCGCTCGACAACAGCCACTACATCAACGGAGTGGCAAAAAGCCATGGCCATGTAGCACAACAGATGTTCTCCAAATACGACATTCATTCCATTACCAACGGTGTGCATGCAGCCACTTGGGCCGCTCCTCCCATCGCCAAACTATTTGACGAGCATATTCCAGGCTGGCGTGAAGATAACTCCAGCCTGCGTTACGCGCTCAACATCTCAAAACGGCATGTCTTGATAGCGCACCGCCAGGCGAAAAAAGCGCTCATCGAACGGGTGAACCAGCTCACTGACAGTGGTTTCGAGCCTGAGGTCTTTACTATCGGTTTCGCGCGACGGGCAGCGGTTTACAAGCGTGCCGAACTACTGTTCTGGGATACCGCGAGGCTTATCGAAATAGCCAAGAATGTCGGCCCGTTCCAACTCGTCTATGCAGGTAAGGCACACCCGCAAGATACGGCAGGGAAAGAAGTCATACGCCGCATCCACGAAATCAAGGAGACACTCAAAGGAAAAATCAAAATGGTTTATCTTGAGGATTACGGGATAAGCCTGGCGAAGCTGATTACCTCCGGCGTAGACCTCTGGCTCAATACGCCGCACCCGCCGCTCGAAGCATCAGGCACCAGCGGCATGAAGGCCGCCGTCAATGGCGTCCCTTCGTTCAGTATACTGGACGGCTGGTGGGGCGAAGGATGTATCGAAGGCGTGACCGGCTGGGCGATAGGCGGCGACAAGGATGCCAGCATGGAAAGCCCCGACACACGGGCGGAAGATGCTCACGCGCTGTATAACAAACTGGAAATGATCATTCTGCCAATGTTCTGCAACGAAATGGATCGCTATGCCGAGGTGATGCGTCATTCCATCGCACTTAACGCATCTTTCTTCAATACCGAGCGGATGTTATCCCAGTACATTACCAAGGCCTATTTCAAGTAAACTATCAATCCTAAAAACCGCAATTCAAGCCTCAGAATTCATAGATTAAAAAACATTACGTATATAAGGACACATTCAAATGATGAAACTCTACTACACCCCAGGCGCGTGCTCTCTTTCTCCACATATAGTTCTGCATGAAGCAGGCCTTCATTTCGAGATAGAAAAAGTAAATTTAGGCACCAAAAAAACAGACACCGGCGTCGACTACAACACTATCAACCTCAAGGGGTATGTTCCCGCGCTGGAGATGAACAACGGCCAGTTGCTAACCGAAGGGGTTGCCATCGTCCAATATATTGCTGACTTGGCACCGGAAAAGAAACTTGCACCCTTGGCAGGCACATTGGAACGTTATCGGCTGCAAGAATGGCTCAACTATATCGCAACTGAAATTCACAAGGGATTCAGCCCGCTTTTCAACCCAAAAATGCCGGAAGATTCAAAGATTGCTGCAAAGGAACGCCTCGCAAAAAGAATCGATTTCATTGCGGAAAATATTGCCGATAAAGACTTTCTTCTCGGCAAAAATTTTACTGTTGCCGATGCTTATCTTTTCACCGTGCTTAACTGGTCGCCCTCGCTCGATTTCGATCTCTCGCCATGGCCCTTGCTGAAGACTTATCTGGATCGCGTGGTCGCTCGTCCCGCAGTAAAAGCTGCAATGAAAGCGGAAGGACTGATCAAGGATTGATGCTTCAAACCCGATGATGTGTCAGGTCTATTTGGGTTTCGATACAAAGCGCAGCTCCTCCGTATTCTTGCAATAGCGAAAACCTGTAGGCTTCATGCCATCGTTAAATACTTGGCCAAGGTGTGCGTTGCACAGTGCGCAATGCACTTTGGTACTACCGTCCTGAAGTTGCATGTTTAGGGCTACGCAGTGGGCAAGCAGAAACTTGACGACTTCGATGTTGCCGCTGGCAGTTGCCTTATACAAGACAGTCAAGCCGTCTTTGCTTGTCAGGTTGGCATCTGCACCCTTTTCTACCAGATGTTTGATAGCGGCAAGATGCCCGCGTGTGGAGGCTTGCATGAGTGGCGTCCAGCCGAAATTGCTGTGCACATTTGGGTCGGAATTATTATCGATCAGCAGTTTCACCACATTTCCATGGCCGTTGAACGCGGCCCAATGCAGCGGGGTATAGCCCACATTATCTTTGGCATGGACGTCGGCTCCACTACGTATCAATAAGCGGGTAATTTCTTCATTGCCATTGGATGAGGAAATCATTAGCGGAGGCCAACCGCGCTCATCGCGCATATTCAGGTCAATGCCAAGACTGATAAACTGGCGAACCGATGCACTATCTCCCGCTTCTATCGACTTGAAGAATTCTTGCGACTTGAACATTTCTGGTGGCGTGCTTAAATTCAAGCTTTTCGCCACTTGCATATCCCGTACTTGCAGATCTCGGGAGTCGTCAAGCGACCATACATCGTCTGTGCCAGGTTTTGCGACCGCACACGTACGCCCATGCACTTGGCTCAAATGAAAGATTTCGGCAGCTACTTTCGGTGGAAATCCGCGACGTCCGCCACGTTTGTCGACCATCAGGTCGAGGAAATATTCTTCTGCTTGCGGCGTATACCATAAATCAATTATTTTGATCATGACGCGCAGATAAAGCTTTTCCAGCTCATGAGGGTATATGTGCTCATCACCCTGCAACATTTCCAACATTTTTTTATTCATGTCATTTAGGATACTTCAGAGATAATAAACTCCATCCAGATTAGGCGGTAAATATACCTGCGCCGATAGACCCAGATTGTCCATTAGGTCGATCCATCTATTTGTGCTGGTCTTAAATAATAGAATCCATGAAATTTACACGATCAAATATTAATGTGTATGTGCGCTATCCCACCAAAGATCAATCTGGGAAAAAGTGCATAACGTTCAAATTGAAAGGCTGGCGCAGTCCACTGGATTAATGCAGAATCGGACACTGCCTTTGAAAAAAGGTTCATTACCACCACACCTTCGACAAAAAGAGAGATGCCCACAAGTCCCGCTACGTCGAGTGACTGATGATAGATGGCCCAACCGACTTCTGAAACCAGCGCGATCCCAACACCAGAC
>CAYZPM010000065.1:0-15251 GCA_964480365.1 uncultured Gallionellaceae bacterium
CCATGCCATGCCTCACCAAACAGTCCACATAATCGAGCAATCTACATAATCGGCCATAGCGGACGGTGGGTATAAAGATGCAACAGAATTTACAGCATGTTTCCCCGTCTCCACAATAATTTGCAAGTACCTGAAACCTTCTCGATAATTGCTGTCAGCACGAATAGATCAGGGGAGCGGGATGGCTTTCGAAGACGATTTACGAAACTTTATCAATTTGACCCATGCCTACGCATGGCACCAGGCACAAGCTGCCGGAAAAGTACCGGACGAGCCGGGTCTGGTCAGCGCCTTTATTGCCAAGCCCATGCTCGACGAGCTTGAACGCCTGGTCAAGGTTGAGTTGGGAGCGAGTACAAAGGTGCTGGTGGATGGTATTTTTACCCACAAGACACCAACCGTCTTGCCGACGGTTGCGCCAAATTCAAATTCGGTAGAAATCGCCGATCTCATGCTGGTCCGCCAGCACGTCAATCCAAGTACCGGCGTAGCCATTTCCGGGCGGGCATTTCTTCTTCAGGCAAAGCGAAACAGACTACCCAACAGTGGAAATGTCGCCGCCGGAAACCCGTTCATTCAATTTAATCTCTACCAAAACTGGCCACCATTCGAGGGGACCACCCGCCTATCTCAGGGAGCGGCCAATGGCGCGAACTGGCAATTTCCGAACATACCGGGGAATCCCTACGGTCGCTACCTTGCGGTACTCGATGGCAATGCTTTCGTCTCCGCAAGCGCACCGCCTGTTTGGCAAGGCTGCCCGACTAAAAATGCCGCATGCGCTCCCTATACGTTTCCTGCAGAGGGAAGCTGGGGCTATGGAAACATCGACTCTCTGACCATCCCTGCTGCGGGCGTGGATTGCAGCACCGACTTTGCCTCCTTGCTGGGCGAGTTCATCAAAGGAAGTGCAGGCGTTCCATTTACCCCCGGGCTGTGGTCCCAGACCGACCACTGGTCGACCTTCGTCACGGAAATGCTGGGCCATGCCTTATCGGCAAATTACACCTATTTGTCAGCTCGAACGGGGATAACCCGGCCGGAAAGGCGAATGGGGAGAATCTCATCGTTTGTCGCGGCGCAACCGATCATGGAACTGTTACGCCGGAGGTATTCGGCGGGATTCAACAATGTGCTTGCGCATCGGCTCTGGGAGATCGATGAATTCGATTGGTTGCTCCTTTGGAGATATTTGCCTTGGCTGGATGACGGATTCTCAGAGCCCACCCGCGCCATTTTTCAGGCCATTGCCCGCGAGGATGATGGTGGCGCGCTGCCGCCGGAGGTCGGTAATGAGCAACCACCGGACGAACCTGGCTTTCCCAGCTTGCTTTCGATAGTCACGATTGGCGACGAGACGCCGGAAGGACTAAAAAGCTGATGAGGTTATCCCCCGTGGTGCAACGTGCAGCAGCTCACGTACCGTGCAAGGTTGTCGTTGAGCCAAGCATTGGCGATCAGGTGAAACTATTTACATCAGGTTCTGGACTAGAATCAGAATTGATGCAGAGGAGGTTGAAATCGCAACCAAGGTCAAGGAGGGGTCTGATGTGGCGATGTCCGTCCAAATCTCCCTTCAAGGCAGTGCAAAGGGCATTCAGAGACAGGCCGCCGGAATGGCGAGAATACGTTCATCCAACCTGCGCGGACGTTCGTCGTTATTGATGACCAAGCCCAGCGGGCAGTTGTGGGTCACAACAAACTCTGAAAGCGCGCGCATGGCGCGTTTATCGGTCTGCTGCGTCAGTTTTATTTCCACCGGCAGGAGGTTTGCGCCCCCAAACTGTCCTTCCAGAATCAAGTCGATCTCCGCCCCGCCGCGTGTCCGGTAATGAAATGGGTTCACGTCGATTCCGGCGTTTTCGAAGCCCCTCAACAAAGTTTCCACCACCATCCCTTCCCACGATTTTCCGACCACAGGATGGGTGGAAAGCATTTCGGCATCCTGAATCCGCAACAGCCGATGCAACAGGCCGCTATCCCGCAGAAAGCCTTTCGGATGCTTGACCAGTTGCTTCGCTGCAGAGCGGTCCCACGCCGGAATATGCCGCCACATAAAAGTATCGTGGGCGATGCTCAACCAGTCTCGCACGGTGGGCTCGCTTATCCCTAGCGTTCTGGCGATGTCGGCGTTATTGAGTATGTTTCCGGAATGCTGGCTGAGCAGGGCGATGAACTGCCGGTAGCGATCCCGGTTCAGATTGGGGAATAAAGCACCGATATCTCGCAGCAAATAGGAATCAATATAGTGGCGATACCACAGACTGCGGAACTCTTCGTTGTCGCTCAACCATGGCTCAGGATACCCGCCCTGAAACCAGTAGTCCCGAACCTGCTGCACCGTCAGGCGAGCAACTGCTGCTGCATGAATATCCTCAATCGCCGCGCCCTCGGCCAGCATGGGGTAAAAGCGGGACGGCGGGTGTTGCCACGCCTCTGCCAAACTCAACGGAGCCATTTCCAGACGCGCCACCCGACCTGCCAGGCTTTCAGAAATTTGCTTGACCAACTCGGGAGAGCTGGAGCCTGACAGCAAAAACCGTCCCTTTCTGGAACGATCCCGGTCAATCGCCACGCGCAGAGCCTCGAACAAAGGTGGGGCCAACTGAGCTTCGTCAATCACTATCCTGTCGGCATGCAAGCGGAAGAATAAATCAGGATCGGCAAGGAGTTGCTGGCGATCCGTCGAGTTCTCCATATCAAAGCGCCGCCATTCGCCGGGAAGCGTACTCAGCAAAGTAGTTTTACCGCATTGCCGCACACCTGTCAGCACGACACAAGGGAAGTGAATCAGAAGTGTTTGCAGATGAGATTGAATGTGGCGGGAGATCATTGGTGTAAATTCTAAATATATAGTTTAGTATTTACACTATTGTAGTGGATTGATACCAAAATGCAACACGCACGCGCTGCTAGAATATTCCACGCATCGCCGTCGTGAGGTTCTGGAGTTTCGATCGTGGGGCAAAGCCTGCCCTATTAGCTATACCGCCCCCGGCGATGACGCGCAAAACGCATTAGAAAGCCCACGACAAAGTTTTACTTTAAATTTCGACGTAGTTTTACTTTAATGGACGTAGGTCGCTTGGAAAGCCGCGCCCGAGCAAAACGCGGTTGATCGCTTTTCGAATGTGCTCATCCGGGCGGTCACCGATGACAACAAGGTCAATGTCTTCGCTATACCTTGATGCCGGAGCAAGATGAACCTTGTGGAGCAACGTCCCGCCGCGCATGGCAATTTGTGTTTTCAAAAACGCATCATCAAACAATGCCGTCATGGCGCGGCACAGCAATAAATCCTGCTCAACCTGCCTTAGATTAGGCCACGGCACTTGCTGTTGATGCGCAAGAATATCGCGCTGGGTAAGCGGAGTCATCGCAAATTTCCCGTGTTATGAATAATTCCCCAGTCGCGACTAATCGGATAATCCGTAGCGGCGCTTTTGACGTGGGTTGAAAGCGGCACAAGCTGCAAGGACTGTGGCAACCACGCCTTAACAATGGATGCCAAACTATTGGCTCCAAGTTCTTCCAGAATAAAACCCATTCTTTGAGCGGTGGCAGTTTCACCTTCAGCCACCAGCATTTGCTTGAGTAACTTTGCTTTGATGAGTGGTAACAACGGGGCTATGGTCTCAACGGCGCGTTCGATACCGCCGAGACTGGGCGCATAGCGAATGAGATCAAACACCGTCGTTTCTGGGGTGCTTACAGTAAGTGGTGCATGAGCATTAGCAAGCGGCTGAGTCAGGCTTTTTGCCATGCCCGACTTCACAAAAAAACGCACTCGGATGCGGCCAATCACCATCTCGCGACGCGGCAGGCTGGTGATAATTTGCGTCTCCTGTATGGCCTGTGGGCTTGCGCCATAAATACCGGCTGCCGATTGCAAAGCAAGATAATAAGGTTGCCCCAGCCACTTGAAATAATCATCCAGCCAATCCGTCACCGGCGGCGCACCTACGGCACGATGCGGTGGTTGAACAATCAAAAAATATTGCTGCCGTGGCGAAACGCGAACCGCCCTTCCTTTCAGGCGCAACAACTGGTTTTTGGCGGCAATCACCGACAGCCCTGTTTTATCCGTCAGCGCTTCCAGTGAAAAGCTGGCGAATCCCATTGCCAATTTGGCATCAATAAAGCGGTTTGCCGCCCCGGTTGAAGAAGAATTTAATTCATTATCCATTTGCGTAATGTAGCACTTCACGCTTCAATGTGTAAATATAATATTATGCGCCCAACGCCCCTCATTACCCCCCACTATTACCCTTACTCAAGGGTAATTACATCTTCTTTCTCCATGCACAGTAACAACACGATAGTGATTGTGCAATTTTGATGTTAGAAACAAGGTGCATCCTCAAAGTTGTCGTGGTACGGACATTCGCAATGTCCACAAAACAATTCTCTAACCAGCGGTTGGAGAACTTACCCATCCTTCTCCGGCCCGCCAAGCCATGTCGTGGCTGCTGCTCGTCGCTGCGGCCACCAACACGGGTAACAAAAAATCGCGCAGATCACTGATTATCGTCGCCAGCGGCATCGAGTCCAGTGCGTTCTTGCGCAAAAATGCCTGCCACTGCTTTTCCTTCTGGGCATCATTGATATATTCGTCGCTTAGTCCGATGGGTGTTCCTTCTGGAAACACCGTGCATCTCCGCTCGAAGGTGGCCGCGACCGCCCGTGACAGTAACGGCCCCTCGAAGTCTGAGTGCTTCGCCAGCACCCAGAGGTCGAAGAAATCCTTCATCCGACTGTTCAACATGCCGAGCGATGTCAGCGCCTCCAGTTTTTCTGCTACGACGGTGCATCTGGGATAAACCCAGAGTTGCGGTTCTGGCATACCGGGTAAAATGATCGGGTAACGAACATCCTCGGGGCCTGGCACGACGGCATCGCCGAACCCGACATCGATCTGTACTGGGCAGCGGGCACTGTCCAACTGTCCCATCAACGTGATCCGAACGCCTGCGTAGTTGGCCTCCTTGCGAATCTCGGCACCCTTCACGGAATCGGGCTGGAACACGATGCCATCCTCGACTTCAATCCGGCTGATATTGCGAAATACCTCTTCCAGATGAGGAATATCGGCTGATCCAAAACCGAGAAAATCGGCCTCATGGGTCGGACGATGAGGAATGTCGAACCACAGGTCGAACAGCAGCGCCCCCTTCAGCAAAAACTGGTTGCGTTGATCCGAGATACTCAGACGATAGAGCATGCGCTCCAATGCATAGCGCGTCAGCAACAGGTTGAAGTCCAGCTTTTCCGCCCGCGCCTTGTTGAGCAGGCGGTCTAGGACTGAAGCCCCGATGTTGCCGGGTTTGCCGACGCGGGTCATGCCAGACTTTCCAGATACGGGCGCATCACGTTGGCTACGCGGCACACCTTGGCGTAGTGCCAAATGTCGTCACTCGTCATGCGCTTCTCATGCCATGCTTCGCGCAACGCCTCCATGGCAACATCGAGGCCGATCTTGTTGCGGTATTTGAAACAGTCGGCAACGGTCTTGGCGACGCCGGTGACGCGGACGGTCACGCCATCCACGACGTGCTCCTCGACACCCTCGGTGAGCGCTGCACCGGAAAAACGCACGATGCGCAGCGGCGGGTAATCGATCTTCGGCCCGATGGCCTTGTTTTCGATTGCCAGCCACACCTCGAAAGGGGCTTGGGTGGTCAGTCCATGAAAACGGAGGGCTGACAGCAGGCAAACAACGCCTTTCGGTACCCTGAGCGCCACTTCCGCCAGCGACCCATGGGCTGAGACTTCTCTCCCTGGCAGCCCGTAGAGTCCACGCCCAACACGCTCCAGTTGCCCGCGACGTACGGCACGGGTCAGTGAAACACGGGGAATACCCAGCGGTGCCAGATCACGCGGGCGTATTAGCCCATGGGTTCGCACTAGATCAACAAGATTTTCGGCAAGCATTTTCATGGCAGCCATTATGTTCCATAAAATCGGTAATTGTAAATACATGTCGATGTATCGGAACATTGTCTTGCAAGGTGCGCCCTATTGCGACATACCATCAAGAAATAACATAGAAAGAACAGTATGTAAGTGTCAGCAAAAAACAGGATTAATAGTGGTTGACAATTACATATCATACCGTATGATAACAATCATATCACTGTGATACATATCATAAGTATCGTTTCATACCATATCATTCATATCAACTGAAAGGAACCATCATGGCGCGCGAATCCAACATTTCTTACGAACATGTGGCGAATGCAGCCGACGCCATCCGCGCCAAAGGGGGCAAAGCGACCAGTCGTGCGGTACGCGACGCACTGGGCACCGGCAGCATGTTGACCATAGGCCGCCACCTGAATGCCTACAAAGCGGGACAGACTCAGCCCCCCTCCAGTCCGGACAATGCGATGGATCCGAACGTTGCGCGCGCCATCAACATCCATATTGCGGCCAAGGTGCAAGAAGCCACCTCTGCAACTATCGCCAGCTTGAATGATCTTCAGGCCGAATATGAGGCTCTGCTGGCAGAAGGCGAACGCCAAGCGGCGGAACTGGAAGAAGTCACAACCGCTCGCGCCGCGCTGGTCTCTGAAAACGCAGCCCTCAGCGGGCGCAACCAGCAATTGGAGGCCGACAATGCACGGCTCGTCGCCGATCTTCAGGCCGAGCGCTCGCTGATAGAAACCGCCAGGGTCGATCTCGGAAAGGCGCTGTTGCGGTTGGAGGAAGTCCCCCGGATACAGGCCGAATTAGAAAAAGTGCGTGCCGAACTCGTTCAAACTACAGCGCTTGCGGCCAGCCAGCACGAGGACGCCGCAGTTGCCTTGGCAAAACTCGAAGGAGAAGTTTCTTTGCGCAAAACGCTTTCCGAGAATCTGGAAGCGATGGGGCTGCAACGCGACGCGGCCGTCGAGGCCGCCAGGAACTCGGCAACCGAAGCCGCCGAGTTGCGCGGGCAACTGCAATCTCGCACATGACGGCAGGATCGTAAAACGCTGAAATCAATATCTGTAGGACTTGCGGGAATCCACGCTTCATACTATTTCTGGAATCGTTACTTTCATCACATAGGCGAACTTCGCGGCTCTACAAAGCGCTGAGTTTGCTTTCCGTGCGGGCTGGGGAATTCTTGCCCTCACGCATGTGGGTGATGCGAAATTCGGAATTCCTGTGGTGTTCAACGAAAAATTTGGCATTGACCGGAGTGCTGCGGTCATTGATACTCCAAATTATGCGGTTAAAGTTCCTATCCTTGTGACGACCTTCTGGACATGGGCTTCCATCGTCGGGCTATCGGTGACCCCCAACCTAGTGCTGGGACCATCGGCGGCGGTGGGCGTGGGCATCGAAGCGCACTACAGCCCTTGGGTTCTCTTGCCGGTGGTCGCGGCGGCGAGCTACTTCGAGGGGCTTGTCGTCGCTTGGCTCGCCGACGAGAGCACGCGGATCAGTTTCGTCGACCGGTGGGTCGCACGGCTGCGCACGCCGAGGAGCGTGGCGCTCGCCAACAGGTGGGGAGTCTGGGGCGGCCTCACCATCGGCTGCGCCGTGGTCGGTCAGGAGCCGATCCTGGTGGCGCTCCGCTGGCTGGGCGTGGACATGCGCCGGATCTGGTTGCCGCTGGCGGTCAGCAACGCGGTCTTCGCGGTCACCTACTACGTGATCGTGTGGTTCGGCTTCGAACAGGTCGCGAAACTCTGAGTCCACCCTGCGCTACTCATGGAACACAAGAATGAGTAATTTTGCCAAAACATCGGCGTGGCTTGTTTTTTGGCTGGCACTTGGCGGCGGCCTATATTATTTCTTCGAGGCAACGCTGAACCCCAACACCTTTGAAACAGTGGGTTCCGGCCACGAGGTAGAACTTAAGCGTGACCCAAACGGGCACTACCGGGCGGAGGCACTGATTGACGGTGTGAAGACGACCGTCCTAGTGGATACTGGGGCGGACGATGTTTCAATTTCGCAAGATTTCGCCAACAAGCTCGGCATCAGGAGCCACTCCGCTATCCGGACGCAGACCGCCAACGGAGATACGGTGGGCTACTTCATCCGGCTGGACAGCGTTAAGCTAGGAGGAATAGAGGTAACAAATGTGGCAGCGCTGATAGTTCCAAACCTCGGAGCGGATGCATTGCTCGGAATGTCGTTTCTGAACAGGATGGACGTGAGACTTCACCATGGAACTATGACCATCAGGGCAGACGATTAATGGCTGTCAAACGTTACTGTAGCAGTATGTCTGACCGTCATTTTCTCGGCCTAAGCAGACCATAGTGTTTTTATGCAAATGGTATCGGTTCAGCTCGCTGCAATGTCTGCTTCCGAAAATTTCGAGGAGGAGCTAACGACCGAAGTGGACATAAATAATAGCGTTTTTTAGTTAACGGACTCAGGCTTCAGCCGAAGAAAGTATTTAGTGGTAACCTGCTGCGCTTATAAATTGAATGCTGCGCGCAACTGGGTTAATAGCTCTTTTTGTGACCGAGAATTTACAATAGCTTTATTATCTGAATCTCTCTTTGATATGAAGGTATCCCGTATATCTTTTAATAAAGTCACTTCCCTTGCTACGTCCCATGAGGGCAATTTTCTCCAGTCTCCAGCCCAACGTTCTATCAATAACTCAAATAGCTCATTATTTGCAGCCTGAATTAGTGCCGTGCAAACCTTTCCTGCATCTTGAAGACTTGCATAAGTAAATTTAACTTTGAGTGTTTGCTTGTTTCTTTTTAAACCCAATTTAATTGCATTCTTCCCAGCCACAATGTGACCCGAATGCACAATAGCATGTCTAAGTTCGCACAATTTGTCGTACTCTCCCAACATGGCATCCCAATTGCCCTTTGTTTTGATTTGATAGCTTGTAAAATTCTTCATGGTTTTATTTATGTTTTCTCCACTGGAGAACGCCATGAATTCAAAGGCTGACCGGTTATGCATGTCATTTTGAGACCAAAGCATCGAACCCAATTGAATTTTTTCATCTGCAGCATGGGCTTGAGAAGTGGGGCATATTGTAAGAATTGAACCTAATATGTCGCGAAAATAATTCTCTGTCGCTGAAATCAACCCGACAAGGAGAAGGCCAGTAATGTTTTCGGAATAAGTTGAAAAATATACCGGATCAATTTTTGTTAAAATTTCGTTGGTCGATGAATAGAAAGCATCAATTGGTGATGCGGGTTTGTCGTTACTTTCAATGACCAAATTGTTAACGTCTGGGCAATAGGAACGCCCAATATTCATACTGATCGAATTTTTCCAGGTCATTCAACGAACTCCTCAGCAAGTGCAACAATTCTGGCAGCCCAATATTTGCCGATTCGATCTACACCAAGCAGTGCTTTGTGCTCGTTATCCATTAAGATATCTTTTACTTTTCTAATGGACGACTGAGCCTTGATCTTACTTATGCGATTCTCGGTAAGAGGTAATTCATCTATGTCGCTGTTTACAAGATTGAGATAGGTTGAGCCTACCGTCAATGGACTACCGCACTTTGCACAGAACAGAGAATCTTCGTAAAGGCGTGGTGCGTTACAAACGTTACATGGCGGTAGTGATAGAAAAAAAGCTTTTTCTGGAGGAACACTTCCTAGCAATGCCGAGGCTCGAGTTCGAGTATATTCATGTGCATTCCGTTGAGAAAAAGCAAGCACATAGTCTTTAATGTTTACACTCTTCGAACCTAGTAGTGCATTACCATCAATTAGCCCTGCATAATGAAATGCATAAATACGGAATTTTCCTTTCTCTCCTCGACTAATCAACTCATCTTTTGGGATACATAACCCGGCATATTGAAAAAGAGAAAAAACACGAGAAAACTCTTGCGACAAATCTTCTTGAGAAATCGCAATCGATACGCTCTGCTTGTTAACAGGCTTCCCTTTGTTGTAAGACTTAATCAAGCCTATAGAATGGTCTAAAATCGATTCTCCACTTTCCATAAATGCCTTATACACCGGCAACTTTCCTGATAGAGATGTAAACAGTTTTTTCGTGTTACCGTAGTGTTGTTTCACTGCTTTAATGACTTCAAGTCTTGATAAATTAATTGATGTGGTACCGTTGGTGTCCTCGTCAATAATTAAATATTGCAACATGTTTAGTAGAGCTCTTGGAACTCCAAATGCTGCGAAACATAAAAAATCTATGGCCTCCTGATTATTTCTAATTTCAGGCAATACATCTTGAAATCGTGCATCAATCATTTGCTTCATGAAGTGAATGTATTCTTCTCGATCTGGCTTGATCCAAACATCTATTTGCTCTGCATCGTGGCCAACATGAAACGAAGAAGAATAATTTGTTACACCGGGATAAACCGCCGCTTTTGGTGAAATCAGTTGTGTCTTGATTTGTCTAAAAAAGTCGAAAAAATCACGTTGTTGGTCTGACGAAAATGCATGAGCTGCATCATCCAGCAATAATACACATCTGCTTCTTCCTGATTTATCAAGTACTTTATGTATGTCAATTTCTAAGGCGGAGACCGAAAGCTCAACATCTTTCACCTTGCTCGCATTTGACATTTCAATGAGTGACGCAGCCTTCTTTGCATTGTTTAGTGAAATAGAAAGTTCAAGGTCTAACTCAAGATAAGCCAATGATTCATAAATTCCTTGATACAGTTTCAAAATAATCCATTGATTGAACCAGTAAGTTCCATCTGTCCCTTTTTTATATAGGGGCTCTACTGACAGAGATCGTTTATAGTTTACATATACAGGGAATGCTGCATCGGGTGACTCACGCATTTTATGCAGAGCCTTTAATAAGAGGGTTGTTTTCCCACAACCTCTAGGACCAGATATAAGCTTGGCTCCACCTTGCATCAACTTCCGCAGGATTTGTGTTTCATCTGGATGTGCGGTATGCCACTGCTCGAAGGAATCATTCTCGAGGTACTCTGCCTGTTCAACAAATAACTGATCAAGTGACATAATGGATACTCTTCAATTAAATTAAGATAATCTTGCTGGCAATGAACCGCATGCATAAAGAAACTTCCTAGACAATGCTGCTGCCTATGCAAGTTTATATCTTAATTGCCTTACTTGTATCGATCAAATAGGGTATCACTACATATATGGGCATGAGCAACACATTGGTTATTCCGAATGCACTGAGGAAAACTAAGAAGCGAACCTTCCCGCTGGCTGTGCCGACAGCCTTTTCAGAAAATCGACTTGGTCCGCTTAGGCCGAAAAGCTGGCTAGCGATAATACTGATTATCGTGAGAAGACAAGAAAATCAAACATTGACCGGATGATTGTACAATCTCAGCATTCATCGACGATATTTTCGGCATCAAGAAAATGAAACCATCCTTAATCTGCTTCTTGTTGATAGCACTGACCATCTCTCCAGCTTGGGCATCCGACCTCCCGAACCCCTCGCTCACCCCAGGTTCAACTGATCCCAACATAACGCAGCAAAACATCCACTCCACTGTCTGCGTCAAGGGCTACACCAAAACCGTACGGCCTCCTACCAACTACACCAACAAATTAAAGAAGCGGCAGATTCGCCAATACGGCTATGCCGACACGAACATGAAGGACTATGAAGAGGATCATTTAATTCCGCTCAGCATAGGCGGCAACCCAAGTGACCAGGACAACTTATGGCCACAGCCCCGCAATAGCGAATGGAATGCGGCCAAGAAGGATGAATTGGAATTCACACTGTACCGAATGGTGTGCAAGAACGAAATTTCTCTCAAGGAAGCTCAGGCTGCGATTGCATCAAACTGGATTGAGGCGTACAAGAAATATGTAGATGGGAATTGGCGTCATTATGGCCACGGACATGTAGATTAAAACGAACTAATCGGGGGGAAACATGAATGAAAACGAAGATCAAATTATCGGTCGCATCGCAGCGATTGAATACATTCTCAACCAGGCATTTTCATTTTCTCTTGCAAAATTTGATGCTCCTCTGGATGTCTTGGCCGAGTGCGAAGATCATTTAGCGCGCAACCTGGCGGCATCCGGATTGGCAGAGGATCAGAAACTCTCTGCTAAACACTTTTCAGCACGGTTTTATTCTGCTGTGCGCGCTTCCATCGTTTCCGAAGGGGAGCATAACTTCGAACGGCAACTAAATGATTAAGCTGGGTGGTGAGACGTGATCGGGTCAATGCTCTTTTGATACAGGGATGAATTGAAATGTGTGGCCGCTTCGCGCTAAATGAAAACCCAAAGAAACTCTCTGAGCATTTTCATCTGTCCGGAGATTTTGATTTTCAGCCATCATGGAACATCGCCCCATCAACCAAGATTTGTTCCATTACTGCCAATGAGGAAGGAAGCAGGCATCTTCAGAAAATGCGATGGGGACTGATCCCATCCTGGGCCAAGGATGTAACTATAGGCAACAAACTCACCAATGCGCGTGGAGAGACCGTTGCCGAGAAGCCTTCCTTCAGTTCAGCATTCAAGGTTAGGCGATGCCTCATTCCAGCTTCCGGTTTCTTTGAGTGGAAAACCGAGAATGGTATCAAGCAGCCTTGGTATATAAGCCTTAGATCCGGCGACCCGATGGCATTCGCTGGGTTATGGGAAGTTTGGCATCCGAATGAAGGCGAGACCATAGAAAGCTGCTGCATCATCACCACAGATGCAAACGCACTCATGCGGCCGATCCATGACCGCATGCCTGTTATCCTTGAGCCAGACCAATGGGCAATATGGCTTTCGCCACAACAAAATCAGGCTGACAAACTACTTCCCTTGCTATATTCGCATGAGTCTGAATCTATGCAGGCTTGGCCTGTCAGCCGCGAACTTAACCGTGTCGGATTACGGGATGACGCCGGTTTGACCGAACCCTTGGCAGCAAAATCGCTATTCGATTGACAAAAGAACGATCGTTCTTTTATGATGCGACTATCCCCTGTTAGCTAAATCCCATGAATAACCAGATGCAACAATCCGTCCTGCTCCCCGCAGTGGGCAGGCAGCCGATCCTACTCCCGCTGTTCAGCCACAAGGTTGCCGCTGGATTCCCTTCACCTGCCGATGACTATATTCAGGGAAGGTTGAGCCTGGACGAACATCTGATTCAGCACAGGGAAGCTACATTCTTCGTACGTGCAAAAGGGAGCAGTATGGTTGGCGCTGGAATTTTTGATGGCGACCTGCTAGTGGTGGACAAATCACTTACCCCATCTTCAGGTGACATCGTTATTGCCGTCATTGACGGCGAGCTGACGGTGAAGCGACTGATTAATCGCGACGACAAAATTATCCTCAAGCCGGAGAACTCGCGATTCAAGGAAATCGAACTCAAGGACGGACAGGAGCTTCAGGTGTGGGGGGTGGTGACCTCCACAGTTAAAAAGTTCATCTAAGGGCTGCTGCCATGCCCATAGCGCTTGTTGACTGCAACAATTTCTACGTCTCCTGCGAGCGGGTGTTCAACCCCAAGCTGGAGGGGGTGCCGGTCGTGGTGCTTTCCAATAATGATGGCGTTGCCGTTGCCCGTTCAAATGAAGTAAAAGCACTTGGAATCAGGATGGCTGATCCGTGGTTCAAGATGAAAGATATTGCCAAGCAGCATGGCATCATTGCGTTGTCCAGCAACTACACCTTGTATGGCGATATGTCATCACGAGTCATGTCCATACTGTCCACATTCTCACCCAAGCAGGAAATCTACAGCATTGACGAATGCTTCCTTGACCTTGGCGGATTCGATCCGCAAATGCTCATGGATTACGGGCAGATAATCCGCCAGACCGTCAAACGTAATGTTGGCATTCCAGTCTGCGTTGGCATTGCCGATACCAAAACCCTCGCCAAGCTGGCTAACCACTGCGCTAAGAAAGGCTTTGCGGGTCGCGATGGCGTATGTGACTTCGGGCGTGGGACTGAAGAACAACTGAGCAAACTGTTTAGCCGCATACCAGTGGGCGATGTTTGGGGTGTAGGCAGAAAGATTGCCGAGAAGTTGCTGACCATGGACATCAAGACGGTTGAAGACTTGCGCACTGCCAACCCAGAACGTATCCGCAGCCAGTTCTCCATAGTACTGTGGCGCACCCAGAAAGAGCTTAACAACGTGCCCTGCATCGAGCTGGAAGATGCTGGCACACCACGACAGCAAATCATGGTGTCTCGCTCGTTCGGGGCGACTGTAACGGCACTGGAAGACCTCTCCGAGTCGGTTGCCGAGTTCACTATCCGCGCAGCAGAAAAGCTTCGGCAAGATGGGTCAGTGGCTGCCAGCATTTGCGTATATATCTACACCAACCCGCACAGGGAAAACGAGCAGCAGTACCAGCAGTCGAAGATAGTACCCCTCAGCCAGCCGAGTGACGACACCACCAAGCTGGTTAACGCAGCTATTACAGGATTGAAGGCAATCTACCGTGGCGGCTACCAATACAAAAAAACTGGGGTGCTACTTATGGGGCTGCAACCCAAGGGATCGATTCAACCTACCCTGTTTGACGACCCAGTAGAGCAGGCGAAATCGGACAACTTAATGCATGTGATGGACGCAATAAATCACAAGATGGGGCAAGGGAGCGTTGGCATTTTCGCGTCAGGTATCAAGCAGCGGTGGGCAATGCGTAGAGAGAGTAAGTCCCCAAACTACACCACTGACTGGGACGAGTTGCCTGTGGCAAGTTAATTTAAATTAGGTAACGAGGAACAAAATGCACTACGCAGCCATTCCAAAACCCAGTGCAGCATTGTAAATGCTGCTGCCAGGGAGATGCTATTTCTGATATTTCTGCGATTAGTAGCGAAAATTGCGGAAATATCAGCATCGCTGAAGGCCATTTAACCGAGACTAATCAAGCGTGCCCTGTTTTGTGTGGGCGGTATAATGAACACAACAGATTACTCAATTTAGGAAATGCAATGATCAAGAACATCATAATTGGTACCATCATCATCTTCGTTATCGTTTACTTCGTTGACCCTGGTGCTTTAACACCCTGGAAGGATGCGGCAGAGAATGCAGGGAAGGTGACGGCAAATGAAGTGAAAAAGGTAGGCGAGAAAGTCGATAAGGAGGCTCGCGACGATGCACATAAGGATAGCGTCATCGACAAAACAAAAGACCGTATCACTGATGCTGTAACCGGAAAATAGTAGCATCTCGCCAAGCACATCGCCCTTTCAGAAACTTCCGCTTTTGGACGACAGAAGGCATAGAATGATCACTACCTATGAGGTCTGCATCGTGCCACAGGACTAAACCGCTTCGCGGTAGGGGCACTCCGAACCTGCTTCTGCGGTTGATTT
>CAYZPM010000066.1:0-15230 GCA_964480365.1 uncultured Gallionellaceae bacterium
GTTGCGGTATCATCACGGCTCTACGTTGAGGCAGGCATCTTACAACCCTTAACAGTAAGAGCCGTTCACGAGTGACCGCTCCAGAGTATGCTGCCGGTTCTTCCGCATTAGAAGTAAATCCAGTAAAGTGTCTCACCACGATAAACTAATAAGAACTAAAAATTGAGTATAAAAGCGCAGCAACTACAAACCCAGTTTTTGAACACCCTGCGTAAGGAGCATGTTCAAGTCGCCATTTTTCTGGTGAACGGAATCAAGTTGCAAGGTCAGATCGAATCATTCGACCAGTTTGTGATCCTGCTGAAGAGCGCCGTCACGCAGGTAGTTTATAAGCACGCCATTTCCACTATCACTCCCGCACGCTCTGTGATCATACCGCCCGCTGAACAGAAATAGTCAACATATGCTCACTTATCGCATCTCGCTTAATGAGCAGGCGTTCTGACTCCCCGTCGCAATTATGTTACCCGTCGGCAATTACCAGTTTGAACTGCCCCGAGATAACTATTCCCAGAAAAAAGAAAGCCGCCCGATAAGGGGCGGCAAGTGAGTCAACATGAGTCCACGGGAAGATATTATCGTTTTACAGGATGTACAGCAAGAATAAATTATGCATCAGTAGAATGTGCCGAAGCAGCAAGTTTTTTGAACAAACTGGACCACAAACAAATTTTCTTATTCATATAGTTACTGCAAGTATGTCAACCAATTAGTAGGTTGTTCGTTATTGGCACTGACATTTAGTAATGTCATAAACGTTTATCAACTACTAAACTGGAGTTAATATGAAACTTGTACCCACACTGTTCGCTGCTTTATTCGCTGCTGCTTCTTTCACCGCTGTTGCTGCTGATGCTCCTAAAGCTGACGCTAAACCAGCTGCAGCCATGGCTGCTCCTGCCAAGGCTGACGCTATGGCTCCTGCTGCTAAGGAAGAAGCAAAGCCAGCAAAGAAGATGAAGCATCACAAGAAGATGAAGAAGGCAAAGAAGGCTGACGCAGCTATGGAAGCACCAGCCAAGTAATTTAGTGTAATTCTAAAAAAGGCAGGGGAAGCCTTGCCTTTTTTATTTGAGACCCGGCAGCGCAATCTACTTTGGAGCTGCAACCCTGATTCAAAATACTGTAATGGTAACTTTTGCCTATGATGTAGATGTTGATTATATTTTAGGCAGTGACATTGATGTTCTGCCCCAAATTGGGTGGCAGGTTATGCTTGTTCACAACAATACTGCTCTTTACTTAGCCAGTGCTAAGATAAACTGAATTAGCCCCTTGATATCGTCTTGCTTCTTGCCAGTTGCGTCGTTAGCGATCATAGCAGCAGTACCCCAGTTGCCGTTGCCGCCCCTGGATACTTTAGTGAGCAACCAGTCTGCAGGAGCCTTGCCGCCAGTTGCTTCCTTCACGGTTTTACCAGCAGCCGATTTTTCCATTTTGCCGTTGTAGAACTTGGACACATCCATCCATGCCGGGCCAACTACTTTCTTGTTAATTGCATGGCAAGCGGTACAGCCATTTTTCTTGGCGGCATCAGGCATATCAGTTGCCAGAACGCTACCTGCAACCATCAGACCCGCTGCTGCAAACATGCTAACGATGATAGATTTCATAATTATTTGCCTCTCCTTTTTGGACTAATTAGGGAAACGTTGAACACGTCCTCAAGCTGACGAGCATTACGCTACCTTGTTGCATACAGCTGAGCGGCGCTGTCCCGTTTGTTGCTTCTTTCATGCACTAAAGTTAAGTTAATTTGTCTGCAAACTGGAAGTTTTATTTTTGTTAATGAGATGTGCCAATAAAGATATTCGGATATATTTCCTCATTACTGTTTCAGCATTGGCCCCCACATCGGGTCGAAAATATCGCCCGCCTGCGCAGAGATTTTTTGTTTAACCCTACCATCGATTGAAACAGTCGCTAATATTCCATGGCCTTGCGCCTCGGTTGCAAACAGGATCAATTTGCCATTTGGGGCAAAACTGGGCTTCTTTTCACATCCCCCATCTGTCAACACCTGCATTTGCTTGGTTTGAACATTTTCGGTGGCAATGGCGAAGCGGCCATTGCTCCAATTCGAAAACACAAAACTCTTGCCGTCTGGACTATAGCGCGGCGAAAAATTGTTACCTTCCTCAAAGGTCATGCGCTCGGCAGCCCCTCCATCTGCAGGCATCTGGTAAATCTGCACACTGCATATAGTTCATAGGCTTACTGGGAGACCTTCGGGAGCCCACCGACAGGCGTTTTGATTAGCAGTGGCTCTACAGTTGGATCGAACACCCGATACGCAAGCAGTTTCACGCGGTCGTTCATGAGGAACCACACCAGTGCATAGCCCCAGACGAACAACGCCCATTTCCATCCTATAGGCGTCATAAATACCCCATAAACCGCAGTCAGTGTTGCCACCAATTGCGTGCCGATCACTGCCACCAGCAAAATCCTTGCTGGCCGTATCGTCCAGAACGGCCCCCGCGTGCGTGTTAGGAAAATCGTTAAATGCCCTGCTACGGACAGCTTTAAATACATCAGGGTCTGGATATGCGCACGGTCGAGATGAAAAACACGCTCACCTAGATAAAACAAGATGAATGCAGAAACGACCCCAATGACGCCCATCACAGTTGCAACTCCCAGCACCATTCGCATGTCCCAAGCTTCTGGTTTGTCCTTGTAATGAACGTTGTCATACGCAATGGACAGGATCGCCCCATCGTTGAGCAGCGCCAGCATCACTATCATTACCGCTGTCAATGGATAGAAGTTAAAGATCAGGATCGCCAGCGTCATGAACAACAGCACACGTAGCGTTTCGGCGATGCGGTATATGGCGTAGCTATTCATCCGTTGGAAAGTTTTTCGGCTCTCCTTGATCGCGTCGATGATCACCGACAGACCGGAAGACATCAGCACGATGGACGCAGCCGCTCGCGCCGCATCCGTCGCGCCCGAAACGGCGATACCGCAGTCAGCCTTTTTTAGCGCAGGGGCATCGTTCACCCCGTCGCCCGTCATGCCGACGATGTGGCCGCGTTGTTGCAAGAGATCAACAATGTGGAACTTGTGTTCGGGGAACACTTGGGCGAAGCCATCGGCATTCTCGATGGAATCTGCCAATTGCGCCGTCTCGTGATGTTTGGTATCGCCAAAGCCGCTGGCATCGAGAATATTTGTGCCCAATCCCAATTCTCTGGAGGTTTCCCGAGCGATTGCCAGTTGATCACCCGTCACCATCTTGACATTCACGCCCATCAGTCGCGCAGTCGCTATGGTTGCTTTGGCTTCTTCTCGCGGTGGATCGAAAAGAGGCAACAGCCCTATAAATTGCCATGGGCCGTCACCATCGGCCCGTGCAACCCCCAACGAACGGAAGCCGCGTGCCGCAAATTCATTAACCGCCTTATCGACGGCTGGCCCCACCTGTCCGGCATTGGACGACAGTTCCAAAATCACCTGCGGAGCGCCCTTGGTAACTTTAAATTCCTTTCCGTCCGTACCCTTGACTATGACTTCGGTGCGCTTATGCACCGGATCGAAAGGCTGAAAATGAACTACCTCATAGCCGTTCAAAGCTTGTTCATTTTTCAGGCCGCCCAGCACGGCCATGTCGATGGTGTCATTATTGTCCGCACGCGATGCTAGTGCGGCGTTGAGGATGACTTGGTCGGCGGGGATGCCGTTCACGCCGAACGGATCGCCCAGCGTCAACTTGTTCTGGGTTAGGGTGCCGGTCTTGTCTGCACACAGCACATCAACGCCAGCCAATTCCTCAATGGTCGCCAATCGGGTCACAATCACCTCTTTTTTAGCCAGCAGACGCGCACCGACTGCCATGGTCACGGACAGCACCGTAGGCATCGCCACAGGAATCGCGGCTACAGTCAACACCAAGGCAAACTGAAGCGTGGTGAGCATTGGGTCGCCCCGAAATAGCGCGACTCCCAGAATCAATACCACCAGGGTCACTGCGAGGATAATCAGATAATTGCCAATCCTCAGCACCGCACGTTGGAAATGGCTGACTGTCTGCGCCTCCTGCACCAGTTGAGCGGTCTTGCCAAAGTAGGTGTTCGATCCTGTGGCATATACGAACGCTCCGATTTCACCCTGGCGAATGATCGAGCCAGAGAACACCGCTTCTCCAGTGATGCGCGTAGCGGGCAAAGATTCTCCAGTTAATGCGGACTGATCAACTTCCACCGAATCGCCATCCAGCAAGCGCGCATCCGCAGGCACGATGTCGCCAAGACGCAGGCGGATGACGTCGCCAGGAACCAATTCACGCGCCACTTGATTTGTCCACTTCCCGTCACGCTTCACCCGTGCATTGATCGCCAGCTTGGCCTTCAGGGCGGCGATGGCATTGCCAGCTTGATGTTCTTCCCAGAATCCAACCACGGCGTTGGCTAGAAGTAGAAGAAGGATGATTGCGAAGTCAGGCCAATGCCGAGCTACAGCCGAAAGTATCACCGCCGCTTCGATCATCCAAGGGATGGGGCCCCAAAAGTAGGTGAGGAATTTCAGGAACGGATTGACCTTCTTTTCTTCAATCTCGTTAGGCCCATATTGGGTCAGACGTATCCGCGCCTCGGCTTGACTGAGGCCGTCCAGCGACGACTCCAATTTTGCCTGAAGTTCCTGCATGGGCAGCGAATTTAGATCGACTTTTGCAGTAAACTCCGATTCGGAAGCATTGGGCTGATCAGTATCGAGTTTCATATTGGGCATTCCTTCAATTATCGCTACGCCGCAGGTTTGGTGAGTTGCTGACTTAGCGCATGTTTTGGCTTTGCTTGTTAATGCATGGCTTGTGTCAGAGAGGCTTGTCCTTGAACTGCTATTCAGGTGAACGCCCTTGTTACCAGTCTGCGGCAAGCGCGATAGTACCCATCACAATGTGGAAGCGGCTCCGTCATGAGCTTCAGTGTGTTCGCGGGCGTTTATCGCGTAATCAGTGAGCGGGCGTTCAGGTGTGGCATTGATATGGTGACAGGGATTATTCAAAATCCAGCCGTTGAAAGCGCGTATTGTTGCACTTGATGCAATGGGGAATGCGACTTGGTTTATGAAAATGATATTTTTCACCGCACTGATCGCATACCAGCGTCCCTAGTCCAGCGAGTTCGCCGCTATGATATTCTGCGTTTGCTGCTTGTTCATTTAATTGATGAAGCTCTATCGTGGTCTGATCAGCCGCTTCGGAAAAACGCTCCCAGAATTCGCGCTTCACCCGCACCACATCAAAACCGAGCCAAAACTTCAAATCCTTTCCTGTCTTATCCAGATACCGAGCAGCGTCTATTAGATCCCGCTTCACATATTCTTCCAGCATAACGATTTCATTATCACTAAACTTATTCAAGGCCACGATATCGCCTCGACTCTCATCAATCATGTGATGGACGAGGGCACCGCTTTGATGCGCTTTCTGCAGCGCCTTCTCTAGCAACAATTCATAAGCTTCACCCATTGCCTCGATGGGATCGTTTGGTGGAAGTAAATCATTCATTTTTGACACTCCATTCTATTGGTATTTAGGCGCTGCATTTACCGGCAGTTAGCTGATCGCCACTTCATGTACGTTTGCTTCTTCGGCTTTATTTTGCAGCAGGATGTTTTTCGCCTTCTCGACTTCCTGCGTGGTTCCGTGAACGATGAGAATGAACTTGCTCGACTTGAGCGCAGTTTCGTATTTAAGGACACTGTCTTTTGGAATTCCAATGCTTGCGAGTGCGCCGCCAAGGGCGGTGAGACCTCCGGTGAAGACCGCAGTTTCGAGTGCGCCGATAATCCAGCTCACTAACGGGCCACCGACCATGATCGGACCAAGTCCCGGAATAATGAGAAATGCCGAACCAAAAAGTGCTCCCCAAATCCAGCCCCAAAACAAACCGTACTTACCCCACGTCGCCATACGATCTCCGGTATTGTAGTAGCCGACGACATTTTGTTCGGTGTGATAGTCCTTCCCTACAACGGAAAGTTTTTTCATGTCAAAGCCTGACATCTGGAGTTCTTTGACTGCACTTTCGGCATCCTGATGGTTGCTAAAGACTCCAACCGCTGAACTGTTCTTTTCGGGCATGATGATTCTCCATGGTTAGTGGTGAAAAACGAGTGTTGGTGTCTGCCATGGATTTCGCTATCGCAGGCCATCACGCTTCAAACAAAGCGATCCGCATGTACTTATTTTATTTGTGGAACAGTCGATTCAATCTCTGACGTCTGAATCAATTTTCGGGCCGCTTCATCTGCGAGCTTATTATTTCTGTTCTTCGCAAGGGACTCTGTTCGCTAACACACATAAGATCGATAGAGAATCAGGAAGCAGCCCAGTAATGCGGGCATGAACGGGCATTGGCGAACGACTATATTGCGGCAAGGAATTTGGTAATATGGCTATTCGGTTCGTGCCAACATTTGCCCTTCACGAACGAACGTATAGGGCATGCTCATAATAAGATTTGAAGAACAGATTATGGTTGGCATTTGTAAATTGCAAAGGTGCGCTTGCCAAACTCTGGCGAAATACCCCTAATGACCGTATCGCCGCCAGCGTCTATTGCGCCATTTCGTGCCAACTGTAATAAATTAGTTTCCACGGCTTCAACGCTACGACGGATAAACCCAACCTCAGCAAGAACGCTTACAGTTATTTCTCCCTTGGACTGACAGTTACCAATTTGACTTACGTCTGCCAGAGTCACTCGGTCAGACCCGTTGCGCACCTCGATCAAGTCGCTGGCGCATCCACATATACCAGTAATCAATGGAATTATTGCAATGATAACTAACTTTTTCTTGAAAAATCTCATGACAACTCCCAGCTTTATAGGAAAATGTTAAGTTGATAAAGAATGCTTATGCCCGTGCTTGCTATTTTTCCTGCTGCCCAGAAAATACGCCAATGTCTGATGCCCATTTGCTGTGTATTATTCAAAGGCTTGATTTGTTCCTTGTAGCAAACATCCGAGAACGAAGCGTCCCTTTGCCACTTGCCTTAACCTCATACATTAGTTCGTCGGCTGCTTTCAGCATGGCAAGGAAGTCACGATCAGCTTCACCGAACCACGCTATGCCAATACTTCCCGTAACTGGAGGAAAATCTACAAGTGAGCTATTCACTGAAACAGAAATCTTGTGACCAGCTTCAACCGCCTCATCATATCCAACTTCTGGAAGCAGGATTGCAAACTCATCACCACCCAATCGCGCAACTCGATCACTGGAGCGTAGAACACCAAGCAACGCACTCGCGGAAACCTGCAATGCTGCGTCTCCAACATCATGTCCTTTTGTGTCGTTAAGTTGTTTAAAGTTGTCCAAATCGAGAAAAACAATAGCCAATGGATGTTTATAGCGTTTTGACCTCTCAACCTCTGAAGCGCCTGCACTAAGAAATGCCCGCCTATTTTTCAGCCCGGTAAGCACATCGCATGTTGCGTGTTCGCGTTCTTTGTCAAATTGCTGGCGAATCGTAGCTGCCAAAAAAGCCACCAAGCTGTAGGTCACTAACCGAGTTACCGCGTTCGCCCACGGGAGCCACGATGCACTGAATTGTCGTTCCGAAACAATGTCTGTTACAGCCCACATCGCAGCCCCAAGAAAGGCCATAATCAGACCATTCCGTTTCCCACCTACCCATGCAATGAAAAGCACTGGGAACAGAGCAAAGGATGCAAAAGCTAACTCTGCATCCGTTTCTGTTCGAAGTGCACCAAGTAGAAAGATTGAACTGATACAGATTGACCATGCAGCCCAGCGCCGCCAACCAGTCCAGAGTTCATCATGGAGGAAATCTGATATCTTACTTTCTTCCATGATCGTTCATTTCATGATGAATGCGAGATTACTTAACGATGATTAAAATATACAGCATTAGATTATTTCAAACGACAATAGGATGGCACAGCTACCTAATTTAAAAAGGCCAAGCATAAAAAAACTGGTCGGCAAATTTTTCCAAATACTCAGACTTTGCTCCTCGCATGGATGTGTAAGAAAGGGCGCCGCTAATGGTAAAAAGAAGTGCATCAATAGCCAAGAATTTATCCAACAAAGATCCTGCCTGACCAATATGTAACACCTTGACTAAAGAAATAACGGTCATGCACACTCCAACCAACTGAGCCGATGTCGGCAGTATATGTTGGGATAAATCTTTACGTTCAAACATCATTATCATTACCATGGAAAAATGGCACTAAACCAAGTCGGAGACAAAGGCAACTTCTCGCAAGTTGAAGCGAATTTAAGTTTGTTCAGGTTGAGACGCAGGCGAAGTGAGGCAAGCGAACCTTAAATTAGTTCCTCTTGGTTGACGGATAGCAGGCCAATAAAGGCGATCCGCAATTGTTATGTACTTGCCTTGAAACCGTCATTCATCGTTTCTGCCTCGTTCATTAGCCATCATTACCGCTTCAGCATGGGCCCCCACATAGGATCAAGAATATCGCCTACCTGAGGAGACATCTTTTGTTTAATCCTGCCATCGGTAGACAAGGTTGCTAATATACCCTGGCCATTTGCCTCAGTGGCAAACAGGATCAGCTTGCCATTTGGGGCAAAACTGGGCTTCTTTTCCCATCCCCCATCTGTCAACACCTGCATTTGCTTGGTTTGAACATCTTCGGTGGCAATGGCGAAGCGGCCATTGCTCCAATTCGAAAACACAAAACTCTTGCCGTCTGGACTATAGCGCGGCGAAAAATTGTTACCTCCCTCAAAGGTCATGCGCTCGGCAGCCCCTCCATCGGCAGGCATCTGGTAAATCTGCACACTGCCTCCTCGATCTGAAGCGAATATCAGACTCTGCCCATCCGGCGAAAAGTTTGGCTCGGTATCAATCTCGTCACTGAACGTAATTTGACGCAAGTCTGTGCCATCTGGCCGCACCAAATAGATATGCGAATTCCCATCGCGAGTTAGCACGATGGCAAGTTGGTGTCCGTCTGGAGACCATGTTGGAGCGCTGTTACTACCACGTAATTTAGACGCCGCCATGCGCTGGTTGGTGAGTACAGATTGCACATACACCACCGCATGGCCTTGCTCAAAAGTCACATAAGCCAGATGGCTGCCATCTGGCGACCACGCAGGCGACATGATGTGCGCGTTGGTCGTTAGGACGATTTGTTCGCCATAGCCATCGCTGTCTGCCACCACCAGTCGATTGGTTTTTCCTTGTCGGTTAACAAAAACAATGCGTGTACTGAATACGCCAGGTTCGCCGGTAAGTTTTTCGAATATCATGTCCGCTATACGGTGCGCAATCGCCCGTATTTGTTCGCTCTTGCCAGAGACTGCTTGCCCGACCAATACGGTTTGCCTGACAGCATCCATCAACCGGAACTTCACCGTAATGCGACCACTTGGCAGCACTTCTGAATTGCCGATGGCGAGCGCATCCACTCCTACCCAATCAGTGTAGACCACCTCTTGTGGTTCGTGCGGTGACTTGCCTGATGAGTCAACCAGCCGGAACAGACCACTACGCGTCAGATCTGCCGACACGATGCCACTGATGCTCTGCGCTAACTTTTCCTCACCCGCGAACGGTACGATAGAGACGGGAATCTGGTGTTCGCCCGCTCCAGTGATTTCAATATCCAATGCTCGTGCAGGCAGTGCGGCACAAAGCAAAATCAGCAACCCCAAAAAGCGTTGCAATTTCATTTCTGTCCTTAACAAACCTGTATTTACACTGTTCATTGATTAAATAAGGCAAAACAGAAGGAACTCTGAGTGAATTGTATTATTGCTAAATCTTCAAAATGTTTCATAAAAATAGAGGTACTCTCCGTCAAAAGATCCCCACATTATGCCCAACTATTTTTTCGTGCATGTGGAGTATCAGTTCTTGTTTTATCGCTTGAAGCTTGGTTTTTACTTTTGCCTCGTTATTGCTGCCTAACCGCATGAGGATTCTCTGGCCTATGGATCGTCCTTCAAGATCAGGGTCAGCATATTGGTAGTACAAATTGGACTGGAGCAGCTTGACTGGCTCCTTTATATCTGGCGCCGCCAGCAGATTGTCGAGCACAGTGATCAGACGGTCATTAAAGTATTTTTTTGGATAGCCCAGTTCTTCATAAGACCGCTGAAATAGCGGATAGAGGCGAACATATAACTCGACCAACTTCCTGGTATCGATCTCTTCAGCAATTTCCACATAAACTGAATAGCGCTCCGCATTCATTGGACTGATGATCAAATCGTCTTCCGTTCCAGCAGTAAGGAATTTACCCGAAACCGTTTCTACAGGCATTACGCGCATCGGCGTACGCCGATAGGTTAGATTGTCTATGGTGGCAGTAATATTGTGAATGATTCGTTCGGTATGGAAGATATTAATCAACGATTTATTTTGAATCAGATCGGTCAGGGCCTTAATCATAAAATCGTCGCTGTGGGCCAGTGCTGGTAGCGGTAGCGGTGCGAGGGGAGTATCAATTACTTGGCGCATTACCGGCTTGAGTGGTGCAGATGTTGCAGATGCTGGCGCGGCCTGAGCTTGTCCTGCCTGGTGTTTTGGCTGGTTATTTAGCCAGTAAAAATAGGCGGCAAAAACGCTCCCAAAAATGACAAATGCAACAATAGCGATCAAAGTGTTCCTCATGGCAATCCCTTCTACTATCTCAATAAATCTCAATAAGTTTAGCTACGGGAGTCTTGGGGGCCAGCGGGTGATACATTGCCGCGAATGAATTGCTGCGCAAGGGTGTAATACAGCGGAGTTGGGCACACCAACCGTGAACAAACGTTCGCAATAAACGAGGCAGCCATTAGCGGCAATATCATTTCGTGGTTGTCTGTCATTTCCATTACGATGACGAAAGCTGTGATCGGCGCTTGGGTTACACCGGCGAAGTAGGCCACCATCCCAAGAATAATCACAGCGCCAGCAGGCACGGATGTGAAGATGTGTGCAATGTTGGCGCCAAGCCCCGCTCCTGCGGAAAGCGTTGGTGCCAGGATTCCACCGGGTATCCCGCTGATGTAGGAAACTACTGTGGCCGCGATTTTCAGCAGGCCGTAACTTTCTGGCAATGTCGTACCGCCATTGAGAAGCGATTTCGCTTCGCTGTAGCCGCTGCCATAAGTGGTATTGTCAGAAGCCAACCCCAATAGCGCCAGAGCTAACCCACAGACTGCTGCGAACGCCACTGGCCTTGTTTGCATCCATGCACCAATGCGTCCCGGCAGGCCCTTGTTGACTTCAATCAGCAAACGGCTGAAAGTTCCACCAGAAAATCCACCCGCTATTCCACAAATAATGACCACGCTCCATTCGCTGCCAAATGCCAGTGATGCAGAGGTGTGGCCAAAATAGGAATAATTCCCGAGAACGGCAAGCGAAGTGATCCCGGCGATAATCACCGTCATGAGTATGGTGGTGCTGTTGTGCTTTTCAAACGAACGGCTCATTTCCTCGATTGCAAAAACAATTCCAGCCAGCGGTGTATTGAAAGCGGCAGCAACTCCTGCTGCAGAGCCGGCGAGGATCAGCCCTTTTTCCATATAGTGTTTAGGGAAATGAGCAAAATTTCCAAGGTAATGCATGATGGATGCGCCGATTTGCACGGTGGGGCCTTCGCGTCCAACGGACGCTCCAAACACAAGTCCTATTATGGTGAGAATGATTTTTCCAATTGTTACGCGCAGAGAAAGAACTTGCTCGCGCACCTCATGTTTTTCATTTAGTTCAAGCGATGCGATGGCTTGAGGAATGCCGCTGCCTTGTGATCCAGGAAAGAACCTTCGGGTGATGATAACAATCAGAACGAGTCCGACAGGAGTAATCAGCAGCGGTAGATAAGGTGAAATGGCAAGCAGTTTGTGGAACAGATCATTCGCCTTCTCACAGGCGACTGCAAACAATATTGCGACCAAACCTACGCAAACTGCCCCGCTCCAGAATACGAGCCGACGTTTCCAATCAAGAATCATCGGTTTCTCCAGCAGAAAAAAGAATCCCGCAAATTTTCAAAGCATCCGCACATTTACAAATCGGCGGCAACATGTTGGATTTTCACAAATCGGATAGGGGGCTGTCGGCAAGCTTGTCGTCTCGAATGCGTAACTGCCCAATGACCTCAATCAGGGAATTCTCTAAAGTAAGCAATGCCGATTCCGGCAATGCTTGTAAAGCTTCCGGCAGTATCCCTTCCGCAGGACCAGGCGCATTTTTTAATAATGATGAAGCTTCGGTAGTCAACCATAACCCAACTCTTCGTTGATCTTCTTTGCTGCGCTCTTTATTTATTAAGTTGCGGGCCACAAGCTTTTCAACAAGCTGACTGCCAGTGGATTGGTGTATGGATAAACGTTCTGATAATTCGGAGACTCCAATGCCAGGAGCATTATTCACTTCTTGCAATATCCACAATTGAGATCCTGTGACACCGCAGGTTTGTTCAATCTCGCGAAAATGCTGGCGAACAGAGCCATAAATAATCCGGAATTTCTTAAGAACTTGAAGTGAAAGCTGATTTTTGCTGCGCTTGCTCAATTTATGTCCCTCTTTTTGTCAGGTGGTGGATAGCCTGTTGCAAATTATATCGAATACTAATAATATTAGCCTGAATTATATTTATGTCAACTTAATTTATAGGAATGCGTTATTGGTAATGCATCAGGTTTTATTAACTTCTTAACATAAAGGAATTCCAGTCATGAAAAATATTGCGATGTCTTTAGTTGTGTTTTTGCTTGCGGCTTGCGCTTCCACGCCTAATACAAAACCCGCGCCAGTATCTGAGTCGAGCAAAACAAATAGTTCTCCAGCTAAATCAAATTCCACAAGCAACGCTGCCAATAACGCAGATATCGAATCCAGAAGATTGGCTGCGGAAAGGCTTGCTACTGAAATGCGCGATCTACAAAAACGAAGTGTTTTCTTTGACTTTGATAAATCTGAACTCAAACCAGAGTATCGGGATGTTATTCAAAAACAAGCGACATTCCTCAATGCGCATAGTAATGACGTAGTTACTGTGGAGGGAAATTGTGATGAGCGTGGAAGTGATGAATATAACCTTGCACTCGGTGATAGACGTGCCAATACAGCACTAAAGAACCTCGAACTACTTGGTGTCTTACCGACTCAAATCAAAACGGTCAGCTTTGGTAATGAAAAACCACGGATGACATGCCACGAAGAGAAGTGCTGGAAAGAGAACCGTAGAGACGATTTTAGCCATCAGTTAAATTAGCAACAAAATCCTCGCCACATACGGTGCACAAATCAGTGCCAATAAGGGGGCGAACGGTGAAGCGAATAGTAGTGACCACTGATTTTTGATATCGAAAAATATTGACCATCAAATCAACCAGACTACCGCTTTGCCATTCGTCCTTACATCTGGATACTCAGGTTTTTGTGAGCCGCCCTTTGGTAGGGGCAAATAGTGGCAATAGAAAAGGACTACAGTCACATATTTGAAATACTGAGAAGAATGGGCGAACTCAAAGATTGCAGGGCGAAGCTCGATAAGCAAAATATCTTATTAGCCGAGCCGGAAGAACACGAATAACCTGTAACTAATCAGCCCACACAATTTGGCGGGACGACTGTTGAATGAATAATTCATTGTTAAAAAGGACTTGCACCCTTTGCCTGGCAATTTGTCTTTCTGTGATCTTGCAGATCGATCTGGCTACAGCGGAACCTTACAAGCAGTGGATAGAGTTAACGCCTTTGCAGCAAGAAGCCTTAAAACCTTTGGCAACGCAGTGGGATTCGTTGCCTATCAAGTTGCAAAAGAATCTATTGAATACAACTAACCATTTTCCGAAACTCACTCAGGAACAGAAACGGCGGTTCCAGAGTAGGCTCGAAATATGGAGCAAGCTAACGCCTGAGCAGCGCGAGCATGCAAGGAATAAATTCAAGATCATAAGTAACTCTCCCCCAGAGAAACGTGAACAGCTAAAACGAATGGCACGGGAGCAGGAAGCACGCAAGTCAGCCGCAAGCAGCGTGCCTGCATCGTCGGCAGTACGTTAATACTGAAAATGATTTTCGAATTTAACATGCCCCTCAAATTTAACTTTGTATCTCAAGAAACGTTTCTTCACGAGTTAGCGAGAGCCGAAATATATTTTTCACAAGCAGGAAAATTTGTAGGCCTATGGCATTTTATAAAAGGCCATTTGGGACCAATGGGATTTGATTACGGGCAATCGATCAGAACCGCAGTATGGCTGCAGGCTATAGGAAAGATTGAGTTCTACAAGGTAAAGCCACCAGCCTATGAATTTGAAATAACTGCGCTGCGCTTGAAAACGTTCAGCGAGTTATTCGCAGTCACATTGCAGACACCGCACAAGCAAATGAGTTCGCCAGTTCATTTTAACCAGAATACTACACAGCGGATCGCATAAAAGTCATGATTGAAACGATCACCATCATCACCCTGTCCGTCCTGTTTCTCATATTTTTCCGCCCAGGAAAGACACCGCCACTGAACAATCCTCTCATCATTGAGCGTCCTGACCAGTATCACATGACTCTGACGCCGCAACTCAATCTGGCTCAACCGTTTATCGAAGCCATCGCCGCGCAGATCGGCAAATCAAGTGACGCGACACAATACAGCGCGACTCAATATTTCGAAGTGCGCGACAAGCAGGTAACCGCTCATGGGCATGACTGCTACCTGCTTGCCATCACTCAATGTAACGGCATGCTGTATTTTCAGGCAGCCAGCCCGCAGTCCGATGATCCAAACGGCTACCCCCGCACAATTCACGAATTCGCCGAGGCCGTTCTTAAGCGTCTCCATGCCAATGGTGAACACAATATAGAGTTGGATGAACGCATTATCGAGGCAACTCAAAAAGCCGCACAGCAAGGCCGCATCCTCACTAAACATCTATCGCAATAATAAGTGACTGATCACATCACACCGAAAATCACGCCATGAACCGATCAGACATCATCGCACGCCTAGCCAAACAAAAGCCTCAATTGCTTGCAAAAGATGTCGCCTTGGCTGTTGCGGTGATCTTAGACTCCATATCCGCCACGCTATCAAATGGGGGGCGTGCAGAAATTCGAGGTTTTGGTAGTTTTGGCTTGAATTATCGACCAGCACTTCTTGGAAGGAATCCCAAGACCGGCGACAAAGTGGAAATACAAGCCAAGTATGTGCCACATTTCAAGTCTGGCATTGCGACACGAAGTCGCGTACAGAAGTTGTTTCTACTTCAAATGAAGAAAC
>CAYZPM010000067.1:0-14941 GCA_964480365.1 uncultured Gallionellaceae bacterium
TAACGGTTAGCATCTCAGTTTCGTTGGCAATTCGGATGAATAAATCTGCGTTTCCCTAATGGCAATTCGAGAATGTAATTTAAGGAGGAAACGGTGAACAAAAATATACCGCATGCAATTTTGAGCGCAATGTTCTTAATAATTGTTTCTTTTTGTTCGGGCTGCTCAACTATTTCGTCAACTCCACCTCACCTCAGTAAGGATGAATATAAAGCAATCTTTTCTGACGCGATTTCAAAATCCCTAAACACAAAAAATGGAAACAATGTTTGCCTGAGTCCAACGTTTGGGATGGGCGCTTTTATGTCAGACACAGTCGAAGTTAATTTGGATTTACCGCAAAATTTCTTACAGATGCCAACTGGGCAGGCTTCACAATTGAAGGCATTAGAGGCAGCAGGATTGTTGGTTAGCAGCGAATCTGAGCGAAAAGTCATGGAGAAAATGCAAAAATTCAGAACCTATAAACGAACAGAAAAAGGTGAACACTACTATGTTGAAGGAAAGTTTTGTTATGCGCAGGCTGAATTAGACAAAATTCTAAAGTGGAAGGGGCCGATAACTTTAGATGAATATAGAGCAGCCTGGGTTTACTTTACGGTAAAGACAACTAAAGTGGCTGATTGGGCAACAATACCTGAGATACTTGCGGCGTTTCCAACGGCAAAATCAACTCTACAAGACACCCCTCCAAAAGTACATCAGACCGTTATTGATCTTTCCAGTGAAGGCTGGGAAGTCAATGAATGGTCAAAACTTCTTCAATAGATAGTAATGAGTGCAAGACCCCGCTATTGTTAAAAACAAGCAGCAAAAATATTTTTGCGATATTGTAGAGTCCTGCCCGCAAATTTGCCTCAAAAAAGCGCTGTCTATTAACTGCGAATACACGAAGGTCTATCTATGAGTCTTTCATTGAATTACCACATTGAAAAGAGCCTGATAAAAATAATAACAATTGCTTTTTTTGCGTTGGGCAGCATTTCGTGCCATGCCTCAAGGCTCCAGGAAATCGGTGAAAGTACAAGTGCGACTCTTGATAAGTCCTATATTGATCTCGATTCAATCAGTCAAGAAGGAAATTTCCGGATTGCCACCTTTCTAACTGTTTACGATAAAGCGAGGGTAAACTCAAAAGGCCTTAAATTTGATCGCCATACACAATCAACTGCGTTCGATTGTCAGCGCAAGCAATTCGCCCTAATTTCTACCGTTGGCTATCTGGATGGGAAACAAATTGCTGCAAGCACCCCCAATCCGGATTGGAAAAATAGTTTTAAAGATATGCCCTCAACCCCCTTCTCGCAGCGCACGTATACGTTGGTGTGTGGTGGTGCAATGGCAGGCTCGCCACAACCAAACATAGGAAATAGCACACCACCCGGCGCGGCGCAAAAACCAAAGGTTACGAGTGGAACAGGTATAGCTATAACTAAAAAAGGTTATATCCTCACCAATAACCATGTCGTAAATGCTTGCAAAACTATTATGGTTCAAGGTGTCGATGCTCAAAAAAGTGCCGCGACGGTCGAAGTGGTGGATCCGAAAAATGACTTAGCTCTCCTGAAAACATCCATGATGTTTAGCCAAGTCGCAAAGTTCCGCTCGCAGTCGAAACCAGTAAAACTTGGCGAGGAAATAGGCGTGGTTGGTTTTCCTCTCCCGGGGATTTTATCTTCCGAGCCGAAAGCCACGTTTGGACAAATTAATTCCGTAGCAGGGATGCAAAATGATTACTCACTTTTTCAATTTTCCGCCCCGATTCAAGGAGGAAATAGCGGTGGGCCTGTATTAGACTCAACGGGTGCGGTCGTGGGCGTGGTCGTTTCACAAGCTTCTATGCTCGTGGCTGCACTGACAGGCAACGTACCTCAAAATGTTAATTTCGCTATACGTGGAGAATTAGCCCAGATTTTTATGAATTCGCACGGTATCAAATATTCTGTAGCGGGTTCTTCCGATAAGTTGGAAACGGATGAAATTGCTGAACGCGGACGACAAGTTTCCGTTTGGATTCTTTGTAGTCATGAATAGATTTCATGGGTAATTGCCGAAAAACTCGCGAATCGCGTTGTGGCTTGAGCGAGAATGGAAAACATATCTGCCTCAAATGCTCTGCTTAAAGCCGCCTTCGCCCAACATCGGGAAGGCAGGCTGACCGAGGCCGAGGCACTGTATCGGCAGGTTCTGGAAATTGATCCCCGTCAGCCGCAAGCATTGAGTATGTTAGGCATGATTTTGATGAATGGTCCCGGCAAGGACGAGGCAGAATCGCTATTTCTTCGGCATCTGGAGGTGGCTCCAGACAATCCTCTGACACTACACAATCTCGGGCAATTGCTTCAAGCTAAGGGTAACGATAGAGATGCCGTCGCGTTGTTCCGTCGGGCGGGTGCGGGCAAGCCTGATCTCGCGCCCATCTTTAATGATCTGGCGGTATCCCTCCATCGCTTGGGGCAATGGGAGGAAGCCTTGGTGGCATTGGATCGGGCTTTGGGTATTGATCCTTGTTTCGGAGTGGCCCACGACAATCGGGGAGTGGTGCTTTACGACTGCCGCCGGTTCAGGGAAGCTGCCGAGGCCCATCTGGCGGCTCTGAACTTTACGCCGGTCGATGCTACGCCCGAGCGCATGTCCATCCTGACTCATCTATCCAGAGCCGCTTACGAGGCGTCAGAATGGGTGACCGCCGAGCAGGCATGTCGCGCCATTCTGGAAATGGATGCGGACAACGCGGTTGCCATCGAGTACCTTGCCAAGACCTTGTACCGTCTGCGCCGTGATGACGAGGCACTTTCCTTGCTCAATCGGCGTGCCCGCACTCAAGGATTGGCGTGGGAAGAACGGCCTGAACATCCTGAAGCCACCATTTTGGTGTTGGGTGGTGTTGGCGCGAGCCATGTGCCCACGCGCTATTTGTTTGATCCGGCGCTGTTCGCTACGATGACTCTGACCCTGCTATCGCCTGATCAGCCGGATGCGCCGTTGGGTGGCGTAGCCTATGAAGCGCTTACCGAAGTTGATTTGATTTTCAACACGCTGGGCGAGGTTGAAAAGGACGGCGGTCAGGTCGAATCGGTGAAAACGCTTTCAGCGCGCCTGGGAAAGCCGATTCTCAATCCGCCTGACCGAGTGGCTCGCACGGGACGCGACCGGGTTCGTGAGTTGTTTGGAAATATTCCGGGACTGTTGGTGCCTGGTGTGCGCTGGATGATGCGGGATGAATTGTTGGGGCAGCCTGACCTTGCTGATCCGTTCCTGATTCGTCCCGGCGGTGCCCATGGCGGCGAGGATTTGGCCCTGATCCAGACATCCTCTGACTTGGCAGAGTACCTTGCGAAAGTGCCCTATGACCGCTTTCTGTTGACCGATTTTAACGACTTCAAAAGCTCTCAGGATTGCTACCGGAAATACCGCTTCATTTTCGTTGATCGTCAGCCGTTTCCCTACCACCTTGCCATCGCCGAAAGCTGGCTGGTTCATTACTGGCGTGCAGAGATGGAGCGCGCCGAGTGGAAGAAACGGGAAGAGGAGGATTTCTTGGCCGATTGGAGCCGAGTGTTCGGCCCCCAAGCCGCCGCTGCCATAGAGCAGGTGGCGCAGCGTATGGACTTGGATTACGGTGGTATGGATTGCAGTATTCTCCCCAATGGCGAGGTTCTGTTATTCGAAGCCAACGCCTGCATGCTGGTGCATTTGGACGATACTAAAGCCGACTTTCCGTATAAACATCTGACCGTGCCCCGCATTCGAGATGCCATGACGCGTATGGTCAGGAACAGGATTTCTCGGAAACAGAAAAACACATGACCGGTTTTTGGGGCGCTAGAGTAGCCCCTATTTGGTTGGCTTCGCCGATAGTCGGTTTTCCGATGTTTCCGTGAAAACTTTCCACTGCTGCTGAGTCATCAGAGTCATTTCCGTCGCGGCATCCAGCATCTCTTTCACCCACTCGCCACGTTGTGCGAAGGCAATAAGCTCATCGGCGTTGGCTGCCCCGGATCGCCCGGAAGCACGAAGTTGATCCCAAGCCAGAATGCGCCCCATGGTGGACACAACATCTTTGAGCCGATCCAGTTTCTTGCCCCATTCGCCGATGGACACCCGATCTTCCGAGGGTTGCAGTCCCTTCAGGATGCAGGAGAGGCCGTTGAGTTTTACCGGTTGAAGAAAGGCGTGGTCTACGGCCTGCATCCGTTTCTGGACGGTGACTACCCGGCTTGCCTCGTCCGGCCATGCCGGTTGCTTGATGCCAAGGCGGGCGAGGTGGGGCGCCATCGCAGACGGCTTGGCTTCCTTGATGTCGAGCAGGTAGTTGCTGTCGGGGGAGCCTTTGCCCTCTACCAACACCACGAATCGTTCTACGCCGAGGCTACCGGTTCCTGCGATGCGGCGTCCAATGTCAAGCACCTGAAAAAACTTCGGGTCAGGCTGCTTGGAAGCGTATTTATCCATGAATTCGATAACGATTTTTTTCTGGGCATCAGAGGCTGGCAGTGCTTTTACTCCGTCCAATATCAGGCTGCGTCGGTGGCCTTTGCGGGTTGTGCGTTTATCGAGGAAAGCAGCTCGTTCACGATCCTGCAACGCGGTCAACAGCACATTTACGAGACCGACTGAAGTTTCCCGCTCGACCCAGAGGGGCTTGCCGTAGATGAGAGCGCTGCGGTAGGCATCGAGACAGCTTTGGCTGACGGCCAAGGTTTCGGCGTGTGTCGCGTTGAGGGCATCAGCCCCACACTGGATGCTGGTCAGCAGCCGAACTATGTCCCAAGTTGCGGGAGCAAGAGCAGCTTCGTCGTAGTCGTTGATGTCAAAATAGACCAGCCGGTTGTCCCCCTTGTAGCTGCCGACATTCTCGAAATGCAGGTCACCGCAGCACCAAGCGAGAGGCGCATCGCGGAACAGGGGCGTATCCGGCAGGGCTTCGTAGAACAGGTGGCAGGCGCCGCGCAGGAAGATGAAAGGATTCTGCGCCATTTTGGTGTACTTCATGGACAGGCGCTCGGGGTCGCGGCCCGCGTTGTTGGCAGATATCGCATCAATGATGTCGGAGGAAGGTTGCTTGCTCATGGGGATGGGCTTATCAGAAGAAGTAGGGTTCACAATATACGCATTTTTCAAAGGGAAATCATGTGCTCGTCATCTCTTGGCAGGACTTTCGATGCAGGGCAAGTGGCGGATAGCAGGGTGATTCAACGGCCTATGTGCCCCATCTTTGCAAGGCATGAAACTGCGATTAACATTTTTAGAATGCGGCCAAGTTGCCTTTATTCCAGATAATCCATTAGCACCGTCATTCCCGCGCAGGCGGGAATCCAGCAAGAATAGCACTCCGCGAAGCGGACAAAACCGCGATGTTGTCCTGCTTCGCAGGGAATTTTTAATCATCTGGACTCCCGCCTGCGCGGGAACGACGGGTTTTTCGGTCTAATGAACAATCTGGGTTTATCTGAGTCGTGAGAGTTCTTTTAGGGGTGGCTGCTTCGCGCCAAAAATAGGTTTAGTTTTCGAGTAGGCACCGTTCCAATTCTTCCACTGGCAAGGGTTTGCCAAATAAATAACCTTGGTATTTCCGGCAGCCGCTGAGATTCAGGAAATCGCGTTGTTCCGTGGTTTCAACCCCTTCCGCAATGACATCCAGCCCCATGCTGTCCGCCATGGCAATTATGGTTCGTACGATGGCGGCATCGTTGGGGTTGGTCGTGATGTCGCGCACGAAGGACTGATCTATCTTGATCTGATACAGCGGCAGCCGCTTGAGATAAGAGAGTGATGAATAGCCCGTGCCGAAGTCGTCAATGGAAAAATGTGTGCCGACCTTCCGCAGCAGTTTCATTTTCTCAATTCCGTCATCAAGGCTTTCCATGATCAGGCTTTCGGTCAATTCCAGCTTCAGATGCTCAGGGCTGATGCCGTGATCTTTTATCGTGCTCTCGACTTGTGCCACGAAAGTGGTTTGATGGAATTGGCGGGCGCTGACATTGACGGCGATACTGAGCCGATTGAGTTGCGGATGCGATTGCCAGCGCGCGAGCTGTGCGCACGCTGTTTCCAGCACCCACTTCCCGATGGGCAGGATCAGGCCGGTTTCCTCAGCAACCGGGATAAATTTTTCTGGTGATACCATACCCAGCTCCGGGTGCTTCCAGCGCAGCAGCGCCTCCACTCCGATGGGGTGAAAAAGGTGGTTAACCTGCAACTGGTAGTAAAGCTGGAACTCGTTGCGTGCCAGTGCGCCGCGCAAGGCTTTCTCCAGTTCGCTACGCGCTTCCAGCGCGGCCTGCATGGCCGGGTCGAAGAAACGGATGGTGTTGCGCCCACTTGCCTTGGACTGATACATGGCCGTGTCGGCATGGACAAATAAATCCCCTGTGCTCTGTAGGTTTCCACGGAACATGGCGATGCCGATGCTGGGCGTGATGTGGTACTCGTTTCCGTCGAGCAGGTAGTATTTACCCAATTCGGCGCGAATCTTTTCCGCAGCCTGTTGCGCTTGAACGGATGCTTCGCTTTGATCGGAACTCAATTCTTCCAGCACCACCACGAACTCGTCCCCCCCAATGCGCGCCAGACTATCCCCTCCGCGTACGCAATACCGCAGACGCCTTGCCACCTCGACCAACAGGTCATCGCCCACGCTGTGCCCCCGTGTGTCATTGATCGTCTTGAACTGATCGAGATCAAGCAAGATCATGGCGCCATGCCATCCGCTACGTGTGCTGGCAGCCATGGTCTTCACCATCTGATCCATCAGCAGGCGGCGATTGGGCAAATGGGTCAACGGGTCGAAGAAAGCGAGCTGCCGGATTTGCTCATCAGCCTGTTTTTGCTCGGTGATGTCGATAAGAAAGGAGAAGGTCAATGGCCCATCCGGCAAGATCACGCGGGTTGCCGAAACGAGCATCGGGAATTGCGTGCCATCCTTTCGCATTCCTGCCGTTTCATAAATACTTTCTACTGGCATGCCTTCGCTGCGCCGCCTTACCCGTTCCGCCATTTCAGCGAGGCATTGTGGGGCAATATGGTCGAGTAGATGCTTTCCGCGCAACTCATCAATATTTTCATAGCCGTGCATGCGCATGTAGGCCGCGTTCGCATCCACGATTAGCCCGTCTTGGGTGAGAATGATGCCGATAGGGCTTAACTCAACCAAGGTGCGAAGGTGACTTTCGCTTCGCAGCAGCGATTTTTCCGCCTGCTCACGTTTAGCGACCAGCTCCGAGGTATGTGCATCATGCTGGCGGCAGAGCTTGATGGCCTTGGCCAGGTTTGCCATCACTGGCTGGAATATTTGGGTCAGCGGCAGATCGCTGTCGGGTATTTGCGGGGCGATCAGCACGATCACGCCGCAGCCGTTGATGGGCAGGCGCAGATAGGCGCAGTAACGTCCGGCGGTGACCGGGAGCCGGGATAGCAGGAGCGGATCTTCCTCTACACGCGAAGCCTCGCCCTGTAGTAGCGCCACCGGTAAATGCACCGGTTTTGCAATCAGCTCTACAAGTTCGTAATCGCCTACCGCAGCATCTATCCTTACTTCCTGGATTTCATTCACCTCCCCGGTGGGGGTGGGTAAATCAAGGCAGATGAAGCCTGCCGGAAAAGAGGTGTGGTAGAGAAGGCGCTGCAGGGTGCGCGTGAGCAGCGGTTTGAGGCTGGTCTCGCCGCCAATGACCAGCGCCATTTCATAGAGGACGGGGAGGATATGGTTGCTCGGCATGTCGGTGGCGGGATACGGCTTACCACAACGCGGCCACGAGGGTGGCATTGTGGAACAAAGGATAACCCCACAGCGTAGAACCTCCAATTTCACCCAGCGATAGCGCCCCCGCAACCTGTGCAGCCCCGGTGCACCGTTTGAGCTCGCCCAGTTCGGCGGTTGCTGCATCCATGCCCAGATGCAGGCGGCGTCCGGCGCAATAGAACAACAGCACTTCCTTGTCCACTGAGCCGCCGTTAAGCTCGGACAAACCTTTGGCCAAGGCTTCCAGTGTTTGGGTGGAATCCACTACGGGAGCATCCAGCAGGGCCAGCACCGAATTCGGCGGGACTTCACCAATGCAGAACAATGAGCCATCCTCGCCCAATGCCACCGGAATGCGCACCACCACGTTGTGGTTGGCGCGCACGATACCAAAGGGGAAGTGCACACCATACTGGTAGAAATTATCGCGGGTAATCTCCACATCGAACCGCGTCCTCACCAGCTCGCGGTACACTTCGAAGGCAGGCCGCCAGTCTATTTGCACGATGCGGTTGCCCTCGGTCGAAGTGGCGGTCATCGTTTGCGGCGGAACGCAGTAGCCATGCTCCAGGATCGCGCCGTGGTGCGGGTTGAGCAGCATCACCAGCGCACCATTCTGGATGATGCGCTTGCCGTCGAACAGGCATGGCATGGGCTGGAAGGTTTCGCTTCCTGCATTGGCACCCGCGTAGTGCACGCGGTTGGCCAATTGCAGATAGAGTTCGTCGAGCAAGGTGGAAATGTTCGGCACCAGAGCGTCGAACAGCATGAACAGGGTGGCGGATTGTTGCGGCCCGTTGAGATGTTCGCGCAACCCGGCAGCTATTTCCTGGGCAGCTTGCGCCGCGCCATCTGCGTCGGGTTGCAGGTTCTCATGCAGCGCAACATAAGGCATGGTGTCGAGATGCAACAGCCAGACGCCTTTATTAATGAACTGGCCATCCTTGACTAGAGCAGGAAACACTCCTCCGGCCAGCGCAATCCTATGTTGCGCACATAATGATTGCAGCAGGGGGACAGAATCTTTCTCGGCTTCAGGCAATAAAGCCAATACCCCAGCGCTGGAAGAAGTACGTTGCCACTTGTTTAGTGTGTTGGCTAATTCATCTGAACCGACGGATGCGAAGTACAACATGTTCTCATTATCCATGCTCGTATCTCCACGATTTGATTTTGGCTGCGTAGCGTATACCTTACCTTTATGATGGTGTTAATGCAATGCTCACGCTTAGGCCACTCAAATCCGCGTTGGTATTAAAATTGCCATTCATGGCTTGCAATCCCCCTTTGGTTTCTACAAACAGACCGTCTATTCCTTTTTCCACGCCGCCTATCCTTGATTTGAAAAACAGTCGAACGGACTTTGGGGCCAATATATTTTTTGCTACCTTGTGAACCCTTCGGCTGCTAATACGGAGCATTTTCAAATTGTTAGGAGTGGGTCATGGGTTATATGGCAGAAATTGAACACGATTGGAAACCTATTTGCACCAATACTCTGTTTGAAATACTAACGGATTATCCACTCGCGTGTAAGGAGAGCAAACCTGCCAAAGGACGCCTCTATTTCGACTTAAAATTGGGCCGACTTCTTATTCAACAAGAAAATGGCCAGATGGAACGTCAGTCCATTGAAGATTCCGCGCTACCTGAGCATGAACCGAAGTCGTTTTTTTCGCTCCGCGAAGTTGCCCTTTTGGGATTGGCAGTCGGTATTTTGTTTGTTGTTGCTGTCATGCTGTTCGTTAGTAAAATCCCAAGCGAAATTCCATCGGTTAAACCGGTTGAGCCGTCTGGTAGAGTCGTCATTCCGATCAACTGGTCACCGTCAAGCAACTTCGTTCTGCAAGCAAGGATGGCAATGAGGGGAAAGACTTCGGCAAAGTATGTATCTGCTAACAGTGCAATAGCCAAATTAGAACCGGATGCGGGACAAAGTGCGGAAACCGATGTCCGCAGGGCTGTTACGCAGTGGGCAGGAGCTTGGTCGCGGCAGGATGCTGAATCTTATCTGGCTTGCTATGCGGGTGATTTTAGAACACCGGATGGAATGTCGCTGGCAGAGTGGGAAGCCCAGCGGGAATTACGTATAGCCAAGCCGCATTCGATCAAGGTCGCACTCAAGCAGATCGAAGTTTCCTTTGCTGGCGACGGCATTGCGACAGTGCGCTTTGTTCAGGATTATCGCGCCGACAGTTATCTTGAGAAGGGGACTAAAAAAGAATTGCGGCTGAAAAACGAGAATGGGCGCTGGCGTATTTTTAGTGAGAAAACTATTTTTTGAAGGGGTGGGAATACTCAAGTCAAGGAAACTGGTAAGTGAAAACGGAATGGCTCTAGCGCAAGGAGAGCTGAAAATCCTCATCTAAAATCGTACCGAAAATAAAACCATCGGCACGCAACTGCATAATAATTTCTTCCAATTGCTTCATCGTGTTTGGATGAATCTCATGCATCAGGATAATGCCGCCGTTACGTGCTCTGGCCGCAGATACTACATGGCCTACATAGTCGTTATGGTATTGGGGAAGTACGCCGCATGAAATCGCTTCCTTTATATCGACGGAGCCGGTTTTTTCAAACGCCCAATCGCAGGAATCTATGTGCCAACCCACTATCTTGTAACCGCGAGCGCGCACCAATTCATTGGTCTCGCAGGACGAGTTTCCATAAGGATAGCGAAATAGTTTCGGTTTCAGGTCATTGGCAAGCAGGGTTTCATTGCGTAAAACTTGTTCTGCTTGTTCGGCGGTACTGATGTCGTGGAAATTGGGATGATCCCAAGAGTGATTGCCGATGATCTGATGGTTGGCCGCACGTACTTTCTCAACCAGCTCGGGGTGCTGCTGCGCCTTTGCGCCTATCATGAAGAAGGCTGCGGAGATATTGTATTTTTTTAGCACTTCAAGAATGAACTCGGTCTGGACAGGTTCGGGGCCGTCATCAAAGGTCAACGCAACACGCTTTGTCGGCGGTTTGGTTGAAATATCCGATTCGTATCTACAGTTCTGCTCCAGAATTTTTGGTTCAATCGTAAGCTTGTCTTCCAAACGTTTTAAATGATGCTTACGGATATGGGCGGTTTCTTCTTCAAGAGAGTGTTCGCTGGACAGTTCCTGCGGCGGGTTGTGGATTTCCGTAATGAGTTCAACCGCTGTTCCGGTATTGCAGTAAAACGCGATGGCAACAGAGCCGCAAAATGAATGGAATATCCGGATAATTGAATTCTTTGTCATATAGTGAGCCGCGAGCCTGTGTTGCTGCGAATGAGTAATTGGCATTATACAACTGAGAGGTGAAGCCTACTTTTGGGCAAATGCCCAACCGGCGCGACTACTACACTCAATTTGATTTGGGTTCGCCTCCCTTGGGAAACAGTACCCACATCCGCCCTTGCTGTTTCATTTTGCCTGCCTGGGTGGCGGCTGTTTCACCGAAGCCCCAGAAAAAATCTGCGCGCACCGCGCCCCGAATGGCGCCGCCGGTGTCCTGCGCCAGCATCAGGCGGTTGAGGGGAGCGTTGTCGTTGGGATAGGTGGTGGACAGGAACACCGGCGCACCCAGCGGGATGGTGCGCGCGTCCACCGCCAAGCTGTATTCGTCGGTGAGTGGCACGCCCAGCGCGCCTAACGGTGCGGACAGGCTATCCGGCAATTCGCGGAAGAACACGTAACTGGGATTCTGAGCTAGCAGCGCGGGCAATTTGTCAGGATTTTTTTCCGCCCAGTTTTTGATGCCCTGCATGGAGGCCTCTTCCAGTTTGAGTTCGCCAGCCTCAACCAGCTTTTTGCCGATGGAGACATAGGGGTGGCCGTTCTGATCGGCATAACCGACTTTCATCAGTTTCCCATCCGGCAACTCGATGCGACCAGAGCCTTCGATTTGCAGGAAGAACAGTTCGACCGCATTGTCCACCCAGAATAATTCACGCGCCTTGAGCGCGTTGGCGTCGGTGGGCGAGTCGACCTTGGCATCAATTTCCGCACGACTGTAGTAGGGAACCACGCGCTTGCCTTGCAAGCGTCCGCGCAGGCGCAGGTCTTTGAGTTGAGGATATGCCTCGCCCAGATCAATAGTGAGCAGGTCGTCCGGTACGGCGTAGAGCGGATAGCGGAAGCGTGCGGTCTTAGTGCGGCTGCCGTAGAGCTTGGGTTCATAGTAGCCGGTGATCATTCCTTGTTCGCTGCCATCCGGGTTGCGCACCTGATAGGGCGTGAACCAGGTTTCGTAAAATGTGCGCAGCGCTGCATTGTCGCCGGTGCCTAATTGTTCGGCACTGGCGCATATTTCTTGCCAGTGCGGTTTGGCTTTCAGCACGCGGCAGCTTTGCAGCAATGCGGGCCAGGATGGCGCAAGATCGAGCGCCTGCCAATCGGGAAGCATTTCCCATTTGCTGGCGGCAAACGGTGCGACGGGCGGCACCACGATTTGTGGAGGAGGTGTAACAGGCGGGGCGACGACGGGCGGTACGCGCGGCGCGACACAGGCGGCGAGCAACAGGCTCAACCCCAATGCCAGCCATTTGGCGAAAATATTGGCTCTACCTATAGTGTGACCGAAATGCGTACGCGGAATCTGCACCATCTTGATACTCTCTGTGATTTGCATCTGCGTTAGTGGTAGGGCGGGCTGTGTCAACTCCACACGCGACTTGTCGCGTAGTGGATTGCCTGCCTTTGGTGCTGCCCGCCGTTAATAAAAGATGTCAGGCAAGCTTTGCATAGCCATTCGACTAAGTCACCAAAATACGGTGACATAAGTCGCTAGTTAAGCCCGACCTACATTGGGTTCCGGCTTATCTGGCTTAGGGCTAGTGCAAAACTCGCGGCACGCTCAACACAAATTGAGGGATGGGCGCATCAAACTTGGTGCCGTCTTCCGACACCATCTGGTAGCTGCCGGACATGGTGCCCACTTGTGTGGAGAGCACGGTGCCGCTGGTGTATTCGAAACTTTGCTTGGGTTTAAGTACCGGCTGTTCTCCCACGACTCCCTGACCACGCACTTCCTGCACGTCGCGGTTGGCATCCGTGATGATCCAGTGTCGGCTCATCAGCTTGACGGCGGTATCGCCGATATTGGTGAGGGTGATGGTGTAGGAAAAAACAAAGCGATGGTCGGCTTCGTCGGATTGCTCGGCCAAGTAATTTACCTTGGTGGTGATATCGAGGCGGTATTTGTCATCGTTGTCCATAACGCTATTTCACCGCATTTCGGCATGCATGGCAAGCTGTCAATTCAATATGGGGAGGTGATTAAACAAAGACAAACCCCGCACGAGGCGGGGTTTGTAGGGTCCAACTGCGAACGTTGTGCAGCAATTACATCATGCCGCCCATGCCGCCCATGCCGCCCATATCGCCACCACCCATACCACCGGCTGGCTTGTCTTCAGGCAATTCTGCAACCATACATGCAGTGGTCAGCATCAGACCGGCGATGGAGGCTGCATTTTGCAATGCAACGCGCGTCACTTTGGTTGGGTCAACTACGCCCATGTCCAACATGTCGCCATATTCGCTGGTCGCGGCGTTGTAGCCGTAGCTGCCCTTGCCTTCTGTCACTTTGTTAACCACGACGGATGGCTCGTCACCCGCGTTAGCCACGATGGCGCGCAGTGGGGATTCCATAGCGCGCAATACGATGGTGATTCCGGCGTTTTGATCATGGTTGTCGCCCTTGAGTCCATCCATTGCCATCTTGGCGCGCAGCAGTGCTACGCCGCCGCCGGGAACGATGCCTTCTTCCCAAGCAGCACGGGTAGCATGCAGTGCGTCTTCGATGCGTGCTTTCTTTTCTTTCATTTCGACTTCGGTTGCGGCACCGACCTTGATCACCGCTACGCCGCCAGCCAGCTTGGCTTTACGTTCTTGCAGTTTTTCTTTGTCGTAGTCGCTGGTAGACTCTTCGGCTTGCTTGTTGATCTGGGTGATACGACCCTTGATTGCATCTTCCTTGCCAGCGCCATCAATAATGATGGTGTCTTCCTTGCCCACTTCGATGCGCTTGGCTTGGCCCAATTCGGCCAGCGTGGCCTTCTCCAGCGACAGGCCAACTTCTTCGGCGATCACGGTGCCCCCGGTCAGAATGGCGATGTCTTCCAGCATGGCCTTGCGGCGATCGCCGAAGCCTGGAGCCTTGACAGCAACGGTCTTCAGGATGCCACGGATGTTGTTTACCACCAGCGTAGCCAACGCTTCGCCATCCACATCTTCAGCGATGATCAGCAACGGGCGGCCAGCCTTGGCGACTTGTTCCAACAACGGTAGCAGGTCGCGAATGTTGGAAACCTTCTTGTCGTGCAGCAGGATGAAAGGATTGTCCATCGTTGCGATTTGACGGTCTTGATTGTTGATGAAGTACGGAGACAGGTAACCGCGATCAAACTGCATCCCTTCGACAACTTCGAGTTCGCTATCGAGAGACTTGCCGTCCTCAACAGTGATGACGCCTTCCTTGCCGACCTTGTCCATCGCGTCGGCAATGATTTTGCCGATGTTGGCGTCAGAGTTGGCGGAGATGCTGCCCACTTGGGCGATTTCTTTGCTGGTGGTGCAAGGCTTGGAAATCTTCTTCAGTTCGGCAACGGCTGCGATAACTGCCTTGTCGATGCCGCGCTTCAAGTCCATCGGGTTCATGCCAGCGGCCACGAACTTCATGCCTTCCTGCACGATGGACTGTGCCAGCACGGTCGCAGTGGTGGTGCCGTCACCAGCCACGTCGGATGTCTTGGAAGCGACTTCCTTGACCATTTGCGCGCCCATGTTTTCGAACTTGTCCTTCAGTTCGATTTCCTTGGCGACGGACACGCCGTCCTTGGTGATGGTGGGGGCGCCGTAGGAACGATCTAACACTACGTTGCGGCCTTTCGGACCCAAGGTAACCTTCACCGCATCGGCCAGAATGTTGACACCGATTACCATTTTGTTGCGTGCGGCGTCATGAAATTTAACGTCTTTTGCTGCCATGTTTTATTCTCCTGAAATTCGTAAATTGCTTAGGCTTCAACTACGCCGATGATGTCGTCTTCGTGCATGGTCATGTATTCCTGACCGTCCATCTTGAAGGTCTGTCCGGCGTATTTGCCAAACAACACTTTGTCGCCGACTTTTACATTCATCGGACGCAACTTGCCATCGTCGCCGATTTTGCCGTTGCCCACGGCGATGATTTCACCTTGATCGGGCTTTTCGGTAG
>CAYZPM010000068.1:0-14487 GCA_964480365.1 uncultured Gallionellaceae bacterium
GTTTCTTCATTTGAAGTAGAAACAACTTCTGTACGCGACTTCGTGTCGCAATGCCTACCTTGAAGTGAGGCATGTACTTCGCCGGCACTTTAACAGGCGCCCCCGTTTTTGGATTACGTCCAAGCCGGGAAGGGCGGTAGTTCAGTGCGAAACTGCCGAAGCCACGAATTTCGATGCGATCACCCTGGGCTAATGTGGCAGCCATGCCATCAAGGAGGATTCTGACGGCCATTTCGATATCTTTGGCTTGAAGCTTTGGGTGCTGAGAGGCAAGGCGGTCAATAAGGTCTGCGCGGGTCATGGTGGGGAGGGGTAATGGTTGGGCTGGCAATAATTTTACATCAGGGGGGGGAGCGATGAGTTGGATATCCTTGCCTTATTAAAAATCTGCCCTACAGAAATTTACGTGCGTCAAAGGGATAACTGCTTTTCTTATTACTGCTTTTATTGTCGCAGCTTTTGCTTGAAAAAAAACTTGTAGGTGTACCATGAGGTCAGTTGTGACAAGCTGGGTGGAAGTTAAATACCCACCGTATGTCGGCCTCACGATCGCAAGCTTGAAGACAGGCCTGCATAACGCGCCTCAGCATTGGTTTTCAATAAAGGCTTGGATGATCCCAAGCTGCAAAGGCCCTAACAAGAGACAAAGAGTTTTAAGCGTGCATTTTGCCGCTAGCTCTTCATTTTTTGTTGAGAGTGCAATGAAAAATCCTAATTTGTCGGGTCGAAATGCTTTGACTGCAAAGCATTCTTCCCCCCTGCTTAATAACCCCTCTTATCCGGTATCCGAAGTTACCCTTGCTCTGCTTGAGAAAAAATTTCCGGGTCAGTTTTTTTTAAATGCAGAGGAGGTAGCCCAAATTGTCAGGATGTCCCCTGAATCAGTTTCCTCAGCTCTGTCGCGCGAGACGTTCCCCATTGAACCTATCAATCGCAAGGGACGCTACACGCTGTGGTCCATTATTGATGTCGGTGTGTACATCGACTTGAAGACCCATGCGATAATTAATGTGCCGGTAAAGCGACGTCCGGGACGTCCTAAATCCATAACAAGCGGCGTATAGGCTTTGGGGCAAAAAGAAAAATACAAAATAAAAAAAGGGTAAGGGAGTTTGCGAGAGCAAGCCCTTTTTTTTCGACTTGGTTTTTCTGATTTTAACATTTGTGCCGTAAACTCTTGCCGTTCAGGGCGAGGGCATAAGCAGTCTTGATCTTGGGCTATCTTACCTGATGTTCTTTTCATCTGGTGTTTTCTGGTGTTCTTGCACTAAGTTTTTTCGCAATTCGACGCAATCCAATGCAATACAGCGCAACCTAATGCAATGCTTGCGCTATACGATAAGATATTGATTTTTTGATAAATCATGCGTAACGGCATGATTTTTAAGTGGCGTCCCCAACGAGATTCGAACTCGTGTTATCGCCGTGAAAGGGCGGTGTCCTAGGCCTCTAGACGATGGGGACTAAAGGGCTTGGTGCTACTCTTCAAATTGGTGGAGATAAGCGGGATCGAACCGCTGACCTCTTGCATGCCATGCAAGCGCTCTCCCAGCTGAGCTATACCCCCAAAAAGAGGGCGCATTATAATGATCGCATCCCTCCTTGTAAAGCAAAGTTACGGGAGATTTCGCGCCATGCGCGACAACACGGTCTCGCGTGGGAACAACGTCACCACAGCATCGACCGAAGGGGTGTGCGTTTGTCCAACCAGCATCACGCGCAACGGCATTGCCAGCTTGGGCATTTTCAAACCATGCTTGCCGATTATTTCCTTGATGGCCGCGCTGACTGCCGGTGCTTCCCACGCCACATCCTTGAAACGTTCCGCCAATTCACGCAAGGCGGGTACCGCTTCGGGGGAAAGCTGCACTTCCAGCAATTCCTTCGCGGGATGCAGGTCGATATAGAATACTTCGGCGGCATCGGCCAATTCGTTGAGCGTTACCACACGTTCTTTGTAAAGCGCCACGATGGACTCCAGCGCTGGAGCGGCAATTACCGTCACGCCGCGCGCTGCCAGGCGCGGCAGCACCAGTGCGGCGAGACGTGCATTGTCTGCCTGCTTCAGATAATGCTGGTTGACCCAATTCAGTTTTTCGGTGTTGAACTGCGCGGCGGACGGCGTGATGTGGTCGAGGTCGAACCATGAGCAAAATTGCTCCACCGAAAATATTTCTTCGTCGCCGTGCGACCATCCCAGCCGCGCCAGATAATTGATCACTGCCTCCGGCAGGTAGCCGTCTTCATCATATTGCATGACGCTGACCGCGCCGTGGCGCTTGGAAAGCTTGGTGCCGTCGTCGCCGAGGATCATGGACAGATGTGCATATTGCGGAACCGTCGCGCCGAGCGCCTTAAGTATGTTGATCTGGCGCGGTGTATTGTTGACATGGTCGTCGCCGCGTATCACATGCGTAATGCCCATGTCCCAGTCGTCCACTACCACGCAGAAATTATAGGTGGGCGTGCCATCGGCGCGCGCGATGATGAGGTCATCCAACTCCCCATTGTCGAATTCGATAACGCCTTTGACCAAATCCTTCCACATCACCGAACCTTGGGCAGGGTTCTTGAAGCGCACCACCGGTTTTACCTCAGCGGGCGGGGCAGGCAGCACCTTACCGGGTTCCGGACGCCAGCAGCCATCGTAGCGCGGCTTCTCGCCGCGTGCGCGTTGTGCCTCGCGTATTGCCTCCAGCTCTGCCGGGGAGGTATAGCAATGATAAGCCGTACCCTCATCCAGCATCTGCTGAATCACCGTCTTGTAGCGTTCCATGCGCTGCATCTGATAGAACGGGCCCTCGTCGTAAGCCAGATCAAGCCATGCCATGCCATCCAGAATGGCCTGCACCGCCTCGGGCGTGGAACGTTCCACATCGGTATCTTCGATGCGCAGGATGAAAGTGCCGCCGTGCTTGCGCGCATACGCCCAGGAAAACAGCGCCGTGCGGGCGCCACCGATATGCAGATAGCCCGTAGGACTGGGCGCGAAACGAGTACGTATGGTCATGGCTTAAACTAAAAATAAGGAGCGCGCATTTTACGCCAGCTTGCCTGTTGCGCCACAAAGAATTGACTGGTCAATTGCGTATTTTGATAATGTTGTACTATCGAGCGCACCGAGCAATTTGCATTTTTAACCGGATGGGAAGATACTGCATCGCATATGTAATGCGAATAGGAGTGAATAATGAAAACCGCAACTAAAACTTCCACTATTCCGCCGCTGCGGGTGAACGAGAGTGTGCGTGCCGCTGCCGAGGCGGCGTTAAGGGAAGGTGAAACGCTTTCCGGTTTTGTGCTGGAGGCGATTCAATTCAACATCCTGCGCCGAACGATGCAGCAGGAGTTTGTCGCGCGAGGGCTGGCGGCGCGGGATGAAGCGCGCCGGACAGGTAATTATGTTTCGGCTGATGAAGTGCTGGAGGGACTCGATAAAACGCTGGCGCATTCGCGCAAGACGACTGCCTGCAAGTGAATTACACGGTTCGATTTGCGCCTGCTGCCGCGAAAGACTTGCAACGTTTGTTCGATTTTCTCGCTGAGAGGGATGCGAAAGCCGCCAGACGCGCCCGCACGGCTATTGCCAAAGGCATCGGATTCTTGCGCACTTTTCCATTCAGTTGCCGCAAGGCATCGCCGGAACATCCTCTATTGCGCGAATTGATTATCAGCTTTGGTGCAAATGGCTACGTCGCGTTGTTTGAAATCGAAGACAGCCAGACCGTGACCGTGCTCGCCATACGTCATCAGCGTGAAGAAGATTTCTTTTAACCCAAATAATCCATAAGCCTCTCATTCTCGCGCATAACCAGCGACTCTTATGGTGTTGTTTTGCCAGCTTAGTCGAATGGCTAGGTAGTTCATCAGGCGGGAATCCAGCAAGGACAAGCATTCCACGAAGAGGACAAAGTTATTTCTGTAGAGTTGCGATAAAGCATCCCATGTTATTCCATTGCATCCTACCTCAGCAACGCAGCCTCAACATAAATATCCACCCCGCTTGCCGGAGCGATGGACGTAGCGGGAATACCCACTCCATTGCGCCAATCCTTTACTGCCTGCCGCTTTGCTTCCCCTGTAACCAGAAACATGAGCTGACGCGCCGCGCCCAGACGATGTGCGCTGAGTGAAACGCGCTCAGGCGGTGGCTTGGGGGCATTGTGTATGGCGATGGCGTCTGGGGCGTCTGGCGTAGTGCCCCAGTCGTGATTCGGGAACAGGCTGGCAGTGTGGCCATCTTCGCCCAGCCCCAGCAACACCAGATCAAACTGTTCGATTCCATTCACTGTTTGCACATAACTGCTGGCGGCGGCTTCTGCGCCCAGTTCAACAGAGATGGGATGAATCTGTTCGGACGGAATGGCTACATGATCCAGCCAGGCCAGCGCGGTCATGCGGCTGTTGCGTTCGACATGGTCGGGTGGCAGGCAGCGCTCGTCGCCGAAATACACATGCCATGTAGCCCAGTCCGCATCGGCTTTGCGTAGCGACTCATAGATCCGGCGTGGTGTTGTGCCGCCAGCCAGCACGATGTGGAATGCAGCGCGCTGGCTGATTGCTTGATGAGCGGCGTACAGTATTGCCTGCACTGCCGCTTGCTCCAGTTCGGCGGTTGTGCTGTAACTGTGCCAGCGGCATTGTTGCTTGTTGTTTAATGAAGGCATAATGTGGGTGTAGGATAATTCGCATGGCATTATGCAGCGTGTTTGAGGATGCTGTAAAACATCTGTTGGCGTGTTTCATATAAATGCGACTCTGCGGCTGGCACGAATTGCTCGTGTAATTAAATTGATTTTCCAAGGGAGGTTTTATGCGATTGGCGATGATAGGGCTGGGCAAGATGGGCGGAAACATGGTGCGCAGGTTGTGCCGGGGCGGCATTGAGGTGGTGGGGTATGACCGCGCCACAGAGGTGGTCGCGCAACTAGCCAAGGAGGAGGGCATGATTGCCGCTTCCTCGGTGGAAAACGCCGTCACAAAATTATCCGGCCCGCGCGTAGTGTGGCTAATGCTGCCGAGCGGCGATCTGACCGAGCAGCAGATTCGTGCGCTGGCGCCGCTGCTGGCTAAAGGCGACATCATCGTGGATGGCGGCAATTCGAATTACCACGACAGCCAGCGGCGCGGTGCATGGCTGGCGGAGCAGGGCATCGGCTTCATGGATTCAGGTACTTCAGGGGGCATATGGGGGCTGGAGAATGGTTATTGCCTGATGGTGGGGGGTACTCCGGAAGTGGCGCAAATCATGGCTCCCATTCTCAAGGTTCTGGCGCCATCCGCGGAGCGCGGCTGGGCGCATGTGGGGCCGGTCGGATCGGGTCATTTCACCAAGATGATCCACAACGGCATCGAGTACGGCATGATGCAGTCTTTTGCCGAAGGTCTGGAATTGTTGCGCGGCAAAGAAGAATTTGCACTCGACTTGGCGCAGATTACTGAGTTGTGGCGGCATAGTTCGGTGGTGCGCAGTTGGTTGCTCGATCTCACCGCAGAAGCCTTGAAACACGATCAAGAGTTGGCGCAAGTGGCGCCGTATGTGCCTGACTCCGGCGAAGGCCGCTGGACGGTGGTGGAGGCAATCGATCAAGGTGTCGCGGCGCCCGTGCTAACGCTGGCGCTGCAAATGCGCTTTACCAGCCAGAACGAAACCGGTTACGGTTATCGTTTGCTATCAACCATGCGCAATGCCTTCGGCGGACATACCGTCAAACATACGACGAACGGATAATCATGAAAGTCATGGAACCTAGTACGCTGGTGATATTCGGCGCAGCCGGCAACCTGAGCCGACTCAAATTGATCCCGTCGCTTTTTCGTCTGGAGTTAGTCAAGCGGTTGCCGGAACAATTAGCCATAGTCGGTTGTAGCATCGAACTGCGGCAGCGCGAGGAATGGATAGCTGAGATCGTCAAGATGTTGGAGGCAGTTTATCCGGAGGGGATAGATAAAGAGGCACTTGAACGCTTTTGCGCACGCATGCACTACCACGCCATTCTGCCCGGCGATGATGCGGCCTACCAGCGTTTGCAACAGATGCTGGAAGAAGGGGCTTTCCCTCACAACATGGTGTTTTATATGTCGGTTAGTCCGGCTGCATTCCCGGATATCGTGGACAAATTAGGCAATGTTGGTTTGCTCAAGGAACACAGTGGCTGGCGTCGAGTGGTAATCGAAAAACCATTCGGTTATGATTTGTTGAGCGCACAGACTCTGCAAAGCAGCTTATACAAGCACTTGAACGAGCCGCAGATATATCGTATTGATCATTACCTCGGCAAGGGTACGGTGCAGAACGTAATGGTGTTCCGCTTCGCAAACCTGTTGCTGGAGCCGCTGTGGAACCACCATTACATTGACCATGTGCAAATTACCCAATCCGAAACTCTGGGTATCGGAGGCCGCGCTGGTTACTATGAAGGCGCAGGTGCGTTGCGCGACATGATCCAGAGCCACTTGTTGCAACTGCTTGCGCTGGTGGCAATGGAACCGCCCTTGACCATCTCCGCCGAACACTTGCGTGACGAAAAAGTGAAAGTGCTAAAGGCGATACGTCCGATCACACAAAACTCGGTACATGCCCATGCATTTCGCGGGCAATATACCAGCGGCAGCATAAATGGCGAAACAGTTCCCGGCTATCTGGAGGAGGCTGGCGTGGCGCCGGACAGCACTACCGAAACCTATGCGGCACTGAAATTATTCGTCGATAACTGGCGTTGGGCGGGTGTGCCGTTTTACTTGCGTACCGGCAAGCGCATGGCGGAGAACAGTTCGGCTATTTGTATTCGTTTCAAGAGCCCGCCGCAGGATTTGCTGCGCCGCACACGCCAGGGGCCCCCGCAACCGAACTGGATCATGCTGGGCATCCAGCCAGACGATTGCATGAAAATAGAAATGCAGGTCAAGGTGCCGGGGCTGGACTTGCACACGCGCTCACTCAGCCTGGACGCCACTTACCGCAAGGACAACGACGAGGACTTCGACGCTTATGCCGGCCTGTTGCTGGACGTGATGCAAGGTGATCCTTCGCTGTTCCTGCGTATTGACGAAGTGGAAGCGGCATGGCGCGTGGTGGATCCCATCCTCAAGGTATGGGCGATGGAGCGCGATTTCATCAATGGCTATCAGGCAGGCAGTTGGGGGCCGCGCGGCACCTATCGGCTATTTGACCGTGACGACCAGTTTTGGCGTCACTCATTGAATTTGGATGGCGCCAACTTGGAGGCTTATTGATAACGGGCAAAACGATTTTTCTGATTGACGAGCAGTTAGCGGTGGTCGGTGCCTTACTACCAATTAATCGGGAAATAGTTATCGGCAGGCAAAGAAGAGCTTTCTATTGCCATGGCGAGAATCAGTCAATCACCTTGTTCCAGGGATGCGTGTCATCTTCTGCAAACAGTTTTGCGTGATCCCTGTGTATTCGCAGCAGTGCTGCGGCAACATGTTTTGGAAAACCTTCGCGGTCGCCTCGTGCGTCGAAAATGAGATTGTTGAGGTATTTTTGCAACTCAACAGAACCCCACAGTAGCGTAATCTTTTCGCCAATTCTGGGATATTGCTCCCGGATCATAGAGACGTAGGGCAATATATCTGCAGGCAACTCTAGTGGCGGAAGTGCTTTGGGAATGGATATTTTTAGGTTCATGGCCGTACCAGAGGTGCTTTGTCGCTGTTCACTTTCAAATTGGCTTCTGTTGTGTGTCGAATAATGTCATAAATTAGTTGTTTTAGAAAGCAAGGAATGGACAGAAGGGGAATTGCAAATTATAAACGGCAATTTCCCGTGTTCATCCTTGTGACATTGGGATGCTCGCATACCCGCAGTATTCCTAAGTAAGATCGTAGCCTAAACGTAGCCATGCTAAAATTGCGTTCAGTATCCATGTGCCTTCCGTAGTTGCCTTGAAATCATAGCAGGTGATGCAAGGTAATGATTTAACAAACAATATAGGATTTTAGCTGACTCTTGAAGTCCGTCTGAGAGAAATCTCTGTACCTCTTCGAATTCGGCTCTGCGCCACATTTTAATGCTGAACAAACTTAATCCCACACAACGAGAAGCGGTGAAATATCTGGACGGCCCCTTGCTGGTGTTGGCCGGAGCCGGAAGCGGCAAGACTGGCGTCATTACCCACAAGCTAGCCTATCTGATCGAGCAATGCGGCTACTCGCCGCGCAATATCGCTGCCATTACCTTCACCAACAAGGCCGCCAACGAGATGCGCGAGCGCGTGGGCAAGCTGCTGACCGGGCGCGATGGCAAAGGGCTGACCATCAGCACCTTCCATGCGCTGGGCATGCAAATCCTGCGCGAAGAAGCCGGGTTGCTCGGCTACAAAAAGCAATTCTCCATTTTCGACAGCGCGGATACAGGAAAGATCATCAGCGAATTGCTGGGTGCGCCGGACAAGCAGGATATCCGCATCGCACAAAGCGTGATGTCCAACTGGAAATCTTCGTTCATCTCGCCGGAACAGGCGCTGAGTCTGGTTGAAAGCGAAGCGGAGCAACGCAATGCGCTGCTGTATGGGCGCTATCAGGAAACGCTGCGCGCCTATCAGGCGATGGACTTTGACGATTTGATCCGTCTGCCGGTCGAACTATTCCAGAATTTCCCCGAAGCGTTAGAGCGTTGGCAGCAACGTTTCCGATACCTGCTGATAGACGAATATCAGGATACCAACGATTGCCAGTACCAGATGACCCGCTTGCTGGCGGGCAGTCGTGCTGCACTCACTGCCGTGGGTGACGACGATCAGGCAATTTACGCATGGCGCGGGGCGAGCACCGCGAATTTGCAGAACTTGCAAAACGACCACCCGACTCTGCGCGTCATCAAGCTGGAACAGAATTACCGTTCCTCGCAGCGCATCCTGACTTGTGCCAATCATGTAATTAGCAACAACACCAAGTTGTTCGAGAAAAAGCTGTGGAGCGACCACGGGCCGGGTGATCCCATCCGCGTATTCGCGGCGAAAGACGATGCCCATGAAGCGGAATCGGTGGTGATGCGGCTGATGGGGCACAAGTTTGAGCACCAGACCCGTTTTTCCGATTACGCCATCCTGTATCGCAGTAACCATTTGTCACGCGTCTTCGAGCAGCAGTTGCGCGAGCAAAAAGTGCCTTACACCGTGAGCGGCGGCACCTCGTTTTTTGATTGCGCAGAAATCAAGGATATTACCGCCTATCTGCGGCTGATCGCCAATACCGAAGATGATCCTGCCTTCATCCGCGCGATTACCACCCCCAAGCGCGGTATTGGTAACCAAACGCTGGAAAAGCTTGCCAGCTATGCTGGAACGCGCAATATCAGCCTGTTCGAAGCCGCATTCGAAAGCGCCATGGCGCACCAGCTCAATCCCCGGCAACACGAAGACCTGCTGACTTTCTGCAACTTCATCAACCGCATGGAGGCGCGCGCCGACAAGGAAGAGTGCGCACCGGTGCTGTCAGACTTGATGAGCGCAATCGCTTACGAGACGTGGCTATTCGACAGCCACGAGCCGCGCCAAGCCGAAACCAAATGGGCCAACGTCATGGACTTTGTCGGTTGGATCAGCCGCAAATCCGAAGCTGACGGCAAGACCTTGCTGGCGATGACGCAAACCATCGCCTTGATGAATTTGCTCGAATCGGGGGAGGTGGAAGCCGATGCGGTCTCGCTCTCCACGTTGCATGCAGCAAAAGGATTGGAATACGGGCACGTGTTTATGGTCGGTGTTGAGGAAAATATCCTGCCTCACCAGCGTAGCGAGGCGCCAGAGCAGATCGAAGAAGAACGCCGCCTGATGTATGTCGGCATCACCCGCGCACAACGTTCGCTGCAAATCAGCTACTGCATCAAACGCAGGCAGGGCAAGGAATGGAAGAGTTGCGAGCCGAGCCGTTTCCTAAAAGAACTACCCACAGATGAAGTTATTTTCACCGGTGCGCTACCAGCAGGCAGTAAGCCGGAGATCAGCAAAGGGGAAGGGATGGCGAAACTGGCGCGGTTGAAGGCGATGCTGGGGTAAGCTTCAGTCCATCACTTGCTCAACAGGCTCGAAATGCGCGTGTTCGCCTTATCCAAATGTTTCAGCAGAATATACAGGAATGCATCGTCAAACTGGAAACGGCATTCCACCGAGGCCTTGGCCAGCACATCCAGGTTGATCTCGATCAGGGTGGCGTCGGTCTCCGCTACCACTCCGGTGGTACGCAATAAATTGATATCGGGGAAGTGCTTCATTTCACCGAAGCAGTCACCCCTATGCAGCGTATCCAACACATTTCCTTGTCTCGTTACTTTCAACTCGCCGCTGGCCAGAATGAAAAACTCACGGCATTGTTTCCCTTCTTGCAGGATACATTCGTCCTTGCGCACATCGCGCCAGTCGCTAATGCGCAGCACCTCCCATAGTTCGATATCGCCGACGTTCTGGAAAAAGTGCAGTGAGCGCATGGTGTTGAATTTTTCCGTATCGGAAATATTTGCCTGCACCTCCGCATTGCTGTTGAAAAAATGCACCAGATCGCGCGTAAATTCGCCCCAAGTTTGGTAGCGTTTCGACGAATCCTTCTGCATCGCATGCTGCACGATGGCCTCCAGCTCTTGTGGAATATCCGGACGCAACGTTCTGGGCGGGGGCGGATCGCTGTGCATTATCTGGTAGAGCAAACTGTAGCTGTTGTCCGCATGAAATGGCACCCTGCCGGTCAATAACATGTACAGCGTTACTCCGAGCGAATAGATATCCGTCTGGTGGGTCAGTGGCTCATCCTTGATCTGCTCCGGCGACATATAGGCGGGAGAGCCCACGCCTGCCACTTGGGTCATCTGCTGGGAGACGTGCGGGTTTTCGATTAGCGCCGATCCGAAATCTGTGATTTTGATGTCGCCTTCGTTCTGCATCAGAATGTTTGCGGGCTTGATGTCGCGGTGTATTACGCCGTGCTGCTGCGCATATTCCAATGCGTTGCCGCATTTGTAAATGATTTCTGCAACCGTGCTGAACGGCAAAAGCCGATCCACTTTGGTATATATTTCCAGAGTCTCGCCCTCAAAGTATTCCATCACCATGTAGTTTGATTCGCCGTCCAGCACCGCATCAAATATTTTTACGATGTGCGGGTGCGACAATCTGCCGGCCAGGGAAGCCTCGGTAAGCAGTAGCTTACGATAGGCGTTGATATTTACCGCACTCCGCACGGAAGCCGGATTGAATAACTTGAGTGCTACTTGCTGATTGTTAAATTGATCCAGCGCCAGATAGACTGTGCTGGTCGCACCGCTGCCCAGCTTCCTGACAATCTCATATTTGCCGATGCGTTTCATTGATTATGGTTGCGGCTGAAGGACTGCCTTCAGTTGTTGCGACAAGTCGTCTGTGGTTTTAGCTGCGGGTTGCGGCCCTTCGATTTTTTCCTGAGCCCAGTCCGTTACCTCTCCCGCACCCCATGATACCAGAGAGGCGAGAGAAAAAACCAGTAACTTGCGCGTCATGCCCTTTGGGATTCCCTGCTCTTCCAGATAGCGGTGAAGGTACCAGGCGGCGATGAAGAACACGATGGTGGAGATGACCAGATTCCACATGGAGGGCAACGTGAACATTATTGGTTTTCCTCACGGGTTGAAAAAATTATCCCAGGCAATCCGCCCAGTTGTTCGGAGTTTCGTAGATGCGCACCCGTTCCAGTTGCAGGTGGTTTCCATAGGTGTCGCGATAGGCGCTGTCGAGCTGCTTGAACGCGAGCATCGCCAGATTTTCTGCGGTGGGGGGCACTTCCATTACCACTGTCTTGTGGTCGGGTAAGGTGTTTAAGAAATCAAGTACCACGAGGTCGCCGCGATATACCAGAAAGGCGTGATCCCAAGCGTCCACCAATTGTTCCTTGGCGATGCGCTTCACATCTGAAAAGTCCATGACCATGCCCTGTTCGGACACTCCTTCGGTGGTGATGATCTCGCCGGACAGGGTGATCTCAATGGCATAGCGGTGGCCGTGCAGATGCTTGCACTGGCTGTTGTGGTTGGGGATGCGGTGGCCTGCATCGAATTCGAGTCGGCGGGTGATTTGCATGATGAGTTTGTGCTATGAGTGTCCGCGAATTATAACTTGAATGCTGCAACAGCGCGGTGCAAGGCTTGCTTTGGTCGGGCTGTGCCCACCATGTCGGGCGCAGTTTTATAGTTTGAATGCCGATACCGCGCGGCGTAAGGCTTGCAAAGCACCGGCATCAAGCTGATCCCCATAGCGCAACGCGACATAACGCGCAGTGATGTCGGCGATGGCGGGGGCGAGTTGCGATTTTATTTGCATGGCGCGGACGGCAAAGTCTTGCGGTCCTTCGTGTGCGCTACGCACAATGCCTTTTTTGGACAGCGTACGGCAAAATTTCAGGTACAGGCGCTGCGCTTCGTCGGTATTCCGCACCGTCAGTTTACGCAGCATGAGCAGGGTAAATAATCCGACCAACAGCGCCATGCCACCCAGCATGATGGATGCCATGTTTTGCCAAGTGATTTCTTCCATCCCCATCCGGGTGAGGAAAGCGAATTGCCGTTCCTGATTGTAGCCAAGCACCCACTGGTTCCATTGGTTGGTCAGTGCATCCAGATTGAACCGGAAGTTTTTCAGCCATGGAGATTGTGTGCGCGTCATCCAGGGCAGCGCGGCACTGTCGCTCGCAGGCAGGGCGGCGGCCATGCCAAACTCAACGCGTGCCGGGGCGATGGCGGCGGTGGGGTCGATACGCACCCAGCCGCGCCCGCGTAACCATACTTCGGCCCAGGCATGGGCATCGGACTGGCGCACGATGTAGTAATTGCCAAGTTCATTGTATTCGCCGCCCTGATAGCCGGTAACGACGCGCGCCGGAATACCTGCCGCTCGCATCAGGAACACAAAGCTGGAAGCGTAGTGTTCACAGAAGCCTTTGCGCGTTTCGAACAGAAAATCGTCTATCTCTTGAGCACCCAGCGGCGGCGGCGACAAGGTGTACTGGAAGCCTTCGCGATTGAAATAAGCGAGAGCAGTGCGCGTTATGGTTTCGTCGTTGTCCGAATTGGCACGCCACTCTGCAGCGAGTTGTTGCGCGCGCGGGTTGAGGTTGCGCGGGATAATCAACGCCCGCTGCAACTGGCGTGGGTCTTCCTCGCCATTGGCGCGGTAACCGAGTTGCGAATGTGCGGTATAGCGCAGGCGTGAGGTGATCGGGGACTTTTGCTGTACCTGAAAATCGTAAGTCATCACAGCCGGAACCGAAATCTGGGTAGGCATCTCCAGCGTGAACAGCCAGGTTTTGTTGTGCGGTTCCAGCGTGACCGTGTAATCGATGGGATAGGTCAAGTTGTCCAGTTGCGTAGGTTTGATGCGCACAAAGCCATTTCGGCCCGTTGTCCAGGTATGACCATCGAAATTCCACAACACCGGCCCGCGCCAGTACATCTGATTTCGTTGCGGCGGTTGTCCGTTGAACACTACGCGGAACGCCACCGCATCGGACAGCGCAAGATGGCCCACGCTGCCGGGCGACATCTTGTCGTCCAGACCGCTGCTGGCGTAAGCATCCTGCGGCAAGCCCCACAGCGGTCCCTGCACGCGCGGGAACAGAACGAACAGAATGAGTGTGAGCGGGATCGCCTGAAGCAGCAGTATCCCGGCAATGCGCAAGCGCGGGCGCAGAGCCAGAGTGCCGGATTGCAGATGTATCCATGTTGCCAGAATGATCAGCAGCGTGGCGAACATAAACAACGCCGTGAGTATGCTTTGCGAATAAAAAAACTCGGTGATGACGACGAAGCAGGCGAGGTAAATCACGATAGTTGCATCGCGTGCAGATCGAACTTCCAGCAGTTTGAGCGCGGCCAGCAGGATCAGCAGGGTGACGCCGGCATCGCGCCCAAATATCGTATGGAAGCCGATGAGGATTCCGCCTACGCCGCCAGCCACGATTGAGAGCAACAGCCAACGTGGCGGCAAAGGCTTGTTGCTGTATGCAAGATAAGATCGCCAGCACAGTAGCATGGCGCTCAGTAAGCTGACCCATAACGGCAGATGTTCGGCATGCGGCGCACTGATCAGCAGCACGCAAGCGAGCAGGCCGTAAATTAGATGGGTATTAAGTTTCATCATGGAGAAAGCAGTTGTCCATGGCCTACTCTTTGCGGGTGCATTTGTCGATAACTTGCCGTTATTTTATGGGCATCCGTAATTTGTGGCTGATTATGAATTTATGGGTAAAAATTAACGCGGTAGTCAAATCGTATTTCGTGGTTAATTTAGATTTGAAGAGAACGTCTTAAACTTGTATTCCCCGCGCTCTTGGCGCGGGACAACGCGACTTTGACTTTAAGCATAGCTCGCCGTTTTTGTTTTTCTGCGCCGTAATACCCCGAGGTTTTGCCTCGGGGATAGGCGCAGGGCGAGCGAAGCAAATTTATTCGGTAGAGTAGAGATGTGGCGCGTTGGCGATAGGTTCGGTTTGTCTGTTGCCGCC
>CAYZPM010000069.1:0-14306 GCA_964480365.1 uncultured Gallionellaceae bacterium
GGCGCGCATCATCAGAATCAAGTCCACATAATCGAGCAATCTACATAATCGGCCAATCCGGACGGTCGCTCCCATCCTGATTTAATTGTATATGGATGGACGCTTTGTGGCAGGCTATTAGCAAGACGCTATAGCAATAAGGAGACATTCGTCAGCACTTCGGAAAATAAATAAAATTACATAAATATGTTGACTTACCGTTATGATTGGCATGGTTTAATCCGTACCGAGGTTATTCCTACCCTTTCATAACAAATGAATAATCCTGTTAAAACAATTGTAGCCACTTCGCTTACACACTCTTTTGATGATGGCTTAACTGTTGTCGATCCAAATGCTTCGAGTATGGTCGAGGCTCTCAGAGATATTGGCTACTCACTAGAGTCCGCAGTTGCGGATGTCATTGATAATTCAATTTCTGCCTCTGCAACTCGAATAGATATCCGCTTTGGTTGGGAATGCGAAAGCTCACCTTGGTTAGCTATTTTTGACGACGGACTTGGAATGACAGAATCCGAACTTGTCGAAGCGATGCGTCCTGGTGGGAAAGACCCCCTTGCCTTAAGAAGCGTCGATGATCTTGGGCGCTTTGGATTGGGTCTGAAAACGGCATCGTTTTCTCAGTGCCGGAAAGTTACCGTGGTTTCTTTTTCAGATGGGGTGCTGTCATCGAGGCAATGGGATCTTGATTTGGTGAGAGCGAAAAATAAATGGGTACTAAAAACTCCGAGCCCCGCAGAGCTTAAAGTTCTTCCTGGGTTGTCCATGCTCGGGGCAAAAGGAACAATGGTTCTCTGGCAAACGTTAGATCGACTTGATCTTGGAAGTGACTCTGGCAGAGTGCATCAAGTAATGAACGAAAGGGTTGCTTCGATTTGTGAGCATGTGTCACTTGTCTTTCATAGATTTATCTCCGGTGAACCTAGGTATCCAAAGATAGTAATTGCGGTCAACAACAATCCGATTGAGGCTTTTGATCCGTTCAATGCAAAGCATCCTGCAACGATGCATCTTGGGGAGGAGCCTTTAGATATAGAAAATGACACGGTAACCTTCAGGCCCTACATCCTTCCTCACCATAGCAGGGTAAGCGCAGAAGAATACGAGCGCCTTGGGGGCCGTGAAGGCTATCTTCGCGGACAGGGGTTTTACATCTATCGTAATCGCAGATTAATTATCCATGGCACATGGTTTCGCATGGCTCGTCAAGACGAGATGACAAAACTTGCCAGAGTGCAGGTAGACATACCGAACACTTTGGATCACCTTTGGACAATCGATGTCAGAAAATCACGTGCCAAGCCACCAGAAGCGGTTAAGAAACGTCTTCGTTCAATCCTGGAGCGCATCCGCGATACTGCCAAGCGACCGTATAACCATCGTGGCACTGCATCGATCAACTTACCAGGTGAGCCTGTTTGGCAGCGTCTTTACCATAATGAACATGTCAGTTACCAACCAAATAACAATCATCCGATTCTAGGTGAATTCAGATCTGACTTGCCGGCAGAAATGCGAATGAAATTCGATGGGATTTTGTCTGTTATTGGCAAGTCAATTCCTTTTGCTGCAATCTTTAATGATATGGCGTCCAGACCTAAAGAAACCGACTCCAATACTGATACAGCAGATGCACTCGAAAAACTGGCAAACCTTCTGTTTGAAGATATGGCTACGCAGAATCCAGAGTATGTGTCGAAAATGATGGGTAGCATTGAGCCATTTGCCTCTAATCCAGATTTTATTTCAGCTTACATAAAGCGCCAAAGTGTATAAGGAGTTTTTCAATTGAACCCTCAGGAGTTTGAAAATCAAGTCAAGGCAACATTAAACGTAATGACTTCAGTTACCCCTGAAAAAATTCGGTCAATTGTTCGTCATTCCTTAGAAATGTATGGCGCAGACGCACCAAAATTTGCAGAAAAAGAGCTTTTTATTGAGCAGATATCCAAATCGCTTGAGTCTAAACTAGACCTCTCTATGCCAGATGCGACAGTCATTAAACTTCCTTTTGAGGAATGGATAACTGAACGACGAGCAGATGAAGAGCTATTTTATTGGAGCCGCTATCGTCAGCATCTGCTTCAAGTAGGATTTTCAAAAGAAATGGTTGGTACGGTAGGGCGAGATACAGACAAAATTGTTGGCCTCTTGGAAAACCCAAGTAAGCCAGGTGGATGGAAGCGTCGAGGTTTGGTCGTTGGCCACGTCCAATCAGGAAAAACTGCCAACTACAGTGGCGTAATAAGTAAGAGCGCTGATTACGGCTACAGGATAATTATTCTGCTTGCTGGAGTACACAATAACCTACGAAGTCAGACACAGCAGCGCCTAGAAGAAGCATTCATCGGTGTTGATACAGATAAGCTCGAGAAAAACTTAACATTCAATGAGGCAAAAACTGGCGTAGGTCGGATCTCTGATATTTCACGAACGCCATATAGTCTTACCTCAAGAGAGCATGATTTTCAAAAGAGCTCAAAGAGGGCAAGTAATTTTACATTGGGAGCTGTCAATGTACCTGTTGTGTTTGTGATTAAAAAGCAAACATCTGTTCTTAAGAATTTAATTGAATGGCTTACAAGCCTCAATGAAACAAAGGGTGGAAAGATTCTTTCTACGCCAATGTTGTTGATTGATGATGAAGCTGATAACGCTTCAATAAATACATCAACAGTTGAAAATGACCCAACTCGCATAAATAAATTGATACGACAGCTTCTCGCTCTTTTTGAGCAGACAAGCTATGTTGGATATACAGCAACGCCATTTGCCAATATCTTTATTGATCCAGAGTCTGAACATGAAATGGTTGAAGATGATCTTTTCCCGAAGCATTTCATTGTGTCCCTCGAGGCACCAGAAAATTACGTAAGCGCCTCAAGAATATTTGGCGATGACGGTGATCTTTCCAATTTTGTCGTTCCTGTTTCAGATCACCTTGCTGCCTTTCCTGAGCGGCATAAAATTACTCACCCAGTTGATACACTTCCTCCTAGTTTAATGGAAGCTGTCAGACGATTCATATTGGCCAGAGCAGTACGTATTCAACGTGGCCGCAGTCAAGACCACTCTTCAATGCTGGTAAACGTTTCGCGTTTTAATAATGTGCAAAAGCAGGTTACATCTTTGGTAAGTCACTATGTGGAAGAGTTACTTAATTCTATTAAGTTGCACTCGTCACTCCCAGAGAATGAGGCTTTAAAAGATCCTGGAATCCGTTCGTTGAAAGATACATGGAACGGGATGTCCATTTCAAATGGAGAAACTTGGGGGCAGGTGAGAGGGCATCTAAATCAGGCGGCCAGCACAATCGTAGTCAAAACCATTAACAACAAATCTCCGGATCGCCTTGATTACAAAAATCATAAGGAAAATGGGCTGCACGTCATTGCTGTCGGAGGATTAAGTTTGTCCCGTGGCTTTACCCTAGAAGGACTAACAATCAGTTATTTCATTCGAAATTCGATCATGTACGACACATTGCTGCAAATGGGGCGATGGTTCGGCTACAGAGATGGATATTTGGACTTGTGTAGTCTTTATATGACTGAAGAAGCAGAGAGCTGGTATGCCCACATTTCTTCTGCGCTTGACGAATTGAGAGTTGAGTTTCGAATGATGGAAAAAATGAATAGGAGTCCTGAAGAATTTGGCTTGAAAGTGCGAACGCATCCAGACTCACTGATTGTCACTGCACGCAATAAAATGCGAACAGGTAAAAAAGTTACGCACTCTGTGTCACTCAATGGACGGCTGATAGAGACGGTTCGTATCAAGTCTTCCAGAAAATCATTAGAAAGCAATTTTAAAGAGGTAGAAAGTTTTGCAGGGGAACTTGAAAGTGGCTACGGTGATAACAGGGCAAATGAGCTAGGGTTGGGGGTCATCTGGCGGGATGTCAGTGCAGATCTGGTTTGCTCATTTTTAGAGCGATTCGAGGTTTTTGGCAGTGAACTTGATATAGCCAGGCAGCATCCAGTAATCAGTTTTATAAAAAATGACCCTGACAGTCTTGGTTTGTGGGATGTTTGTTTCTACAGCCTGAATGAAGGACTTGAAACAGATGTTGGGCCGATCAAAATTCGGCAACAGCGACGAGGTTGCCTTAATAAAGGCGACTATTACGTTGTTAGCGGAACCAAATCACGAGTTGCATCAAGGGGGGCTGAGAAAGCAGGGCTATCTGCCGAGCAAATTAAAGAGGCGAAAGCCTCTGTGGGTAGTGGTGATAATGTACCGGATATAGCCTATAGAATTTTGCGGTTAAAGCCTTTATTGATGATACATGTTCTTGACCTTGGCCTTAATACGGCAAAAAGCGATATTCGCTTGGCAGATAGAGCATGTGCATGGGGCATAAGCTTTCCAGGTGAGAAGAAAATGGGGAGTGGCAAGTTGGTGGAATACCTAGTTAACACTGTTTGGTGGAAAGAACAGTTCGAGGATCAGAATGACGATGCGGAGGATGACAGTGATGTCCAGAACTGATCCTTGGAGTGATATTGACCCCGATACGCCGCAGGGTACGCTTCATGCACGAAGAGCTGATGCATCTCATCCACACGATTTTTTCTGGGGTCGCGATGTGCAGGGGCACAGGCTCCTTATTTATCAATCCACTAATCTCGTAACGGATCTCAAGCTCCCAAACTTGCGTGGCGTGAATATTGAACTCAAGCCAGATAGCCTGATACTCAGACTTACGCAACATAGTGATCTCGAAATATTTTCTACATTATGCTGGAGTCTCATTGATAGAACACGTGGAGCACAACCGGGCAGCGAGGTGCTTGTCCGCATAATTGAACAACTGGAAAGATGGCAGAGGTTTCTTGGAAAGGGCAATGATTGGCTATTGAGCGATGAGGAAATCAGAGGCCTTTTTTGCGAATTGAAGTTTCTTGAGCGTGAATTGATCACACGGTTTGGCACATTAGCGATTGCATATTGGCGAGGTCCAGCGGGTGATCCGCAAGACTTTGCAGTCGGCACTACGCTTTTTGAAATCAAGAGTCACACCGCAGGTTCCGCCCCCGTGTTAATGATTTCATCTGCGGAACAGTTGTGGCATGAAGCTGGTGAACTGCTCTTGGTTGCATACACAATCGGTGAGTCCTCTGCTGAATCGTCGGGTGCTCAATCACTATCATCCTTGGTTTCAAAGCTGCGCGCTTCGTTTAATACCGCAGATATATTAGATGTATTTGAAGATCGGCTCATGGAGGTCGGATACATAGATAACCACAACTACGAGCGAAAATTCTTTACTGTATCCGCCCCGGAATCGTATCTGATTGGGGATGACTTTCCGCGCATCACCAAAAATGCAGTCATGCCTGGTGTCTGTCGAGTCAGGTATGGTATTGAGCTGGCAGCGTGCCAGCCCTTCAAAGCGTTGCCAGATTGGTCTGCCTTGGGAGCCTCAAATGGAAATTGACGCATTCTTTGACGATCTCCAGCAGGACATTATCCTCCGAGCGGACTCTACTGAGAATTTCACAGATGAAGCATTTGCTGAAGTCGTTACTGAATATCTGGTTGATTCAGGCTCGATTGATGAGTTTGTGCCTTGCAAATTTATTCATCGTGGCATGCGTGTAGATGGCTATGCTCTGAAGTGGGATGAGGCATTGCTGGAGCTATTTGTGGTGGACTGCCGCCGAGGTAATGTTGCGGAAAAAATGACCAGAGCGGAGATGGTCCAAGTTTTCAAAAAGGCTGAAACATTCTTTGAAAAGTCTTGCTTGGTCAGTTTCGTTGAGCAAATGGAGGTGGCTCACCCGGCTTTTGGATTGGCTCGGACGATTCTTGACCAAGCTGACCAGATCAAGCGGGTGCGCTTCTACCTGCTTACCAATGCCAGCCTTACAAGCAGCGTCAAGGACTTACCCCCCCAAACAGAACACCTGCGGGAATGGTCATATCGCGTATGGGATCTGGAGCGCCTTGCAAGAACGATCGGGACAGGTGAGCCAGAAGAGATATCTGTCGATTTTGAGGAAATGTTCGGACAGAAGCTTGTTTGCCTGCCGGCAGATGATGGGCAAGGGGATGTCAGGTGCTTCATGGCTGTAATCCCAGGGAGCTGGCTTGCCCAAATATACGACAAATATGGTGGACGTTTGTTGGAACAAAATGTTCGTACCTTTCTTCAGGTACGAGGCAAGGTCAACAAGGGTATACGAAAAACAATTCTTGAAGAGCCCAGACGCTTCTTTCCATACAACAATGGCATATCAGCCACTGCTGAAGAGATTGACGATGAACGTAAAGGTGGCGTGACCTATGTACGTTCAGTTAAAAATCTGCAGATTGTTAATGGTGGACAGACGACCGCTTCCATTTTTAACGTGTTAAAAAAAGATAAAGGCGCGACTATTGATCAGGTAAGTGTTCAGATGAAGTTGTCGGTTGTAAAGCCTGAAATTGCATCAGAACTGGTGCCAAAAATATCAAGGTATGCAAATAGTCAGAACAAAATCAGTGACTCAGACTTCTTTTCGAACCATCCATTTCATGTGGTCATTGAAAACATATCCAGACGACTTTCTGCACCAGCGAAGCAGGGATCCCAGATTCTCACGCACTGGTTTTATGAGCGTGCGAAGGGTCAATATGCCAATGCTACCGCCTATCTTTCTTCTTCAAAAAAACGAGAGTTCCAAGCACGTAATCCAAAAGATCAGGTGATATCAAAAACAGATTTGGCTAAATATGTGCAGACCTTCCTGGAGCTGCCTCATGATGTGAGTCTTGGTGCCCAGAAGAACTTCGGGAAATTTGCTGACTACGTAAGCGGCTTATGGGAACGCCATGAACATGACTTTAATGAGTTGTGGTTTCGTCGTGCGGTAGCCGAAGCCATAATTTTTCGTCATGCCGAAGCTTTGGTACTGCGTGCTCCATGGTATGCACAAGGTTATCGTGCCAATACTGTGACCTATGGTCTTGCTTTTCTCACTCACAAAATACGAACCTCTGGGTACGAGCTAGATGTACAGCGCATTTGGCGTGAGCAATCCCTACCAGAAATATTTGAAGAGGAGCTTCTCAAGTGCTGCCATCTTGCCCAAGATGAAATAATTAGCGGTGCCGCAAAAAACAATGTGATTAACGTTACGGAGTGGTGCAAGCGAAAGGCTTGTTGGGATAAGGTGATGTCCTTGTCTTATAAGTTGCCCAACTTATTCATTAAACTATTGAAGGAAAAAGACGAGGTTCGATCTGAGGTGGTTGATGCGAGACGTGAGCAAAAGGGAATTAGCGAAGCAGAGGCATATATTGCTGTGGTTAATGCTGGCGCTGTATTTTGGTCAAAGGTCCGTCAGTGGGCGGAAGGTGATACAGATATCAGGCCCTCAGACCTCGCGCTTTTGAAGATTGCGTCCTCAATACCAAAAAAGTTGCCTAGCGAAAAGGATAGTGTCAGATTATTCGAGATAAAAGCGATGTTCGAAGATTCTGTTCGGTCGTAAGCTCATCTACTCAAGCATAATCACAGGTTCACGTGGGTCGCCGTAAACGGCATTACACTTTTTTAATCATGTTTTTGACTATTACTGCAATTTCTTTCGCGAGGAATGGGGGCACCGCATTCCCAACCTGATGAAATTGCTGGGTACGATTTCCTTGGAAAAAATAGTTGTCCGGAAAGGTCTGGAGCCGAGCGGCTTCACGAACTGTCAGGCTGCGGCATTGCGATGGGTCTGGGTGAATGAAATAGTGTCCGTCTTTTGAAATGTGGCTGGTTACGGTTGTGGCAGGCTCGTCTTTAAGTTGTACTCTGAACCGATCCGAAAACTTCCCGGTTTCCCAGTTGGCATGATCGGGTCGTAATCCTTTCAAGCTGAAATCTTCATGCCCCTTGGGGGAGTGCTTAAAAATTTGTGCAAATGTGGCAGCATAAACATACCGACGTAAGTCGCTGGTCATATGTCCACGTGTCTCGTGGTTTAGCCACACATTCAGCTTGCTATCCTCATACCATTTGGCGAGATCAGATTTATTTTCTTTAGACCGACTATTCTTTGGCAGCCTGATGCCGCCCGTACCCAGTCTAGAGGATATCTTCTCCTCAAAATCTTTAAGAGCTGCGCTCAGTCCCGGCAATTCTTTTACCTTCACGGATTCTCGTGCCAGCTCAGCCAAGTGTTGTTTCACTGCACTCACCCATAGCTCACTGCTATCGTCCTCTTTGCTCAACTTGCTGCGCAACCTGGGCAAGTCATGCGTCGCATTATTGAATGACTGGATTGCCTGTTCTTTAAGTTGTTTTGGTGTGGCATCAATATCATCTCTGATGCCAAGCAGAATTACTCGATGCCGTGCTTGTGGAATGCCGAATTCCTCAGATCGAATAATAAAATCTCTGAGGTCGATATCTTCAATTTTCGATTCGCTATTAAATACGGTTTTACTGACAAGTGAATGGATTTTGTATCTGTGACCAGTGTCGGCGCCAAAGACTCGATCAGGGTTTTCGAGGTCTTTGAGTATGGTATGAAAAATACGTTGCCCGTTAATCCTGGATGAAAGGATGCCTTTGACATTTTCCATGACAAAGACAGCTGGTTTGTAGCGATGAATGATACGCAGATATTCCTTGTACAAGTAGTGGCGAGGATCTTCCTCTGCTACGTAGTTAGCCTTGCCACTATTGCGTGCACGGCCTACAAGCGAGTAGGCCTGACAGGGCGGGCCGCCAATCAAGATCCACGGATTCTGGGGACCTATGTTGGCTTTGTCCAGGATTGTATTGAGCTCAGTATTGCCTGTCTTCGTGCCTAGCGTAATTTGCCTAGCTTCACGCCCGGCTTCCTCCCAATCTGATAATGTATCTTCATCATACGGAACGGATGTTTCGCCATTGCAAAAACGGTAGTAACTCGTCAGGGAATTTTTCCCCTTCCTCCGCAGAATTCTGTAGAACGAGCGCAGCCTTAGCGTCTGATGGGCAGATGCTTCCATTTCTGCCGAGACGATGATGTTGAATGCTTTCCCGTTATCAATGGATGAAAATCCTTCACCGAGGCCGCCCGGCCCGGCAAAAAGATCAACTATGGGAACTGGAGTAGTCTGAAGCATTCTTTTATTAGTAATATGGTGCAAAAACTTACAGAGATTACCAGGAATAGTGGATATAGTCGATAAACAAACGCGATCCCGTATGATGTCGGGGATCAAAGGCAAGGATACGCAGCCTGAATTGAAAGTGCGACGTTTTCTCCATGGGAGAGGATTTCGATATCGCCTGCATGAAAGATCCTTGCCAGGAACACCAGATATTTGCCTGCCACGTTATCGCGTGGTAATTTTTGTACATGGCTGTTTCTGGCACAGGCATGATGGATGCAGCCTGAGCTATATCCCCGCGAGCAACCGAGACCGCTGGCTGAACAAGTTCCAGAAAAATGTTGAACGTGACCGTAATAATGTTGACGCAGTTATAAAAGCGGGCTGGCGGGTGATTATTTTGTGGGAATGTGGATTACGTAGCAATGAACCAACACAGTTGGATTGGTTGCCAGATGAAATCAGGCGAGATAATGGAGCAGTCAAGGTTGAGTGGCCACAGCGGTAATCGGCTTGGACCAAGATTCAGTTCCCCCCAATGCCGCTTCTCGCGCGCGCCGAATCAGCGCCGTCCATTCGGTATCGTTTCTGATATTCGCACCATACACTTTTTCATCGAATGGGTCGTCACTCAATAACCACGCCAAGAATTCTCGCTTGCCAATTATGACTTTGCCACCTTCTTTGCCGCGTGAGAACCTGCCATCTCTACCTGGATAACGAATGATCTTATCGCCATCCTCATTGAGCTGGGACTCATTCCAATTAAACAGGATTTCGCCCAGGTCATTGAGACCTATCCCTTTGACAATAGCGTTGAATGCTTTGCCAACTGCAACAGTGCTCATTGAGGATGCTGACACAAAATATTCCATTAATTTCTCCAGCATTGGGTTTGAACCATGAAATTGATGAAGGTTAGGCGGGTTTCTGAACGCCGCCTTCTTTAATCCAGCGGTCAATAGAATTCTGAGCATTGTTCAGATAGTCCATCAGATCGTCTGGCATACCTTCATTTTCATCACGCCCGCCGAAATGATCAATTAAGGCTTGCAACATATCATCCTCACAGAAGCCCCCATAGCAATTAGCGTCCACGTAATCATGAAGCGCTGAAAATGAAGGGCAATCCGCTGGCACTCGTCCGGCTGTAATGTCCTCTATGATTTCTTGTTTCATACGCTCGATGGATTCATCAAGTGTTGGGGCGGTCGTAGTCATTTCAATGCTCCTCGATTTAATCCAGGATAGCACAATTCTTTTGACGATCCAATTGTTCGCATTGAACCGTGCGCATTATGGTGAACCGCCACCTGTCCACTTGGCATCCAAGAATAAAGCGGACCTTCCCCTAGAATGAGCAGACCGCCTTTTCAACAATCCGCCACCGTCCGGATTGGCCGATGAGTTAGCACTATAACTGCTGTAGGTCGATAGGGAGAATTGGTGAACGTCGGCAAAGTGCGGTGCTTATTAATTTTGCTGCATGAGGAATTTCAACGACCGTTTTTTGGCATGCTGTTATCATGGCGCCACGGCCACAGTGTGCCAATGTAGGTCAGTCAGAGGCGTACTCTAGTTCGGACGATAAAAGGAGTTCTTTTGCTAACACTGATAATTGTTATTGGGTTGATTTCTGTTGCAATAGTTATTTTTTTGATTCCTGTTCTAGGCGGTGATGAGTCTCCTTCCCCTTCTATCCCTGATTCAGACGACAGTCGCCCAATCGGGGCGGGTTTCGATAATCGCGCAAAAGCGGAAAGATTAATTGAGTATGAAGATAAGCATAACCCAGCAACGAATGCAGATTTCATAAAGAAGATTATTTGGATTGCCGTAATTGCTGTTGCGGTATTTACTTTTTTTTACGTATCCATGCTGTGAAGTTGATTACTATTCGTTTGTCGGCATAGCCAAAGGATAAAACGATATGGGACGCCGCAATAAATCCTCGCCATTTGAAGACATAATCGAAATAATCGCCAAGTTGCCTTGGTGGGTTGGCGTAGCGCTCGCATTGATCATCTACCTCTGGCTGAATCATATTGCCAGTGAGCCCATTAACACAACATCAACCAACATTAAGCAATTAGGCGCGATCGCAGGGAATCAATTATGGAAGACCCTTGCTACTTTTTTTCAATACATAATTCCTGGTACATGCCTGATAGGCGCCGGCATATCTGCGTACAAGAATAATGTGAATGGCAACGCTCGTTCCGTAAATACGGAATCTGATGGCTGGACATCTCAGTCCAAGCATAGAAAAAGAAAACAAAGCCCATACGAAGATTTTGTCGAGTTTATCGCTTTGTTCCCTTGGTGGGTTGGTCTTGTCTTGGCCGTTATTGCATATTTCTGGCTTCATCACATTGCGGATGCCCCGGTAATCGTGTCTGTTCTGCCGGGGCAAGTCGGCACAGCAGTTGTGCAATCCATGCACAAGGGATTTGCCACTGCCGGGCAGTACATCGTGCCATTAATCTGCTTACTTGGTGCACTGTTTTCCGCTCTTGGTAGATGGAAACGAGAGCAGCTGTTTTCGGTAGTGGAGCAGAGCGATTCTGCCGGAGCGTTGAATGATATGTCCTGGCAGGAATTCGAGATGCTGGTGGGCGAGGCATATCGGCGTAAAGGATATACGGTTAACGAAACTGGCGGTGGCGGGGCCGATGGCGGCGTTGATCTTGTGCTAAGAAAAGAAGGCGATAAATTTCTGGTTCAATGCAAGCAGTGGAAAGCGTTCAAGGTCGGGGTGACGACTATACGTGAGTTATATGGCGTGATGGTTGCGGAGGGAGCAGTTGGTGGCTTCGTAGTGACCTCTGGCGTTTTCACTCAGGAGGCCAAGTCCTTCGCGTATGGTAAAAGCATTAACCTGATAGACGGCTCTGAATTGACGGCAATGATCAGGCAAGTTCAACCGCAAGCTCCTACAGCCTTGGGACAGAGCACGTTTCAAAACACACCGGCTGCATCTGCCGCCCCGGACTGCCCGAAGTGCGGCAGCGCCATGGTCAAACGAACAGCAAAGAAAGGTTCCAACGCGGGCAATACATTCTGGGGCTGCACCAACTACCCTCAGTGCCGTGGAATTGTTGATGGACATTAAGTAGTTAATTCATCGTGCCCACCTGTTACAAAAAAGTATAGGGAGTGCAGCAATGGGGTGAAAGTGACGGTCAGGTTCTAAACTGAAGCGGTCGTTATATGGTAAATTCCACCGGCATCTGAATGCCTGATATTTGGTGCGTTGGCCAGGAGGTCACTTCGCGCCAATAGCAGCTACCTGTTGTTTGAAACCTTAATGAATGGGTGATGATCCCTATATTCTGCAAAAGGAACAGCATGATTGAACCCATTTCCGCATCTGTCACGAGTTACATTGGTAAGAAAATCGTAAATATTGCCGAGACTGTCATTCGAACCCAAGTCATTGAGAGGTGGAGCCGATACCGAGCACAACAATTCTTTGACGCTTTCTGCCAATCACTGCTCGACGCAGGAATTTCAGATAAAGACATCGGGAAAACCTTAGACGAACTACTTGAAGATGAAGCTAAGTCGGAGCTCGTCTTTGACGCATACAGATCAGTGTGTCTTACCAAATCAAAAGCGTTAGGGCCACGCATCATTGCTCTACATACAGCGGAGCTTGTTATTGCGAATTCCAAAGCAGATAGCTCTGACCTACTTATTTTTTCAGCAGCAGAAGAACTATCGGATTCTGAACTGAATGATTTTTCTGCATTTGCACTTTCGTGGACAGGCCCGACTGCACAGAAGTGCATGGGCATAGAACTCTGCGATGATGGAGCGCTAAAAATTCAGATGGGTGATGAAACCATTGACTCAAATTGGTATAGGAAGGATTCAATCCCTGTTGGCCCCCTTGATCTCGCAAACGATATTGGAATATGGGCTACGAAGCTTAAACGTCTCGGTCTTATCTCCGATGACGTGAGAGAAAGGCAATGGAGTTACGAAGACGATAAAGAACGGTATATTGACAAGCCTGGGGTTGGTCGGGAAATAACGTGGTGGCTAATCCTCAGCAAGGAGTCGCAAGAACTAGCGAAGTTGGTGCAACGTGCCAGTGTCTGAAAATGAAATTACTGGCAATCATTGAGTTTCTGTAGGGTTTGGCGATCAAGCGCGCAGTTTGCGTACGCCTCAAAACCAGCAGTAATCAATCGCGAAGCAAAGTTGTGCTTGCTAAGCCATTTGACTAAGAGGTCTATTAGCTTATGTTGGTGGGCAAACGGCAAGGCTCCTATGCGCCGAAAATTAACAGCGCATACTGTGATTGAGGAAGGCGAAATACGTCCTTCATAGTTTACAAATACAGGCAACGCATAACGCCACGTCAAAAGCCCACTGTTGAGGAGCTGCAAGTATGGACATGGTAATCGCAAGGCTTGATCGCATCTTTTCAGTTCAAGATATCATGACACCAGCAGAGAAGTTGGAGAGAGCCGCCTCTAGTGAAGAAGCAAGGCCGCTCTTCAGTAAATATGATGTAGTGCCTTTCCCAAAAGTTGGGAAAATTGAAGGTTTCTTTCGGCCCAGCTTGGATACGCAGAGCGATTTGAAGTCAGATTACCTTATTAGTGATACAACAAGCCTACTCAATATGCCACAACTTCTCGATCAGGCGCCTTTTCGTTTCGTCATTTCCGCCGACAAAATTGCAGGATACGTCCATTACTCCGATTTGAATAAGCCCACAATGAAGGTGCCTCTGTTCGTTCTATTTCAGGCTATGGAAAAGAAGCTCTGGGATAAAATTGAAAAGAAGATTGATGAGCCTATCGTGCGCGAGGTGTTTCAAAACAGTGCTCAGCGTCTTATCAATAAACAAAATGCAGCACAAAAGGCCAATGTAGACATCGGTTGGACGGGCGTATTCACTCTGCCAGACATTCTCAGGCTTGCTAACAACTTCAATGCAACGCATCTATCAAACGACCAAATTGAATCACTGCGATTAACGCGAAATGATGTTGCACACCCAGACAGGAATATTTTAGGCAAGCATCGCGATGTTTCCAAATTGGTGGAAGTAATTAAGCTCTGTCAATCAGTTCTCAAGAGCCAACAAGAATAAATATTATGAATAGCAGACATTCCGCTGGCCGCGCCGACAGCTTTTTCAGATTATTGCCAAGGTCTGGTTAGGCCGATTATGTAGATTGCTCGATTATGTGGACTGTTTGGTGAGGCATGGCATG
>CAYZPM010000070.1:0-13899 GCA_964480365.1 uncultured Gallionellaceae bacterium
CTTGACGGTTTCGCACGGCAACCAAGCCAGCAGCCATTTCCTTATCACCCACAATTAGCTGATAAGGTAATTTCTGTAAGCTATGTTCGCGTATTTTATAGGTAATCTTCTCATTGCGCAAATCCAGTTGTGTGCGGAACCCGGCTGCGCGCAAAGTTTCCGCGAGCTGGGTCGCATAAGCATCCTGTGCCTGCGAGATATTTATCACTACCATCTGCACCGGCGCCAGCCACAGCGGCAGCGCCCCGGCATGGTTTTCCACCAGGATGCCGATGAAGCGCTCCAGCGAACCGAGTATTGCCCGGTGCAACATCACCGGAACCTTGCGGGTGTTGTCCTCATCGACGAATTCGGCGCCGAGACGGCCCGGCATGGAGAAGTCTACCTGCACTGTACCGCACTGCCAGGAACGGCCAATGGCATCCTTGATATGGAATTCGATTTTTGGGCCATAGAACGCCCCTTCACCCGGCAACTCTACCCACTCCAGGCCAGAGGCCCGCAGTCCTGCGCGCAAGGCCGTCTCGGCCTTATCCCACACCTCATCAGAACCGACCCGGCTATCCGGCCGCAGTGCCAGCTTCACAGCCACATCGTGAAAACCAAAGTCCTTATAAACCTTCAACACCAGCGCATTGAAAGCCGTCACTTCGGATTCGATCTGATCTTCGGTGCAGAAGATGTGACCGTCGTCCTGTACGAAGCCGCGCACCCGCATCAAGCCATGTAAGCCACCGGACGGTTCGTTGCGGTGACAGGAACCGAACTCGCCATAGCGCAGCGGCAACTCACGGTATGAGCGCAGATCGGCGTTGAATACTTGTACATGGCCGGGGCAGTTCATCGGCTTGATCGCGTAGTCATGTTTTTCCGACTCGGTGGTAAACATGTTGGCCTTGTAGTGTTCCCAGTGGCCGGATTTTTCCCACAGCACGCGGTCGATAATCTGCGGGCAGCGCACTTCCTGATAACCGTTGTCCAGATAGACGCGGCGCATGTACTGCTCTATCACCTGCCACACCGCCCAGCCCTTGGGATGCCAGAACACCATGCCCGGCGCCTCATCCTGCATATGGAACAGATCAAGTTGTTTGCCGAGCTTGCGATGGTCGCGCTTCTCCGCTTCTTCCAGGCGGAACAGATAGGCATCCAGGTCTTCTTTCTTTGCCCAAGCCGTACCGTAGATTCGCTGCAACATCTCATTCTTCGAATCGCCGCGCCAATATGCCCCGGCCAGCTTCATCAGCTTGAACACCTTGAGCTTGCCGGTAGAAGGCACATGTGGCCCGCGGCACAAGTCGGTGAATGCGCCTTCGGTATACAGCGACACATCCTGATCGGCGGGGATGGATGCAATGATCTCCGCCTTGTAATGTTCGCCTATACCTTTGAAATATGCCACCGCTTCGTCGCGCGGCAGCACGCTGCGCGTCACCGGAATGTCGCGCTTGGCTAATTCTGTCATGCGCTTTTCTATTGCCGCTAAGTCATCCGGCGTGAAGGGGCGGGAGTAGGAAAAATCGTAATAGAAACCGTCTTCGATCACCGGCCCGATGGTGACCTGCGCTTCTGGGAACAACTCCTTCACCGCATAAGCCATCAGGTGCGAAGCCGAATGACGGATGAGATCAAGCCCCTCTGCATCCTTGTCGGTAATGATAGCCAGCGCCGCATCGGCGGAAATCAAATGGGAAGTGTCTACCAGTTGCCCATCCACTTTGCCCGCCAGCGCTGCACGCGCCAAGCCAGCGCCTATACTGGCCGCGACTTCGGCAACAGTAACCGGCTGCGCAAAATTGCGCTGCGATCCATCAGGTAGGGTGATAACTGGCATGGTTTTCTCTTCAAAACAACAAGGCAAAAACAATGTGCGGCAACGCCGCACATGGGTGTGTTGGCAAGTGCATCCCAACGCAAGGGCGCGCAGTATATCGCAGCCCTCCGCTTACGGTCAAAACGAAGTCTTGTTTCGACGGATCAATCTTCCTTGGGCAAGAGCCGCTCTACCGCCGCCTCATCAAAACCCTGCATGTCCACCTTGAGGCAGGCTAAACCCTCCGTTCCGGCTACCATCACTTCACGGACACCCTGCACTTGCGCCAATTTTTTCCGCAAGGTACTGGAATTTCCCTCATCCAGTTCCGGCAAGTGATACAGCTTGGTGCGCACCGCTGCGGGCGGCTGCATGGTGCTTGCCACCAGCAGCCACAACAGCAGCAAGCCTATCGCAAAAACGAATACTGCGTTGCCGCCGAAATGCTGCATCAGAAAACCGCCTACCGCCGCGCCGAAGAATGCACCCAGGAACTGCACGCTGCTGTAAATACCCATCGCCGTGCCCTTCGCGTCCAGCGGCGCGATTTTGCTGATCATCGAAGGCAACGTCGCTTCCAGGACATTGAATGAGGTAAAGAAAACCAGCAGCGCCAACGCTACGCCCCACACGCTGTGTTGCAGCAGCATTAGCGACAGTTGCGCCACTGCAGCCAATGCGACCGCGCCCATGAACACTTGTTTCATCTTGGCTTTTTTCTCGGCAATGATGATCGGCGGCACCATCAGCGCGAAAGCGATCAGCATCACGGGCAGGTACACATGCCAATGCTGCACCGCCTCCAGCCCGTCCTGGCGCAAGATGAACGGCACCTGCATGAACACCGACATCAGGATCGCGTGCAGCGAAAAAATGCCGAAGTCGAGGCGCAGCAAATCCTTATTGCGCAGCACCGCGCCTATTTTCTTAAAAGTGGCTTCGGTGTCGGAATGGAAACGGGTAATCGCCGGATTTGGGATCACAAATGCCACCACAGCCATCGCCAACAGCGCCAGCACTCCGATCAGTTTGAAAATGCCCGGTACCCCGATGACTTGATACAGCAGCGGCGACAACACCAGCGAAATCGAGAAGGTGATGCCGATGGTGATGCCTATCATCGCCATTGCCTTGGTGCGGTGCTCTTCGCGCGTCAGGTCGGCAGTCAGCGCCATTACCGCCGCATTGATCGCGCCCGCACCCTGAATCACACGACCGGCGATGATCCAGTAGATATTGTCGGCTGAACCTGCGACGAAACTGCCGATGGCAAACAGGATCAGTCCGGCGTAAATCACCGGCTTGCGCCCATAATGATCAGACAGCCAGCCCGCCGGAATTTGCAGAATAGCCTGAGTCAGGCCGTAAGCGCCGAGGGCGATGCCGATCAGCGTCTGGCTCTCGCCGCCGGGCAGTTGCTGCGCATAGATGGCAAAAATCGGCAGGATAATGAACAGGCCCAGCATGCGCAGGCCGTAAATGCCCGCCAAACCAATACTGGCGCGACGTTCAACGGGGGTCATGGAATCTTTATTGTCTTGCATGAAAGGTATGTTGACTAAAAAACTCGCGTATTCTAACAGGTCGTCATACTTGCTGACAGTTCAACGTTCTGGGGGGCAGCTTCCACGGAATAGATTGTTCATGTAAAGCAAAGGGGGGCAGCTTTTGCCCGGTGCGACCATCCAGCATTCTACGCCAACGTCTATGCAATCATTAAGCGGTCGTCGATTATTTTGTTGGTTGACGGTCGGTAAGGGACTCGTTTTGGTCATTCAATCTTGTTAATGCGCTGCCACGAAACGTGGCGATGCGTGCGAGTTCCAATATGTTGGATGCGCCGGTTTTCTGCATGACATGAGTGCGATGAATTTCCACCGTCCGATAGTTGATGTCCAAGCGTCTTGCAATTTCCTTGCAGGTATGCCCTTCTACTACCAGCACCATGACTTCCCGCTCGCGTTCAGTAAGTATTGCCAGTCGCGCGGCGATAGATTGATAAGTCCTGATCTGATTTTGCAAGAGGGAACACTGTTCCAATGCTTGCTGCACGCGAGCCAGCAACACCGAACCGTCCACCGGCTTGGTCAGGAAGTCCATCGCGCCTGCCTTGATGGTACGCACCGATAACGGTATGGTGCCTTGACCCGTGAGAAAAATTATTGGCAATAGCAAACCACGACGTTTTAATTCTCCCTGCAACGTTGGGCCATCCATGTTGGGCATGTTCACGTCGAGGATGATGCATCCCTGAGTTTCTGGCGTGCAGACATCCAGAAAATCATTGGCGCAAGGGAATGTTGTGACGGCATAGCCCGCAGCTTTAATCATCATGCGGAGCGAATCCCGCACGGCTGCGTCATCGTCCACTATGAATACTGTAGCTAGGTCGCTCATTTTGCAAAGGGCAACGTAAGATGGAAAGTGGCGCCGGAACTTTCTTCTGTATCAAACCATAGCTGGCCACCATTTGCTTCGATCAGAGAACGGCTGACCGCGAGTCCCATGCCGATGCCTTTTGCCTTGGTGGTAAAGAAGGGTTCGAACAGACGATTAAAGTTTTCCTTTTTAACGCCTGGCCCATTGTCCTGGATCGTCACTTTGGCGACGTTTTCATCTTTCATTGTGCGCATTGTCACGGTAATAGCTGGCAGTGGCACACCGGATTCATGCATGGCCTCGATACCGTTACACAGTAGATTGAAAAGTACCTTTTGTACCTGAGTACGGTTGGCGCTGACCAAGGGAAGATCCTCCAGCCGAAGAATGGAATCGAATTGCAGTTCGTATTCCAATCTTGCAGCGTTCAGAATGTTATGGATTTCACTGTTGAGGTCAAATGTCTCGCTCGGAAATTCTTTCATTCTCAAAAATTCGAGCAGCTCGCGCATTGATTGGCCGGCGCGTTGGGCTTGCCGTTCGCTTCCCTCAATGGCTTTGGAGATTTCATCATAGTCGGGTTTCTCGGCTTTCATCATCATGAGCGCAGCCTTGCTATAGGAGGCAATAGCCAGAAGCGGCTGATTCAATTCGTGGGCGATGGCGGCGGCGGTCTGATCGGCGATATGCAGTTTTTGCAGATATGCCATTTCATACCTATGCTCCTGCATCTCCTTTTCCAGCCGTTTCTGTTCAGTGATATCGCGAATCACGCTGAAATACCGTTCCTCTCCGTCAATATGGATAATTCTGGAATTGATTTCTATCGGCATGACTGTCCCGTCCTTGCGCACATGGGCAGACTCGAATGTCGCCTTTCCTTCCTTGGCGATCTTAGCCAGGCGAACTGGAACCAAGGCTGCATATTCCGGCGTGTCGAATTCTTCGATTCGCCTACCCAGCATTTCCTGCTCTTCGTAACCGAGTCTTTCGTACCCGGTACTGTTGATGTCGACAATCCGCCCATCCTTATCGAGAATGAGTATGCAATCTGTTGCAGATTCAAACAGGGTGCGGAACCTGTTTTCGTTTTCGAGCAGAATCTTCTCGATCCGCTTGCGCTCGGTGATATCGCGGAAGAACGCATAATTTATACCGCCATTTATTTCTGAGTGACTGACGCTGACTTCGAGGTTGATCAGGTGCCCCTGCTTGTGGCGTTGGCATGTTTCGAAGCGGTCATAGCCGATCTCCATGACTTTTTTTATACGGGTTTCTGTTTCCTCAGGTGTTTCAATAGCTTCCAGATCACGGATGCTCATGGTTAGCAGCTCTTCCCGTGAATAACCAATCATGCTGCAAAATATATCGTTGACGTCGAGGATAGACCCATCCCTTGCCCTCACCACCCAGAAACCATCCAAGGAGGTCTGTACGAGTTTTTGCTGTTCAAGCAAACGCTGACGGTTTTCGCTTTCACGCAAAGAGTCTTCCATCAGTTTGAGTTCGGTGATGTCGGTCAGCGCGAGGCGCGCCACGGGTGCATTGCCATCTTTTACCAGAAGCAGGGAATCAAGCTGGACGTGCAAACGTGATCCATCGCCGCGCTGGATGCTTAGTTCGCAGATCAGTTTGCTATCGTGTTGCATCACGGCCATGAAATGCTGATGCCAGAGGTCTCTGTCTTCAGGGGCAACGAAGCCAGCGAAACGATGCTGCAGCAATTTGCCACGCTCCTCTCCGAGCAGCATGGCGGCGGTGAGGTTGATTTCGGTTATCAGCGCTTCGCGGCTGAGGGTGAGATAACCGACGGGAGCGAAGTCATAAAAGTCAACATAGCGGTCGCGGGATTCTTCCAGCGTGATTTGGGATTGCCGCAATGTCTCGTTCTGCATTTCCAGTTCGATTTGATACACCCGGAGGTCATGCAGGAGTTCCTCGGCGGAGCGGGCTGGCACGTCTGTCGGCGCATGATCGAGTCGCGCCTCGGCTTTTGAGCGCAGAGAACCTTGATCGTCCGGAGGGGAGGTGCTACGAATCAATATATCTTCCGGAAGCATCAAGGTTTTCCTTTTAATTTTCCAAGAGTCTTTATCGGGGGAAATGCGAACACCTGTCCATGAAAGCCATTATTCTTAATGCGCCATATTACAGTCATCCGATCACCATCAATATACGTATTCCTACGTATGTATCAGCACGTATATATTTTCTCGCAATACTGAGGTAATTTCCACACCATCAAATCCAATGTTCATTCAAGTCGCGAATTTCACTTCGTCCATCTGGGAACGCAGAGAAATTTGAAAGATGTTTCATGAGCCAGAATCTCATTCAGCATAAGGAGATTGATCATAATGAAAGTTGAGGAGTTCAAGATCATGACCCTGCTTGCCAATGAGAAGCAACAGAAAAAAAACATATTCGAGACCATTCTTGCGCGGCGCTCCGTGCGCGCTTATGCGTCGAAAGAACTTGATCGTAGCGATGTTCAAACATTGCTTGAAGCCGCTGTGCGCGCGCCTACGGCCATGCATGAAGAACCGTGGGCATTCATCGTTGTGCAGAACAGAGAAGTATTGAAGCAGTTGTCCGATCTCGCCAAGCCGCTTTTTCTTGAGAGATTGCATCGCCCCCACCAGGCGGCTGGTCATGCACCCGACATTTTCTCCAACCCGGACTTCAATATCTTCCATGACGCAGGCACGCTCATCATCATCTGCGCCAAAGCATCAGGCCATTTTGCGGAAGCAGATTGCTGGCTGGCGGCGGAAAACCTGATGCTGGCGGCATGTGCTATTGGGCTTGGCAGTTGCGTCATCGGTTCTGCTGTTGCAGCGCTGAACACTCCGGAGGTGAAGGCGCAACTTGGCATCCCGGTCGAATTCAACGCAGTGGCACCGATCATCGTGGGCGTGCCGAGCGGAGAAACTGCTGTCACCTCAAGGAAGGAACCCTTGGTTCTTGCCTGGAAACAATGAACAATACTCAAAATGTCAGGATTTGCTTCGTCAGCCAAATCTATCCGTTTTCTAGCTTTGGTGGCACATCCAAATTTGATTAAGGAGGCATCATGTTACCTTTCAAGCCAGCATTAGACGCTTATCCCGCTGATCGTGCGCGCAGCCCCTTCGGCAAATTGCCTTACGACTCATTTTCCGTCCCAACATCACCCAAAATCCATGAGTTGCGGTCGAGGCATGAAACTCTTTACTTAACAGAGAGTAAGAGTACGCATTCTGATTTGAAAATCGGTCATCCATGATTCCCGAGTAATATGCCATGATTTCGAAAAATACCACAACACAACAACCCCAAAATCACTTGGGGTGTGACTGCCAAAGCTGCCGTATGCGTATGTATCCCGGCGCTGACTTCGTTGAATGCCAGATGAAAACAACAATGTGCAAATGGTTAATTCCTTTTGGACACACACGCTTTTGCAACCATCCATGCGCAAAGCAGTTTGTTAATACAAATCATTCGTAACGCAACTCATTTCCAGCCATATACGTATTTCTACGTAAGTATTCACACGTATTTATTTAGTCGCGATGCTGGGGTAAGTTCAACCTCATGAAATTCATGTTCTTTCAAACATTGTCAAGAGGTGGAAAATGAACTTGCAAATGAAAGGTAACGCCGAAATCGAAACCAATACGTTTCCTAATGCTGATCCGATGAAGTGGACTAATGAACGACCTGTTGAATGGCATGAGCCGCCTACGCTGTCACTCGACGAACGTGGCGTAATTCAAGATTGCAGTAAGTCCTGCGAGAGGCTTTTTGGCTACCAATGCTGTGATTTGGTTTTGCAGCATGTCTCTACGCTGTTCCCGCAACTATTGGGAGCTGCATTTGTTCGGGCCGGGCGAATTACTCCGTTGCTTGAATTCCTCTGCCATTGTGGCTACATCTTCCAAGCGCAAAATCGGCAAGGTGAAGCTTTCTCCAGTAAATTGAGTTTTGTCCGTTTTGGATATGACGGGATGACTACCCTGAGGCTAATTGTGAGACCTTTGGGTATGCTAGAGGCGTAATGACCTTATTAATATAGGTAACTTGTTGCCGTTGGTATGTTTGTCCCGGATTCTTCTTCGGTGGGGTAACGCACATACACATTATACTTGACCGTGTAAATTCCATGGATTCCATTATAAGTCCAGCCAAAATTGAGGATTCGGCCTAATGGATAATCCTGGTTTAGATAACGTGCTGCAGATCACTAGCAGAAATCGCAACCATAACAATAAAAGGTACATCACCATGACTATTCAAATAATTCTGGCCGACGCCCACAAAGTAATGACTGAGACGTTGAGTTATTTTTTGGAAAATGAGAAAGACATAAAGGTAGTGGGCGTCGCCAATGATGGGAGCAAAGTGCTGGAACTCGTCGCATCATTGCAACCAGATGTGATTGTGATGGATATTGGTATGCCCGGCATGAACGGCATCGAAGTGACACGGCGGCTGGTTGCGCAACATCCGAAAATCAAGGTTGTCGTCTTGTCAGCATTTGCCCATAAGCATGTTCTGGAAATCCTTGAGGCTGGCGCCTCCGCCTATATAATCAAGGAAGGCACCGTGAGTGAATTGTTGCGTGCCTTGCACGCTGTAATGAAAGGCCAAAAATATGTAAGCCCGGAAGTCGCAGTGGCAGTGTTTGATAATACCGGTCATTATCCTATGGCGGGTATCCCGCATCTCGGTTCGCGCGAGCGCGAGGTGCTACAGCTTCTGGCGGAAGGCGGCACCTCACGGATGATCGGGAATCGCCTGTTTATTTCTCCCAGCACGGTCGATGTACATCGCCGCAATATTATGAAAAAACTCGACCTGCATACCGTAGCTGAATTAACCAAGTATGCTGTCCGTAATGGGCTGACGGTTGTGTGACGTTACTCCGGCAGCAGCTTTCGCACTTGTACTGCCGGGTGAGTCGCACTTGGCGCATTCTGGTCTTGCACCAGTGGTCAATTTTGGGCGATCAGCCAGATGAAACTACTGGCTGACTGATTGCGTCTGAATTCAGGCATTGGCTTTCAACATCAATCGCTCCACTTGTACGCTTGCGTTGCCATCGCTCAGCCACACCTGCCCATCCTGAATGGTGCATTGCAATTGCATGGTGCGCTGTGCCAGCTTGGCGATGGCGCGCGTACTCTCCACCGGCAAGTTAATCACGGTGAGATTTTTTAGCCGCTCGAACTGGCCGCTGTTCTGCGCAAACCACATATCGGCAGTGCGCCCGCCATAGGTGTAAACAATCACTTGATTGGCGCGCCCGCAGGCCTTGCGGATCAGCCTCTCATCGGGCAATCCCACGTCTATCCACAACTCAATTGCCCCGGTTAAATCCTTCAGCCACAAGTCCGCCTCATCATCGGCGGTCATGCCTTGGCCGAACTCCAGATATTCATGTGCGTGCAGAGCAAAGGCGAGCAAGCGCACCAAAAGGCGTTCATCCGTTTCAGAAGGGTGGCGCGCCAAGGTTAGCGCGTGATCCTGATAATAGTGACGCTCCATGTCCGCGATTTGCAGATTGACTTTGAAGATGGTTGCTTTGATGGCCATAAAATTATTCAACCCCTCTCATTCCACAACCCGTCCGCGCATACTCTTCACCGCCCCGCGTCTGACCTTGCTCTCCAGCCGCTTTTTCTGCGAACTGCGCGTGGGCTTGGTTGCGCGGCGGACAGTTGGCAGCACCGCGATGCCCTGCACCAATTCTTTCAGGCGCCGCAATGCTTCGCCGCGATTCTTGTCCTGGCTGCGAAATTCCTGCGCCTTGATAATCACCACGCCATCTTTGGTGATGCGTTGATCACTCAGCTTGGCGAGCCGTTCCTTGAATTCTTCCGGTAGCGAAGACGCGGCGATATCGAAACGCAAATGGATCGCGCTGGAAACCTTGTTCACGTTCTGCCCGCCCGCGCCTTGCGCACGAATCGCGCTGATCTCGATCTCGCAGTCGGGGATGGTCACGTTGTGGGAGATGTACAACATCTAGCTTACGGTGATACACACATCGCCAAGAGTTACCACCGAGCCTGCGCGAATTTTGCAAGTTTTGCGCAACTCGATCTGTCCATTTACCGACACCACGCCTTCCGCGACCAGTGCCTTGCCCGCGCCGCCGCTGTCGCACACGCCGACCAGTTTGAGCAACTGGTTGAGTTCGACAAATTCGCCGTTGAGCTGGAATTCGAGTTGTTGCATCACAGCTTCACCGCATGTTCGCGCGTGGTGTGGAACACCACTTTCGGCCAGCGTTCCTGCGTAAGTTTCAAGTTGACGTTGTTCGGTGCGAGGTAAGCCATATTGCCTGCGGCGTCGTAGGAAACGTTGTTGGATAAAGCCTTCTCAAAATCGGCGAGCATCTTTTTGTCGTCGCAGGTTACCCAGCGCGCGCTGGTGGTGCTGGTTCCTTCGAACACCGCATCCACGCCGTATTCGCCTTGCAGGCGGCTGGCGACCACGTCGAACTGTAACACGCCAACCGCGCCCAGAATCAAGTCGCCGCCGTTGACCGGCTTGAACACCTGCACCGCGCCTTCTTCGCCGAGTTGCTGCAAACCCTTGTGCAGTTGCTTGACCTTGATCGGATTGCGGATGCGCACCGAGCGGAAAAAATCCGGCGCAAAATACGGAATCCCGGTGTACTGCAACAGTTCGCCTTCGGAGAAGCTGTCGCCGATCTGCATGTTGCCGTGGTTGGGCAGGCCGATGATGTCGCCCGCGTAAGCTTCTTCCACCTGTTCGCGGCTGGAGGCCATGAAGGTCACCACGTTGGACACGCGTATCTCGCGGTTGATGCGCAGGTGCTTGATCTTCATGCCGCGTTCGAAATGCCCGGAACATACGCGCAGGAAGGCGATGCGGTCGCGGTGGTTGGCATCCATGTTGGCTTGTATCTTGAACACGAAGCCGGAAAAGGCTTGCTCGGTTGGCTGCACGGTGCGCACCGTGGCATCGCGCTCGATCGGCGCCGGTGCCCAGTCCAGCAAGGCGTTAAGGATCTCGCGCACGCCGAAGTTATTTATGGCGGAACCGAAAAACACCGGTGTCTGCTTGCCATCGAGGAAGCGTTGCAGATCGAAGGGGTGCGATGCGCCCTTCACCAACTCAACTTCCATCTTCAGTTGTTCGATCTCCAGCGGGAACATCTCGGCCAAGCGCGGATTGTTGATGCCTTTGATGATCTCGAACTCCTGAGTGTCACGCTCTTCACCCGCTGCAAATAACATGATCTCGTCGCGCAACAAGTGGTACACGCCGCGAAAAGTTTTGCCCATGCCGATGGGCCAGGTCACCGGCGCACACTGGATGCTGAGCACCGATTCCACCTCATCCAACAAATCCAGCGAATCGCGCACCTCGCGATCCATCTTGTTCATGAAGGTAATGATGGGCGTGTTGCGCATGCGGCACACGTTGAGCAGCTTGATGGTCTGCGCTTCCACCCCCTTGGCCGCATCGATCACCATCAGTGCCGAGTCCACGGCGGTGAGCACGCGGTAAGTATCCTCGGAAAAATCCTGGTGACCGGGCGTGTCGAGCAGATTCACCACGTGGTCTCGGTATTCGAACTGCATTACCGAGCTGGCTACCGAAATGCCGCGCTGCTTTTCAATCTCAAGAAAATCGGATGTGGCATGACGACCGCTCTTGCGCCCCTTTACCGTTCCCGCCAATTGAATTGCACCCGAGAACAACAGCAGTTTCTCGGTCAGCGTGGTCTTGCCCGCATCCGGGTGGGAGATAATGCCGAAGGTGCGGCGTCGCGACACTTCGCGCGCAATCAACTCGCGCGGCACGGCAGCGGGTTCGTTTAAGGTTTGTTCGAGGTCAGCGGACATGATGGAAGCCGGTAAAAAAGTGCGCAAGTCTAAAGGGTGTGCGCAGGAAAGTCTAACGGAGTAGATCGTTTCGTCAAAACAGTTGCCGTTCGCTAAGCGAACAGTATTAGACACCATCCCCCAAATGCGTGCCCCATGCACGGGGTTAGGCTTTTTGCTACGGAGTTGAAATGATGGGCAACGCAGGGGAAGGTGTTTTGAGGAAGCTCCAGCATCATGCTACGTGCAACTCTTCGCGGATCACCTCGCGCAACGCCTCTTTCAATTCGTCTGCGACCAACGCTCGGCGAAGTGCTTCATTGATGAGCGTCTGGTATCCGCGCCCGCTGGCACGAGCCTTGTACGCCTGCAACACAGCATCGTCCAGCATGATGGTGATGCGTGTCTTGCCCGTGCCAGGCAAGACCTCGCGTAATGGGCGCAACTCAGCAAACTGCGCGGCGGTTAACTCCGGGCTATCTTCGTCTGGCGTACCAGCCAAGGGCGCAGCATCCACTGCCGACCAGTCGATTGTTGGCGCTGGGTCAGAGGCTTTGAGTTTCAAATTTCTTTTGCTCACGATCATTCGCCTTTCGGAAAGAAATGATATGGATATGAATTTCTGATGGGACACAAAACACTACAACCATCAAACGGCTAGACACCGTGTTGTAACCGATGAAACGGCGCTCCGGGTAGGTCTTTCGCGTGTCTTCGCGCACCAACATCGCCGGGTTGAACATCACTCGTGCCGCCAGCAACGGCAAACCACGGTCACGGATATTGGTTTCATTCTTGACCGGGTTGCAGGTGAATTCCATGGCGCTAAATATATGCATATTAATGCATATTGTCAAGCGGTTTTGTCTGGCCTAACGTTTGACTTCAGCGGCTGCTGTCAGGCAGTCCGCTGGAAGGAATTATGTGTCGCTTACTCATGCCCATGCAAAACGTCGTACCAGTCCCATAGCTCTTGGAAGCTTGCGTTCTTCGGGAGTGGATTATTTTCAATAAATTTGACCTCTAAAAACTGATTTAAATATGCCTCGCCAGTCCTCCTTGGGTGATTTGCGATCCACGAGTCATAGAAGTTTTCTCCACGCTATAGTGGTGCGAGTGAATAAACGGAGACCACGTTTCTATAATGTCATCCTCATTTCTTATATCAATTACTTCAAACTCTTCCATGTTGCGTTCATCAGCGCTTCCCCATGCAGTTTTAAATAAACTAATTGCACTCGCATCTGAGGTGGGGGCACCATAACCAAATATGGTTACCATAAATGCATTTTTTAATTCTTTAGCAATCATGTCCCATTGCACAGCGATAAACTCATCGTAGTGATAATTTTTTTCGCCTACAGGATATAGCAGGCGGGAGGGTTTAATTTCATTTTCGCATTGTCTACAATGAGTGCCGTTGATGCCAATGTGATTGCTGCTACAAGCGCCAATTTTTACATTGCCATGAAGATATAGGGACATTGGTGGCCTGAAGCGCCCCATGTTTCTCTCTATGGCTTGGGCTAAAAAAGGGTCCCAATTGAATGACGCGATAGTATCTTTGTAGCGCAGAGATAAAACCAAGTGATCGTAAAGGGTTGGCTCATCGGGGAGTGACATGGAAGAAAAATATCCATATACGATTTCCTCTAGCTCAGCCCGGATTTCTGAGAGCTTAGGGTTTTCGTGAATTGCTGAATATATATCTTCGAAATTATTTGACTTAAAAACTAATCCTGTTTTTTTGATCAGACTTTCAACTCCAAGGATATCAATGAAGTTATTCATCAGCGGAAGTTTTTTTCCGCTTTTGTTAAGGGTTGTAAGATGCCTGCCTCAACGTAGAGCCGTGATGATACCGCA
>CAYZPM010000071.1:0-13061 GCA_964480365.1 uncultured Gallionellaceae bacterium
GTGGCCATGGATCATGGCAGCGATTTTAAATTCACTTATGAATTAGAAATGGAATTACTTGAGCGGTGTCAGCCAAGCTCATCGCGAAGTCCAGCGGCAAAACGACCGCCTGCGCTTGACGCAACTGCTCCACGGTCTGGGCTGAGGCTATTGCCTCGCGGGCACGAATCAATATCTCATCATTTCCACTGGCTGGACGTGACATAACTTTCTCCATCTGGGTTGATGGGGTGTTATTATTACATTAATGAATTAGAAATGGAATAAAACGCCGTCAAAATAGGCATTCTCTTGGCTGATGTGCGGAAACTTTTCCAGTACGGACAGTTGGCTGTCGAATTCTTCCTGTATCCCGATTGCGACGAGGGGTGCTTTGTCTATCAGGTAAAAAACGATGTCGCGCAGGTCTTGCTTTGCCGGTTCCAACCACTCTATCCGGTAACTATCGCGCATCTATCCGGCTCATGAGTTCGGCTTTCAGCTCGGTCATGAAGTCAGTGTGTGCTGTCCTGGGTGCGTTCGTGTCATTGGACGCATCAAGCCCACGCTGAATCTGCGCCTTGTCGTGCAGCCGCAAATCATGTTCTTCCATTTCCAAGACCGCACGTGTCAGGTCTTCGCCTTTGGGGACTTGGTTCAAAACTGATGTATTCATGATTTACGCCTTGGGAACTGGTGTGTTTATTGTAGCCGCTACCGCCGGTTAGTCAAAATATTCCTGGAAATCTAAGGGTTAAAACAGCATTGGGTCAAATTTTTCGGGAAAAATAGCGGTGTCTATTTTCGTAGCATCGCATTGAAACGCTTGCGCGTTAACCCTCGTAGTGGAAGCGGCAAGCGATAATTATCAACTCTGCATCCGTTGCACGATACACCAAACGGTTCGCGTCATCTATGCGCCGGGACCAGTAGCCGGATAATTCGCCACGCAGTGTTTCTGGTTTGCCGATACCTGCGAACGGGTCACGCGCAGCGGCAGTTATCAGCAGGTTTAGCCGCTTGAGCGTCTTTTTGTCCTGATCATGCCAATACAGGTATGCGTCCCACGCATCGGGCACAAAGCGAATGGCGCGCACGGTTAATCCGTGGTGAGCAGTTGGCGGTCTTGCGCTTGTCCGGCCTTGTCTTGTGCAATTGCCCGAGCCAATGCCGCCGCATTTGCAGGATTGCTTGTCAGATGTAACGTTTCCATGATGCTGTTGTAGCTGTCCAGCGACATTACCACCGCATCCCCTTCCGCATCGCGGCGGCTGATAATGGTTACGTCCGCGTCTTGGACTACGCCATCCAATATGGACTTGAGCGCATTGCGCGCATGGGAATAGGTAACGACTTTCATGTTTGCCTCACTTGTTCATTAAGTTGGACAAGTCTAGTTGATGCGAGGACTCAATGCAAGTTAATAGTGCGTCGTCGCAATTCTAATGAATCAGGCCGCCTTCTGCGAAGTGGTTGTGTTCTTTTTAGGACGCCCACCCTTTGCACCATTGGCACGAGCAGCAGCGGCCTTGGCGGGTGTCGATGCAGCACCGCCGCGACGGGCAATCTCGCGCATCCATGCGTGGCTACCAAAAATACCCACCACCAACGATGCGATGCTGAGGTCGGCATCCAGTTTTTCCCAGTGCAGCCCCATGCCTTTGCCCAATATTTTTATGGCCGCCAGATCCTTGTTTGAGGCTCCGGCAAGTCCTTGTGCTTTATCCACCGGAAAAATAAATGAGCAGCCGTTGGTCAGCTCAACGATGACTTGGCGACGGGTTGGGCTGTAACGGGCAGATTTCGCACGGGGTTCACTCTTGAGCGCTTCTGCGCCTGCAGCTTTTGCGAGATTGATCTGGTTGTCTAAATCGCTTTCACTGATTTTCCAATTAGCCATGAATTTTCTCCCATGCGTCGAGTAATTTTTCCTGATGTTCGGCGACGATGCCCCAGATAAATTTTGCTTCGCGCTTTGTCAGTCCATTGATCGTGACAAAAGCGGGAGCATGCCCGCCGCTACCTATGCGTATTTTTGCTTCTCCATCGCCCTTGAATGCATGAACATGCGGCGGTTCATGGTCGTCCGGCCAAATGATGAATTGAAAGCCGTTGATAAAAAGGATGGTTGGCATGGGATGATTATACCTGTCCGCTTGGGTTATTCAACTGCAAGTTAAATATCTTCCGGCATAACCAATGATTAGCTGTTTCATCAAAGCGGGTGGGTATTTCTAGCAACCCCTGAATCCCACGGGTTGATGACTTCTAATCCGGGGTAGTCGAAATCTTTTTGGTTGCGCGTGACCAAGCGTAGTTCATGATGCAGGGCGGTGGCTGCCAGCAGGCTGTCTATGCTTGGAACGGGGCGACCCATTTGCGCAATCAGCCTGCCCCAGCGATCTGCCACCGCAATATCTACGGGCAAGACTCTGTTGCCGAACCAGTCAGCCAATTCATGTTCGAGCCATAGTCGGAGCTTTTCGCGGCGCGCGCCGTCCGGCATGCGCTCAATACCTTTGCGGATTTCGCCTAAAGTCAACACGCTGATGTGCAGAGCTTCGGAAGGGATGTTTTCAAACCATGTCAGGACTATTTTGGCTGGCTTTGGGCGCACCAATTCCGAAATGACGTTGGTGTCGAGCAAGTAACTCATAGTTGTATTTTGCGTGTGGGAGTTTGCTCGCGCTCAATTTCAAGATCGCTGCCCACAAGCGGCGATGCCCGCAACAATTCAATCAGGCTGGGTTTGGGGTGAGTGAGGTTTTGATAGTCGCGCAGGGAAATCAGCACGGCAACCGGTTCGCCATGTACAGTGATGTTTTGCGGGCCTTGGCTTTGCGCGCGTTTAACGACCTCGCTGAACTTGCTCTTTGCTTCCTGTAGTTGCCATGTTTGCATGATACACTCCCGAATCTAGTCAGCCTGACTAGATTGTATCAGGTGCGATGGTGGGTCGTGATGTTTTTGTTTGAATCGCGGGGTTATTGAGAAAATGCGTATGACGCAACACTACGTCTCGAAGAATATCCGCTTAAATACCCGAGCATCCAACAAGAATTTTTCCGTTAACTGGTAAAATAGCCAATTTTTCACAAGGAATTCCAATGAGCCTGATCCGCCCTTTTACCGGTTTGCGCCCCGCGCCATCCCGTGCAGCCGAAATCGCGGCGCCACCTTACGATGTTCTTTCCACCGAAGAGGCGCGCGTGCGCGCGTCAGGCAAGCCGTGGAGTTTTCTGCACATTTCCAAGCCGGAAATTGACCTGCCCGTGGGCACTGATCCCTATGCGGCAGCAGTCTATGCCAAAGCGGCGGAGAACCTCGGCAGGATGCTGGCAGAAGGCGTGCTGGTGCGCGATGCTGCATCCTGCTATTACGCCTATCGCCTGATTATGGGCAGCCACAGCCAGACCGGGCTGGTCGCTGTGGCCTCGGTGCCGGACTACGATACCAACCGCATCCGCAAGCATGAGTTCACCCGTCCCGACAAGGAGGACGACCGGGTGCGCCAGATTGAAGCGCTCAATGCCCAGACCGGCCCCGTGTTGCTGGCCTATCCTTCCGCGCCGCAAGTGGACAAATTACTGGAGAGCGCCTGCAGCGGCGCACCAGACGCCGACGTTACTGCGGAGGACGGCATCCGCCATACGTTGTGGGTGATCCGCGATGCGGCGACGCTTAGCCAGTTGACCGCCGCATTCGATGCCATGCATGCCCTCTACATCGCCGACGGGCACCACCGTTCGGCTGCGGCCTCGCGCGTCGCTGCAACGCGGCGCGCAGCCAATCCGGCGCACAGTGGCGCTGAAAGCTACAACTATTTTCTGTCCGTCATCTTCCCCCACCACCAGATGAAGATCATGGATTACAACCGCGTCATGGTCGACCTTAACGGCATGGATGCGGCAAAGTTCCTGGAGCGCATCAGCGAGAATTTTTCGGTGCAGGCCAGCGCCGTACCTGTCAAACCCGCCAAGCCCGGCGAATTCGGCCTCTACCTGCCGGGCCAGTGGCACCGCCTGCAAATCCGCGCTGACCTGATCCCCGCAAACGACCCTGTGGCGCGCCTTGACGTTAGCCTGCTGCAAAACCATCTGATCGCGCCAGTGCTTGGTATCAGCGACCCGCGCCGCGACAAGCGTATTGATTTTGTCGGCGGCATTCGGGGACTGGCGGAATTGGAAAAACGCGTCAATAGCGGTGAAATGGTTGCAGCCTTCTCCCTGTTCGCCACCAGCATGGAAGACCTGATGGCGGTTGCCGACGCCAATGAGGTGATGCCGCCCAAATCCACTTGGTTCGAGCCGAAGCTTGCGGATGGCATGGTGTCCCACGTGCTGGATTGATGCAGCGCGGTAGAAAGGTGGAGCGCAGCCTGCGTTTATGCGTGATCCCGGATTCCATGAGAGCAGCGCATTTTAAGCCAAGCAGGGCGGTTACCTTTAATTTACAATTCGCGTATGACAGCATTTTTCGCCTTAGTTCCCGCCGCCGGTTCCGGTTCACGCATGGGCGGAGAACTACCTAAACAATATCTGCCGCTGGCCGGGCAGCCGATGATCTACCATGCGCTGGCTACCCTGTGCGCTTGCGCCGACATCAGCACTGTGTTCGTAGTGCTGACGCCCGACGATACGCAGTTCCATCAATATGACTGGTCGGCCTTTGGTAACAAGTTGCAGCCGCTGTATTGCGGCGGGGCGACGCGCGCGGAAAGTGTTATGAACGGGTTGATGGCGGCGGAACTGGAGCCGGAAGACTGGGTGCTGGTGCATGATGCGGCGCGCCCGTGTTTGAGCCAGACACAGCTTGCGCGCCTGATTGCCGAGTTGTACGACGACAAGGTGGGCGGCCTTCTTGCCGTGCCGGTGGCGGATACATTGAAACGTGCCGACGCTAAACAGCGTGTTGCCCATACCGAAAACCGGGACGGATTGTGGCAGGCGCAGACGCCGCAGATGTTCCGCACCGGTCTGTTGCTGCAAGCGTTGCTGGCAGCGCCACAAGTGACCGATGAGGCTTCGGCGGTCGAGGCGCTGGGTCTGCATCCCAAGCTGGTGGCAAGCGAGACGACCAATTTCAAGGTGACTTATCCGCAGGATATAGAGTTCGCGGAGTTTTTGCTGAAAGAAAAAATGTAGGGCGGAAGCCCCGAATGGGTGTTCCGCCGCGAACATGTCTGGTGTGTTCCGCCGGATATATTTGAATTGCGGCGGAACGCCCTCCGGGCTTCCGCCCTACGCAATGCGTGGGAGATAAATGTAATGCGTATCGGTCAGGGTTTTGATGTTCATCAGTTGGTCGCAGGCCGCAAGCTGATAATCGGCGGCGTTGATATTCCTTATGATAAGGGACTGCTCGGCCATTCCGATGCAGACGTGCTGCTGCATGCCATCTGCGACGCTTTGCTGGGGGCAGCGGCGCTGGGCGACATTGGCCGCCACTTCGCCGATACCGATGCGCAATACAAGAACATTGATAGCCGCATTCTGTTGCGCGAAGTGGCACGCATGGTGGCGAATGAGGGGTTTCGTATCGGCAATGTGGATGCCACCATCATTGCACAGGCGCCGAAGATGGCGCCGCACATTCCGCACATGGTGGAGAACATCGCCGCCGACCTTGGCGTGGCAATGAATGTCATCAATGTGAAAGCGACCACCACCGAGAAACTGGGCTATACCGGGCGCGGGGAAGGTATCGCGGCGCAGGCCGTGGCTTTGTTGTTGGTTTAAAATTCAAAATCATGAACCACAGAGACACAGAGACACAGAGAAAGACAGAGCAAATAGGCTACAACGATCTATGTTGTAACTCTGTTATTGATGTTTTTTGTAAAGGGTTTTCCTCTGTGTCTCGGTGTCTCTGTGGTGAATTTTTTTGAATATACTCGCTCTGGAAACATCCACCGAATATTGTTCCGTTGCGCTATGGCAGGATGGCGCAATTATTGAGCGTTGCGAACTGGTCGGGCAGAAGCATTCCGAGCTATTGATGGAGATGCTGGATGGTGTGTTGCACGAGGCGAACGTCATACTCGCACAACTCGATGGCATCGCTTTTGGTGCGGGGCCGGGTTCGTTTACTGGTGTGCGCATCGCCTGCGGAGTGGCGCAAGGATTGGCATTGGGCGCGGCCCTGCCGGTGGTGGGGGTGTGTACGCTACAGGCGCTGGCGCAAGCTTCCGGGCATGACAAGGTGATTGCTACGCTGGATGCGCGCATGGCCGAGGTTTACCACGCGGCTTATGAAAAGCGCGCAGGGACATGGGTGACGGTGAGCGAGCCGAATTTGTGTTTGCCGCAGGACGCTCAACAAGTCGAAGGACTGGGCTGGTTCGGCGCAGGTAGCGGTTTTGCCGTGCATGGCGCGGCATTGGGAGAGCGCTATGCAGGGAAACTTGCCGGGAGCAATGCGCAAGCGGTTCCGCAGGCCAAGGCCGTTGCACAGCTTGCCGCAGTAATGTTCGCAGCCGGGCAGGGCGTGGATGCGGCGCAAGCCATGCCGCTTTACCTGCGCGACAAGGTGGCGTTGAAGACTTGCGAGCGGAAGTGATGTCCATTCCACTTCGACATAGCCATTCGACTAGGTCGCCAAACGACATCGACCAAGTCGCTGGTTATCAGTACGAACGGATTCCCGGTATGCAGTTGCGCGAAATGAATCTGGCTGACATGGACGAGGTGATGCGAATTGAGCAGAGCGTGCATGCCCATCCGTGGACGCGCGGCAACTTTACCGATGCACTCAACAGCGACTCCGTGTGCATGGTGTATGAGAATGAGGAAGAAATGTTGGGCTACGTGGTGCTTTTGCCTGCGGTGGATGAGATACAACTACTCAACATCAGCATCGCCGCCGGACATCAGCGCAAGGGAATGGGGAGCAGGTTGCTGGGCGAGGCTATGAAAATTGCGCGTAGTATGAATATGCGCCGCATGTTGCTGGAGGTGCGGACATCCAATGTGGCGGCGCTGGGGCTGTATTGCGCCGCCGGGTTCAGTGAGATCGGATTGCGGCGAGGCTACTATCCCGCCGATAATGGGCGGGAAGATGCCATCGTAATGGAATGTGTATTGTGAATCGAGAAGAAGCCGTCTTGCGCGAATTTAATCTATACCCGTTGTGGAAGCGGCGCGGTGAGCTTACGCCTGCTCCTGTGTCTGCTCCAATGCAGGCGGCTGAGGTAATTGAAGCAAGAGTTGAAATTGCCCCAATCAAGAACCGCGAACAGATCATTAGCGAACTCGACTGGCCCGAACTGAAAACGATGGTGCGCGACTGTACTGCGTGCAAGCTGCGCGCCGGATGCACGCAGACGGTGTTCGGCGTGGGTGACGAGAAAGCCAGTTGGCTGTTCGTGGGCGAAGGGCCGGGCGCAGACGAGGATGCGCAAGGCGAGCCGTTCGTGGGGCAGGCGGGCAAGCTGCTCGACAACATGCTGATGGCGATCAAACTGAAACGCGGCAAGGATGTGTATATCGGCAATATCGTGAAATGCAGGCCGCCCGGCAATCGCACGCCGGAAGCGGACGAGATTGCGACGTGCTTTCCCTATCTGCAACGGCAGATAGCGCTGATCCAGCCAAAGATTATCGTGGCGCTGGGCAAGACGGCGGCAACTGCTTTGCTTGGAAAAGATGCCACGCTGGCCTCACTGCGCGGCAGGCTGCATGATTATCATGGCATCCCGCTCATCATCACGTACCATCCGGCTTATTTGTTGCGCACGCTGGCGGACAAGGCCAAGGCGTGGCAGGATTTGTGTCTCGCGGTAAAAACTATGGAAGGCTTAAGACATGGCGAAAAATAACGTTGAGCTGAAAGTAATGGTGGTGGAGGACAGCAAGGTGACCATGAAGGCACTGTGCAACTACCTAAAGCATATGGGGGTGAGCAATTTGCTGACGGCAGTGACCGGACAGGAAGCCATTGAGCTTTTTCGCAAGCATCACCCTGACATTATTCTGCTGGATGTTATCCTGCCTGACATAGACGGGTTTGATATTGCCAGGAAGTTTCGCAGCATTGAAAAAGGCGATGAATGGGCTGCCATCATTTTTCTGAGCAGTATGGATAAGGACGAAGACGTGGCACTCGGTATTGAGGCGGGCGGCGATGATTACCTGTTAAAGCCGATCAGCGAAGTGGTGTTGAAAGCCAAGATGAACGCCATGCGCAGACTGGTGGAAATGCAGCGTGCACTGGTTGAGGTTACGCAAGAATTTAATTTGGCAAACAAAGAACTCCAGCGCCTTTCCACGACTGACGGGCTGACCGGCATCGCCAATCGGCGTTTCTTTGACCAGTTGTCGCTACGCGAATGGCGGCGTTGCAAACGCACGAAAAAGCCCTTGGCATTGGTTATGGTCGATGTCGATCATTTCAAAAAATACAATGATACCTACGGTCATCAGGCGGGCGACGAATGCCTGAAGTCCGTGGCTGCACAAGTGGCGCGTGCAGCCCCCCGCGCCAGCGATCTGGCGGCGCGTTATGGTGGTGAGGAATTTGTGCTGGTGCTGGGCGAAACCACGGTGGACGCTGCGAAGTGGGTGGCAAACAACATCCGCCAGCACGTGGCCGATCTCAATATGCCGCACAGCGCATCAAACATCGGGCACGTCAGCGTCAGTTGCGGCGTCGCCTCACTCTTGCCGATTGAAGGCATGACATTTGAAATCCTGTTGAAAACTGCTGACGAGGCTCTGTATAAGGCCAAAAAGCAGGGACGCAATACAGTGGTTTGTGCGGAGTAAAAAACTAACGGGCATGGTAAATGCGCCGTCCCTGATAATGAAGTTCGCTATGCCCGTTTCCCCCTCTCCAGCTCTGATGGAGCTACTAGCCATCTGACTAAGCTGCAAAAACCGCAGCAAGTCATTGGTTATCCCCCGGTGGTGGAGAGAGATAGGGTCTCGCTACGCGAGTTTCACGTTAAATCCGCCCGGTATCTTGATCATGTCCATGTTTCTTGTATAACGCGGCCATGATGCCGGAGAGTAGCAGGCCGAACACCAGGATGATGAGGTAGATGCTGAGTTCCAGTTTTTCCATCAGCGCATACAGCGCGAGCATGGCGAAGATGCTTAGGTTCTCGTTGAAATTCTGTACGGCGATGGAGCTGCCCGCGCCCATCAGCAGGTGGCCACGGTGTTGCAGCAGTGCGTTCATCGGCACCACGAAATAGCCGCCCATCGCACCGATGGCAATCAGCAGAATGATAGCAAGCACCGGGTTGGTGACCGGGATCATTGCCAGCACAACCAGCCCCATGCCGATGCCGACCGGCAGGACTTTTACCGAGTGTTCCAGTTTGACGAACCTGGCTGCCAGCATTGCGCCGAAGGCGATGCCGACGGCGACCCAAGCGGTGAGCTTGGCGGCAGAACCCATGTCAAAGTGCAGCACGACAGTGGCCCAGGTCAGCACCAGCAGGCGCAAGGTGGCGCCCGTACCCCAGAACAGCGTGGTGACGGCCAGCGAAACCTGTCCTAACGGGTCTTTCCACAGCAAATTGAAGCAGTGCATGAATTCACTTATCAGGAACACCGGGTTGCGGCTCAGCGGCTTGTGGTCTATCGATACGCGCGGAATGTAGAGGTTGAACAAGGCCGCGACGAGGTAGAGGACGATGATGATGGAAATCGCCAGTTCCGGCGGTGTGTCGATACCGGTGTCGATCAGTGGAACATCCCACCATTGCAGCATGGGGCCGGCGATTTCCGGGCTGATAAGTACGCCGCCTACTACCGCGCCGAGAATGATGGCGACGACGGTCAACCCTTCCATCCAGCTATTCGCCAGCACCAACTTTTCCGGCGGCAGGTATTCGGTGAGAATGCCGTATTTGGCGGGTGAGTATGCTGCCGCGCCGAGTCCGACCAAGCCGTAGGCGAGCAACGGGTTAACTCCGGCCAGCATCGCGACGCAGCCGCCAAGCTTGATGGTGTTGCTGATGAGCATCACGCGGCCTTTGGGCAGCGAATCGGCGAAGACGCCGACGAAAGGCGCCAACAGGATGTAGGACACCACGAAGCTTTCCTGCAACACCGGCGTGTGCCAGGCGGGGGCGTGCAGATCTTTCAGCAACGCGATGGCGGCGAACAGCAGGGCATTGTCTGCGAGCGCGGAAAAGAACTGCGCCGCAAGAATGATGTAGAAGCCTAGATTCATGTTCTTTCGGCGGAGGCTAAAGTGCGCAGCACGTTAAAGACAGTTCTATCGTCTGGCCGTAACCAAAAGAATTGCGCCGCGAGGATGATGTGGAAGCCGAGAGTCATTAAAAGTGGCAGATTTTTGGAGGGCGTTTTATATCACGAAAAGGGGATGCCTGCTATCATTAGCGGTAATCTTACTTTGCCCGTGAAGCTTAGGACTCGTTAATGAATAGCTTGGACATACGTTGCCGCGTATCCGGGATGGATGCAAGGCGCGAAACGCAGCGAATGGTTGTTCCATTCGCAAGTTTTGCAACGCCGCAGACGCCCGGATACACGGCAACCCTCCGGGCTGGGGCTGCTTTGGGCGCATCCCGGTGTTGCGAGCCGCTTGTTGTGAATGACACAACTGCGCGTCACGCGCCTTGGCCTGCACCCAAAGCAGCCCCAGCGTATGCCCAAGCTATTCGTTAACGAGTCCTTATTCATGCCCCGTCCGATACAAGCCCGCATCGACCTTTCCGCGCTGGAGCACAACTTGCGAGTCGCCCGCCGCGCGACCGGCGCGCGTATTATGGCGGTGATCAAGGCCTCCGCCTATGGGCATGGCCTGTTGCGTACCGCCGAGGCGTTGCGTGCGGCGGACGGCTTCGCGCTGCTGGATGTCAATGAAGCGGCGACCCTGCGCGAGGCGGGGTTCCGCCAGACTATTCTTTTGCTGGAAGGATTTTTTACTCCGGACGATTTGGCGCTGGCGGCGGAATATGATCTTGCGGGCGTGATCCACAGCCCGCAGCAGATCGCCATGCTGGACGCCTATTCGCGTCGCGGCAATTTGCAGGTATGGCTGAAGGTTAACAGCGGTATGAACCGTCTGGGCTTTGCGCCGCAAGACATTCCCGCCGTGCTGGAAAAACTCAAGGCGCATCCGGCAGTGCGCGACATCACGCTGATGACGCATTTCGCCAGCGCCGACGAAGCTACTGGTGTGGCCGCGCAATTGGAGGCGTTCAATGCTCTGTCCGCCCTCTACCGTATGGCGCGCTCGTTGGCCAATTCTGCCGCGCTATTGCGCTACCCCGCAACTCACGCCGATTGGGTGCGCCCCGGCATCATGCTATACGGCGCATCGCCATTCGCCGACACCTCTGCGCAACAACTCGGACTCAGGCCGGTAATGACGTTGCAAAGCGAAATTATCTCCGTGCGCGAATTGAAGGCGGGCGAGCGCGTCGGCTATGGCGGATTATTTTGCGCCGAATCGCCCATGCGCATCGGCACGGTGGCTTGCGGCTATGCTGACGGCTATCCGCGCCACGCGCCGACCGGTACGCCGGTGCTGGCGGAAGGCCAGCGCACGCGTACTTTGGGGCGTGTCTCGATGGATATGCTGAGTGTGGATTTGAGCGCGCTGCCCGGTGCCGAGGTGGGTAGTCGGGTGACGCTGTGGGGTTCAGGTTTGCCGGTGGAAGAAGTTGCACATGCCGCAGGTACCATCAGCTATGAATTGTTGTGTGCGCTGGCTCCGCGCGTGCAAGTGGTAGCTTAGGCTGACGCAAACGCCGTTTTTAGCATTAAAGCTCGGAGAGTTTTTTTAGCGCGGGGGCATCAACTACTTCAATCTGTTCGCGCCCCAGTCTGACCCATCCCGCATCGGTGAAATTCTTCAACAGGCGGCTGACGATTTCGCGCACGCTGCCGAGTTCGTCAGCCAGCGCCTGATGCGTGATGTGTATCGGGCTGGGCTTGGCAATGAGCAGGGCGGCGAGGCGCTGATCCAGTTTCTGGAAAGCGACGGCGGAGACCAGTTGCATCAGGTCGGTGAGGCGTTCGGAAAACAGGCTGAAGATGTAGTCGCGGAACGGTTCGCATTGGGAAAGCAGTGTCCTGAACGCCGATGGCGGTAGTGCCACCAGTTCGACATCCTGTTCTACTACGCCGCGTGCGTGGTAGTGAGCGTGCCCCAGTAAACAACTGCTGGTGAGGATGCAGCTTTCGCCGGGACAGACCCGGTAGAGCTGCAACTCGCGTCCGTTGGCCGACGCCTTGATAACGCGGATGACGCCGGAGAGCAGCAGCGGAAATCCCTGACACGGCTGGTTCTCGTCGAACATTACCGTGCCCGCAGGCAGATTCATGGTCGTGGCATTGGACAGCAAGTCCTCAAGCTGGTTAGCAGGCAGCTCCCGCAACATCGGGTAGAGTTGGAGCAGTTGGGTTTGAGTAGTGCTATTGAGCATGGTCGTGTCCGATTACCTCGAAGGGCTCAAAGCGTTTACCCAAGCTAGTCGACGGGAGTCAATGTAGGTCGGGCGATGCCCGACATGGTGGGCATAGCCCACCCTACGTTTGTTGTTGAGCATCAGATTTCCGGTCGCATCTGCGGAAACAAAATCACATCGCGGATGCTGGCGCTGTCGGTGAGCAGCATCACCAGTCGGTCGATGCCGATACCTTCACCAGCAGTCGGCGGCAAGCCATATTCCAGCGCGCGGATATAGTCGGCGTCCTTGAACATGGCTTCTTCGTCGCCTGCTTCCTTGGCCGCAACCTGCGCATCGAAGCGCGCTTCTTGGTCTTCCGGGTCGTTCAACTCGGAGAAGCCATTGGCGATTTCGCGGCCAACCATGAACAACTCAAAACGTTCGGTGATGCCGGGTCGCGTGTCGCTGCTGCGCGCCAGCGGCGAGACTTCTACCGGGTAATCTACGATAAACGTCGGTTCAAACAATTGGTGCTCGGTCAATTCCTCGAACAAGGATAATTGCAAGCCGCCCAGCGCGTCGTTCGGCCTGTATTTGGCTTTCAGGTCTTCCAGTTCATTGATGAGAAAGTCGCGGTCATTCAACTGCGTATCGGAAAACTGCGGATGATATTTCTGGATTGCCTGCGTGATGGTCAGGCGGTGGAACGGTTTGC
>CAYZPM010000072.1:0-12296 GCA_964480365.1 uncultured Gallionellaceae bacterium
TTGAAAAAGTTGCGCCGTCTTTGGCAAACGCAGAGCAAAGGCTGGGTGCAATCACATGCGGGATTAAAATATCAAATTCAGCACTGATAAGGCTGGTTTTCCAGATCGCCAATTCGCGACCATTGGACGCCTCACAGGTGATTGATTTTGGCTGGCCGACGATATGAACAGCCTCCAATTCGTGACGCTCTCCATTGGTGCAAGCCGCGAAAGTCACCGAATCAATCCCCTTAGCCAAATCCAGGCAAGGAACGCCAGCGACCTTGACTTCCCCAACCGGCCACGGCGGGAATTCTTCGGCCTTAAGTGTTTGCAGATTCACCTCATTACGGCCAAAAGAAACAGTAAGATTTTCACCCATCAATTCAATGATGGTTTCTTCCCCTCCGATTGCCCACCCAAGACGCTCTCGGCCAACACAGCAAGCCGCCAATTCGCCAACGCATTCAACACGCTCAAGTTGGTATTCGTCGAGGTTTGACGCCGTGATTTCCAGGTATCCGTTTTCAGTTTTCAGGTGAACGCAATAGAGAATTTCAAGGCCAGCCTTTCGTGAGGCAATGAGCTTCAGTTCGTCCAGTGCACGTTTAAGTTTTGCGGTGTTTATTTTCATTGTGGTTTATTTTTAAAATTGTTTTCCTCCAGCGATCCGCCGTGCTTCATGTTTGTGATCTTCTCGCGTGGCGTTGTAAGCCATCTTTTCATCAAACGCGCCCTGCAAGTCATAGCCAAATCCGGCCGCATAATCCAGAATCCTGATAATGGCGTCAACGAGTTCAACTTCGGCCATTTTACGATTCGGCAGTTTATCGTCCATCAAATCCTTCCGTTCGCCTTCCAGGCATTCGCTGATTTCGGAATGAATCAACGCGAGAAGTTCACCCTTATTGCGCTTCAACGGCGCTCCGGTATTAATATCCTGCCACCATTTTATATTTGCGGCATGGACGGTTTTTGACAAATCATTTAGGCTCATTTTAATCCTTTTGTTTTACTGTTCTTTTACAGCCATTTCGGCTTCTTTAATTTCTTCTTCGGTTGGTTTGTAAGTGCTGTTGTGTTGTTGCTGCCAGAAAGGCACGTGCTCTTTCCGTGAATTCTGACGCAAAGTTATTGCCTGGATGTTCCACCAAGCGTATGGTCCGTCATTTCTAATTCTGTCAATCGAAAGGCTCCTTGATGTTTTTCCCTTCAGCGCGGCGTAATTTGTTTTCTCCGCAAAGTGCGTATATTGCTCGCGCGTGAGTTCAAACTCTTTCCCTCGATCCTTAGCCCGCTGTTTAAGCTTATTAAAATAGTAGTGAAGCGGGTATTTGGCGCGCCAGTGTTTTGTTCTGCAATTCGAGCAATAAGGCGAACGCGCTCCGCTGGTTGCAAATTTCCGGCAATTCGGCGTGCGGCATTTCTTTGGTTTTTTAATCGCGCTCACTTACTCACCTCTGAGACATATTTTACAGCATTTCTGGTTGGAATAATCAACCCTTCCGCAGCCATCAATCCGCAACAAAGCCATTTCACATTCTTATTTTTCCTCCTCAATCGAACAATTCTAAGCCAAATCGTGTCGAGTTCAGTGATTATTTCTGATGGCTTCATTTTTCCTCCTCATTTCTCCAAATTCAAATCGCGCAGGGTTGATTTAAAATCGTCAAACGACAAAACAACATAGACGGAATGCCCCACCATTTCCATTTCCTTGTGCCATATTTGTTGGTCGCTCGTTGGCTTTTCATTCCTGGCCTTACATTCCACGCACAACACGCGACCCGGTGCGAAGATGGTAAAGTCTTGCGCACCCTTGGCAATCGTTGACCGCTTGTCCATCCGGCATCGAATATATTTCCATCGCGGCCATTGTGCGTCGCAATAATCCATTATTTGCTGGTGCAACCTTGATTCATCATCGACGCCTTCACTTTGAGACGCGACTGGCTTCTTGTGCCGCGCCTCATAGTTTAGGTAATCGAATGATGAATAATTGACCATATTAAGCCTTAATTTTTGCGTGCCACTTCAACCAATCAATGAACTTCATGCCGGAATCGGCATTCAGGAAATCGCGGTAACGAATCTGGCTCCGCGTCAACTTCGGCGGCTGCGGCGAAGCTTTGCGCATTTCAGCGATACCAAATTCGGTGACGCTGAAACAGTGGTCGCCGCCGGCCAAGTTGTGAACGCCATGGTCTTTCATCAGTCCTTTCTCAGATAGATAGCAGCAATCCTGCCAGTCGTCCGAGCCGATCCCGGTTACGAAGTGGTTGCGGTACATTGAACCTTGGCCGAATTGGTCTAATCCAAGTGAATGTTGCAATATGTGGAGTTGGCTGGGTGTCATGAAATTGCGGTGGTTTTGTTTACCGGACCACCAACCGGGCGGGCGCGGGGAGGATTAATTCTCGGCGACGGAAGATTCTCTGGACGTGGTGATTGCAACTTCGGCGGGAGCCGGGTTTTCGAGATAATCAACGAGCAGTTGCCGGACGCTCTTGGAGAGCTTGTCAATCGTGGTCTTCAATTTGGCGAAAGACTTCGCGTCGGCCAACTTCTGCTTGGCTGCCGTGATGGCCTCCTTGGCTTCGATTTCTTCCGGCGTCAGCGTGCGCGGAGTGCGGGCCTTGCGGGTCTTGGTTGTGGTTGTTGCCGGTGTGGCAGTGGTGTCTGTGTTTGTGTTTGTGTTTTTCTTCATGTTATTGGTTTTGACAGAAAATTCCGTCCTGTCATCGTGGTTAATTGATTTCGACTATTCTTACAAAATCCACTCCTGATGTCAACTGTTTTCTTTCGATTCCGGCTCTTCGGTCAGAATTTATTCCTGCCGGTTGATGGCTTAATCAAAACAGCCTTTGAGTAATCTGGTGAGTACGAGCAAACATTCTTGTTTGCTTCGTTGAATTTATCTAGCGCTATCTTTAATTCGTCCAAGCCGTCTAGGGTATCCGGGTCAAAATCTTCATAAGCAACATCGTCCAGTCTTTTGGTGATGTCGGAAATGTCGGCGTGAACGAAGTAATAGGGAGCGCAAGTCCAAACATATTCATGAAACTTCTCATCGTCGCCTTTAACATCGAGCATATAATCGACGCTTTCAAAGAATTCGCTCCCGTCATAAATCCAACCCGGCCAATCGGAAACCTTTTCCGCCGCATTAAACCTAGCAAGTTCCGTTGCTTCCTGTTCGGCGTTCCAGCAGGCGTTACAAATTAATCTAAACCGTTCCTTGGTGTCTTTTCCGCATGTCCTGCAAACATAAGATTTGCAACATTGTTCAGCGGCCTCTTGCGTTCTTGCCGTCATGCGGCATTTTTCGCAGAAGAAAACTCCAGACGATTTGCCGTCTTTTAAAAATAGTTCTTGAGCATTCATATTTCATCCGTGTGCTTTTGTTTCTCCATCCAATGCCGTGTGCTGATCTTGTTGATTTGGCATAACCTCCGAACAGCCAGAGAACGTTCCACCCCACGATCGAATAACATCCTCGTAAGTAGGCTCGCGCTTTGGATTTGATTTTGGCGGTTCAGCGACCGCATATTCTCGCCATCCGACTTCGTCTGTTGGAGATACCATCAGTTGAGGTGATGTGGTTGGGTTTTTCATGGGATTACGTCAGAATTCTCCGGCTCCATAGGGACAGATTCAGATTGTGGTTTCGGTTGGACTTCCCCACGCAGGACAGACGCGCGGAAACTGTTTTCCTCGGGTTCTTTACCATCGTTCAACTCGACTAGTTTTTTGTAGCCGTCATCTAGGCGGTCGAGGAAATCGTTCACGCCCTGCTCGATGGTCTTAATGATCTTCTCGTCACGGTGGACGGTGATGATCAAATGGGGGAAGCTTGGGCGATAGGACATGAAAATCCACTTCGGAAAGCCGGTTACGAACATGGCAAAGTGGACCTGAACGACGTATTCCGGCGGGAGCACCCCGGCCAGCAAGTATTTGACATGAGTGTCGGCGGCCGGGCACTTCAATTCGAGCCCGCAATCCTCGCCTATCAGACCGTCAGGTGAACAGCCGACCGCCATGTCATCACGGGCAATGAAAGATGTCCTACGGACCTCGACGTCGTATTGGAATTGGAAGGTCTTTAGCCCCTCGATTTCGCGGAGGCTCCCGTCCTCCATCTGGCGGCTCGAGAACGACGGCAACGCCGCCCCCAGCCATTTCTCCGCCAGCTTCTCCGACAGATAGGTGTCCGGCCCCTTGCCGTCCTTGAGCTTCCAGAGTGGTGTAAACATGGCGTCGGCTTCGGAAGCCGTGATGACCCCGGCACGGACGGCCAGCCATTCAAGGGAGCCCTGCGGGAAATCAGAAAAAATTTTCATTGCGGCCTACTCTCCTTTCGGCGCAATTGGGATTCCAATACCGGCAATTTGCTGGCGTAAATGGTCTTGAACGACGTGGCTTCCGCCAACTCGAGGAACTTCTGGATGTTCCCGTTGACCATCTTGAGCCGGTGTTCGAGTTCGTCGGCCTGCTGCTGGGTGATGTACTGGCCAAGATTACGAGGGTCGTCCAGATCGCCCGGTAATTTGCCACGGACCTTCAGTCCGAGCATCTTGATTTTAAGATGGCGCAAGGCCAGTGTGGTGGCCCCGGCATCGCACTTAGCACCCTCCATCATGCGGTTAGCAGAGAGCGTCTTGACGGTGAAACTCCGCGTCTCGCTGTGGCCCTCTTCGTGGAGGATCGTCATGGATACCGTGACACGGCCACTATCGTCCATTTCCTGCCCGACGAGGGTAGTGAACCCGTGAGCTAAAAGCATGGGTTCAACCACTTTGTCGATCTCCTCGGGGGTGCAATAAGCGAAGGCCACGTTGCCGCTGTTGTCCTTCACTTCACGGTCGGCGTAGATTTCCCTCGCAGCCTTCCGCATCTGGAAAAATGCCTTGTTAAAGGCGATCTTGGCATTGTCATCACGCTCCTCGCGGACCATCTGGCGGAGTTCCTTGACAACCTCCACCGTCTCCTTTGTGAGTCCATTCTGGATGGCACCTTGCAAGAGTTGCATAGCTGTCACGGTCGGGCGCTCGACAGGGGCCAAGGCACCTGTTTCCGCCTTCATTACCTGTAAATTTTCGTCACTCATGACATTCCCGTTCACGTTGGCGGTCAATGATGTCCTGTGCGCGGCTCTCTTGTGCGGCCTCTGCGCGATCAATGTAAATCGCATCGGCCTTCTCCGCGAGAACCCATTCGTCGAACACCTGACCGCAGGTGTCGCAGATGCCACCGGATTCCACTTCAGCCGGCGACCCAGGGTCACAGGCTTCCGGGGGACCGCCGATGATCGGTTGTTCTTCGGGGATTACAGAAACCTCCTGCTCACCCCCGCAATTTGGGCAGGTGTAGAAGAATTTGATGGCACTCATTGGCTGACGTGGCCTCCTTCCACGACGAAGACGCCGACGTTTTCAGGGACGGTCGCCGGACGTTCGCCGACGACGGCGGCGAGGATTGTCTTGTCCTCCTCCTTGGCTCGTTCGATGAGCTTGAAGATTGACTTGCCTAGAGACTCCGCTTTGTCGATTATGGAAATCCCAAGGCCGGGTGGATATAGGTCGGAGAGCTTCGACGAAAGTAACATCAGTTGGCTTGTGCTCAACATGCCGGCGGTCGTCCCTTGGAACGAGAATTCTCCATCCTCTTTGAACGTCAGCCCATCGATCTTGCAGGATTTGTTGATGCCCTTTAGACGGGCGATCTTCTTTTCGCGGTTGGCCTTTATGACGGCCTCGAGATCCGTCAACTGCTTGGCCTTGGCAAGCCGCCCTTGTTCCCGGGCGAGGTTCTTCGCGTACTGGTCGGCCTTCACGTTGTCGGCCGCAGCTAATGAGAGCCTGGCGTCGATGTCAGTTGTGTCCTGGGTATATGTCGCCATGATCTCGCGTTTCAGTTCGGTGGTATCAGGTGCGTTTGGTTCCGGTTGGAATTGCTGCTCAGTATTCTTGGCGAGCCATTCCATCAGGGACTTCTCATGCTCTTGGAGCTTGCCCAGTCGAATCTGCAAGTCGTGGATTTCGGCGCGGATACCCGAGAGCTTGGTATTGGTCGCCAAGATTTCGGAATTCTTGCAGCTAACGGCCTGATTTTCAGCGCGAATCTGGGCTACACGCTTGGCGTGCTCGCTGTTGATGGCGTCCAATCGTAGTTCGAGTTCCGCCCGGTGTTTGGCGGCATCAGCCACAATCTCCGCCCGCACCCCCTGCAAGCTCACGACATCCACTGGCTTGTAGACCGTCAGGTCGATGTCGCCAAAGCCCTTGAGTTCGTAGCGTAAACTGGAGGCGTCTTTCTCCGCCGTCGCCAGCACCGTGTCGATGTCCTTGGTGTCGACACCGAAGAGTTCGACGAAATACTTCGCCCGGTCCGTCTCGTTCTTGCGAATGAGAAAATCTTGGTCGAGGCTGAATGGGTTGAGGATCGCCTTGATTTCACGGGCCGGGTCATCGACCGGGCGACCGTCGCGGACAAACATCAAGGACCGCGCTTTGATCGTCTTGCCATCGCGGGCCAAATAGAATTCCCGGCGCAGGTAGCCATCGGTGAATTGCAACTCGATGTGGCCATCCTTGGCGCCGTGGTGCAAAATGTCGGATGGGAACGAGCCGCCGCAGACCCACTCGACACACCGCAATAATGTGCTCTTGCCTTGCATTAGGTCGCCGTAGAAAATCAAAAGCGGCTTGTTGATTTCGATGGTGGCGTCGGGGACGATACCGATGTTGTGAACGATTAATTTGGTTGGCTTCATGGTTTTTGTTGTTGTTCTAAAATTGTACCTCAATCGGTTTACCAATGGCGGAGTTAGCCGCATTGCTCATTTCGCGTTGGTGTTCTAATTCATCAACGGCATTAGTGAGCAAATCAATCGTGTTTTTTGCCACCATGTCGGCGCCGTGTTCCATGGCTCGCTCAATAAATCCGCAGCATAATTCCTGGTGCGGAATTCCGTTGTCGCGCATGAATTGCAAAGCTTGGGTGTGAAAGTCGAGGTTCATGATTCAATGACTCCGCAATGTGTGCCGTCAAGTTGGGTGAATTGGTTAAAAACTTCAATCCAGCTTTCTACGCGGTTCCCGTGCAATTGGCACAAAAGAATTCCCAAAGAATCAGCCGACACAATTAACCATTGGAATCCGGTGATCTTAGACACTATCGTTTTTCCGACCACATTATCAGATAGCTTCCACGGTCGCATTTTTGGCTCTGGTTTTCTGCGAAAACTTCCGAAATCATTTGAGTTTATATTGACTGCTCCGACTCCACGCCAACCGTCAGAATTACGATATTCACATACACCGTCAGCAATCCATTGCGCTACTTGAAAAAATTCAGATTTTGTCATAGTTTTTATTGGTTAAGTGTTTGTTTTATTACTTTCCCCTCTAATTGATTTCTGCGGTGGTCGTAAGCGGCAGCCATATAAACCCTGTCGGCGGGATCTTCTGACGCCCTAAGCACGCATCCGGTTATTGAGTTTAGCATTGCTAAAGTATCGGCGCTTCTAATTAACAGAATAGCGTCCGAAACCTCTTGAGAATATCCCGGCGCATCTGTTCCAGCAGACGCGCCGGGTTTACCGTTATTCAAAATGTTTGTAGTGGCGATCTCTTGCGCCGTTGTGCATGGATATACGCTCTCTGTACTGACAGCGACGTTTTGCGTCGAACGAGCGGCATATTGTTCCTTTTGGTTCATGTTGGTTTTAAATCCCGATGGCGGGAAATTACTTATTTTTTCGGATGTAAACGGTTGGCGGATTAGGTTTTCCTCCCAACAGTTTGGTTTTGCGCCATTCTTGGAACGTCGAATTCCAATAGCGATCAGTTGACCGAAAGACAACGTTTTCAATGATGTGCCATCCTTCAGGAATGATTGGAGCGGGGGCCGGATTTGCGCCGGCGGTTGAGCAAACCTTAGCTGCACCAGTTTTGTACTGCCCAATGACCTCTTTGGCTATGCCACCCCGCATTAAATTTTTGGAGCCAGATTTCATACGCCCTTGCTGAAAATGAACTGTTGGGAGGCGGAAGAAGGGATTGCCTTGCCTTGCTCCCACGAGCGCACGGTGTCAATGCTGGCTTGGAGAATCGTGGCAGCCTGCGCCTGTGTGATTTTCCGGCGTTTGCGCCAGATTTTCAGCCTATCCGCCAAGCTGGTTTCGTTGTTCATTGAAACCACACTAGCAGACTTTACTAGCAGCGCAAGAACTTTTTTAAACTATTTCCCCCTGAAGTTTTTCCACGCTTTCGACAACAAAAGAATCACGACGGCGACCACAAGAGCGATAACCAAAGCATTGAACAACGGGACATCCAACGACAGATTGGTTATTGGAGCTTTCATTAAGAAGCTTTCTTTTGACGATAAGCTTTCAGAATTCTATGGCCCGAGCGTTTCCATACCTGTTCCCATCGTCCGGTTTTTACCAATACTTTAGCCCTGTCTCTTGTCGTTGAATACGGGGCACCAGAAAGCGAAACCAATTCGTCCGTCGTCATCGCTGATTGGTCAATTGTTTTTCCAGTGGAATCAACCGACGAACCTAAATCCTTCATCATGGATTTTTTGACGCTTTCCAGCAAATCCTCGGTTTTAAAGTTTGACGATTTCATTTTGTGGTGGTGCTGATGTAAATTCGTGTGAAATGGGCAATTCCCCTGGCTTCTTTCCGCGCCAATCGAGAACGATTATGGACGGCCTTGGGATGGAATCTGGAACAACTTTATAGCCGAATCGGGTCAACATTTGAAACGCTCCCGTGACAGCCAGCATTCCAGCCCCATCGCTGAATACGCCGCCGCAATGTCGATGACCGCGCAAATAAATCTGCGCCGGATGATGCCCGGCCCTAATGGCGTTTACGCGCGCGTTCCCCAAAACAATACTCATTGCCCCGGCTTCCAAATACGCGCGCGTCGTGGTTGGCATGTGGTGTGTTGCATCAATCAAGCAGCCATTGATTTCAACTAGCCATTTTTCCAACGCTTTCCGCTTTTCAGCCTTGAGCAAATCCGCTAAAACATCCTCCATGTTCAGCGTATGACATTCGGTACCTTTCGTTACGAAAATCTTTTGACATTTTGACGCCAATGGCTTTAAACATTCAGCCGCCATGGTGGTATGTAATTGAATATCGGCGTCGATCAAATCTGAACCGTTTCGATGATGACTTCCCTCGGTGGCGTCTCCGTTTACAAACAAAACAGCAGGATCGCCGGCAATTAAATTAATCACTCTTTGCGTTAATTCTTTCCAAACTTCCCAAAGCCATTCCTGATGAAGATTCGATCCATGCAAGACAACATTTCCGCTTCCTAACTCAACCTCTGGAGGACACAAACCAACCTTGCTGCCGCAATGAAGGTCCGAAACTTGAATGGCAAAGAGTGGATGTTTCATTATTTTTCATGCCGAACCAACCAGATAAACAAAACGAGCAAAACGATATACAACACCGTCGTTATAACGGTAATCTTCGTCGTCATCCTGCCAGTTGTGGGAGCAGCTTTTCATTAATAACCTGAGCGACTTTATAGCAACCGGACGCCTTTAAATGCAACTCGTTCGCCCAATCGTCAGACGCGCAAGTGCCTTGGGTATCGGCCACCAAAAACAGCCGTTTCCCTTCCGCAAAGGCCATCAGGCGGTCACGAAAAGCTTTCAGGACGGTTTCCACAATGGCAACCTGCTGAACCGGCTCAAGCCATCCCCGGTGAACCATGCCGGGTTTTAGCCAAGGCCCCATCGTGAGCACGCCGCAGCCCAATACTTCAGCCGGCGGAAAATCGTAGGTGTGCGTGACAATGATGCAATCGGGAGCGATTTTATCACGAATTTCAATCAACCGCTCGTAATCCGCGATGGTCAGATCAAGGCCAGAGTTCAGGCGATCAAAGTTGACCGCCTTGGTCGCGTCGTTATCCGTGTTGTCGTTCAACCAGATTTCAAATTGATCTCCAGCGAAGTCATCCCCGCCACCAGAAAAAAGAAGAATCTTTGCATCGGGAAGATTGGCTTCGAGCTTGGAAGCCATCGCCAACCCCATCAATTCCTCGGTTGAATCGCCAGCATGTGCTAGATTGATATAATCAACCCCCATGATTCTACCAAACAATGCCTTTGCTAATCCGCCTCCGGTTGCGAAACCAAATGGCAGATCAACAAGCCAACTATCTCCAGCATCAACAAATTTATCGCTCATATTTTTAGAACGGCGCGGGGCGGAAAAACCAAAAACCACCCCGCGCCTGATGACGTGCGCGACGACACCAAAAATTACTTGGAATCGATGACGGTCGAGCGATTGGTTGTGTTGTCGGTCACTGAAGCCGCACCGCCCCAGATCGCCACCGAGTCGTCAGAGCCTTCAATAATGATGCCGCTGGCGCTGTTGGTTCCAGTTGTGCCGCTGATTCCATTGACGGTCTGTTTATTCCGGCTGTGCGTCACGAATCCGAGAGGGGCCGCAACGACATTACTGCCGGTCGGATTCTTGAAATCGATCTCCTGAACGTATCCGACGCCACCCATGAGGCCAAGCGCATTTCCGCCGGGTAGTGGGATTCCGATTTTACCAAATCCGCCGTGAAGCGTAACGGAATGTCCGAGCTGATCCTGTTTCAGATTTTCGCAGCCGGTCAACATTGTTGCCGTTACTGTTATTACTGTTAGAAATGTGAATTTCATTTTGATTTTCTTTCTTTGGTTTATTCGCCGCGTAATTGCAGCAAAAATTCATAAGTCGCTATATAAATAATATGTTTATCGCGAATCTGTCCAAATCGATTTCCGGTGAAAAACTTCATGCCTTTTTCTGTTCTTTTGATATAGCGTCCAAGTCAATAATGCCATGCTTGTTATCTCCAGGATGCGCTGCGATTTCAGCAAGTTGATCGGCAGTGTATTCAACTTTGGTTTGTGGATTCGACTCCGAACTATCCAGTATTACCGGATGGTTTGTCGGATTGTAAATTAGTGTTGTCCAAAGGAAATATCCAAACCCGCCGCGAGCACGAACCCATTCGACACCCGCAACCAAATCGCTCCAGTGGGCTTTAGTGATTACTCCAAGCAGTCCTGTAGAGATTGCCGAAACTATGGCTACCGCGTTTTGATAAATAAAATCCTTCATAAATGACGAATTATCCACTTCCAAAAGTTTCCAATTGGAATCCTTAGAGCATAGATTGCGGCTAGAGTTCCAAATATACCACAAACAATGATTACCAGATGATCTATCTGAGCAAGCGTGACAGTGAAGCTTGCCAAGCTCGCAAAAGCACCAGCAAAATTCTTCAAGTGGTCATTCATAAATTAATAAGTTTGTCCCGATAACGCGAGCGTGTTCGTGACTTGATTGTAAGGCACGTTTTGAACCGCGCAATTGTTGCTGATGGACAGTGAAGCAATGACGCCAGCCGCCGCACCGATTTGTGCATAGGTACATTCAATGCGCGTAGAACAAAAAGCGATGTGACTTTCCGATGGGCAACAGGTAACAATCAGATTTGCGCATTGATTCGTTGACGGCACGATGCTGTGTAAATCAATCCCGTAAGCAACGGTAGGGCTGTGAATGATCGACAGATTTCCTTCCGTGTACGTCTTGTTGCCACCCTGAAACTGATTGCCAGTTTTGGCGAACATGTAAACCTGATGGCCGTCATCAGGGTATCCACCGACCGCAATCGGATACGGGCAATTTAATGTGCTGACGATATTCGAGTCCGTCATTACGTAATCACCAACCAGCCTCCGGCCTTCACGAACGTACATAACCGGCGACATTCCTCGATTCCATTGGAACTCGTTCGAGCAATATCCAAATGATTGCGAATTTGTCTGAAGTTGATTCATATATTATTTGAGTTCACCTTCATCTTTCGGATGAAGCGCCCGGATTATTTCTTCGTGATAAGCCTTATTCACTTCGGACACCAGAGCCAGTTTCCCGTTCTGGGCGATCTGGCCATTTCGAATATCACGCAGGTTATTCGCCATATCCTTTTGAACTTCCATGGTGGCGGCATCTGAAAGTCGTTCCCGTCTGTCCTTCAAAAACAATTGGGCGTAGTCCAAGCCTTTAACAATACACACAACGACCAGTCCGGTGACGATATGCCATTTTTCCAAGGTTACATCTGCAATGGTTATAGGTATCATAATTCAATAAAGTCTGCTTGGTAAATACTGATGAACTGTAATTAATTGGATCATTTTACGGGGGAATAGTTGACCAACATTAGGTTCGTGCTCCAATCCGATTCCACACCATATTGGCTGACTGCTTT
>CAYZPM010000073.1:0-12269 GCA_964480365.1 uncultured Gallionellaceae bacterium
CGCGCATCATCAGAATCAAGTCCACATAATCGAGCAATCTACATAATCGGCCTTACCGGACCATTTCGTTTTTTTGGAAAGCCGGTTTGTTCAGCCTGCGGAAAGGTCCGCTTTTGAAAATTTCAAAGGGGCGCTTCCGACCCATACCCGACCTTTAATGTCGAACATCTGAACGACTGCTTCATATTAGGTAGCAGACATTAAATCTGATGGGAATTTGTGATGCGGAAGGTCTCTTGCTCACCCACAAGCGACATTCGATCATCTATATTCGCTGCCCGATAGCGGACATGGAAATGAGGGAAGAGCCGGTGTTCTGAATAGCTGCAGTCGACCAATTAGATCTCTTTCTCCAAGGAAATTTGCTTATCTCAGATCAGAATAATTGGACTTTGACCGTATCGTTTTGTGATTTTACGGTGACGAGGCGGACTGTTCCTGGGATAATTTTTCCTGATATAAATTTGGCGCCAGCTCACCATTCGGATCCTGCTTGCCGTTATTATTAATACGTGCGGCCACAATGTCCTCATGCATGTTATAGACCGCCTCTGTGCTAGCCTCCGCAAATGATAATAAGTACTTGTTACACGAATTTGAGAAGGTTAAATGATTTTTTGGGTGGTATGGCTAGTCCGTAGATCACGGCATAGGAGTGGATCCCCTCCATCAATGTCACCAGCGTCACTTTACAGTCAGTTTTTTGATGCAATCCTGTCACAATTGACAGGTATTATTCTCAACCACCAATAACAACAATTGGAGCATTAAATGGAATGTGAAGAGTTTTTGGAACACGCAGAAGCGCAGGAATACGATGACGACATTTAAGGTTGAAACACTTGCGCCAGAGGCATATCCGTTGCCGGTTAACTAATCGTTGACGCCTATCTCGATTCACTTTTTTCGTGTGCTCGACTACGCACGTTTTGTATTTCGCTGATGGAAACCAGAGAAATCTAAAAATTTCAACTGTCACCTTGGCATAACTGGGGGATTCCCCAAGGCGTTCACTTAATCTGTTTATTTAAGTATTTACCTTTCTTCAAACTCACTCGATTACTGCCTATTAACGTTTTGTTATTGCCGAAAATATCTCTTGTAAAAACATTGCCGCAAACCCGCCTGGACGGGCCTTCAACTCAATTATCTACAGATTAAGTGAACGCATTGGGAATTCCCCATCATCAGTTTAGTTATTGTGAAGGAAGTAGGATGTCATATTTTATTAACCTGACACTCTTACAATATGAAGTGGTGATTTGTTTTTTGAATGGAATAAAGTTTCTAACTTAATGAGTAAACAGCAATTATCTTCACCCAAGTCCAGCGAGCTGCATCCCTATGCCAGCTTGCTTCATGAACTGGAGGAGTTGCAGCGTGAACTGAAAGAGATCGAGCAAATGTCTGCGGCAACAATGCAAGACATAAATCCGCTCCATCTAGCCGGCACAATTAATTTGGTTCACTACCTTGGCCTGAGGCGAAGGGATGTCCGTCCACTACAGGAAAGACTGGCGGCAGTAGGTCTTTCTTCGTTAGGCCGCATGGAATCTCACGTCTTCGCCAATCTCAATGCCATCATTGATCTTTTGCGTTGCGCGTTAGGTAAGAATTCAGCTAACAAAATATTGCCGTGCCAAGAGGCGATTGGCGCAGCACAACTTGAAAGCAATACCAATAATTTATTTGGCAAGCCTCCCTCGCATCGTCGAGTCCGCATTATGATTACGCTTCCAAGTGATGTGGCTGACGACTATTCATTGATCAAAGACATGCTCGTCCATGGTATGGATTGTGCTCGTATCAACTGTGCGCATGACTCACCTGAAATATGGGCACGTATGATTGAGCAAATCAATCTGGCGCGTCGTGAAACAGGAAGGCATTGCCGCATCCTGATGGATCTGGGTGGCCCCAAGTTACGCACCGGAGAAATCGCTCAAGGACCCGCTGTGCTTAAATGGAAACCAAAGCGAGACATGTACGGCAACGTGGTCGCTCCCGCTCGAATATGGCTGCATTCAGAAAGCGACGTCTCTCCCAGCCCGGCACCCGCCGATGCTTGCCTGCCTGTACATGGTGATTGGCTTGCAAAAGTGTCATTGCGGGACATCATTGAATTTACCGATGCGCGGGGTGCTTCGCGCACCCTGCAACTTGTTGATCTGGTCGGGACGGGCTATTGGGCAGAATCCAAACAGACCTCCTATGTCACGCCTGGAACAGAATTGAGGCTAATAAGGGCATTGAACTATGGACATTCTCGCCGTGTAGGTCGCACCGGTATTGTTGGAGCGTTACCTCTGCTGGACGAATCGATCCGTCTGCATATTGGGGATAATTTAACCCTCACTCGTGAACCGTTGCCCGGTATGCCGGCCCAATTCGATGCCATCGGACGATTATTGCGCACGGCCAGTATTGCCTGTTCACTGCCGGAAGTATTTCTTACTGTTGAGCCGGGCGAACGGATTCTAATCGACGATGGCAGGATCGGAGGCGTAATTCGTAGTGTCAGCAAAAGCAAAATTGTGGTCGAAATCACCCAGGCCCGTGAAGGCGGAGAAAAACTGCTGGCAAACAAAGGGATAAACCTGCCTGATAGTCGGCTTGAGTTGAACGGACTGACTAAACAAGACATCGAGCATCTTGAATTTGTCGTGCAGCATGCCGACATGGTCGGGCTTTCATTCGTCCGCAATCCCGCTGACATCAAGTTATTGCAAAAGCATCTGCAACGTCTTGACGCCGAGAAAGTTGGCATTGTCCTGAAAGTCGAAACGCGTGCCGCATTCGAGAATTTGCCGGAATTGCTATTTACATTAATGCATTCATCAACCGTCGGAGTCATGATTGCTCGCGGTGATCTGGCAGTGGAGTGCGGCTACGAAAGGTTGGCGGAATTGCAGGAAGAAATTCTCTGGTTGGCCGAGGCGGCGCATTTGCCGGTCATATGGGCTACTCAGGTACTGGAAGGACTTTCCAAGAGCGGCAAGCCCAGCCGTGCTGAAATTACCGATGCGGCGATGGGGGTGCGTGCCGAATGCGTCATGCTGAACAAGGGGGCACATATTATCGAGGCCATCCAAACATTGGATGACATCTTGCATCGCATGCAATCTCATCAGCAGAAAAAGAACTCACTACTACGGCGCCTTCATTGGTGACCACTCGCCGGGTACCACCCTTCTATTATTCTGCAGGGTTAATCAATATCGTGTGTCACTGCCTTTATTATGACTATATGAATTAAGGTACACCACAAAATAGCAGTCGGCTCCATGAAATAAATGCGAAACCAAATGCAGATCAATTTCTTGAAAGAAATGTTTGTCGGATTCGTGCGCACACGCGGCATGAGTCGGCATTTCCGTCGCCTAGGATTTCTTGATCTGATAAAGGGGCCAAGAGACACCAAGGATTTATCTCCTTCCCTGGTTAAAACTCTGATTACTGCAGCCAATAGTGATCCAGAAGAACTACTGAAGGAATTGGAAACCCATCAGGATGGATTGTCCGAAACCGAGGCGGAATATACCCGTGGTCGCGTCGGCTTGAATGAAATAGCGCAAGAAAAACCACCAAGTTGGTGGGTGCATCTCTGGTATTGCTACAAGAACCCTTTCAATCTGCTGCTCAGCGTCTTGGCCATCATGTCCTATTACACCGATGACGTGATGGGAAGCATTGTCATTTCGACGATGGTGGTCATCTCTACCCTGTTGCGATTTGTGCAGGAAGCTCGCTCCAACAAAGCCGCCGACAAGCTACGCGAAATGGTGAGCAACACCGCCACCGTGATGCGGCGTGATCCATCCGAGAACGCCGCCGAGGACGCACTCAAATATTTCGGCGTGCAGATACACTTAAAGGAAGCCAAACGCGTGGAGTTGGCAATCAAGCTACTGGTTCCTGGTGACTTGATACTGCTCTCAGCAGGAGACATGATTCCCGCCGACGTGCGCATTCTCTCCTCCAAGGATCTGTTTATCAGCCAATCTGCCATGACAGGCGAATCGTTACCCATAGAAAAATTTGTCACCAACCGACACGGCTCGACAAACAATCCAATTGAACTGGATAACATTGGTTACATGGGCACCAACGTGGTCAGCGGCACCGCACGGGCCGTGGTGGTAACAACCGGCAACCGCACTTATTTTGGTGCGCTGGCAGCAAAGGTGACGGCTACAGATCGCACGCCAACCGCATTCCAGGCTGGTGTGAACAAGGTTAGTTGGCTGATGATGCGTTTCATGATGGTGATGACACCGATCGTACTGCTGATTAACGGCTTCACCAAAGGCGATTGGCTGGATGCGTTGCTGTTTGCCGTGTCCATTGCCATTGGACTGACTCCGGAAATGCTGCCAATGATCGTAACAACCACGCTGGCCAAGGGCGCGGTGTCCCTGTCGCGCAAGAAGGTCATAGTAAAACGCCTAGATGCGATCCAGAATTTTGGTGCAATGGATGTGCTGTGTACCGACAAGACAGGCACGCTGACCCAGGACAAGATTTTTCTACAACGCCACACTGATGTGTTCGGCGAGGAATCAGACAAGGTTTTGGATTATGCCTACCTGAACAGCCATTACCAGACCGGGCTTAAGAACCTGCTCGACGTCGCCGTGCTGGAGCATGTCGACGTGCATCCAGAGCTCAAAGTCGCCACCAATTTCCGCAAGGTGGATGAGGTGCCATTCGATTTTCAGCGCCGTCGTATGTCGGTAGTCGTTGCCGAAAACGATGCCCATCACTTGCTGGTCTGCAAAGGGGCTGTAGAAGAGATACTCTCGGTTTGCTCCAATGTGCAGAATGGCGATGCGGTGCAGTCCCTTTCTCCTGAGCTGCTTGCCCGCATGCAGGAAGTGACCGGATCGCTCAACGAGGAAGGTCTGCGCGTGGTTGCTGTAGCTGCTAAAGAATTGCCGTCTGACAAGGATAACTATTGCGTGTTGGACGAAGCAGAACTGACCCTGATCGGCTACATCGCCTTCCTCGATCCGCCCAAGGAAACCACTGAGCCTGCGCTCAATGCACTGCGGGATCACGGGATAGCAGTCAAGGTGTTGACCGGCGACAACGAACTGGTCACTGCGAAAATCTGCCACGAGGTCGGCTTGCGGATCAGCGGGTTATTGCGCGGCTCCGACATTGAAGCAATGGATGATAGGCAGTTGGCGGAGGCTGTCGAAACCTCGAACGTATTCGCCAAACTCACCCCAACCCACAAGGAACGTATCGTGCGCTCCCTGCGCAGCAATGGTCACATCGTCGGCTTCATGGGTGACGGCATCAACGATGCCCCCGCACTACGCGCGGCGGACATCGGCATCTCCGTGGATACCGCAGTGGATATCGCCAAAGAAGCAGCCGACATCATCTTGCTGGAAAAAAACCTGATGGTGCTGGAAGAAGGCGTGCTGGAAGGACGCAAAACCTTTGCCAACATGCTCAAATATATCAAAATGGCCGCCAGCTCCAACTTCGGCAACGTGTTCTCGGTGCTGGTAGCCAGCGCCTTCCTGCCCTTTTTGCCGATGCTTCCACTTCAATTGCTGGTGCAGAACCTGTTATATGACATTTCGCAGATCGCCATTCCTTGGGACAACGTGGATGCTGAGCAGATGAAATCACCACAGCGCTGGAAGCCGGAAGACCTTGGCCGCTTCATGATTTATTTCGGACCCATCAGCTCGATCTTTGACATCACTACCTATTGCTTGATGTGGTTCGTGTTCAGCGCCAATTCGCCTGAACATCAGTCGCTTTTCCAATCCGGCTGGTTCATCGAAGGGTTGTTGTCGCAGACCTTGATCGTGCACATGATACGTACTCAGAAGATTGCCTTTATACAGAGCCGTGCATCCATCGCATTGTTAGTGATGACATCGCTTGTTATGGCTGCAGGCGTCTTTTTACCGATGTCCGGATTCGGGCAATACTTCAAGCTTCAGGCATTGCCATTGATGTTTTTCCCATGGTTGGCTGCGATGTTGTTAAGTTATATGGTTCTAACCCAAGCCATGAAAGGCTTTTATGTGCGCCGCTACGGTTGGCAGTAGACTGCAGCAGCATTGGAATTTGCAGACAGCATAAGATGAAGTCGGGAAAATTAAATTCTGATATTGACAAGGAAGTCAACATGGCTCACATGCATTCCTTATGAATAAACTGTAGCGGAAAAACCCATCAAAAATCCTAAGGCTACGCTGAATATGCCCCGCATTTTTGAGATTCAATTACGAAATATGCGTGCTCGTGCAAAAAGACGAGTTCGGCCCGTTTTGTTTTGCCCTTTCGGGCTGTTCATCGGGCTTTTCGTCCGCCATTCGCCTACTGGCACCTGTGCCATCAATCGTTTTACCACGGCAAAGACATGCTCGACGCGGGCTCTTAACATTGGATAACATATAGAACTAATCAGGATTTTTCGTAGGTTGGATTAGTCCTAATGTACTATTGCTCACCCAATTTACTGTTGTTAGGATGTGGCCTTATTAGTCGATAAATAAAATAAATCTAAGGCTAGCTATATGAAACTCTATCGCGTGAAAGTCCAGTTACCCACTGGCAATTTACTCATCACCATCGTAGCAAACTGGAACCAGGAATTAGCCGCGCAGCATGTCATTGGTAACGTCGGTGAATGTCGTTTAGTTTCTTCCAGAGAAGAATGATTATAGTACTGCATCGAACACTCTTCGCGCACTGCTTGCAATTGATATAAGGGATACATTGATGACAGTAAATATTCTGTTGGTGGAAGAGGAGCCCGCGATACGGAAACTTTTGGCATTCATTGTGACAAAATGTGGCTACCGCGCGATCCAGGCCATCGATACCGCGAGTGCTATGACAAAGATCAGTGACACGCTGCCTGATTTAATACTGCTCAACTGGATATTGCCAGACATTAGCGGCATTGAGTTGGTGCGCCGCCTGCGAGCTAATCAGCGCACTCGCAATATTCCGATCATCATGCTGAGCTCGCGCAATGAAGAGCGCGACATAGTTATGGGTTTGGAATCAGGGGCGGACGATTACGTCACAAAACCATTTTCACCACGCGAATTGATGGCGCGAATCCGTTCGAAGCTGCGTAACCTCGTGCCGCAAATGACCGACGAAACAGTGTGCGCAGGCGGACTGGAACTATCGCCCTCCACGCTCCGAGTTAACGCCAAAGGGAAGTTGATAGAGTTGGGGCCGACTGAATTCCAGATACTGCATTTCTTTATGACACATTCCGAACGAATATACAGCCGTTCGCAATTACTCGATCAAGTATGGGGAGACCATGTATTAGTTGAGGAGCGTACCGTGGACGTGCATATCCGCCGCTTGCGTCAAGCTCTGGAACCCTACGGTCTCGATGGTCTGGTGCAGACCGTGCGTGGCAGTGGCTACTGTTTTAGTGCAACCAGTAAACCACTACTTTGTTGTCCTCCATCCCCAAAGCAATATGTGGGGGTAGAAGCATTAGCAATACAGATTTAGATTGAGAGCGAGCTTGGATGGGATGAGTCATGTGGTTCACGTAAAACCAACTATACACCTTGGGCTGAGTATTTTCTAAGGCGGGCATGCCGAAGTGTGTGGCCGGATCTACAGTAACCGAACAAGGCGATGATCGGTTGCGCCTTAGAGGTAATTTCATAAATCTTACTACCCAAGTCACCTGCCTGTTCAATGAGTTTGGATACCGATTTATGCCCGTCAGTAAAGTCCATTATTGAAGCATAATCCGAATACTCTTTAGGTTCTATCAGCCCCCATCTCGTATATGGGTCTGATGCAAGAAAACGGCGCCATGAGGCAAACTGAGGGGCATTCGTAATTGAATGTTGCCAGATTTCATCAATGAGGCCTGGCCTAATGATCAGAAGGAAAACCATAAATTCAACAACAATTTTAATATCATGTTGTTGAATAGAATCTGGCAATAAAGTGATGTTCTGAGAAGTGTGCTTTGCTGAACTTTGCTGAGTGTTGCTTGGTTCTTGGTCGTCCATATCTTCTTCCGGAATGCTCATCTTAATTGCTCCCGTAATATATGTTTTGTTATCAGCTTGTTATGGATTTCCTAATCACGCCATTCAATCAGCACTGCGGTTGGCAAGGCTGTCGTTTGCAATTGCCAGTGGCCTAAAACCCACGCCTATCAGTAGTCAAATGGGGTAATGATTTTGTTGCACCAATAACATTTTTGGTTGCTTCACCTAATTTCATGATTGCCCCACCCCCAACAAATCCAACAATCTATGATCCGAAATGTTCAGTTCAAAATCCGGATAGTTGGCAGCTAAAATATGACAACGTGGAATATGCCAAAAGCTAAGGCAATTAACTATAGGAAGGAATGGTAATGCCCATTCAGTGTTTGTCCTATGCCAAGAGTCAGTCACAGTTGGAGATGTTGTAGTTCTGCGTCAGTCCAAGTACTTATTTCCTGCCTGACAGCGGACGGTCGCGCCTTCCGCAAGCTACGGTTCAAGACTTTGTTTTAACGACTCCTGCAACATTTTTTCCTCCGACACTCTCGAAATTCTCACTTGCCGCATCAAGTGCTTTTTTCGCAACCACGTAATCCGTACAAGCCGCATTTGATTTTTTTAATGCTTTAGCCAACGCTTCATTAGCATCTTTAAATAATCGCTCCGCTTTATATGCTTCCTTTTGCAATTTCACTGCGGCAATCTTTGTAACTTTCACATTGTTGGTCGCCGCCTCCACAAGGTTTTCAGCGTTAATTATCGCTTCCGACGCCTTCGCCAAGTCCTCTTCCAATTTGTGCAAGGATTTCTTCATACTCCCTCCTATTTATGGGGCATAACGTTTAGGCGATATCTCTCCGTTGGAGACACGCTGCATTCTGCCCTTCAATAACATCAACGCGGATCAAAATTTGGAGGATATTTTTGAAGTGCTGACTTCATCAGCAAATCTTCCTTGATAACATGGTCAACCAGCCAATTTCGCAGCAAGTTTGTGAAATGTTCTATCGCCGTCGGTGACCATCCTTGCCCCATCGCTTCAATCTCCAGCCTTGCTCGATCAAGCGCTTTGACCAATACTTCATGAGACTGGTGCATATGAGGAACTTGCGCGTAGCCAGCCGCACTGGCGATCTTTTCTTCCTGGGCAAAATGCTTTTGCGAATATTGGGAAAGGGAATCAAGCGCCGCAGACAATTCGTGTCGATTCTTGGTGTCAAAGCTTTGCTCAATCTGATTGACGATATCAATAAGATATTTGTGGTCAGCGTCGATCAAGTCATTTCCAACGCTCAACTGCTCGCGCCATACAAGGCTCATAAAGCCCCCTTAAGAATGGGCATCTCGTTTTATACACAGCGACTGTCCGGAAAACTTCTGTTGAGGAAGTCTACACGGTTTGATGAACTGGTTCCATAGGATTTCCGGCCTAGTCAGGTTCAACTAGACCGACTTTGCCATCAGGCAATTTGACTCGCGAAACGCGGACTGCGAGATAGCATTCATGCTGGAAAAGTTCAGATGCCGGTAAAGCTTAGACTGCGTATCGTGGGCAGGATGGACACCATAAGCACATAGTTGAACAATCTGGCTGTCGGTCGGCAGCGGCAAAAATGCAAGACGTTTATGTTGCGTCCGATCGCCGATGCTTTCCTTTTTTCCTCGCAATACCGCTACCAACCCCTCCGGTGAATTACTTCTTTGCGCCGTTGACTGCTGCTTTTAGTTTGGCACCAGCCTTGAAAGCCGGAGCCTTGGTTGCCTTGATCTTCAGCTCGGCGCCAGTTGCCGGATTGCGGCCAACGCGGGCAGCACGTTTGCGTACTTCAAAAGTTCCGAAACCTACCAGAGATAAGGAATCTCCTTTTTTCAGCGTGTCAGTTATTACATCAATAAAAACACCGATTAATTGATCTGCTTTGGCGTTGCTCTTTCCTGCTTTTTTAGCTATGGCTTGAGCGAATTCTTTACGGTTCATGTTTTTCTCCCTGTGGTTGTTAAAGATGAAGAGGCGCTAATTGTCATAGATATTGGGGTTTGTGGCAAGGTGAACCGGCGTGACTCTGAGAACCTATGGCCATAACCTCTCAGGAGGAATTGAATGCAGCCAAGAAGGACGAATTAGAATTCATGCTGTACCGCATGGTATGCAGGGACGAGATTTTCCTTTCCGTGGCGCAGCACGCTATTGCTGAAAATTGGATTTAGGCGTACAAGAAATATGTGAGCGTGAACTGGCGCCATTATGGTCACGGCCATGTGAGTTAAATCAAAGGATACAGACCACCCCAAACCAGGAAGGCAATATATGGGAAACAAAACCGAAATTAAATGGCTGGTAACTCCTGAAGAGCATGACTATCCAGCGGCTGAATCGTATTTGAGCCTGATATATGATTTACAAACTGTAGCCACTCTCATCAAGAAGTTGAGGCAAGCACCCGTGTCACAATTCAAAGCAAAGGACATTTTTAGGGCTTCCGGCTTGTCTTTGCTAGGAATCAGCAATTCCCGTGTGGAAAGAGACCGCAAAAAGATTCTGGATGGTCAATCGCTGTCGCCGCTGTTGCTTGTGAGGGACACAGCCAATGGCAAAGTCGTGATTGCCGATGGCTACCATCGCATGTGCGCGATATATGGGTTTGATGAAGATGCCACCATTCCATGCAAGATTTGTTGAGTGAATGGCTTTGTTAAACGGGGAGACATGAAAACAATTATCGTAAGAATAGTTGCAACAGCAGGTTTTATTATTGCAGGTTAGCAATACAGCTTGAAATCGAGGACGAGAAACTAATTGAATGGCGCGAAAGATTTGCTGAAACAAAAGCTGGCCACATTGAGCAGAATAATAACAAAGGAGAATAGAATCTAGCTGCACTGCCCTTGATGATTTGAATCATTAGGATCGCAAAACCAAACGATACCATTCTCACATTTAGTTTATACCCTTAAATAGGTCGGACATCGGGGTCACATTGCTGTCACAGGCATGATTAAGGCATGGTAGACCAAAACCTGCCTCCAATGTTTTCAGTAACGAGAAGTGGCTATATGCTTGCTTGCTCATCACTCCTTTGACACCATAGTTGGTATCGACGATGGCAACCACCTGGTTCGGGCTGGCGGAAAAATCATTTTCGTCCCACATCACGATGATCGCGTTCTTGCCTTCTTTCCATAATTTGGAAGCCTTGATCGTGGTGACCAATTGTTTAACGGTAGCGTCGCCCATTTGAACCAGAGTTGAGTCGCTTTTGCACAGTGGGCTGCCGTTTCCGATGCCGTGCATATCATGGCATTGGTTCGGGGCTATGAAAGAAAAATTCGGGGCCTTCCCGTCACCCAGGTCGGCGTATAACCCATTAATTCCCGTGAAATCGGCGATGTTGTTCAAGCCATTATTAGGGGTAGCGTTCTTCTGGATATTGGCGAAGTAAGCGAAGGGATTATGCTTAACGGCGTAAAGCTGCTGCAAATTGCCTGAACTGGTGATGGTCGCATCACTCAAGTTAGAATAGATGCCATCACTAACGTTCACCCCATCCACAACCCCAGATGCCGGAAGGCTTTCCTGATAGGTTTTCCAGCTTTTACCAACAGAAACCAACTGGTCACCTATGGAAGTGGCGTTGTAGTGTGCAACTGGAATTTCAATGTTGAAGGGTGCGATGCTTGCCGGAGTAGCAGCATCAATCCCCGAACCGACAATCGGGTTGTTCAGACTATCGCTGGGAGTGGCATTGTGCCAGTTTGGGTAATTATCATTTTCGATACCGAAGTTTGAACCACCGACGACTTCCAGATAGTTAGTCAGGCTAGGATGACCAATCGCAAAGTAGTTGGCAGCTAAATTGGCAGAGTGCGCCATTTGGTTGATGAAGGGCGCATTGGCGTTATCGAGGATCTCGCTGTAGGATCGATTTTCCATCATGATCAGGAAAACATGATCCAGATGAGGAATGGCGTCTTCCTCAGCGAATGTAGAGTCGGCCAATAGAACTACAGAGAAACTCGCCGCCAAGATGAATTTTTTCAGAATACTCATAGTGCATTTAATGCGTGATCGCCACGTTCATTTAGGATACAGCGAACCTCCTCCTCGGCCACCGGGCAGTCCTCTACTGGATCGCCTCCATCAAAGCTGTGCCTTAATGCGCGGCAATAAGCTGCATCAGTAATTAATTGGTCACGACTAGCTCTGTTTTTGCTAGATAGTGTCGTCACGAGATAATGAAAATCTGTCACAATGAGGACTTCGTAACA
>CAYZPM010000074.1:0-12011 GCA_964480365.1 uncultured Gallionellaceae bacterium
AAAATTACATCCCAGTAGTGGCTGTAGTCATAGTGGTCGAACAGCGTGTTGCCGTTCATGTCGCGCGCGCGCAATCCGCCGTGATACAGATCCATGGCGCCGTCCTCGCGCACCAGATTGAGCGTGTGCGCCTTGAAGCGTCCGAAGTTGTTGTAGAGGTCGAGGTTCTGCTCGAACAACTTGTGCGCAATGCCGACTGAATCGCGGCTCCAGTTTACGATCTGTTCGATATCTTTCAGCAGGTAATTGCGTTCTTCGATGCTTACGTTCTTGTTCACTCCGCCGGGGATCGATCCAGTGCCGTGAATACGCTTGCCTGCGGTGACGCGGATCACTTCTTGCCCGTATTTGCGCAGCAGTACGCCTTGTTTGGCGATCTCCGGGTAGGCGGCGGCGATGCCAACGATGTTGCGTTTTGCGACATCGGAATCGAAGCCGAATAGCAAGTCGGGCGAACACAGGTGATAGAAATGCAGTGCGTGCGATTGCAGTATTTGTCCGTAGTGCATAAGCCGTCGCACCTTCTCCGCAGTGGGCGTGAGCGTGGCGCCCACGATCATGTCCATTGCCTTGGATGCGGCAAGGTGGTGGCTCACCGGGCAGATACCGCACAGTCGCTGCACCATCACCGGTGCTTCCCAGTAGGGCCGCCCCTGAATGAATTTTTCGAAGCCGCGAAACTCCACGATGTGCAGGCGCACCTGATGGATGTGGTCGTTTTCGTCCAGCAGCAGGGTTACTTTGCCATGCCCCTCGACCCGTGATACCGGGTCTATCGCTACGCGGCGCAGTTTTTCGGGGTGGGTTGCGGTTTCCAAATTGTCGTTGAGGTTAGTCATATTCGATTAATCCATGTCCCAATTCAGGCGTCTTGCCCGCGATGAGGTCGGTGAGAAATTTCCAAATGGCATCGCCCGAGGGCGGGCAGCCGGGGATGAAGTAGTCTATCTTTACCACTTCGTGCAGCGGATGCACCTTGTCCAGTGGCAGCGGCAACTCCGGGTCGTTCGGGATGTGTCCATGCACCAGTCCCGGTTCCGTCAGATACACCTCGGTCAGGCAACTGCCCAGATCGAGGTGGTTGCGCTGTGCGGGCAGGCCGCCGGTGATCGCGCAGGAGCCGATGGCAATGAGGATTTTGCAATTTTTGCGGAATTCACGCAGCACATGCACGTTCTCCCCATTGCAGATGCCGCCCTCGATCAGGCCGATATCGCACGGCCCGCAGTGTTTGATGTCGGTGAGCGGGGAGCGGTCAAATTCGATCAGTTCGAGCAGGGTGAGAATACGTTCGTCAATGTCGAGGAAGGACATATGGCAACCGAAGCAGCCGGCAAGCGAAGTCGTGGCTACCCTAAGTTTTTTTGGGCGTTGTGTAACGTCATTCAAGTTACGTTCTCCTTCTTATTATTCGTTCGTCCTGAGCTTGTCGAAGGACATGGTTCGACAAGCTCACCACGAATGGTTTTTTAGTTTTCTTCTCACTCATGCTGTGCTCCCGCAGGTGGGCGTGGCGCATCATCCAGCGCTTGCGCGCTGATCGGGCGCTTGTCATAACGCCGCTCGCCGATAGGCTGGCTGAAGCCGACTCGTTTCTTCAGGATCACGCCCACCGGACAGACATGCATCGCCTTATCGGTGAGTTCGATGTTAGTGTCATTGAGCAAGCCCGATTTGGCATTGACGATGAGGTGCTTGGTAATGCCGCGCCCGGCCAGCGCGAACACATTTTTTCCGTCAACCTCGCTTGATGCGCGCACGCACAGTTCGCACAGGATGCAGCGGTTGAAGTCGAGCAGGATGTCCGGATGTGAAGCGTCCAGCGGACGATCCGGATAAAGATGGCGAAAGCCTGCGGTATGTACTTCTAGATCATAGCCCAGCGCTTGCAACATGCAATTGCCACTTTTCTCGCACGATGGGCAGAAATGATTGCCTTCGGCGAACAGCATCTGCACCAGCGTGCGGCGTAACGCATTGAGTTCTTCGATGTCGCTTTCTATTTCCAGTCCGGTCGCGGCGGGCATGGTGCAGGAAGCGACTGTGCGTCCGCCGATTTTCACCGTACACAGCTTGCAACTGCCGTGCGGCTTGAATTCCGGGTGGTAGCACAGGTGCGGGATGTAATGCCCGGCGGCCAGCGCGGCCTGCATCACCGTCTGTCCGGATTCGAAGGGGACGGTTGCCCCGTCGAGTTGGAAGGTAGGAGTATCGTTCATATTTTTTCTGCCTCGATATGTGCCCCGGTGTCATCGCGTCCCGTCATTTGGCGCGCACGCGCCAGTGCGCCATCCAGATCGAAAGCGGGTTCGAAATCCAGCGACTTTAGCCGGTTCTCGTATGCAGGGCGGAAATGTTTGAGTGTGTGCAAAACGGGATTACATGCGGTGCGGCCCAGTCCGCAGTGGGAACTGGTTTGCAATACATGGTCGAGATTCTCTACCTCGCTCAGGTCATATTTTGTGCCGTGCCCCTCAGCGATCTTATCCATAGTCTGTTTCAGCATCGAGGTGCCGACGCGGCACGGCGTGCAGAAACCGCAACTTTCATGCGCAAAAAAATGCACAAAGTTGCGTGCCACCTCGAACATGTCGCGACTGTCGTCGAACACCATGAACGCCCCGGCGGTAGGCAAATCCTCGAAGCCCAGCTTGCGATTGAATTCACTTTCGGCGACACATATTCCCGAAGGCCCGCTGATCTGTACCGCACGCGTATTCACCGCACCGCAGTCTTGCAGTATCTCGCGTACCGTCACGCCGAACGGGTATTCGTAGATGCCGGGACGCGGGCAATCGCCGGATATCGAAATCAATTTGCTGCCGGTGGATTTTACGGTGCCGATGGCACGATATTTCTCTGCACCCATGTGTATCGCCAGCGCCGCCTGACAAAATGTTTCCACGTTATCCAATGCGGTCGGCTGTTGCATGTAGCCGTGAGTTACAGGAAACGGAGGACGATTACGCGGCACACCGCGCTTGCCTTCCAGAGATTCGATCAAAGCTGATTCTTCTCCGCAGATATAGGCCCCAGCGCCGAGATGAATGGTGATGTCGAAATCGAACCCGGCATGACCGAGAATGTCCTTGCCCAGCAATTTTGCCTCGCGGCGGCGTTGCAGCACGGCTTGCAAGGGTTCCAGCAGGTAACGGTATTCGCCGCGCAGGTAGAGGTAGCCATTTTGCGCGCCGACTGCCAGCGCGCACAGCGTCATGCCCTCGAACACCAAATCGGCATGGGAAGTGAGCAGCACTCGGTCCTTGAAGGTGCCCGGTTCGCCCTCGTCCGCATTGCATACCACATGACGTGTCGTGCCCGGCGCGTTGCGGCAGGCTTCCCATTTCAACCCGGTGGAAAAGCCTGCACCACCGCGTCCGCGCAGGCCGGATGTCTTGATCGCTTCGACTATGTTTTGCGCACCCAGCACGAGTGCGGCACACAATGCATCGCCTGGTGCAAGTGTATTACCCAGCAACAGGCCTTTGCGACGGATGTTGTCTTGCACACGGAAAAAATCTGCGGGCCAATCCGTAAGCGGCGTACGATTACGAATCAGTTGCCCGATCTCCTGCACGCGCTGGTGCGTGAGATGGGTGATGGCACGGCTATTCACCAGCATGGCGGGCCCTTGGTCGCACATCCCGGTGCAGGAGGTGGTGGCTATACTTACTAACCCGTCCTCAGACATCTTGCCTGGCTCGACCCAAAGTTGCTGGCACATCTGCTGCATCAACTCGATGTTGCCCAACATGCGGTCAGTGATATTGTCGGAGAACAACACCCGGTATTCGCCATGCGGTTGCAGGTGGAGAAAGGAATAAAACGTCGCCACTCCCTCAATCTTCACGCGCGGAACCCGCAACTCGTCGATGAGGTAATCTATGGCGTCGGGATGAATGTAGCCAAAGTGTTCCTGTGCCTCGCGCAGGATTTGCAGCAGATTGGTTGCGGCGTGTCCATACCGAGCAAGTATCGGTTCCAGATAAGCGGCATGCAAGTCAACATCTGATGCCATAAACACCCCCTTAACAGGTTTCCATCACAGATTTAGTTCGTAAATTTAATGCTTGCCTTGGTGCAAGGATACTCTATGTAATTTTTTGAGTCAGCAAAGTGTAATCAACCCCAAGAGCCGCACTGATGAAACCACTAGCCGTCTGACTAAGTTGGCAAACTACACCAACCAAGTCGTTGATTATTCATCGTCTCACAGAAGCGTAGGATATAGCTGTTAAATTTTTACGACACTACCTGATTCAAGGTATTTTTATGTTATAAATTGTGCAATAAACAACACTAAATTTTAAAAGTCACTTTTGGGGATACGTAAATCATGACCCGCCTCCAGGCGGAAGCGTTTTACTTTCGTCCCATCACCGAAAAGTTTGGAAGAGATAAACAGGCGTTAACGAAAAGTTGCGCTTATTGTGGCCATAACATCATGTTGGCATGGACTGGATATGCGTTTGCAAGGCTTCAATGGCAATTTTGTCGGTGCTGTAAATGTTGTTCTCACCTATAACCTTAACGAGTCCTGTGCGCTCCATCACTTCCAGCACTTGCATTTTTAGGCCGCTGAATACCAACGTGATGCCACTTTCATGCAGATGGCGGGCCAGGCTTGAAATTATCTCCACTCCTGAACCATCCAAGTGATTGATGCCGCTTCCGGCTATCAAAATATACTTGCTGTCCGGATTGTTACGTACAAGTTTCAAGACGGCGTCTTCAAAATAAGAAACATTGAAAAACAAAAGCGAAGAGTCAAACCGAAGCGCACCTACCTGCGGGGGCAGCAAAGGTAAATCGAATCGTCCTGCGTCCCTCAATGTTCCATCTGGATGCAGTCCGAGCGTGACGATGATCCTTGGCCGCATACGCCGGTAAAAAAACAAGGTTAGGGACAGGAGGATGCCGGTGAGAATTCCGTTCTGGATGTTGGGAGCGAACATCAAGGTGGCCAAGAAGGTAACAATGGCGGCGATCCCGTCATCTCTGCTTGCCTGCCATGCGTGTTGAATGCTTTTGAAGTTTACCAGGTTAGCCACCGCCATCATGATCATCGCGGCCAGTACGGGTTTGGGCAAGTGATACAAGGTGCCAGTAAAAAACATGAGCGTTGCTAATACGCAACCGGCACTGATGAGCGAAGACAAGCCGGTTCTGGCATTGGAGGCGAGGTTGAGTGCCGAGCGGGAGAACGACCCGCTGACCGGCATGGATTGGCAAAATGCTGCGGCGACTTTCGCTAGTCCCTGTCCGATCAACTCCTGATTTTCATCCCAGCGGGTGCGGGTCCTGATGGCGATCACTTTGCAACTCGACATGGCCTCCACGAAGCTGATCAATGCCAGCACGAACGCAGCAGGCAGCATGTCCCGCATTGCTGTCCACTCGAAGGATGGAATAGTCAGGCTGGGCAAACCTGTTGGAATGTTTCCGACAACCCGTCCCCCGTGCTCTGAGAATCCAATTGCGTAGCTGATCCATGTCAAGAACCCGACAGTAATCAATACACCCGGGAGCTTGGGAAAAACCTTCTTGAAAAAATAAAGCGATGCAAATGCTCCCAATCCGAAAGCCAAGGACATTCCATGCAGCGAATCGAAATTTGTCAGGACGCCCCATGTATCCAGCAGCAGGTGTTTGCTCTGTTTTATGGAAATGCCGAGGAAAGCCGGGATCTGGGAGATGGCAATGATAAGTGCTGCGGCATTGATGAAGCCCATCAGAACGGGATGCGAAAGGAAGTTGAGTAACACGCCCATTCGCGCCAAGCCAAACCCGATCTGGATCATTCCAGAGAGCAAAGCGAGCAAAATGGAATAAGAATAAAACTGGTCGGAACCTGCCGCAGCTAGGGGAGCAATGCTCGCTGCGGTAAGAAGGGATGTCATCGCCACCGGCCCGGTTGACAGGATCGCCGATGAGCCGAAAAGTATACCGATGATGGTCGGGATGAAGGCAGCATAAAGTCCATAGTAGGGTGGCACGCCTGCAAGTTGCGCATAGGCCAGGGCTTGTGGAATGGCTACGAGCGAAACGGTGACTCCGGCGATAATATCTTCTCTGACGGTTTGTGCCGTGAAGCGCTGCCATCCAAGGAAAGGAAGAAAACGTATGAGGAGATTTTGCCTCGATTGCTTAGTATTGTCCGATGAAGTATTGGTCACGAGTAAGCCTCTTTTCTTAATTACTAGCTATCATAATTGCGCTGACCCTGGCATCAATAAATTCCTTGATAGTACAGATTCTGCGGATGATAGGCCTCGGCGAAAAAGAACCAGCGCTCGACCGGCAGGACGATATATTGCAATATTAATACGACAAACAATAGGGGGGCGGTCATTCCGTCCGCGAGCAATGCCAGCGGAATAAAAAATACCGGTATCAAAAAGGTAGGCTTGAGGCGCGTATCACGCATCAGCGACGCGGCGCGAGCATTAAAGGCGAGCATGGTCAAAATTATCACTCATCCGGCAGAAGCTTGATAGCTGGGGCGCAGCCAGAGACGAGAAGGCACCCGCCAGCACGAAACATGAGGTTCCGTCGAGCAAAATATCGTGCAATGGAGTTGAAGACATGCGGTCTGTTATTCCATTTTTTCTATCAATAGTGCAATAACATAATCATCATATTACTCTGCAATTATGGTATTCATGTTTTTCGCAATACCTTAAAATTGAAGTGAAAATGGAATGAGTCGCGTCGGGGTACGGAGTATGCGTAGCGGACGCCTTGCCTTCCATAGCCGTGATGGGGGGGGGGTATATAACTCTTAATGGGTATGGCCATCAACCCAACTGGGGTATCGCTGTTTCATGCCAGATGGAATACTGTACGCACCATTGTTGTTAATGGGGGAATCAATGTCACTGGTTAATCCGCACGGGGGAGGCGATCTCCATCCCCGCTTGCTCGAAGGAGCATTGCTGGACGCAGAGTGCGGACGTGCGCTGACGCTCCCTGCTTTCAGAGTCAGTTCGCGCGAGAAGGGCGACTTGGTTATGCTCGGCATCGGTGGTTTTACGCCGCTGGAGGGCTTCATGACCCATGCCGACTGGCAGGGCGTGTGTGATGGAATGAGAACGGCTAGCGGTCTGTTTTGGCCTATTCCCATTACCCTCTCCACGGATCGCGCCACTGCCGATTCCATCAAGACCGGTGGCGACATCGCATTGCTTGATCCAGACGATGGCAGCGTCATCGCAACGATGACAGTCACCGAAAAATACTCAATAGACAAGGCGCACGAATGCGCGACAGTGTTCGGCACTACCGACCTCGAACATCCCGGTGTCAAGATGGTGATGGAGCAGGGCGAGGTCAATCTCGCGGGGCCGGTAAGGGTTTTGTCCCAAGGCGGATTTCCGGAAAAATATGGTGCGCTGTTCATGTCGCCGCGCGAGACGCGCGACTTGTTCGAGGCCATGGGCTGGAGCAAAGTCGCGGCATTCCAGACACGTAACCCAATGCACCGTTCGCACGAGTATCTCGCCAAAGTGGCAATCGAAGTCTGCGACGGCGTGCTGATTCATTCATTGCTCGGGAATCTGAAACCCGGTGATATTCCCGCCGATGTGCGCACCCACGCTATTGCCTCTTTGACCGAGAATTACTTCGTCAAAAAAACCATAGTCCAAGCGGGCTACCCGCTGGACATGCGCTACGCTGGGCCGCGCGAAGCGCTGCTGCACGCGGTGTTCCGCCAGAACTACGGATGTTCCCATCAGATCGTCGGGCGCGACCATGCGGGAGTCGGCAGCTACTACGGCCCATTCGACGCGCACTACATTTTCGACCAGATACCAAAGAATGCGCTGGAGACACAGCCGCTCAAGATCGATTGGACGTTCTGGTGCTACAAGTGTGGCGGCATGGCTTCGGCGCGCACCTGCCCGCACGGCGAAGAGGATCGCCTGCTGCTGTCCGGTACCAAGCTGCGCAAGTTGCTATCGGAAGATAGCGAGGTTCCAGCGGAATTCAGCAGGCCGGAAGTGCTGGAGATATTGCGCGCCTATTACGCCGGACTGGCTACGGATGAGAGAGTGGAAGTTAAGCTGACCGGTCATTCTGGACGCTGAAAATTTTGATGCAATGCAATGAGAATTTCCGTTTCAATTATTATTAGAGGAGTGTAGAGAATGCCAACCTTTGTACGTACCGAAAAATGTGATGGCTGCAAGGGGCAGGATAAAACTGCCTGCATGTACATCTGTCCGCACGACCTGATGAAGCTGGACAAGGACGGGTCCGAAACGGGACACGCGATGAAGGCGTTCAATCAGGAACCGGAGCAATGCTGGGAATGTTATTCCTGCGTGAAAATATGCCCGCAGAGCGCCATCGAAGTGCGCCACTATGCCGACATTGTTCCGCTGGGCGGCTCGGTGCAACCGTTGCGTGGTTCCGATTCCATCATGTGGACCATCAAGTTCCGCAACGGTAACATGAAACGCTTCAAATTCCCGATACGCACCACTTCAGAGGGCTCTATTGATCCCTACGGCGGCAAGCCGATGCCCAAGGTGGCCGAGCTCACAGTTGACGGTGTATACACCAAGCACGTGATGGGCGGCTTCCGCGCTGGCAAGCCAGAAGAACTGATTCGCCTTAAGTAATAGGCACCTCTTAACGAAACTGGAGTGAATGATATGTCTGAAGGAACTTTTGGAAATCCGCGAATCGTCGAAGAAGAACTCGACATCCTGTTGATCGGTGGCGGCATGGCTTGTTGCGGTGCAGCTTATGAAATGATGCGCTGGGCCGAAGCTGTAGAGGCCGAGACCGGTACCAAACTCAGAATCAAACTGGTGGACAAAGCTGCCATGGATCGCTCCGGCGCTGTGGCGCAGGGGCTGTCCGCAATCAATACCTACATCGGCACGGAGCAGGATCCAGCCGACTACGCGCGCATGGTCTCAAACGACCTGATGGGCATTACCCGCGACGACTTGGCTTACGACTTGGGCCGCAACGTGGACGATTCGGTACACCTGTTCGAGGAATGGGGCCTGCCGATTTGGAAGACCGACGCAGATGGCGTGCGTCATGACGGCGCAGATTCCATCAAGGAAGGTTTGCCTTTGTTGAAAGACGGCGGCAAGCCAGTGCGTTCCGGCAAGTGGCAAATTATGATCAACGGTGAATCCTACAAGTGGATCGTCGCTGAGGCAGCAAAAAAGGCATTGGGACTGAGCCGTATCGAAGAACGTATTTTCATCGTCAAGCTGATCAACGACAAGAACGACCCGTCACGCATTGCTGGCGCAGTCGGTTTCTCGGTGCGTGACAATACCATTCACATCTACAAGGCCAAGTCGATCATGCTCGCCGCTGGCGGTTGCGTGAATCTGTTCCGTCCCCGCTCCGTGGGTGAAGGTCAGGGTCGTGCCTGGTATCCGGTATGGAACGCGGGTTCGACCTACGCGATGGCTGCTGAAGCCGGCGCGGAAATGACCATGATGGAAAACCGCTTCGTGCCCGCCCGTTTCAAGGACGGCTACGGTCCGGTTGGGGCATGGTTCCTGTTGTTCAAGGCCAAGGCAACCAATGCCTATGGCGAAGACTACATGACCAAGAACAAGGAAATGTTGAACGACTACCCTCCTTATGGTCAAGCAGCAGTTCCTGCCTCTTGCCTGCGTAATCACCTGATGTTGAAAGAGATGAAAGAAGGTCGTGGTCCGATTTATATGGACACAGTTACGGCGCTTGCCAAGTTGAGGGAAACACTGTCACCGAAAGAAGTTAAGCATCTTGAAGCAGAAGCTTGGGAAGACTTCCTTGACATGTGTATCGGTCAATGCGGTATCTGGGTTGGTGAAAACATCGAACCGGAAAAGAAAATGTCTGAACTGATGCCGACCGAGCCGTACCTGCTCGGTTCTCACTCCGGTTGCTGTGGTATATGGGTATCCGGTCCGACTGACGTCGGCGCACCGACTGCTGCCGATCCGGAAGAGGAAGGCGTACCAGCTCACCTGCCACGTGGCTGGAACTGGGGTTATCGTTCCATGACCACAGTCAAGGGCTTGTTCACCGCCGGCGACGGCGTGGGCGCATCTGGTCACAAGTTCTCTTCGGGCTCTCATACCGAAGGTCGCTTGGCTTCCAAGGCGATGATCAAATACGCACTCGACAACAAGGATTGGAAAGTTGAGCTCGACACCCCAGCTGCACAACTGGCCGAAGAAATTTACAAGCCAGTGCGCAACTTCCTTGAGCACAAGGACTACTCCACGGCTATCGACGTGAATCCGAACTATATTTTGCCCAAGATGCTGCAAATGCGCCTGCAAAAAATCATGGACGAGTACGTCGCTGGAGTGGGAACTTACTACAACACTAACGACAAGATGCTTGCCGTGGCAGAAGAGAAGCTGGAAATGTTGAAGGAAGACGCCCAGAAGATGCGTGCAAAAGACTTGCACGAACTGTTGCGCGCTTGGGAAAACTACCATCGCATTCTTACTGCCGAAGCGCACATGAAGCACATTCAGTTCCGTGAAGAGAGCCGCTATCCTGGCTTCTACTACCGCACCGACAAGAACTTCGTCGATGAAAAGAACTGGCACTGTTTTGTGAACTCGATCTACGACAAGCAAACCAAGAAGTGGACTTGCTTCAAACGCAAGCACGTGGATTTGGTGGACAAGTCGAAGCTGTTCAAAGCCGCAGCCCCACATTAAGCTGGCGCGCGACGAGGTTTGAATGGCAGAATCGGGCATCGCGAGATGCCCGATTTTTTCCTCCCTCATAACCTGACTAAGGAAAAAGTAATGGACACTTACATGGCATCCGACCTGCCTTTCCACGAAAGCCCGGTGGTGCCTGAGATGTGCGAAGGCAGCAAGACGATACAGTTCCTCTGCCGCAAGGGCATCACTTGTTGGAACGCATGTTGCAGCAATATAGACATCTCTCTCACACCATACGACATTTTGCGGCTGAAACAACTCCTGAATCTTTCGTCCGGCGAATTTCTCCAACAATATACTGTACCTTACGAGTTGGAGCAGGGCGGCATCGCGGGAGTGAAGCTGCGTCCTGTGGAGAATGGCACGGCATGCCGCTTCATGACTACGGAAGGGTGCGGCGTGTATGAGAATCGCCCAACTTCCTGCCGCTATTACCCGGTCGCGTTGCTGTCCATGCGCAGGCAGGACGAGTACACCGACGTTCGTTCCTACGCTCTGGTGAAAGAGGATCACTGCATGGGCCATAACGAGCCCAGAGAGTTGACCATAGACGAGTACCGACGTGAGCAGGGCGTGGAAGAATACGACGAACTTGCGCGCGGCTGGCGCCAGCTCATCCTCAAGAAAAAATCATCCGGCCCCAGCGTGGGCAAACCGTCAAAGTCCAGCTTGCAGCTTTTCTTCATGGTCTGTTATGACGTCGACCGCTTCCGCAGCTTCGTGGTGAGTGAAGGTTTCAACGAACTCTACGATCTGGACACTGAAGAGACCATAGAAATTTTGGGTGACGACACAAAACTGATGCTTTTCGGCTTCCGTTTCCTCAAGCAAGTCCTATTCGGGGAAAACACCATCCCGTTAAAGCATGATGCCGCAACCCAACGCATGGTGCGCTATCAGGAAAAAGTTCAGAGCATGGAACAGGAAGCAGTGCAGCGACGCATGGCAGAACAGGACGAGATGTACGAACCAACAGACGATTGACCTCGGTATCTGAAAACAGATGAACGCTATTGCCAGATTAAGCTGGGCTTGTCGCCGCTTGGAAACTCGCGGTTTTACGGTGTTTATTATTGACGCACTCCATAAACTACCGATTCAGCTTTGCTTGGGATAATTTAATTGGTGTATAATGTAAAGCTAATATTGCGAAGGGTGTAATTATGTCGGAAGGTAACATACTGGACAACGCGGATCGCCGCGACTTTTTGGGGAAAGCAACGGCGGCAGTCGGCGCGGCTGGAGCTGCCGCCGCGTGTTGGCCGTTTATCAGCAGCATGAATCCGTCCCTAGACACGTTGGAAAAAG
>CAYZPM010000075.1:0-11401 GCA_964480365.1 uncultured Gallionellaceae bacterium
AATCGCCGGTCACGACTTAGCGAAATGACCGGTCACGATGCTCCGAAATACGCACGCTTGGGCAAGTTCACTGGGCGCAAGCCACCCTTCGACGACAAGAACACGTGCTCCGACTGGTTCGTTTAGCGCCAAGAATGAGTAGATGTTGCGCGCCAATAGGATGCTCGTCAAAATTCCGAGGAAGATCAGAAAGCCCCCCCAAAAAATCGTGGGTAACCAAAATCGGCTTAGCCGGAATAGAATTATTCGGTTCATGTTGATTATCTATAATCTTCTGTGGAGCTTAGCAACTTCAGTTAGCAGGTAACCCGACTGAGCGCCATTGAATTTCAGCAAATAATGTCCTTCGTTATACTGCGTGGGTAACGATCTCGATTTACCAGGCACTGTCAACGTAAGTCCCTTGTGTGAAGTAATTTGCACGATAGCTGAAATGGGTTCTGCATAAAAATTACTTGTGTCATTTGGGGCAATCCATGATTGTGCCTTCACCGTGACATAAATCCGCCTGGACAACTTAATTGGTTTACCATCCAAGGATTGGACAGCTATTGTTGCATTTTTATTAGCCACAACAATCTCCACATCTGACAAAGTCAGTTTGTGACCACCTATCCACCCCATAGCAGCTTGCGTATAGGGAGTGTTAATAGTGTAGATACCTTTTTCCCAGTTGCGTTTAAGCTCACCGGTGACGCTTAGCGCCTCGGTAGCAGCCAAAGGAATCAAACTCTGGTCAGGATCGGTTATCACTTGGGTTCCGACAGGCGCAGGAGTTTGCTTCAACCAGGGCAATTTGTTGGTTTGTGGCATGGATATCGTCAACTTGCCTAATTCGGTTGCGGTACGAATTGCTAACGAATTTTGCGGAGATTTAATTTGATCAAAGAATTGATCTTTATCAATTTTCAATGTGTAGATGCTTGTCGCTTCTTTCACATGGCCTTGCCTGTACATCAGTGCAGCCGCAGGTAGCGTAGCCAGTAGCGCTGGGTCATTATATGCATGCCAGTTTGATGGTTTTCCAGCACCCGTCAAAGGTTCCTGCGAATAGGCATACAGCATGACCGCATCCCAGCCTTGATGACTTGCATTGGCAGCAATAAACATCGGGATGTTATACCTACCGGATACAGGGTACGGTGATACATTCCATTCGGAAACAGATAACGGTTTTCCAGTCACTTGAGCCGCTGAAAGCCAATCCACCATATTGGCTGAATAAATCGGATTTTTTTCAATCTCGTCAACGCCACCGTAGCTATGCACATCGATCATATCACCGGCAGTTAATGCAGGAAGTGAACTTAGCGGATCATTTCCCCATGTGCTGGTTGTAACTATTGGCACTTTTACACCAATACTGTGCAGGTAACTAATCATGTCAACATTGAATCGGTATTCAAGGTCATTCAGAAAATATTTTGCTGCGCCAGGCACCCACGAACGCCAAACAAGGTTGGCATTCAGCCCAGTTTTTGATGCGAAATTCTTTGCTTCCTGCATATATTGTTCATTGTGCCAAGGCACTTGCTTATCCGGTAGCAGTGAATTGCCAAAATGAAAAGTAATATCATTCTCGTTAGTAATAAGTATTACTGCGATTGCCGAATCATCTTTGTAAGCCACCCCGGTGTAACGATTAATATGACCTAAATATGCGCGACTAAAATCCTTCATGGACTGCTGAATGCTGGCATTGACGTAGTTATAGCCTTTCAAATCGGCATTCGGTTTACCCCGGCTGATTTCATCGAATGCAGTGATGTTGTCGCCCTTGTTTAGAAATCTTTGCGCATGCATATCAAGCCAAACATAGATTCCTTCATCCTTCAAGCATTTTATCCACCAGTCTAATTTGTCCAGCATGGCGGGATCAAGCACATTGGCATTTGATGCCTGCCCGGTACCAAATATATTAGGATCAACCCAAGGAGAATCGTGATGGTGCAGTCGAACCAAATTAAAACCAAGTTGAGATAACCTTTTTGCCTGCTGACGCACCTCTTCTTTGGGTGTGCCAAACAATGCATAGGCCGTGAGGTTAGCCCCCCAAAAACGAGCTTGAGTGCCATCGTTGAACACCAGCTTGTCTCCAACCGCTTTGAGGAACCCATGTTTACCAGCAGGGATTTCAGCCTGATTAAGAAATGACAAATCGACAGGCGTCCCCTCCCAATCAATCTTTTGCTTGATCCAAGTGTTTCTATCTTCTATACCAATTCTCACCGCCTTGGTCGGGACGATCACCGCATCCCCAGACACCGTCACCCCTTTTGTTTCAACTACAGAAGCTTGAGCATCAGCTGCAATAGCTTTATCAGGCAGGCTCATCATCGACACAAGAATGACACCTCCTGTAATCAAACTAGAAATATACCGCATCGTTGTGAGAAACAAGGTCAATTCCATTTCTGGTGATTTCTTCTACCGTTTGAAGGTTAAGGCTGCGAATAGGCTACTCCCATCCAGGCAACAACACGCTACGCTTGGCTGACTACCTCCCTTGTCAGAGGGAGAAGCGTGTTAGTGTTCAATTTGCGTATTACGATGAAATTCGCCACTCATAACGATTTCAAACCCGCCAGTCATAACGATCGCAAACCCACCACCGATTACGATCACAACCCGACCAGTCAAAACGATTTCAATCCCCAATATTTAAACCGGCCTGTTACCAATGTGTTCTTGGATAAGCCCAGTTTCTTTGTCCGGCAGCCCGGCTATGGATGCATACTCCTGCCATGCCGACATCGCTTCTTTCACTTGTCTGAATATCTTTTCTGCGCGTCCTATTCCGAACCGGTCCGCAACCGCCATGCAATCATCGTGGGCGGCACCGGCAAACCTGCCGTTAACAGCCATCAAGTGCTGTGATACCCAGTGATTACCAGGCATGTAGGAGTGCGTCAGGTCGTAGGCCGGTGTCAGCTCCCATCTGCCTCCCTCCCTGAGCAGGAAGGAAAAGTTCTTGCTGTGGTCGTCACAGTTGACTGACAGGACGTTGAACACCATGCGGCGGAAAGCCTCTTCCAGCGCGTCCAAGCCCAGATTGAGGCCTGCAATTGTCAGTAACAATTGGCTGTAATCGTGCGCGGCTATCTGCTTGTAGTCGATGTGGGACATGGCGCATAGCGATTGCATGTGGTGTTTCCTGTTGCCATCCCGGTCGAAGCGCCGGGTCATGAAGTGCGCCCGCCCATTTTCTTCAAGCAGCCTGCTATCCGACATATTGAGTCCGGCAGCTTTGGCCATAAGATAGTAGGCGTATTCAATTCGTCCAAAGTTTCTCGATTCCCCCAGTCCCGTGTCACGGCCTACATCAAGCTTGAGCAACCAATGCTCGAATCCCGGCTCGACATCAAACTGGCCCGCGCGAATTTCGCCTGTTTCAGGATTCCATGCGATGGTTGCCTTGGCGCGCGCACCGCCCGCCGAAGTACCAACCTGGATCAACTGGGCCAGTGCCGCTTTCGAGTGGTGGTCAGTATTAAAATTCCCGCTGATCGCCATACGGGCATTTTCAACAAGCCGGGACAACTTGATTGCGGTTGTCCCCGCGACTTTTGAGCCTTTCTCCGGCTTGAACTCAAGCGCCCCCATGCCACGCTTGGCCATGTAGGCCAGCCTGTCGAGCGGAGTGATGGCGCTTTTAGGGATGCCGCGTTCGGCCATCCATGCATCGATGAGATTGCTACCAAAATCGTCCGGCAGCGCATCCGCCAACAAGGCGGGGAGGCGCTTGTATGTCACTTCCGGCAGGCTTGGAAAGATGAACGGATTCCCGGCCTGCGAAAGAGGCATATTCAATGGCGCAAGCTCGATGCCGGATGCTATGAATTTGGGATCGTACTGGAATGCGTAATATCCGAGTCTGGGGTCGAGGGCTACCGCGCCAACGTATTTCCCCCACACAAATACCCGTATTGCCTCGATCTTCTTGCTCATGGGCTGGATTTCTTTCTGGGGGACGATGCGCGAATCCGCTGCGGCTTGTTCCTGGCCATCTGCAAGGGGCTGATCGAGATAGGCGGGGACAGCGCCTCCAGCCAGTCTGTGCGCCCCAGGAAGCGCAGCACCTTGATCATCGTTTTCAGGGTCGCCCCTCGACCTCCTTCAAGGTTTTTGAGCGCGCTGAGGGCGACGCCCGCGCCTTCGGCCACCACGATCTGGTCGAGATTGCGATTTAGGCGCAGCGCACGAAACTGCTGCCCCAGTTCGGCTTCCCATTCGCCCACGGTTTTATGTTGTGCGTCAGTCACAATAATAGATGCTAATAGATACACTGTATGCAATAATACAGAATAAGGATATGTTTGCAACTATTATGTTATGTATTGGCGAGAAAACGCGGGTATACACAACTGGCACGCGGCACCAACCATCACAAAGACCAAGTAGTTACCAGAAACGCTACATCGCTGTCAATGACGGAATGGCATCGTTATCGGTAGCGGGTTTGAGATCGTTACGAGTGGCGGAATTCATTGGAATACGCATCGATTCGAAGAATTGCAGTTGAATTGTATTTGCCCCGATGGATTATTTGGCTTTGAATAAAAGCCCTATCCGTCTAATCAAATTCCGGGCAAACAACCTTATTGCAAATGGGATGCCCACCAGAAAATAACGTTTGAAGAGGCGGTCTGGCTCCTGCAGTACCCGATAAAACCACTCTAAACCAACCTCTCTCATCCAGATGGGCGCTCGTTGCACATCTCCTGCCACAAAACTGAAGCTCACCCCTATACCCAACCACCATGAGAAAGGCAAAACTTCACGCAGTGAAGCAATTAAATGTTCCTGCTTTGGTGATCCCAAACCTACGAAAATAATATCTGGACGAGCCGTATTCAATAATTGCCGAATCTTAGTCATTTCTTCTGCATTACCTTCAAAGCCGAATGGCGGTGCATAGCACCCGGCAACGCAAAGCGCTGGAAACTTTTCCTGCAATATTCTGGCAGCAACTTCGGCTACACCTGGAGTACCTCCAAGCAGGTAAACAGACTTTCCATTTAGAGCAGCTTCAGACACAAGCTCGACAAAAAGGTCAGACCCCGCAACACGTTCAGGAAGTGGAGTTCCCAGCAAATGGCTTAACCAAATGATTGGTGCGCCATCCGCCGTAAAAAGAGTGGACTCGCTGCTAACGAGGGTGCGGAAGGATGAGTCTGTCATCAGGCGCCGTAAAATATCAATATTAGGCGTTACCACCCATCCGCCATTTCCTTGCGTATGCCTGCGGATGATCAAATTGACGACTTCCTTCATTCTCAAGTCGGCAAAGGGCACCCCTTCGATCAACACAACAGATGGAGCATTCAATGGCATTTTTACAAGATCCTTCGTGTCTAAAGAAACGCTGATCAAGTAGCAGCAAGAGGCAGCACTTGTTTTTTTTCCTTTGTCAGGAAAGCCTTTAAGCCTCCCATGGCAAAGGGAGGTTTGGAGGGGTTAGTTCGCGAAGATTCTAGTGTTACATTGTACTAGGGAAACACGGATTAATTCGTCATCCCCGCGTAGGCGGGGATCCAGTGCCTTTATTTAACTGGGTTCCCGCTGATGAACTACCTAGCCATTTGACTAAGCTGGCAAATAACGCCAGCAAAGTCGCTGGTTATGCGCTGGAACGACAAAACCGAATAAATCTGCGTTTCCCTAACGAAATGCATTCAATACTTTCTGGTCAATTTCTTCTGTTGCCTTCTTCTTTCCAACGAGCAAACAGCGTTTTTGATAAGCGCGAAGAAAGCTGACAAACTCGGCATTATTATATCTGGGGAGGCCCTTTGCCCAGCTAATTATATACCCCCAAAGCATTGCAATTCCCCCGAGGAATATTGGGGGGCGAGTCATACGAAACATGGCGCTGGCAATCATATAGGGAAACCAGGTCCCCATAAAATATTGGCCAAAACCGTGGCGTTGCCGACCCGTAAACATACCTTTATGGCTTGAGCCCATGGCGCGCAAATGAAGAAAACGCAAGTCCGCATCGTCCCAGCTTCGCGCGAGCCAGCCTTTCATCCGACAAGTATGGCAGTCAATCCCATCCCACATCACCTCATGAACAAACCCCCCGATTTCTTCGAAGCACTTAACGCGATAGAACTTGGTCATGCCCACAGACATTTCATCCCCGCACATTTCGCTGATGAGCTCACCTGTAAGCGGATCGGGGAAATACGGTTTTCCGCTACAGGTACCAAGACGAGGTTGTTGTTCCATTCGCTCCATCAGAATTTCAAAATAGCGAGGAGGCATCTCTAAATCGAGGTCGAACTTGCAGACGTAATCAAAGTCCCCGACATTTATCGTCGCATAGCCTTCATAAAAAGCCTCAATAACGCCCGGCCCCACCTTACGCACACCGCGATCTGGACGTCTGACAATTCTGATATAAGAATAACGCTTGGCATATTCCTCCAGAATTTCTGGAGTTGAATCGTTTGAGCCATCATCAACAATAACCCAAAGCGCTGGAACAATACTCTGAGTCACAACGCTTTCCAAAGTGCGTCGCGCATATTTTTCCTCATTTCTGCAGGGAGTAATCAAACAATAACGCTTGTCCATTGATGGCTCTCCAAAATCAATAATACTATTACGCTAAATTCTTGCCTGCCCTGTAATGAAATTACAAATTTTACGTTCATTTGTTAACCCAATCCGGGATAGAATCCGCTCATTCGAAAGGCAAGAAGGGCAGGCACGAATTCACGACTCGAATCCTGCACGCGCTTGGCGACCATGTCGTAGCGACGAAGCTGAAATCGGTCTGCCTCATGCCCATTATTGCCCCATGTTGTGGTCACGGCCCGGCGATAACCGGCTTGAGCGACCGCGTGGGCGGTACGAGCGTCGGAGTTGCCGTTGGGATAGCAAAAGGTTTCAATTGGTTTACCCAGGCGGGTCTGCAGCTCATGACGGGACTCAGCAACCTCATAGGTAAGTGTTCGATCATCACATTCGGTCATCAGGCAATGGGTCATGCTATGGGAGCCGATTTCGTGACCATCGGCTGCCAATTCCGCAATCTCATCGAAGGTCATGAGTCGCGCGAATCCGGGCGCTTGAGCCGTACCTGATGCTTCTACAAGCGCCTCGACCAAGCGCAGCCGCGCTTCCAGGGGGAGTCCCTTCGACGCCTCCACTACGTTGCTCACCAGGTTGTGTAAGTCGCATGCGGACAATCCGGCAGTCTCTAATATCCGCGTCAGCCGCTCTAATCCTCCGTGCGATTGCTCAAGCAAATTGAGCACCGCGAAACCAAGTCGATCGTGCCACAAGAGTTCCTGCCTTTCGACGGCAGTTACGGGGATAAAAAACGAAGCCTTGACGTGATGCCGGGCGAGCACCGGGCGGGCATTGTTATAGTTGTCGTGCTGAGCATCGTCGAAAGTGATTGCAAGCAGCGGGCGTGCCGAAATTTCACCGCTCAGGTAGCGCTCATGTTGAGGCGCGAGGGCACCGCAATCAAAATGTTCCGTGAAATAGGTCAAAAAAGCGTCTAGTTCTTCCGGCGTCACGACAAGGCCTGGAAAGGGGTAGGATTGACGGTCGGCTTCAGGTAGCACACGGTGAAAAGTTATGATCGAGAGATGCCCACGACCACGCTTCTCTGGCGTCGTGAGTCCCATTAGAAAAAAGAGTTGAGCGATGCTATTGCGAAGTAATGTTGTAGCGCTCATAAGTGGGAGAAATGCCCGCAGAAAGGAGAAGCGTAACAGTAAAGAGAGTATTTTTCAAACATGAAAACAATGTTTCCCTTGCATTTGGAAGGATCGTACGTTTGGATTGAAAGCGCGCGATTTTTGGAACTGACGGGGAAATTGGCATTGAATAAGGGACGTGGACTGGGATACTTTAGATTGTGTGTTTGAAATTCCTATCCTTTACTTCTGGACAACAAACAATTGCTCTGCATCTGACCGACCAACGAGCTTCAGACCCGCGCATTCCGTTATCTGGAGGAGCCGACGGGCAGTAAGATAAACATATGTACCGGTTGTATTTTTCGTCTTGCGCCCAAACAGTTGTTTCCCGGCCCAGCTTAAGATTAGTGAATTAATCATTTTCCTGGCGAGACCCAACTTGTCTCGTAATTTAAAGGGTTGCTGTGGCCTCCCTTTCAATTCGATAATAAATTGTTGAAATGTATGGACAACCAAGTATAACTTTCCACCGATTCGAAGCGCCCGCGCTATTTCGGGGATAACAATCGATGCTTCCATGTATTGCAAGCTTCGTGTGCAAATAATAATATCAAAGAGGCCATCCGCAAATGGTAGTCTCTCACTCTGGCCGCATACGAAACGAGCTGAAGTTATACCCTCCCGATAACGCAAAATGGAAGACATCTGAATATAAGCCTGCTCGGCCTCCAAGCCAACGGCCAGTGATGCACTTCGCGATGCTGCAAATACATGCCGTCCAAAACCACAGCCGAGATCTAGAACCGCCTTCCCTGAAACTTCTTCTTCGGAAATACCAGCCGGTAACCCACGATTATCATCGAGCCAATTACAATACTCGCGTGCGGAATCGGCCACTTGCGCCCCATGTGCCGTCAGTCCACAAAGGTCATTATTAACTTTCGTTATCCACCCGAGTTGCCAAGCAGTAGATACGATTCTTTGATCTATGGAAAAGGTTGCCCGCTGAAAAAAGACTTCACGCATAAAGCGTAGCAACGGCTCGCCCATATCTCCGAGAATAGCTTGTCGTGTCGCGAACCAGTCGGGCGCGATTTCCAGATTTACAATTTCCGGCGGCAAATTGCACCCTCCTGAACTGATGATTAAACGGTCGTGGATGCCCGTTAATGTTTAGTTTATAACATAAAATTGCCGTTAATTATGTCTTCCATTTGGTGGTTGCCGCGTTTTTCTGAAACAGGATCAGAATCCATACTTGACAATTACTACGAACTTAGAGACCTCCAACACCAGCTATATTCCATTCTTTTTTACAGTAAATCGCCGTTCTAAATCCGTTTGCTCGGATTGTTGCAACCGCTCGGCGATTTCGAGTCGCCTACGCTATTTATATACAGAGCATTATAATTATTGTAAATTGCCACTTGTTTCTTTGGGTACCGGAGGTCGATAAATTGTCAGGAACTATAAATTTTGCAGCCATTCTTAAAATCTAGTTGCCCGAGGAATTATTAACAAAAATGACTATGTTTCTGGAGTTGAGCTTGGTTCCGAAATGATGCAAGGATCTGGTTCACTTCAAGTTAATAAGTTCTCAGTAACTGAATTCATTACACTCAATGCACAGTATTCGAGCATGGCTATCATTATCAGTCGGTTCTCTACCTGAAGGCTGGGCCAAAAACCGTAACGGAAAGAGCGCCATTTTCAGCCGGGAGAGTTTACCTTTGAGTTATTCCATTCGATCTAGGAGGAATTTAAAATGCGAATTCTATTGATTGTACTGTTTTCGTTTCTCGGCTCCGTTGAGGCATCTGCCTCAACTATAAATTTTTCTGGCATTGCCAGTCGGACTTCAGGTGTCGCGCCTTTGTCAGTATTCTTCGACGCCACTGGCACCACAGATATCGGCACGACACGGCCATTTCATGATTTGGAATACAAATGGACATTTGGCGATCCGGCGAGCGGTGTAACATGGGCCTACGGTTCAAACGCTGGACATAATTCCAAGAACGAAGCGATGGGCCCCGTAGCTGCACATGTGTTTGAGACACCTGGTACTTATACGGTTACAGCAACGGTGACGGACGGGGCTAATCAAGTTTCTAACTCCTATATTGTAACTGTGACCGACCCGAACAAAGTTTTCTCAGGCAATAATACAATCTGTATCGCCGCGACGACTGAGCCTGTTGCGGGAGCCGGGGGCTGTCCCACAGGAGCCGAAGTGCACCAGCAAATATCGTTCCCCTCGGCGATTGATAACTATGCGCTGACAGGCAAGCGCATACTCTTTAAACGTGGCGACACGTTCATCAATGAGTCAGTTGCAACATTATTACGTACAGGACCGGGAATCATCGGTGCGTATGGCCCTGGAGCCAATCCCATCATTCAGGCGACAGGGAATACCAAGATTCTAAGCCTCTCCAGCCCTAAAACGCCGAATATCAGTGACTGGCGAATAATGGATTTGGAGTTTGACGGGTTATCAGGTAGTAAGGCACAAGGTGTTGTGGGCGGAGGTGGGATTAATCAGGTTCTTCTCCTGCGCATGAACATTCACAATATGAATAACGGAATTCAGTTTGCTATCACTGCTTTGGATTACTTGAACGCACATGGAAGTTTTGGGCATGAGATATGGGATCAGGTATCCATTGTGGATTCGAGCATTTCTAATGCAACCCCGGGGAATGCAGGGTATGGGATATTTCTCTCCGCATCTCGATTTGCCTTGTTAGGAACCCTAGTTTCAGATACGAGGGCTAGTCCAAACGGTCACGTTATGCGTTCACATTACCTCAACAAGGCTATCCTTAGTAATAACACTTTACAACTACAGCCGCCGAATGGCCATGTGTTGAAACTTCACGGTCCCTCATGGTGCACTGGCACGGTATCATCGCCCTGTAATTACTTAACCGATCAGCCACCGACCGGCATAGCGTCAAGCGGATATACAGAATATGTGGCCATCGGAGACAATAAATTTATCTCAGGACCGGGTGCAGCTTACACTGTAGCACTAGAGCCACAGAACACTCATAGCGATGAGCGACTTCGTAACATCATTGTTGAACGCAATTGGTTTGTGGCGAGCGGAGGAACCCAAATAGCTCTGTTTATGGACGGAAGCGAGTTTACACTCCGCAATAACATTTGCGATATGACCGGCGCAAATAGCCAGGCATCTGTCAAACGAACTTGTTTCGGAATGGTTACACCGGCAACAGATTCCACCCCACCTTCTAATAATATTAAAATTTACAATAATACTGCCTTTGAAAGCGACCAAGGTGGCGCAAACAGCACATTCTCACTAGCTACTGTAGGATCGGCAACCACGAATCTTACGGTAGTAAATAATCTCGCTTATGCTCCGCTTGCGCCAAAAACGGCCATAATCTATGGAACTCCTGGCGCAGGATTAATAACATCGAATAACTCGACAGAATTTCAGATTAAGAATACGGCACCTTTATTCACAACTAATACACCAATGATCCCATCGGACTTTAAGCCAACAAAAGGCAGCTATGCAATTGGCAGCGGAGCAGTCGTGCCCATATGGTCTGATTTTTTCCAAATAGCAGAACCAGCAACGCGGGATATTGGCGCTATTATTCACTAATTTATAAAATGGCCCTCCCTTTGTCGCTTGGTGTGAGGTACTGTTTATCCCAGATTGTCCATTAGAGAAATTTAGGGAACAATGAGCGGAACGTATTTCAGTG
>CAYZPM010000076.1:0-10717 GCA_964480365.1 uncultured Gallionellaceae bacterium
TGAAATTTAATCACGGGGAATCGCTGATGATAATTTCGATTTAATCTGCGTTTCCTTAGTGTATTGCATTTGCACTTCGCAATGACGTTCGCATTTCCCACCCTATTAAATGCTGGTCGATTTGGTTACGGCACATAACTTTGAAGCTCCATCGTAAAAGACACAGGATAACCATTCGGAACGATTCCGGTATAACCATACGGAGCGATCCCGCTATACGAGATAGTTGCAACTTGTTTTACTGAAATTCCAGTGCTTGCGTCACGCCAGTTCGTTAACGTTTGAATAGCCGTTCCACTCGAATTGGTCCATGTGCCGGTGGTTTGCAATTTTACGGCTGAATACGTTCCGGCAGGAACAGTAACCGATTCAACGTCAATTACAGAACCTGTATGAGTGTAGGTAGTAGTTGTAGTTGGCGCTGACGATACGCAAGTCTCGGTGTCAGTGATCGACCAAGCTTGTCCGATAACAAGCGGATAGTCTGCACTACCATTATTTGGAGAAAAGGTGCATGTGGTTGTGGCTCCTCCCGTTGGGGTATTTGAAGTTGAAACTGTTTGCCCGGACTTGTTGACATTATCTGTTTCAGTATGTGGTACTACGTATGTCGTGCCGTTAACAGTTACTGTATTATTGTTTGGATTGTCTACTAAGACTACAGATGATCCATCCGGATTGACTGTGGTTGTGGTGTCGCTAATGGCTATGTTGATGGTGTTTGCCGAATTATCAATAATGGTTTTGTTATATATTCGTGTAGAATTTACCGGAGGAGCGACATAGTTATAAGCTGTAACCGAAGTAGAACCACCACCAGTAGAACCACCGCCACCGCAAGATGTTACTACGGCAGTTAACAACGCAACGCAACTGAATTTCATCAAAGTCATTTCATATCCCTTGGATTTTTATCCACACTAGCGACACTATTAGCGCTGTTGTGTGTTGTTCGCCATTTCGCGATTACCGCTTGACTTTCAATCGCGATCCGTCAATATTTTTCCTTTTTAACGTCCGCCACTTTACTATCAAGCTATTGATCCTGTATATGGCCCGCTATGCTCATATTGATTCCAATGTTTAATATTACTAATCAATTAGATACCGTTTCCCCTTGTTTTTTTATTTGGCTCAATCAATCAGGCTAGGGTATGTTGACTAAGCAGATATTCAGACAGTTCTTGCTTTGGCACAGCAGTAGCTCCGCTTCAGCTTAGGCCCGTCTGTCGAGCATCAGCTTGAGTTTTATGGCTTTCGTCACTGCCTGGGTGCGGGTGTTGGCGTTGAGCTTTCCCAAAATATGGCGGACGTGGTTCTTTACGGTGGCTTCGCTGATGCTGATCACTTGCGCAATTTCCCTGTTGGTCTTGCCATCGCCCAGCCATTTCAGAAGTTCCATTTCACGCCCGGTTAATTGTGGTTGTTGCGGGGTACGTTTGTGCGCTTTCACGCGTAGATTTGCCACAACACGAGCCAGCGCGACATGCAGATGTGGCACCAGCAGTTTCAAGATACAGGCGTGGCGCGGGGACAGTGGGCCGGGGATGCTCGAAAAACTGAAGTAGCTGGCGGTTTGGCTGTTGACATCGCATTGACCGTGAGCGGCCAGGTTTTGTAATCCGAAACGGCGGAAGTTGTCCAGCCAAGCGGATTGAACAGCATTTGTTGTGATACCGCCGTAATTCGGTTCGAAAAGTATGGGTTGCTTCTCTTGCATCCATTTGGCAAGAATCGGACTATTTATCATCTCGCTTGGGCGTTGCAAAGTTTGCAGGTATTTCTCCGGAAAGTTGCAGCTCATGATGTGCTGGACTTTCACTCCCTTTTTGTTGATGCTGCCAAAACCACACGCCAGCATGCCGTGGGGAAATATTCGCTGGAGTTCATTTTGAGTCCATCGAAAAAATTCTTCCTGATCGCTGATGAACAGGGTAGGTTCGATCACCTCGAAAAATATCTCGCGTTCTTCAACGCTTAAACCGCAGGTCTTATTTTGAGAGACAGGCATTGATATTCCTTTTCGCAAATATCATTATTTGCGTGCATACCGACCTACCCCGCTCAGGTTACGGGGGTTGCAGATACATGGGACAGCAATCTAGCAGAAAAAACCATAATCAGAAAGTGGAAAAATCATAGATGTGGGCGCACTTTGACACCGAAAGTGAAATGGCTCCTATGCGCCGGAAATTCACAGCACCCGAAGAGACAAATTAATGCGCTCTGACAAGCGGTCGTTTATTACCTTGGCCGTCCGCTCCCGCCCGCCATCCGAAAATTAAGAAACCGCTTACTCAGAAGCGTCTAAATTTTGTGATTGATCTGAAATTGGCCCAATCAACATAATCGATCGTTTTATGCGATCATTCAAACAATAATAATTCATTTGATAAATTGATTATCATGGTGCATATTCGCACCCAACCGTAGAGACCAACCATGACATTAGAACAGTTACGTATTTTTGTTGGCGTTGCAGAACGCGAACATATGACCAAGGCGGCCGAGGCTCTAAATGTGACTCAGTCGGCGGCAAGTGCTGCCATCGCGGCGCTGGAAACACGCCACAACGTGGTGTTGTTCCATCGCATCGGGCGGCGAATCGAATTGACCGAGGTAGGCCGTGTGTTCCTGGATGAGGCGCGTGCGGTGCTTGGTCGCGCCGCTAGTGCGGAATTGGCATTGTCCGAATTTGGTGGACTGAAGCGTGGCACTTTGCGCTTGGTTGCAAGCCAGACAATCGTCGGCTACTGGCTGCCGCAACATCTGGCAGCCTTTCGCTCGCGCTATCCGCAGATCGGCATTGATCTTGCCATCGCCAATACGAAGCAGGCGGCACATAGTGTTACTGCTGGAACGGCAGAACTCGGCTTTGTCGAAGGCACAATCGACGATGACACCATATCCCACTGGCCAGTCGCACATGACCAATTGGTGTTGGTCGGAACCGATCCGGTCGCGCATATCGATAACGAATGGTTGCTCAGTGCGCGCTGGGTTATGCGCGAATCGGGCTCGGGTACACGTTCGACTTTTGAGGAAGCACTACGTGTCCGGGGGCTTGATCCCGAAACGCTCAATATTGCTTTGACCCTGCCATCAAATGAATCTGTTCGTACGGCGGTCGAAGCAGGTGCTGGAGTCGCTGCGCTTTCCGCGCTTGTCGTCGCACGCGCGTTGAGCACAAAAGTCCTCTACTCAATACCCTTCGAACTCCCGGCTCGTCCCTTCTTTGCACTGGTTCACAAGGAACGCTATCGCAGTAAGGCAGCACAAGCACTACTGGATTTAATAAAGGAAAATACAAGATGACACGCAACGCTATGATTAAATTTGCAATCGGCCTCAAACCGATGTCCCTACTCGACCATCCGCGTGAAATGATCCGGCAGTTCACCCCCAATTGGTTCGCTGCCACCATGGGTACCGGCATTCTCGCGCTGGCATTGCCTCAAGTTCCCGGCGCAGGTTCGACGTTGCGCGCCATTGGCGAAGGATTATGGCTGTTCAACATCGTTTTGTTCACGCTGTTTACCGTGCTGTATGCCGCCCGCTGGATCATGTTTTGGGACGAGGCCAAACGGATATTCAGCCATAACATTGTGTCGTTGTTCATCGGCACCATCCCGATGGGACTAGCGACGATCATCAATGGCATTCTGGTCTTCGGCTTGCCACGTTGGGGCAGCGGCATGGTTGCAGTTGCTGAGTTGCTGTGGTGGATCGATGTCGCCCTGTCGCTCGGCTGCGGCGTGCTTATACCTTTCTTTATGTTTACGCGGCAGGCGCATGGTCTCGACAAAATGACAGCGATATGGCTGCTACCCATTGTCGCCGCTGAGGTTGCGGCGGTAAGCGGTGGCCTGCTTGCCCCCCACTTGGCCGATGCTAATGCCCAATTTTATACACTCATCGCCAGTTATGTACTCTGGGCTTATTCGGTTCCGGTCGCCTTTGGTATCCTCACGATACTGTTTCTGCGAATGGCATTGCATAGATTACCGCCTGACAGCATGGCTGCATCAAGCTGGCTGTCGATCGGCCCCATTGGAACCGGCGCACTCGGCATGATCGTTCTTGGAGCCGATGCTCCCGCCATATTTGCTGCGCAAGGCATGACCAGCATCGGCACGGTTGCAGAGGGTTTCGGGGTAATTGCAGGCACACTGCTCTGGGGAGTCGGCCTCTGGTGGCTGCTACTTGCCGTCCTCATTACGATCCGCTATTTCCGCGCTGGAGTACCGTTCAATCTGGGTTGGTGGGGCTATACGTTTCCGCTGGGCGTCTATACAGTTGCGACACTGAAGCTGGGAATGCTTCTGCAAATTGGCGTGTTCTCCACCTTCGGAACCATGCTCGTCATCGTGCTTGCCGTGATGTGGGTATTCGTCACCGCACGCACCATTCATGGCGGCTGGGTAGGTCATCTGTTCGTATCGCCTTGTATTGCCACCATCAACTAGATTAATTGTAGAAAGATTACGATTTTCTCTATGACATAAGCGCGGCGCTCTATCTGCAATATGTGCTGCATCAAGAACCTTGTTCGCTGTGCATGATCCAGCGTTTCATCTTCATTGCCATGCTGATATTGTTCGGCCTCGCCACGGCGCACAACCCCAAACGCCTCGGCTCAAGAATATATGCCGCATTGATTGCCCTGTGTGCATTGAACGGTGCGTGGGCGTTAACGATTACTGTCCGGGCCGAAAGTAGCCATAACGTTCACCCCTTGCCCGCCCCCAACAAAAACCAGATGCCCTAAATCTTCAGCCGCTCCACCACGCGCCCGTTTTTCAAATGCTCTTCGATGATTTCGTCGATATCGCTCTCGTCCACGTAGGTGTACCACACGCCCTCAGGATAGACCACCAGCACCGGGCCTTCGTCGCATCGGCCCAAGCAACCGGCAGCGTTAATACGGATGTGGTTATCGTCGGTGGAAAGATTTAGCGTCTTGACCTTGTCTTTCACGTAGTCGCGCATCTTGCTTGCGCCGAAATTGTTGCAGCAATCTTCGCCCGGCGCGCGCTGGTTGGTGCAGAAGAAAACATGCTTGTCGTAATAGCTCATGGCAGCCCTTCAAAAATTTAAAGCGATTATACAGCCATGCCTATTGGTTCCTCACGCGCCACAAGTAGCCGAGCAGCAGGAATGGAAATACCAGCGCAATGGTTTGCGACAGGCCGTTGTAGTTGAGCAGATGGCCGTAGTGCCACTGGTAGAGGCGCATGGCGGCGGAGGGTGAACCGCGATCCAGCACCCAATGCGCCAGTACCAGATAGGCCAGTGACGTGAAGGCAGCAACCCTGACCAGGAGCGTGCGCGGTAGCCAACTCGCCGCGACCAGCAGCAGCGCTCCGGCGAAAATGCCGAGCATGGCTTCGCTGTTCAGCCACAGCAGCAAGGCCCAGGACTTGAGCAACACGGCGGCGGCAACAAATTTGGCAAGCGCCACCAGGCTTAACACCAGCAGCAGCGCGCTTACCGCATGACGACGCTGGCGCAGCAAGGTCAGCAGCAGCATTCCCAACATCAACAAGTTTAGCGCTACTGCCATGCTTTCCAGCCAGCTGAAAGGCACGTCACGGACAACTTCAAAAAGTGGGCGTGCCACTTCGCTGATGAACACATTGCCCAACATCGGCAGTGAAGGATTGACCTGCGCGAACATCCATAGCGCGACCAGTGCCAAGCCGAAATCACTGCTGGCATGGGTTTGGAAAAATCGCATGCGCCAGCGCGTCAAGTGCAGCGCAAACCATGCGCGCGGCGCTATGCTTACCGCCAGCAGTGCGCCCGCCAGCGCACTAATACTGTTGGTGAGCAGGTCAAGATTGGAACTGACCCGGCTGGGCAAATACATCTGTGTATATTCCATCGCGGCGGAAAGCGCTATCCCACCCAAGGTCGCGAGCAGCAAGCTCCAACCCGCGCCGAAGCGTGCGCGCAACGTCAATCCGAGCAGCAGGCCAAAGGGGAAATACGCCAGCAGATTGACCACCGTATCGAACCAGGTATAGGTCTGCCCCAGCGGTGCGGTAAGCACCGCAAGAAAATCCAACCCCTGATCCTGCCAGCCGGTAAACGGCGAAAGGCTGCCATACACGATGAACAGCGCATACCATGCGGCAAGATAGGTGCGCAGACGGATGCGTGGGTGATTGGTAAAGTGTTTTCTCATGACTGGATTAAGTTTATCCCAGATTGTCCATTAGACCGAAACACTCGTCATTCCCGCGTAGGCGAGAATGACGGTCTAATGGATTATTTGGATTTATTCGATTCTTGCCACGCAGGCACGACTCAATCCTGAATCCTAGCTTTTCGGAACAAAAGTAAATGCGTCGGAGAAAAATTCCTCGTTCGGCAAACCGCGCAAAGTGGTGAAGTCGCGGTGCGCGGATTCCACTACGATGGGTGCGCCGCAGCCATAGACCTGATGGCCGGACAAGTCGCTGTAATCTTCCATTACGGCCTGATGCACAAAACCTTGCCTTCCCTGCCAATGGTCTTCGACGCGCGGCTCAGATAATACCGGGGTAAACCTGATGCCGAGCGCTTCCCATTGTTGCGCCAAGTCCAGCATGTAGAGATCGGAAAGCACGCGTACTCCCCAGTAGAGATGCATGGGTCGTTTCATACCGATGTGCAACGCGTGTTCGATAATGGACTTGACCGGCGCGAAGCCGGTACCGCTGGCGACGAATACAATGGGCTTATCCGAATCCTCGCGCAGAAAGAAGGTGCCCATCGGCCCCTTGATGCGCAGGATGTCGCGTTCTTTCATTTCCGTGAACACATGCCGGGTGAAAGTGCCTCCCGAAATGTTGCGGATATGCAGTTGCAGGAATTCGTCGTCGTGCGGCGCATTGGCCAGCGAGAAGCTGCGTGGCTTGTCATCCTTCATCAGGATGTCGATATATTGCCCGGAGAGAAATTGCATGCGCTCGTTGGCGGGCAGCTTGAGGTAGAGCGCCATTACGTCGTCTGCAAGTTTTTCCAGCTTGTGTACGCGGCATGGCAGGGTTTTCACCGGAATATCTCTGCTGGTGCTCACTTCGTGGCATTCGATGACCAAGTCGGACTTGGGCTTGGCGCAGCAAAACAGGGTCAGGCCCGCCGCTATCTCTGCCTCGCTCAATGCATGGCCTTGATACTTGCCGTGATCCACGGCACCTTGCAGGACTTTACCTTTGCATGCCCCGCACACGCCGTTGCGGCAACCGTAAGGCAGGACATAGCCATGCTCTAGTCCCGCATCGAGTATGGTCTCGCCCACCTCCGTGGGAAAGCTATGGTTGCTCGGTTTGATAGTGATATTGAACGTCATGTCATGTCTACTGCGTACGCGAAAGGCGCGATTCTAACGCATAATCGCGACGGCTGACGAATGCGAGAATGAAGAAAGAACTGAAAGTGGGGCTGCGCTATCTGGCGGTGGTGAATACCTTGGAAGCTTACCCCGCGTTGCTGACCCTTATCAGTTGCTCCAGTTTATTTTTCGCCGCACCGCTGGCGATGACTTCCCCGGCTTTCTTTACCCCCTCTGCCAAAGAAACGGACAATCCAGCCACATAGATCGCCGCTCCAGCGTTGAGTTGTACGATGTCGCGTGCGGCTCCTATCTGGTTATCCAGCACGGCCAGCAACATATTCTTGGCCTCGTCAGCATGGGCGACCCGGATGTCGTTTAGCGATGCGGCCTTAATGCCGAAATCCTCTGGTGTGACGGTGTATTCGTTCACTTGACCGTCCTTCAATTCCGCGATGTAGGATAGCCCACTGATGGTAATTTCGTCCAGCCCATCCGCGCCATGCACCACCAGCACATGGCGGCTGCCGAGGCGTTGCAGCACACGCGCTTGAATGCCGACCAGATCAGGATGGAACACCCCCATCACTTGATTGTTAGCGTCAGCCGGATTGGTTAGCGGCCCCAGCACATTGAACAGGGTACGCACACCCAGTTCACGCCTTACTGGTGCAGCATGTTTCATCGCGCCGTGGAAGTTGGGAGCGAACATGAAGCCAATGCCGATCTGGTCGATGCTGCGACCCACCTGTTCAGGTGTCAGATTGAGATTGACGCCCAGCGCTTCCAGCACATCCGCCGAACCGCAGGTCGAGGATACCGAACGCCCGCCGTGCTTGGCCACCCTTGCCCCCGCTGCGGCTGCAACCAGGGCGCTGGCTGTCGAGATATTGAATGTGTGCGCTGCATCACCCCCGGTGCCGCAGGTATCCACCAGATGTTCGCGCTGCGTGACCGGAACCTTGGTGGCGAATTCGCGCATCACAAAAGCGGCGGCAGAGATCTCTCCTATGGTTTCTTTCTTGACGCGCAATCCCACCAGAATGCCCGCGATCTGCGCTGCAGAAACTTCGCCGCTCATGATCTGCCGCATCAGCGACAGCATCTCGTCATAAAAAATCTCGCGCTGCTCGATCAGGCGCACCAGCGCCTGCTGCGGAGTGATCATGGCTGTTTTTTCCCTTCCAGAAAATTCTGGAGCATGTCGTGACCATGTTCGGTGAGGATGGACTCCGGGTGGAATTGCACACCTTCCACCGCCAGCGTCTTGTGGCGCACACCCATGATCTCGCCGTCTTCCGTCCACGCGGTAATTTCCAGACAATCCGGCAATGTCTCGCGCTCGATCACCAGCGAGTGGTAGCGCGTAGCGGTAAATGGGTTGGGCAGGCCGCGAAATACGCTGGTGCCGTTGTGATGGATCGCCGAGGTCTTGCCGTGCATCAGTTGCTTCGCGTGAATGATACGCCCGCCGAAGGCCTGGCCAATGCTCTGGTGACCGAGGCACACGCCGAGGATGGGAATGCGCCCGGCGAACTGTTTGATCGTCGGCACCGAAATGCCCGCTTCGTTGGGCGTGCATGGCCCCGGCGAAACCACGATGTGTTGCGGTTGCAGCGCCGCAATCTGCTCTAGCGTAATTTCATCGTTGCGATGCACGACCACCTCTGCCCCCAACTCGGCGAAATATTGCACCAGGTTGTAGGTAAAGGAGTCGTAGTTGTCTATCATCAATAACATGTTCGTTTCTCCTAGCGATGCACTTTGGCATCGAGGCCTGCCAGCACCATCTCGGCTGCGCGAAGCACGGCACGCGCTTTGTTTTGCGTCTCCAGCCATTCGCTAGCGGGCACCGAATCGGCAACGATGCCTGCGCCCGCCTGCACGAACAAGGTGTCGTTTTTCACCACGGCGGTGCGCAAGGCGATGGCCAGATCCATGTCGCCATTGAATGCCAGATAACCCACCGCGCCAGCGTAAATTCCGCGCTTGCTCGGTTCCAGTTCGTCGATGATTTCCATCGCGCGCACCTTGGCGGCACCGCTGACCGTGCCGGCAGGAAAGGTAGCTTTCAAAACATCAATCGCATGCAGTCCGGATTTGAGCTTCGCATCAACATTGGAGACAATGTGCATCACGTGCGAGTAACGCTCGATGACCATTTTCTCGGTGAGCTTCACGCTGCCGTGTTCGGCGACGCGCCCGATGTCATTGCGGCCAAGGTCGATCAGCATCAGATGTTCGGCCAATTCTTTCGGGTCGGCCAGCAACTCTTCCGCCATCTCGGCGTCCTGCTGCATGGTCTTGCCACGCGGACGCGTTCCGGCGATGGGGCGCACGGTGACGGTGTCGCCTTCCAGCCGCGCCAGAATTTCCGGTGAGGCACCAACCACATGATGGTCGCCCATGTCGTAATAGAACATATAAGGCGAAGGATTCACGCTGCGCAGTGCGCGGTAAAGCGACAGCGGCGAAGCGGGGAAGGGCTGCACCATGCGTTGCGATAGCACCACTTGCATGATGTCGCCTTCAAAAATATAGTGTTTGGCTTTTTCCACTGCGGCTTTGAACGCATCTTCGCCAAACTCAGAGTGAGCCTCGTAGCTGCGCAACTGTGGGGCCTCGGGAATTTTTACCGGCTGCCGCAGTGTCCGCTGTAACACATCGAGTCGCTGGATTGCTTGTCTGTAAGCATGCTCCTGTGCCGGATCGGCATAAACGATGAAGGTGAGCTTGCCGGAAAGGTTGTCCACCACCGCCAGTTGCTCGGTCAGCATCAGCAGGATGTCGGGAGTGCCAATTACATCCGGCTTGTGCACAGCAGCGAGGCGTGGCTCGATGTAACGCACCGTGTCATAGCCAAAATATCCGGCCAGTCCGCCAGTAAAACGCGGCAGGCCAGGCAGCGGCGCGACCTTGAAGCGCGCTTGATAGTCCTTGATAAAGTCGAGCGGATTGTCCGCGTTGTGCGAAGTTTCGCCGCTTGGCTGGGTAACGGTAATGAGCTTGCCGCGCACCGTAATGCGCGTGTCGGCGGGCAGACCGATGAAAGAATAACGCCCGAAGCGTTCGCCGCCCTGCACCGATTCCAGCAAGTAGGAATAGGGTTTATTGGCAAGCTTGAGATACAGAGATAGCGGAGTATCGAGGTCGGCAAAGGTTTCGACAACCAGCGGAATGCGGTTGTAGCCGTGTTCGGCCAGTTGATTGAACTCTTGTTCAGTGATGGGTGACAACATAAAAACCTCTCTGTTTTTTGTAGGTTGGGTTAGCGGCTTCATCGCGTAACCCAACATCGCAAGGCAACAACATACGTTGGGTTACGCAAGAAACGCTAACCCAACCTACAGACGCATTAACGCCATCGCCAGCTTGCGGGTTTTCTCCAGAGGTTGAGGT
>CAYZPM010000077.1:0-10605 GCA_964480365.1 uncultured Gallionellaceae bacterium
CTCACCGAACCGCCCGCAAGGGCTGATGATGCCTACCGATAACCCGGCAACGGGGCGGTAGGCTTTTTTTCCGCCCCTCAGCCGAAACATTCAATTTGGGCGGAGATTAAATATGGGCTTTTATAGTGTTATCGCAGTGGGCGTTGGCGCAGCTTTAGGCGCATGGTTGCGCTGGTGGTTAGGTATTGTGCTCAATCCGGTTTTTCCTACGTTACCCTTCGGTACGCTCGCTGCCAACCTGATCGGCGGTTATCTGGTCGGCGTGGCGGTTGCTTTCTTTTCCGAACATGTCGGTCTGCCGCCGGAAGCAAGGCTGTTCGTCATCACCGGTTTCATGGGCGGACTCACTACCTTTTCCACTTTCTCTGCCGAGTCGGTGACGCTTATTTCCCGAAGCGAGTACGCTTGGGCGTTTGCGCACTCGGCAGTTCATCTTGGCGGGTCGCTGGTCATGACGGCATTGGGTATACTGACGGTCAGTCTGTTAAAAGCCAATGGGAGTGCATAATGAACAACGGCAAACAAAGCTGCCCGTTTTGTCACCTGAATGGCCCCCTGTTCGAGAACGATCTGGCCTATGTCCACCCTGATATATACCCGGTCAATCCCGGCCATCTGCTGATTATTCCCAAGCGTCATATCGCCGATTTTTTCCTCACCACTGAGGCGGAAAAAGTCGCACTGCTATCGCTGCTCGACGTAGCGAAACGTCACCTCGATGATAAGCATGCGCCCGCCGGTTACAACGTCGGTATCAATGTGGGCGAGGTTGCGGGCCAGACGATCCCTCATGTCCATCTGCATCTCATTCCCCGTTACCATGGCGATACCGAAAACCCGCGCGGCGGTGTGCGCGGTGTGATCCCGTCCAGGCAGTCTTACTGAAAATAAACAGAGGAGAAAAACACCATGCAAGGCACTTATCTCAAATTCTACATGCATGAAAACCGCAACCATCAGGACATCCTGGTTTATGAATGGCTGCTGGAACAGGCGAAGAAAATGGGCATACACGGCGGCTCGGCATTCAAGGCAATCGCCGGTTTCGGACGCCACGGCGTGTTGCATGAAGACCATTTTTTCGAGTTGGCGGGCGACCTGCCGGTGGAAGTAGTGTTCATGGTGAGCGAGGAAGAAGCCGTGCGGCTACTGGAAATGATCCGAAGCGAGGGCTTGACCTTGTTCTATATCAAGCTTCCCGCCGAATATGGCGTAATCAATGGCGAAGCTCATTAGCCTGCGGAGAGAAGGTTCATGACCGAAATTTGGGGACAAGCGGCGTTGTGGCTGGGGTTGGCACTTGTAGCCTCGATGCTGTCCATCTGGCTCAGGGTCGCGACGGCGCTGTCGGAAATCATCGTCGGCACCATTGCCCAACTCATCATTGGCGCATTGCTGGGCAGTGCACTGCTGGCGGGAGATGCCACCTGGATCAAGTTCCTTTCCGGAGCTGGAGCTATCTTGCTGACCTTCCTCGCCGGTGCGGAACTCGACCCGGTTGTGTTTCGCAAGCAATGGAAGCAGGCCACGGCCATCGGTCTGGTGAGCTTTGCCGCGCCCTTCTTCGGTTGTGCGGCGCTCGCCCGCTGGTGGCTGGGCTGGAGCGTGGATGCCAGTTGGCTGGCCGGGATTGCTATGTCCACCACCTCGGTGGCGGTAGTGTATGCAGTGATGCTGGAGTTCGGCTTCAACGTCACCGATTATGGCAAGACGGTGCTGGCGGCCTGTTTCATTACCGATCTCGCCACCGTGGTGGCGCTGGGGATGATCTTCGCTCCATTCACCGGTAGAACGCTGATTTTCATCGGCGTCGGCATCGTTGCTTTTTTCATCCTGCCGTGGATCGTACCGCGCTTTTTCAAACGCTACGGCGGACGTCCATCGGAACTGGAAGCCAAATTCCTCATGGCCTGTCTGTTCGGTATGGGCGCGTTAGCGACTTGGGCCGATAGCGAGGCGGTGTTGCCGGCTTATCTTATCGGCATGGTGCTGGCGGGGACGGTGGGCAAGGATCATGCGCTGGTGCGCCGACTGCGCACGCTCACCTTCGGTTTGCTCACACCGTTTTACTTTATCCGCGCCGGTGCTCTGGTTTCCTTGCCTGCACTTGTTGCCGCTCCGCTAGCATTCTTTTCTTTACTAATCATCAAGATGGCGACTAAAGTTGCAGGAGTTTATCCGGTAACACGAGCTTATGGTTCGCCCAAGCAGGAGGGCATGTACACCACACTGCTGATGTCCACCGGCCTCACCTTCGGCACCATCTCCGCGCTGTTTGGACTATCGCACCAATTGATCGACCAGGCGCAATATTCGGCTCTGGTGGCGGCAGTGATCGGCAGCGCGGTAGTCCCGACACTGATTGCCAATGCATTTTTCCTGCCTCGGCATTTGCTCAAGGCGACCAATGAATAAAACTAAGGAGACCACCATGATACGCACCTTACTCATAGCCTATGATGGCTCGGATTCAGCCAAAGCCGCCTTCGAATTTGCCTTGGATTTAGCGGGTAAATACGGTGCAGAACTGCATGTGCTGGCAGTGGCACGCCCACCGGAGTTTGGCTCGGAAGTGGAGAGCGAGGCCATCATTGAAAACTCGCGACGTCACTACAACCACTTGTTGCAGCCTTTGAAAGCCAAAGTTACAGGCTTGACGACGACCTTCGAGGTAATGGTTGGGCACCCCGCCGAAAGCATCGTCCTTTATGCCGAAGACCACGGCATAGACCACATCGTAGTCGGGCATCGCGGCCATAGCCTTTTCGAGCGCTGGCTGATCGGCTCGGTGGCACGGCAGGTGATCGCATATGCGCCTTGCGCGGTCACGGTGGTGAGAAATTGAGTGCAAACTCGCGTAAGGCGCAGGGTGAAATAAGCTTCCTGAGTGCAGTCGAAGAGCGTAGCGCATTGCGTCACGTACAGAGATTGTTCGGTCTCGATAGTACGCCAGCATAGTTGAATCCCATAAGGGCGAAAATGTACAAAAAGCTATTAACATTACCGCGCACTGTCTGGCTGCTCGGGCTGGTTAGCTTGTTCAACGACTCCACCAGCGAATTGGTCTATCCGCTGGTGCCGTTGTTTCTGGCCTCGGTGCTGATGGCTGGGCCGCGTGCCTTGGGGCTGATCGAGGGAGTCGCCGAAGCGACTGCCAGTCTGCTGAAACTTTTTTCCGGCGTACTCATGGATTATCGGGGGCATGCCAAGGGCTGGGTGGCAGGAGGCTACGGACTTGCCGCGATATCGCGTCCATTGTTTTACCTAGCATCAAGTTGGCCGATGGTGTTGGTACTGCGCTTCGCCGACCGGGCAGGGAAGGGGCTTCGCACTTCTCCGCGTGACGCAATACTCGCCGGGGCGGTGGATAAAGACAGCAGGGGGCTGGCGTTTGGCTTGCATCGCGCCATGGACAATGCGGGAGCGGTGATCGGGCCGCTGCTGGCCGCATGGTTGCTGTCGCGCGGCGTGCCGCTCAAGGATGTATTTCTGTGGGCTATCGTGCCGGGGATGATTACCGTGGCGTTGGCTCTATCCGTCAAGGAGCCGTCAGTTATTCCGGTAGCAAATCGTCAGCCATTTTCCTGGAAGATGGCAGGTTTTCCACACGCCTACAAACGCTACCTGCTGGTGCTGGCCCTGTTCACGCTGGGCAATTCATCCAATATGTTTCTGCTATTACGGGCGAAGGAGCTGGGACTGCCCGACTATCAGGTGCCGCTGCTGTGGGCGCTGGTGTCGGGGGTGGCGATGCTGTTTTCCGTGCCGCTGTCCGCGCTGTCGGACCGGCTCGGGCGAGTGAAGCTGATTCTCGCGGGGTGGGTGGTCTATGGCTCGTTTTACCTGCTTCTGGGTATTAATGGTTTTCACGTTGTGTTGCTGTGGCCGCTGTTCGCTTTCTACGGACTGTTCCTCGCCGCCACGGAAGGTGCTGAAAAAGCTTTGGTAGCCGATTTGGCTCCAGGCGACCAGTTGGGTACAGCTTACGGATGGTTCAATCTAGTTGCAGGCATCATGTTGTTGCCAGCTTCGCTCCTGTTCGGCTGGTTGTGGCAAGACATCAGCCCGCTTGCTGCATTTAGCTTTTCCGCTGCCTGCGCTTTGCTGGCGGCACTTCTACTCCAATTCTGGGTATTGCGCGCGCAGCCATAATACTGCAATCTATTAAAGTTAATCTGGCGGAGATTGCCAAATATACTACTTGTTCTTTTCGTCTAACGTTCTTAAGGAGGCCTTATGTATACATACATCGAACGCATTCATGCCCGTGAAATTCTCGATTCGCGTGGCAACCCAACCGTTGAAGTAGAAGTCACTCTCGAAGGTGGTGCCTTCGGGCGCGCGGGGGTGCCGTCCGGTGCATCGACCGGCGTGCATGAGGCTCTGGAATTGCGCGACGGCGACAAGAAACGCTATGGCGGTAAAGGCGTGAAAAAAGCGGTCGGCAATGTCAACAATCAAATCGCCGCAGCACTCACCGGCATGGATGCACTTGATCAAGGTGCGATAGATCGCGCCATGATTGAATTGGACGGCACACCGCACAAAGAAAAACTCGGCGCTAACGCCATTCTCGGCGTGAGCCTGGCTACGGCACGCGCAGCAGCCGATGCCTGCGACCTGCCGCTGTTTCGCTACCTCGGTGGTGCGGCAGCCAATCGTTTGCCCGTGCCGATGTTCAACATTCTCAACGGCGGTGTACACGCCAACTGGCAGGGCACCGACTTGCAGGAATTCATGATCGCCCCGGTGGGCGCGCCCAACTTTGCCGAGGCGTTGCGCTGGGGCAGCGAGATTTACCACACCCTGAAAAAAGTGCTCAAGGACGCCGGCTATACCACCGGCGTAGGCGACGAGGGAGGCTTTGCGCCCGCACTGAAACGCAATGTTGACGCCATGGATCTGATCGTCAAGTCCATCGAAGATGCAGGCTACCGCCCCGGCGAGGATGTGGTGATCGCCCTCGACCCCGCATCCAGCGGATTCTACGAGGATGGCTTGTATAACCTGCGCACCGAGGGACGCAAAGTGGATGCCGCTGAAATGGTGGCGATGTACGCAGACTGGGTGAAGAAGTATCCTTTTGTCGTGCTGGAAGACGGCCTCGCCGAAGACGACTGGGATGGCTGGAAATTATTGAACCGCGAACTGGGCGGCAAGATCGAACTGGTGGGCGATGACCTGTTCGTCACCAACGTGGAGCGCATCCAGCGCGGCATCAATGAAAATGTCGCCAACGCGGTGCTAATCAAACTCAACCAGATCGGAACGCTGACCGAAACCATCGCGGCTGTGAATCTGGCCTACGGTGCCAACTGGGGTGCGATGGTGTCGCACCGCAGCGGCGAAACGGTAGATAGCTTTATCGCCGACCTCACCGTAGCCTTGGGTACCGGTCATCTCAAGACCGGCGCACCGTGCCGGGGCGAGCGGCTGGAGAAGTACAACCAACTGATGCGCATTGAGGAATATCTGGGGGCTTCGGCGGTGTATGCAGGGCGTAAGGCGTTCGTGCGCTGAACACAATACCGTTGAATCCCGTTCGTCCTGAGCTTGTCGAAGGACTCTAGTTGCGTGGCTGGTGGTTCGACAAGTTCACCACGAACGGTTTAATGGATTATTTGAGTTAAAGCAAACTCGGTCGATTTGCTTGCCTTAATTTCGCACGTTTCTCCATGACGCGCTTCTCTACCCCTATAAGTTCGGGGATAATCCGCCGCCATACCGCATCAGGAGAGCAGATTGCCAACCCGCACTATTCCCGTAACGCCCCAATATCCGGCAATTGAACCCGGCACGCATGGCCCTTGTCCGGTTGCGCCAGATGCCTTGCAAGGCATCAAACGCCAGCAGACCAATCCTTCGCGTTGGAATGGGCAGGGCTGGCAAGATTTTGCCGCCGCAATCCGCACGGGCGGCATTGAGCTGCGGGAACAGGTTGCAGCGCGCGGCACCTTCGCCACCGATGCAGGCGGCACCGCCTATGGCATGCCCCACGGCGTGGTGGTTGCACGCAACACCAGGCAAGTTGCCGATTTGTTACGGGCTGCGCAACAGTTTTGGGTGCCTGTCACCGTGCGCGGCGGCGGCCTGACCACCGAGGGGGAGTCGGTCGCGTTCGGCGGTGTACTGCTGGATATGACCGGGATGAGCCGGGTGCTGCACATCGATACGGACGCGCTAATGGTGCGTACCGAAGCCGGGATTTTCTGGCATAGCCTGGCGGAGGAATTGCGTCGCCTGAATATGGATTACCTTTCCGCACCGCTCAACCTGACCTCCTCGGTCGGCGGCACGCTGGGTGTGGGCGGAATAGACGTGAATTCGCCGCGCCTGGGATGCAGCGCAGATCAGGCGCTGTCCTTGCAGGTGGTGACCCCGACCGGAGAGATTGTCGAATGTTCGGATACACTGAATGCCGAGCTGTTTCAGCGTGTGATCCTCGGTTATGGCCAGTTCGGCGTGATTACTGAAGCCACTCTGAAAATACGTCCCTACACACCATTGCGTATGCATTATTTTTATTATGGTTCCTTGCACACCGCGATTGAAGATTTGCAATGGCTGGATCGCAACGACGCCAGCGATTATTCGGGCATCCTGACCATCATGGATTGCGCGGTGAACCTGCTGGTGGCCTTCGATACGGCGGAGCGCGAAGCGGCGTTCCAAGCGAACTGGCAACAGCTTCTGCGCGGCCATGGCGAATTCGGCTTTGCCCTGCGTATGGTGGGACGCTATGCGTTGCGCCCATGGAAGCTAGGTGAAGCGTGGTATTTGTTCCAGCGCAAACGTGAACTGTTTCCGGAATTGAATCGCTCCGAATACATGCGCGACGGCCTGATGTATGACCGCAGCGTGGTGTTTTCGCGCGCGGTATGGAAGTTCTGGGGCTGCAAGCAGATGGTGATTCCCGACCTTGCAACTTCGGCGGAAAAATTTGTCGAGGCGGTGGAGCGCGGCAACCAGGTTTGCCGCAAATACTTTCCGCATTACACCCTGTATCTGGTCGGCATCAAACTGCGTCCCGAACATCGGTCGCATTATGAAATGTCGTGCATTCCACCCGACGCCGAGGGCTGGGCCTACGGCTGCGAGTTCGAGCCGATGATAGATTGCAAAGTGTACAACCGCGATCATTTTCAGTCGTTCAAGAACGCGATTTACGATATCGGCGTCGATCTTGGCGGCAGCTACTATCGCTTCGGCGGAATGATGAAAGGCTATATCCGGCGCGTGTTCGGCGATGAAGTGGTAGATCGCCATCTGGCGATGAAACGCAAAGCCGATCCGGCGATGATTCTGAACCGGGATGTGATTTTTTGATGAAACATTCGAACGATCATGCCGCATGCAGCGGTTGCAGCCTGTGCCTGTTGGTGTGCCCGATGTGGCGTCGCTATCGGGACATCAGCCTGACTGCGCACGGCTACGCCAAGGCGCTGCAACACGGGGCGGACGCGCACGAAATTGCCGCTGCGGTGTCGAGTTGCACCTTGTGCGGAGCCTGCGATCCTGTATGTCCCGAACAGATCGACGTGACCGGAATGATTCTCAAGCTGCGCCGCCAGTTGGAGCATTCCGGGAGTGCGAGTATACGGTCGCGCATGGAGGCAGAAGCCGCACGCCCGCTCAAGATAGAACACACTGCGACAAAGTTGCTGCCCGATCAGGCGTTGCGTGATTCCCCCGACCTGTTGGCGCGCATTGTTGCCTTGCTGGGAGTTTCTGTGGTGGAGGATGACGGCGCGGACATCGCTTTGGCGCTGGAAGCCGGAGTGGTCATTCCGCCGCAACGCCTGCAACGATTCCTGGCTCCCTGGCGCGGACTGAAAAAAATCATCATAGCCGACGGGCTGTTGTTAAAGCACCTGAAACAATTACTACCTGCAATGAGCTTTGTCACGCTGGGCGAAGCGCTCAGCACCAACGCCGTCGTACGCCGCAGCCTGCGTGCCACCGACCTGTACGTGATCGAGCCGCGCGCCTATCATGCCGACTATCAACGGTTGGTCAAACATTACGACCGTTTGCGCGCTGAAAGCGGCAGCGCTTTCAACCTCGATTTGCAGCGCATCGCCATTCCCGCCACCTCGCGCAGCTTGCCGCAACGGCTGGGATTGCTGGCAACCGACGATGAGGCACAGGCGCGCTGGGTTTTACACGGGCGCAGTATTTCTCGCATAGTGGTCGAGAGTCTGGAGGATCGCACTGCTATGGAAAAGGTCAGTGACGTTCCGGTGGTGCATTTGGGTGATTTGGCAGATGATGGATGCCATTTTTGAGTTATGTAGGTTGGGTTAGGCGCGGATTTTTGTGCCGTAACTCAACAGCTTTTTAAATAATGTTGGGTTACACGGTGAAACTGCTAACCCAACCTACGAGGCTACGTTGGCTCAGAGAACATACGAGGAGTCAGAAGAAATGCCACTATTTGAAATGTCTGGAAATAGTCTTGAGCCTGTTGAGCTTACGAATTTTTCCTTGGAGAAAGAGCTACAGACTCTGATTGAGAAAAATCTTGAAAAAGTATTCAATTGCCGCTTTGTGGCATCTGAATTTTATACAGGCCCCTTGCACAATGGATTTATTGATAGTCTCGCCTTATCCGAGGATAACAACCCGGTCATCATTGAATACAAGAAGGTCGAATCCTCAGAACAGATCAATCAAAGCCTTTACTATTTGCATTGGATTCAGGATCACAAAGGAGATTTCGACATTGCGGTTCAACGGGCTTTGCAAAAGGAGGGCGGAAAACGCGTTGAGGTGGATTGGTCCGATGTCCGAGTTATCTGCATCGCCCCCAACTACAAAAAATATGATCTTCATGCCGTTCAAATGGGAGCCAACATTGAGCTATGGAAATACAGTCTGTTCAAAAATGGCTCGTTCTACCTTGAATTGGTGTTTCAGGCAGCCAAGAGTTCAACTTCCGTTCAGGCGAATTGCAAAACCCCGGCTATGGTGAAGGACGGAAATAAAGCCGCACAAGTTAAAGCAACTGCAACATACACCTTCGAAAAACACTTGAAAGGAAAGCAAAAATCGATTCAATCGCTTATACACAGCATTCGTGAGTATATCTTGGGGCTTGATCCAGCGATCGAAGAGGTTCCAAAGAAGTTTTACGTAGCTTATAAGATTTCACAAAACATCGTTTGCGTGGGGGTGCAGAGCAATCACGTCAAGCTCTTCGTCAAGTTGAGAGCCAGCGACATGAAGACACCTCCAAAATCATACCGTGATGTTACGAGCGTCGGTCATTACGGAACAGGGAACGCGGAATTTACTATCTCCACGGACAGCGAGTTTGAAGAGGTTAAGCCTTTCATTGAACAGGCGTATAACAAGGTTGGTGGGTGAACTCCAATAACTTGCTGGGGTTCGCATTGCTCACCACCAGCCTACCACGGCATATTTGTGGAGAATTTGTTGAAGGATTTTAATGCGTACAGTTGATGTCATTATCGTCGGGGCAGGCCTGTCCGCCGCCGCAGCGGCCAAGCGCTTGGTGGACGCGGGGCTGGAAACTATCGTTCTGGAACGTTTTCAGTTACCGCGCCACAAGATTTGCAGCGGCATACTCTCGCCGCGCGGCCATCGTTTTTTGCTGGAAAATTTTGGCCCCTTGCCAGCGGGAATCCTGCATGAGCCGACTTCATGCCGTGGCGTGACCTTTCACTTTCCCAGCATGGTGTCGATGCCGATGGATTTCTTCGGCGGCACCACGCCCCATCTGCACCGCAAATATTCCGACCACTGGGCGATCCAGCGCAGCGGCGCGGAAGTTCACGACCAGACCTCATTTACGGGATTGCAGGATCACGGTGATCACATAATAGTCACAGCGAAAAGGAATGGCGAGCCGGTTACCTACAGGGCGCGTCAGGTGATCGGGGCGGATGGCCCGAGTTCGCCGGTGGTGCGTGCGGTTTACCCGGAATATCAGAAGTCGATTCCGTGGTTTTTTGTCGGGCAGAAGTTTCACGAGATTATCGAGTGTCCGCTGGATGAACAGTATTTTCATTTCTGGTTCCATCCAAATTTGGGGCACTACACTTGGAGCCACGCCCGCGACGGGCGGCAGATTGTCGGCGTGGGTTTCAAGCGCGGCGACAATTTCGCCAGCAAGCATGCCAACGTGGTGAATTACCTGAGCGACAAACACGGCGTTCGCTTGCATCCGCACACCGACGACGAAGGCTGCGGCGAGAATTTCGGCCCCTCGGTAATTAATCGTTACGTGTTCGGTAAAGGCAATGTGCTGATCACCGGACAGGCGGCGGGCTTCCTCAACATGATAGGGGAGGGCATGAGTTGCGCGCTCCATGCCGGCGCAATTTGCGGCGAAGCCGTGGTGGAAGCGCGGCTGCGCAACCGTCCGATGCAGGAGATGTACCGCAAGATGATTGCTTCGGAAGTGCAGCGCACAACCGACCAGTGGAACCCGCTCAAGATCGCCTTCGCTCGCCCGCACGAGGCGGATTTCCCGGCTGCGTTGATGGCGCTGAGCTGGCGTGACCGCGCCAAGGTGTTGCAGGACATGTGGCGTTTCGTCGTGCTGTACAAGGAATTCAAATGGGGACGGCAGATCATGCGGGC
>CAYZPM010000078.1:0-10047 GCA_964480365.1 uncultured Gallionellaceae bacterium
GTTAGCATCTCAGTTTCGTTGGCAATTCGGATGAATAAATCTGCGTTTCCTTAGAACATATGGTGTCAACGAACTGTCAACGTTGAAGTGCTATAAAACGTTTCTATAGTGCGGTGACGTGTTGTAAGCCGTTGTATAGTGGCGTATTGGTCTGTAATGTGTGTGTATTAAAAGCACTCTTAATCCGTTGGCCGTGTGTTCGAATTACACACAGCTCACCAAATAATCAAAGGCTTGCAGAAATGCAGGCCTTTTTTCTTTTCATTAGTAGACCGAACTTTGGCGCACGAATAGCGCGACAGCACGCGAGCCACGCGCGAAGTAGAATAGCAGGGCCTATTCCGTTTTGGTGGAGAATATTCAAATGCTCAAAATCGCCCTGAATTTCATCAGGCCACGCTTAGGCAACTTGAAAGAGCGCTTCGCCTAATGTCAGCTGGACAGTAAAAGCTGCAACAATTTTCTAGTTGATTGACAAAAGAACGATCGTTCTTTTATGATGCAACTATTCTCCTGTTAGCCGTACTTCCAATGACTACCCCGCCGCATCATCCCGTCATGCTCCCTGCAGTGGGCATGCAACCTACTCGACTCCCTCTATTTAGCCACAAGGTTGCAGCTGGCTTCCCATCTCCTGCCGATGACTATATTGAGGGCCGGTTGAGCCTGGACGAACATCTGATTCAGCACAGGGAGGCCACATTCTTCGTGCGAGCAAAAGGGAACAGCATGACAGGCGCTGGCATTTTTGATGGCGACCTGCTGGTTGTGGACAAATCACTTACACCAGCCTCTGGAGATATTGTGATTGCCATAGTCGATGGCGACATGACAGTGAAGCGGCTTATCAAGCGTGGCAACATAATCACCCTCAAACCAGAAAACCCCAGTTTCAAGGAAATCGAGTTCAAGGATGGGCAGGAGCTTCAAGTGTGGGGGGTCGTGACCTCCACGACCAAGAAGTTCATCTAACCCTGCCATGCCTCTAGCTCTCGTCGATTGCAATAACTTCTACGTGTCCTGTGAGCGGGTGTTCAATCCGAAGCTGGAGGGCGAGCCAGTAGTTGTGCTATCTAATAACGATGGAGTTGCTGTTGCCCGCTCAAATGAGGTGAAAGCCCTCGGCATCAGGATGGCTGATCCGTGGTTCAAGATGAAAGCCATTGCCAAGCAGCATGGCATCATCGCGTTGTCCAGCAACTACACCCTGTATGGCGATATGTCATCGCGAGTCATGTCCACGCTTTCCACGTTCTCGCCCAAGCAGGAAATCTACTCCATAGACGAATGCTTCCTAGACTTGGACGGCTTCGATCCCCAATCGCTGATCGCTTACGGCCAGACAATACGCCAAACTATCAAACGTAACATCGGCATTCCAGTGTGCGTAGGAATTGCTGATACTAAGACCTTAGCAAAGCTGGCAAACCACTGTGCAAAAAAAGGATTTGCAGGCGCTAATGGAGTGTGCGACTTGGGGCGGCTGAATGAATATGAGCGCAGCGTACTGTTCGCAAATATTCCGGTGGGCGATGTATGGGGCGCTGGTAGAAAGATTACCGAGAAGCTGTTGACCATGGGAATCAAGACGGTGGAAGACCTGCGAACAGCCAACTCGGAGCGAATCCGCTCCCAATTCTCCGTGGTGCTGGGGCGTACTGTGAGCGAGCTTAACGGAGTGCCCTGTATCGAGCTTGATGCTGCTAGCACACCACGACAGCAGATTATGGTGTCACGTTCATTTGGGGCATCTGTAACGGCGCTGGAAGACCTCTCTGAGCCAGTTGCCAACTTCACTACCCGTGCGGCGGAGAAGCTTCGGCATGATGGTTCGGTTGCCGCCAGCATTTGTGTCTTTTTCTATACCAACCCTCACAAGCAAGGCGAACCGCAGTACCAGCAGTCATTAGTCGTTCCATTGAGCCAGCCTACAGACGACACTTTGAAGTTGGTCAATGCGGCGCTCCAAGGGTTGAGGATGATTTACCGCAGTGGCTACCAGTACAAAAAAACGGGCGTTATGTTGATGGGATTGCAACCTAAAGGATCGATACAACCTACGTTCTTTGACAATTCAGTTGAGCAAGGGAGGGCTGACAGCCTAATGCATGTAATGGATGCAATCAATCACAAGATGGGGCAAGGATCTGTAAGCATTGCCGCATCAGGTATCAAGCAGCGGTGGGCTATGAGGCGGGAAAGTAAGTCGCCGAACTACACTACCGACTGGGGTGAGCTGCCCGTGGCAAGTTAACAAGCAGCGAGACCGCTAGAACATATTAGATTGTTATCGTTGCTTGCGGAAATTTTACTTAGTGGTATCACTTCCATTTTATTCGCCGTTCAAATTCGCCAGAATATCTCCCTTAAACTCCAGGAATTCTTGTACTGAAATGTCAAAGTGTTTTAGGACATCATGCTCAAATATATGCCACTCTTTATCTTGGACGTGCAGGTGTTCATCAGCGATATATTCTGCCATATGTATTATGCTGATCAAGTCGCAAACATCATCTCCGGTATTTTTATCTGCCGAAGTAAAAATGGTGAGGTCGTGGTGGTACAGAATGGCGTTGCATATATGGGCAGGAAGCATCCATTTTCGCGTCAGTAAATATCCGACCACGCTATGGCTAGTTGAAAAAATATCATTTTCGACATCGATTATAAATTTTCCCAAATTACATTGGGCCATCACCGTTTCGCGATATTCAGGGAATTTCATTATGAGCAAAGGAATTCCGCAATCGTGGAACAAAGCCGTAATGTATGCATCGTCTTTAGATACCGTTGGGAATTTTGCCGCGATCCTCTCCGCAATAGTCGCTGATAAACTTGATCGTTCCCAGAATTTTTCAAAACTTTGTGGTGGAGAGCCAACGCTTTGCCGCAAGATTATGTTTTGCACAAGATTCAGGGTGTTCTGCATACCTAACACTCTGACGGCCTCAAAAACAGAGGAAACCTTGCTTGTTAAGCCGATATAAGGGGAGTTGGCAAGTTGTAGTAGCGGCCCAACGATGCCGGCATCTCGGCTGATCAATTGGGCAAGATGGGCAAGATCGGCGGAAGGCCGTTTTGCTTCACTCATGATGGCTGTTAATGAGGCAGGGCAAGGCGGAATGGTGATGCCCATCAATGCTTTTTCAGTAATATCGTTGGATAGTTCCAGGTTCATTTATTTCATGCCCTTTGTAAATTTGATTATCAAATAATACGGCAATTATCGAGTCGATAAGCACATGATACCTGTTATCGTTGATAATAATTTACGACAGTCTGGAATTGATACAAGCTGCGCTTTGATTCAGACGGTTCACCATTATATTTTAGCCATTCGATTTCAGCTTCATCATTCGTCAATTGCCGCTCCGGAAGCGACACGGCATGACTATCGGTTATCTACGAAAACGGTCACTCAATCCTTCGCTTCATAAAAACGAATCGAATTGCCCCCATCCTTTTTTGCTTGATACATCGCTATATCGGCCCATTTTAGAATGTCGTCCTGACTGGCTTCGTGACCGATGAATAACTTTACACCGATACTCGATGTGCAATGATGCTCCACAGTAATTCCCGTAGCATTTTCTTGCTGAAGCGTTAAGTTATAAGTCTCAGCCAGACAGGCGCGAATTTTTTCAGCGACAATGCTGGCATCTTCCCTGGATTTTGTTTCATCAACATCCAACTCGCTGAGTATAACCACAAATTCATCTCCACCAAAACGCGCAACGGTGTCCATCTCACGCAGACAACTGCTTATACGACGCGCCACTTCGATCAGAAGCAAATCTCCCACAACGTGTCCATGTGTATCATTAAGCGGTTTGAAGTTGTCCAAGTCCATGAACATTACCGCGCCGTAAATGCCGCTACGTTTATTGGCAGCCATAGCTTGACCCAAACGATCGCCTAACATGCGACGGTTGGGCAGTTGTGTCAATGTGTCATAAAAAGCCAAGTGGCGGATGAGTTCTTCGTTTTTCTTGCGGTCTGTGATGTCACTGAATATGCCCACATATTGGGTGGTTTTCTGCTGCTCATCTTTGACGGCAGTAATGGTCATCCATCGCGGATAAATTTCGCCGTTTTTGCGCTTGTCCCAAATCTCACCGGCCCATGAACCCTCGTGTAACAACTGTTGCCACATCTTGACGTAAAAAGCCTTGTCGTGCCGCCCCGATTTCATCAAGCGCGGATTTTTTCCCAACACTTCCTCGTCGCTATAACCGGTAACGTTTACGAATGCCCGATTAACCTTGATAATATTTGCATTGGCATCGGTAATAACGATGGCATCATGCGTCTCGAAAGCTGCTGCTGCAATACGTAATTCCACCTCCGCCTGCTTACGCTCGGTAATGTTCCGCGCGATCTTGGACGCACCGACGATGTTCCCGTCGTGGTCACGAAGCGGCGAAAGCGCCACCGAAACATTAATCAACGTCCCATCTTTACATCGGCGCACTGTTTCGTAATGCTTCACAAAAATACCTGTGCGAATCTGCTCCAACAGCATCACTTCCTCGTGCTGATATTGCTCCGGAATCAGAAAAGAAATGGGCCGCCCCAGCACCTCTTCGCGAGTATAGCCAAACATCCGTTCTGCGCCACAGTTCCAACTGGTGATGATTCCTTCCAAAGTTTTGCCTATGATGGCATCGTCTGACGAATCAATGATCGCCGCGTATTGCATCAAGGCTTGTTCCAACTGCTCCCGCGCCACGATCTCCGCTGTCAATTGAGCAGTTCGTTCCTCTACGCGCTGTTCCAGAACAGCGTTAAGGTTGCGAATTTCTTCCTCGGCCTGTTTATAGCGTGTGATGTCCTCGGAAAAAATAATAATGCCGCCTATAGCACCGTCGCCCGTGCGCCAAGGCAGAACTTCCCATCGCAGCCATTGGATAGTTCCATCCGCCCTTTCAAAACAATCCTCGTCGGCCCGTATCTCCTCGCCCCCCAGGCCACGGCGATGCACACTCTTCCAGCCTTCCTGAATCTCAGGGAATATCTCATAGTGGGAAACACCGATGATGTCTCGGTCACCGAGGGAAAAATCCTCCATCCAGCGCCTGCTCACCGCGAGGTAACGCATCTTGCAGTCGAACATGGCGAGCGAGACCGGGGCGCGATCGATAAACAGACGGAGAAGACCTTCGCTCGCGTGCAGTTTTTCCTCACCTAGTTTGTGCTCAGTGATGTCGGTAAGTGCAATGCGTATTGAAAATTGGTTGTCGAACTTTGATTGCAGACAATCCAGCCGGGCATGAAAGACCGAGCCATCGCCACGCTTGACGGACAGTTCGCAACTCTGTTTATCGCCTTGCTGCACCATGCTCTTTAGACACAGGTGCAGGCGATCACTATCTTGAGGCACAACAAAGGTTGTAAAACGGCGGCGTAGCAATTTTTTACGCTCAATCCCCAACATTGCGGCGCCGGTCAGATTTGCCGATAGAATTTCACTATTGCCGGTGAGAGTGAAATAACCGACTGGGGCAAAATCATAAAGATCCACGTAGCGGGCAAGAGTTTCTTCTTGGCTGACCTGCGTCTGCCGCAACTCATCGTTCTGCATCTCCAGCTCAATCTGATGCACCTGAAGTTCGTGCTGGAGTTCTTCGGCAGAAAGGCCCTGTTTCTCAGTCGGCGTCTCGCGGATAAGTTGCGCCTCGGCTTCGGTGCGCAGAAAATCCATTTCGTTAGGCACTTTGCTCAAGGTGTTTCCTTAAAAGTAATAATCTTACTGCGGGTAGATACAAAATCAATTTGTTTTGCCGAGCCAAGTTTTCATTTCGCCATTTTTAAATTATAAATTATCAGGCTAAGCCGTTTAAGGAAATTTGCTTGATGCCCATACTTGGGAGTCGGTTATTTCCCATTCGGTATTGCTGACGCCAATGATTATGCTGAACAACTTCTGACATCATCGCATCACCAATTTGCAGAGGATTGCTGTGCGACCCATAAGCGAAGTTCAGCGTTGCGGATCAGATGCTGCTATTCGCCCTCACTTGCATCCATTCGTTGGACGGGACATTGTTTTTGGGCTTATCTTCCGATGAGAGAATCCAGCGCATAGCCTTTTCATATTCCGTGAAGGCATTAACCAAAAAGCCACGGTTATGTGAGCATGTCTCAAAGAAGCTGGCGCGATCAAAGTTGACTCCTGGCAGAACGAGAAGAGCCACTTTCCTGCGAAAGGTATTGCCATGCCGGATGAGATCCTCTGCAAGTTGATACAAATCCAATATTGACAAATCGGATTGTGTATCACGGAAATCAATTAGCAATTCATAATCCGCCGGGGGATGCTCAGCCCTTGCTATATCTAAGAGAATTTGTCTGCTTGTGGTAATGTTAATAATTCCGTCAGCGGTTACTTCCAGAAAATCTTTTGCAGAGATGATTTTGATCTTTGTTGTCATGGGATGCTTCTTTCTGTGTTCAGTTATTATCGGAACTTTGCGTTTAGGTCGATTATTCAGCTCACTAAAAAGCACTTGCGACGTACGACCTAGCCATGATGCGGTCATGGTTTGACAAACTCTTTGCTGCCACGAGATACCACAATACCTCCACAACCGTTGAGGTACTGTGCGGAAACACACACAGATAAGAATTAGTTAATCAGGATTTTGCTGGTAATCAAGGTATGCATGAAGCAGAAATTAGGACGTCATGTTGACGCCGAGTATGCCAAGGCCTTTTGCCAGCTTCAATGTGGTAGACGCGATATTGGTAGTTCAGGGTTTGTTTCTGATCACAATACCCGCACTGAAATTACACTGCGATGCTGTTTGCCCAAGTCATTGCTTCCAATTGCGCCTTGTTGATAGCATCAAAAGACAGAGATGGGTGTGAAAGCAGCGCTTCATGCACAGACGCAAAATAGCCAGCTTCAAAGCTCTTGCAATGGCTCAACAAATTGCCCAACTCGCCATCGTGACGCAACAGAGCTAGTTCAACATCTTCTTGCAGGTTCATGCGTGTCAGAATTACTGTTAGGGGTTCACCCAGCAAAGCATCGAGCAACGATAGAATCCCCACCATAAAAGCGCGATCCGCGAAATCCGGGTCGCTTGGGTGCTCCCGCTTAGCGATCAATTCCATCTGTTTGCCTCGCGTGGCTGCAAGATGCATCAGTGGACTGACCGTGTTATTGTCATTCAAGGATGCATACAGTAACAACAGTACCCAACGCTTCAAGGGCTCCCGCCCCAGTACCATCAGCCCATGTTTGAGCGAACTAATCTTAGTTGTAAGGCCGGAACCGGGTGAATTAACCATGCGTATCAGGTTATAGGTTAAATCTGCATGAACCTTGAATTCATCTTCTATTTCTTTGTTTTCGGCACCACCAGCCATTATCGAGAAGATGTTCAGTAGCGCGATCTCGGAGGGATTTACACGCTTGCCTGAGAGAATTTCTGGACGTGCAAAGTAATATCCCTGAAAAAGGTCAAAGCCCATCGCTATGCAACGCCTGGCCTGTTCGCGGTCTTCCACTTTCTCCGCCAGCAGCTTTATCGGGTAACGCTTAAGTTCATTCACCAGCATGGGCAAGCGGGCAGGGGCAACCGCTAACAGATCTACCTTGATAATATCAACTATTTCCAGCAGGGATTTGATCTCATCGCTCAATTCGACAACATCGTCCACTGCCAAGCTGAAGCCCTTTGCCTTCAATTCGCGGCAACGCGCAATGACCTCGGCATTAATTGTGATTGTTTCCAGCAACTCTATGACTACATGCTCCTTGGGTAGCATCTCAATCAGGTCACTATGCAATAACACAGCATCTACATTGATGAACCCTTTGTTTGATCCCAAGACCTCCGCAATCCCCATTTCCTCGAACGCATTCACCATTACCTGAGCGGTAGCTTGAGTATTGTTGACCACCCCTGCCTCCGTTGTATTGGCAGAGCGAAATAGCAGCTCAAATGCGACCAAGCTTTCGTTACGATCAACAATGGGCTGACGGGCTATAAAGACTTTCTGCATTTATCCTCCAAAGGCGCTGCACACAACCTGAGTCGCAACTACGTTAATCGTTAGTGTGCCAGTAATTACCGTCACCTATCCATATTCAAGGCAAAACAACATGCTTCATCGGACGTTTTGATACATCAATAAACTTTTCCAACACCGTAAACAAGTCGTCTAATACCTGCTTTCCACAGGTTTCCTCAATATAGGAATATTGCAATTCGATCAATGGGCCGACTTGACTCAATAGGGTTATGCCTTTTTGCGACAAGTTAACTATAACTCGTCGTTGATCTCCCAATATACGGCCACGATCAATCAATTCGGCTTCTTCCAAGCGTGTCAGCATGCCCGCCATGCTGGGACTCGAAAACTGGCACATATCGCATATTTCCCTCGGTTCCAGTTGTCCATGCTCATCCAGAGCACGCAATATCCGCCATTGTTGTTCGGTTAAACCGAAATGGTTCAAAATGTGCCGAAAATTCCCCATCAGGCTGTCTCGCGCTTTCAGAAAACGCTGGGGAAGATTTGGGTAGTTGATGATTTGCGTCAAGTGGTACTCCATTACAAATATTGTATAAGCATGAAATAAGTCAATTTTTGCATCAAAAATTATTATAGTTCTTGACTCACTAATATGTTAACGATTAAAATTGCTTACATGTTAGTGAACATCTGAAATTTCACTAATTTCTCCTCCCTGAAGTCCCCCTTAACTTCAGCTTCAAGGGCACCTTACGGTGCCCTTTTTTTTTTGAGCATGGAAAAGTCCGACAGACAGCGGGAATGACAGAATGACCGGTTACCGACCATTCCATATTCTTTTGGACAGGATTTTTTGTTGGTTATCCAACCATCAAGATAGTGAATTTTAGCAGGTCGTGAGCAATTTTCAGAAGCAGCAGATTTAAAAAGTAGCGGTTTAATTAAATCGAAACGACTTCGCTCCCAAACAGCTTCCTAGTTTCCGGATAAGATTCATCGCAGCAAAAAGGAATAAGGATTGCCCCCGACTCGTATGATGATGAACATTCGATTGATTTTCGACAGCTAGTTTGATTGCCGCATTAATTTGCGCCTGAGTTCGTAATTTACGTTCCCCATACCAGTAAATCCCAGTTTCTGTGTCCACTGATATTGCGAACGGGTAAAATTCTTTTTCCATTTCAACCTCCAAATATTTCCCCTATCTTCATAAGCTTAGTAAATCTCAAAAATCACTCTGTAATTGATTAGGTCAAATAGATTCCATCTTGTATGCCAAGTTCCACAAACATATTTGTTTAATATTTCTGCAATGGAGCGAGTGCAGATCAATTCATTTCAGTCTGTCAGTCTAAGGAGTAGACTCCATCCCCGGCAGCGGCGCTACAATACGGTTATCATTTTTTTGTTGACAACATGAGTCAGAATCCTAATCACATCTGTCCACTTTGCGGCGCACCTAACGAGTGCGCCCAAGCTGGAACTGGAAAGTCTGGCACGCAATGTTGGTGTCACGATGTCACGATCAATCCAGCAGCTATAGTCTTGGCGAATAGAGCGCAAAATAACCAGTCATGCATCTGTAAGCGGTGTGCAATAGGAATAAATCAAAATCTAGAGATACAGCAGGTAAAAGCCAAGCTCTACAGCACTGAACACTGCCACCTCTGCGAAGAGGCCGAGGCAATTATCCACAAGGCAGGGATTACCGTCATCAATGTTGATATCGTCGAAGACGATAATTTATTTGAACGGTACAGTGTGCGAATCCCAGTTTTACATCGCCTCGACAACGATGCAGAGCTTGACTGGCCTTTCGATACACTGAGCGTGTCGCGGTTCTTAATGTAAGCTCACCCAACCAAGTCGGATTGGGGATGGTGCAGGACTGATCCAGCCATTCAGACCGTTAGTATCATAAAACGGATATCTTCCCATGCTGCTGAAATCATTTAGAGGCAAATAACGCAATGGCTTAGCCCCACAAATTGTCGCGGGGCTTTTTTTATCCCAGATTGTCCATTAGAAATATTCATGCATCATTCATGCCCGAACCGATGCAGT
>CAYZPM010000079.1:0-9968 GCA_964480365.1 uncultured Gallionellaceae bacterium
ACTTAAGCAAAAGGTCGGAACTGTTAAACTAAGCGGACGAAATATGATAGATTCCACCTGCATCTGAATGCCTGCTGTCTGGTGTGTTGGCTAGGGGGCGCTTTGTGCCACGAGCAGGCGTTCACATAGGGGAGAATTAATGTCCGCTCCTCGCTACATTGCGGTCATACAAAGTATGATTCGATTTAAGTTTTGAATGAGTCAAACCGGCCAAAAGGAGTCATTCGCGACTGTCCGCTGTCAGGCAGGCAATATTGCGATATGAAGTTCAGTCTCTATGTCTGCTATCATCATCCCTTGATAACGCAGGTCGAAATTAAAGGTTCCTTGCCTTGCAGGTTTTTGGTCTGGAACATTGTTGCCTAAGTGGTCGGTGTTGTTCCAGAGCCATTCTACTTTCCCTGAAGTACGTCTGCCGTACCCATAGGCACTATCCCTATACGCAGCAACGATTTCTGGCAATTAACGAAGACGGATTTCCCTTTAAATTAAAATATTCCCTAGAGGCGCGTTTTGGCAACGCTCACATATGTCTTATGCTTATTACAGATCACAGCGAGTTTGATTAGATTTTTTTGCGAGCGCTTTTAAGGCATCTACTAAGCAAGAAAATCTTTCTGTTCGCGCATTAATCCGAAATAAATTCCCATCCTGTAATTCGATATTGATACCAGGCTTTTTAGGGTCAAAAAGATTTATGCCGCGTATTTGCCAAGTCATGGGGTAATACGAAATCGATTTTATGTCTGATGCTACACATTTTAATCGACGACCAAAATAACACTTTCCCGAAATACTATCTCCATCAAGTATAATTTCCTGTAACACATTGATGGTTTGCGAACAATAAAACAGTGCTCCTGCAGCGGGAAGTAAATAGAAAACTCCAGCGAGTTTGCTGTTGAAGAAAGACATTGATAAAAATTTAGGGAAAATGTCATAAAAGTAAAATGTCACAAGAGCAATAGATCCTGCCAGAAAAAACCAAATCTTGCCCCCGTTTTTTCCTAGAGTTTTATCACACCAAGTGTTTATTTCATATGAACTATTAAAATAGCCTATCTGTTCATCTCCATTTAAGTCACATTTTCTGCGATTGGATTCATTTGGAAGTGCTTTTAATGCGTCAACCAAACTATCAAACCCATCTGTTTTTGCATTGATCCGAAACAAATCACCATTCTTTAATACAATATTGATGCCTGGCTTTTTAGGGTCAAACAGATTGATGTAACGAATTTTCCAGGTCATCGGATAAAACGAAAGTGAGTCAATGTCAGACACTACACAATTTATTTGACGGCCAAAATAACATTTTCCGCATAGTTTATCCCCATCTAAGGTGATTTCTTTCAGAACATTAATGGCTTGCGAAATATAAAAAAGCATGAATACTTCGAAGAGAAGAAATGTACTCGACAAAAAAATGAAAGGGGTGATAGGTTTAGAAAATGAATACATAGGCAGAATCAAACAAACATAAGTTGCCACTAGTGCGATACTTATAATGACTGGAATCCAAATCTGATTCCCGTCCTTACCATTAGATTTATCACGCCAAGTTTTTATTTCGGCCATTCCTATTGTTCCCCAAGTTTCATACCTATTCCAGTACCAGCCGTGGTAAATCCCCAAGCTATAGGTGCGGTGCTGATCATTGGTGCCAATCCACTGGCTGGCAAAAGTCCACCAGCCAGTGCTCCACCTATTCCAGAACCAATCGTTTGACCTACGTTGTAAGTTGGTGGCGTTTGGGCGGTGCAAACGTTTGCTGGTGGTTTGTAATTAGATATCGTGATCGCCTGACCAACTGCATCACCCAATGCTGCACTACCCCCGCCTATCATTGCAAGTCCAGCTCCAGGATCTGCATATCCAAGCGCTGAACCAAACAAAAACCCGACGACTGCTGATGTCCGTGCATCACTTTGAGTACCACCAGTTGCTAATGAACCTAAGTACCCCTGTGATGCACCGATAACTCCACCAACCAAAGCTGTTACCCAATTGCCTGCTTCCCCCCTTGGGTCAGTCCAACTTAATGGGTTTCCTCTAACATAGGTGTAGGTATTAATCCCTCCCGCCTGTCCAATCGGATCACTTTCTACATATCGTCCACTGCCTGAATCATAATCCCGGTTGGTGTTGTAGTACAGCCCTGACTCCTGATCATAATACTGTCCTGGAAATCTCAGATTAACCACGACAACTCCAGCGCCTAAGGGATTCTGGTTAGGAAGAGTCGAGCCGAAGGCGTCACTCTCCCATTGCCATACCAAGTTTCCCGTTTGGTCCCGTGCGTCTCTCGGGGTGTTGTTCTGATCCACGTCGAAGTATATTACTCTGCGTGCCGGAACATAGTCGATTTGTGCTACCGGCGTGTCGTCCCGCCAGACGTAGGTACGTAGCGGGGAGCCGTTACCCAGTGATTCGCAGAGCAGATGACCTGCTTCGTCATAGGTGTAGATCACCGTCTGCGCACCCTGTGGTGCTGAGGCGGTAGTGACCTTGCGGGTGCGCAGCCCTTGGAAGTTGTAGTAATAACTGGCAAGCAGGGTCGAGCCATTCTTCACCTGATACAGCCTGCCCGCCTGGTTGTAAACGAAGGCATGACCCAGCCCGTCTGAGGTGACATGGCCTGCGGCATCAATAGTTACCGCCAGCCCGTGGCGGGTCGCCATGCGGTTAGCGTTGTAGGAATAGCTACCTAACCCATCGGACAACCGGTTGCCGGTTGCGTCGTAGCTAAAGCTTTGCGTTGCTGCGGGACCTGCTTCCGTTTTAACCCTGTTCAGTGCATCGTAAGTATAAGTCGTGGTGCCTAATGTCGTAGTGCGGCTCGATACGTTGCCGACGGGGTCGTACACCACCGTAAAGCTATCGGCGAAGGCGACAGCTCCCGCCAGCAAGTTCAGAAACAGGCAGAAAGCAAACCGCATTTTGATCGTACTGTTCTTCATGCTATTACCCCGGATCGTCGGGTTGTCTGCCGTTTTCGGCGCAGCACTTGCAGCATGAGCAGGCTGCCCAATAGTATCTCTCCCCACTCCGGCAAGGTCGGGACATCGCCACCACCAGTGGTAACTCCACTAGGAATGACGGCGGATTCGTTGATGGGCTGTCCGGACAGGTTATAAGCCGCAGACTGCGTAGTACCGTTGCCGAGCGTCTGTGAAGTGACTTTGCCGGTACCGTCATACTTTATATTGGAGGCCATCGTAGTGGTGCCAGCAGAGCTGGTGTCGCCCACCTGCAGGATGTGTCCAGCCAAATCCCGAGTCAAAACCAGTGTCTCGCCGGTAGGCGTCATGACGGTATCGAGCCGGTTAGCCGCGTCATAGACATACTGGGTCACGAGGTTCACCCCGGATTCCGTGCGGGTTTTCTTGACCATGTTGCCCTGATCGTCATAGGCAAAGCCGGTCGTTCCGTCCGAGTCGCTAACCTGGCAGATTCTGCCCACCCCGTAACTGCATCCTGTCCCGGCATCCCATGTCAGTGTAACGTTCTCCCCTGTCGTGGGATAGCTGGCAGAGACCGGCCGGTTGAGTATATCGTAGGCGTAAGTTGCCGCGATTCCTCGCGCATCGGTTGCACTCAGCAGGTTGCCAGCACTGTCGAAGGTACGATTGGTTGTGCCGCTATCGGGACTAGAAATCTGGGTCTGATTACCCAGTGCGCTCACTGCATAAGCGGTGTTGAGGCTTTTGGGATCGGTCACGCCCGTCAATTGATCCAGCGGATTCAAGGCGAGCTGGGTGGTGCCCGATGCCGCGTCCGTCATCTGGCTGATGCGGTTCAATGCATCGAAATTGAAGATCGTGGCATTATTGTTTGCGTCAAGCACATTAGTCAGGTTGCCGTTGTTATCGTAGGAGTAGGTCGTGGCGTAGCTGGTGGTGGTATTGTAGGATCTGATGTCCTGGGCAAGGCGGTTCAGGCTGTTGAATACCCTGCTCTTGGTCTCGGTCACAACGCCAGCGGAGTTATAAACGTTTTCCTTGATCCGGTTGCCCGCGTTGTCCAGGGTGTAATGAACACGGTCGAACACAGTGTCCGTGATGTCGGTGAGGCGGTGTGCAACGTCATAAGTGTAGGACAAGTAACTGCCGTCCGGCAGGGTAATCTGGGTGAGTTGCCCCGTGCCGTTATAAGTATAAAGCGTGGTTAGCGCTCCGACCTTCCGGCTTGCAAGCCAGCCGCGCGGCGTATAGGTGAGACCTGTCACTATGCCATTAGGGTCGGTGATGGAAAGGGGACGCCCAGCGGCATCAACGCTCGTGATCGTGGTCACATGTCCCAAAGCATCAGTGACGGTTTTCAGGTCTCCATTTGAATAGTAGCCTAAGGTGGTGATACTCGAAACATCGGTACGTGGCCCCTTGACCGCCTTCAGCAGATTAAGCAGAGTTGAATCCGCCGATGTAGTGTAGGTATACGTCCAGGTGCGGCTCCCGCCGCCCGTTGTATCGGTGACAGTCTGCGTGAGCAGGTTGCCCGAGGTCGGATCGTAAGCATAACCCGTGGTTCTCCCCGGTTCGGTAACCAGTGTCGGCAGCCGGAATGCAGTGGACCACTGGGTTGTAATGGTGCGGGCAACTGACAAACCCGAGGCTTCGGTGCGACTCGTTTCAAGGTTGCGGGTCAGATCATACTGGTAGGTTGTCAGGTTGCCGTTGAAGTCGGTGCGGCTCGCCACATTGCCGTTGACGTCATATGTGAAGGCGGACGTGCAGCCGTTGCATGGTTGTCCGGTGATGCCAGTGTTTTTGACGACCCCCAGAATGGTGTTGAAGTTGTAGGTGCGTACAGTTCCGAGAGGATCTGTCACCGTGGTGGTGGATACGCCATTGCTCACCGTGCCGTAGCTCAATCCAACATGGTCGATACCGCTACCGAAGGAGCCGTGTTCAGATGATATGGACAGACCGTTCGCGTCATAGGTCCAGCTGGCAAACCGGTTGCCGTTTTCGTCGATGATGCCGGTCAGGGCATTGACATAGGAGACGCCAGGGTTGGGGGTGCTGGATACGTTAGCCGCTTCGTCATACAAATAGCTTCTCACATTGCCATCTGGATACTTGACACTCGTGAGATTCGCTGTCAGTGTCGTCGCATCGCTATAGGTGTATAGATAAGTTTTGTTAGCCGGATCCGTCATCAGTACCACACGGCCCACGACATCGTAGCCATACTGCAAGGTGCGACCTGACGGATCTGTCACCCGTATCAGCAGTCCTGCCGGAAGCGCAGTGGCTGTGGGCACGCCCAAGGAACTCAGCACATAGCCACCGTTCGGCCCTGTCGTCCCGTCGCTGTATGTCAGCGTCTGGCTCAAGCCAGCACGGTTCGTGATCGAAATCAAGTGACCACTCGCATTGTACGTTTCCAGTTCGTCCTTCTCGTTCAGGTACGTCCAGCCGGTCGGTTTTCCAGACCCATCAACACCCAGTTCGACAAGGGTGCCTACGACGTCCGAGTCTCCTACATAAGCACCATTCGTCAGCGCAAAGGTGAAGACTTTACCATCAGGACGATTCACTACTACAGTTTGAAAAGTTCCAGCAAAAATATTGGATGGTATACTGCGGTCATAATAGCCCGTCCATTGTGCGCCCCACACATTCTGCGGGACAGGAGCCTGAGTACCACCCCCACTGTTGTATGTCCGTACTCCACGCAACGGGTAAACACCTTCTCCAGAGTAATCAACTTCGTGCTGGGTATTGTTGCCATTTCCAGCATTGCAGGGGTCTCCCTGACATGATCCCTCCGGTGGAGAACCCATGTTTTTGGCAAGGATAAGAGTGCTAGAAGCAATACTAAACGGAATAATAATGTCCTCGTCTGCGGTGTCCGGCGAGTAATATATAGTACCCTCTAGAAGATTTGGTATGCAGGTATATGTGTATGTTCCAGCGTTTGGACCGGCGTTGTTGTAGGTCGCTGTCAGAGCGTATAAAGAATAAGTATCGTTATACGGATTATAATTTTGATTTTTCCAAGAAATATATAGCTGGCATGACGCCACGGGATTTGAACTTACTACTGGGGAGGCTGGCCAGCCATACTGCCCCCAATAATCCCCAAACCATGTATATTGTGTAGCCGAAGGCTGATTCGTAGCTGATGCCGCCAAAGAAAACGCAAGCAGCAATCCTGCTATCACCAATCGCAGAAGAATGCCAATTGAACCAAAGGTTATTGCTCTCAATTTGTCGCCCTGATCATTCAAAACATTGCTTGATTAACCCACCTCATCGGACATCAGCACAGAATAATCTGCGCTGCCACACTTCTCGCACAGATAAATTATTCGACAACGTGCTTTTAGTTTTTCGTAACTGAACTGAACAAAAATAGCCAACAGGCAGCATCTCCGCGAATGCCCAAAAAATTGGTAGCCGCCGTCCCATGCATGCTCGCTCCGTTATCTATCTGGCACGCACTCTAAAATTGTTGTGCCAGCCTAACGTATCAATGGGTCAGCCACATTATTTTTTATGTGAATGGCATAGTCCATTCGACCTAGGCCGAATTGCATAGGCCGTTCGGTATATACCAATTTTTTGAAAATCGTGTTAAAGATGTAGAAAAATTGAAACGGGAACTACTTGGTCGTTTGCTGTTAGATGCGAGTGTCCGGTATCGGGCAGCGAATAAAGATGGTCGAATGTCCGCAACGGGTTAATTAGAGTCATAGACCCCACATCAAAGCAAATGTCCGCTCTACACGCGGAAGCCGTCACTGAAAACTTCCACCTTGATGGTCCGGAGTGGGTCGGAAGCGCCCCTTTGAAATTTTCAAAAGCGGACCTTTCCGCAGGCTGAACAAACCGCCTTTTCAAAAAAACGAAATGGTCCGGAAAGGCCGAATTCCGGACCACCGCAGATACTACAAGCGCCGGCAATTTTCTTCTCCAAGCGCAGCTTGGTGAATTTTCCGCTCTAGCTTCGGAGACGGCTGCCAGTGGCCGCCTTGCGCGATAAAACGATGACTGGCGTCAACTACGACAGCGTTGTTCGTCGTTGGCGAATCAAGAAAATGTTCAGCAAGTGCGAAGTTCTGGCGCACCAGCGTGTTACGGTCCAATTTTCCTTGCTCATCAAATCTGAGCACCACATATATAAGCCGTACAATGCCGCATGGAACTCGATCACGAAGCTCCACGATTGCTTCTGCCATACGCACTCGCTGGCCAGCGAAGCGCAGCATGGGATGGCTTTCTGGATCGTCGAACATCCCGGTGAACTTCGTGCGAGCTAACCGATATAGGGTGTCGTCTTGGCCAACAATAAATATCCGGATCGAACATGCCACGGCAAGTTTACCTTCGCATTAACGTGCTTGCTTAAATTTGAGCCCCCTGTCTTGGGAGTTTATTGATTTACTCAGCTTGACCGATTCCAGCCAATACCTTTGCAACATCGCGCTTACCCATAAGCCTCAACTTAGCAATCATGGTCAGTTGCTGTTCGCGCGGTTTGGAATTTTCGGATTCCCAGTTGTAGACAGTCTGAGCGGGTACCCCAAGCAATCTGCCAATTTCCCCAGCCGTTAAACCCAGGCGCTGTCTCAGTGATTTGAATCCACTTGCCACAAACCGAGTCTTTTTTCCATTGCTTGAATCCGTTTCAGTCTTTGCATGTGGCGGGTTAATACCGGCAGCCTTGCTCACTGTCTTTACAAGGCTGGCAACTTGTTTTTCGAGTGCAGTTGAGCGTTTTTTCAAAGCCGCAATCTCTGATCGGTATTGTGCCGAGGCCTTCTTCAAGTTTTCAATTTCAGCACGAATTTCTTTCCGGGCAAGACGTGTAATTTCCTCTTTCAGTATTGATGCAACGTTGGCCATTTGGCCCTCCTAGAAAAACGTATAGTTATTTTGGGCGAATATTAATCAGATACAGGTTCGCATTTTACTATTTTTTCCAAACCACTTGCCATAAACCCCAATATCCACAACAATTGCGCCCGCTTCACCTTAGTAGTAAATCATTCATCAAAATATTATGGAGAATTTCACTATATGAATCGTAAAGACCTCGCCGAAGCACTGGCAAAGAAAACGGAAACTAGCAACGCAGCCGCTGATCGTACAATCGCAGCGTTCATCGAAATCATATCTGGCGCTCTCAAGAAGGGCGACAAGGTTGCGCTCGTTGGGTTCGGTACATTTGAGGTCCGCAAGCGCGCGGCGCGTACTGGCCGCAATCCAAAGACCGGTGCCGAGCTGAAGATCAAGGCTTCCAAGGTTCCTGCGTTTAAAGCAGGTGCCACGCTGAAGTCCACGGTGAACGGCGTTAAGAAGTAAGAAGGTACTCAATAACTACAATCACATCCAGAGGCCGGTGCCACAAGCCGGTCTCAACTTACATGGACCATATCCTGCAACACATAACCAAGCATGGCGAATGTCTTGATACCGCAATTGCCTCTGCAACAAAAATACCTCTGACCGAAGTACACAGGCACTTAACCGAATTAATGGACCGGAAGCTGATAATGCTCTGCCAGTCGATCAAGTACGTTAAAGGCAAGGAAGTTAAAGCGACCATTTGTCGCATATCGGGGTACATTCCGCCAGCCAAGCCGGGGGCGAAGCCAAAGGTTCAACTGACGTTATCGTAGCGTTCTATTCGATGCTCTGGGTATTCACGGATAAGCACTACTCTGAACGCCTGAACAATCTAGAAAACGGGCGCACCAATTCAAACATAAATCGCGCAATGCAGAATTTTCACGAGGAATATTTATTCTAGGGAAGTGAAATATGAATTGTGGGCCTCAGATGCTGAAAAGATCGGCAATTTTTTGTGGACGTATGAATGGAAAGAATTTCCATTGAGCATCGAAAGAAATCTGTAATCTTTTATGCATGTTTAGAGGAAAGAAATTTTGTGGGAAGGCTGTTGCGAGACGCCCAGCGGAATGCATTTACAATGAGGGAAAAAAGGGGAGGGGAGGGGGCAAACTTTCCGTAAAAGAACCATTAATCGGAAAGTCGCCTGAAATCCTTGCCGCACAAGGGTTAATGGATATACCAAAACACGCCATGCACTGTAAACCGGAAAGTTGCAGGAAGGGCAGGGGGCCAGTAGCTGTCAGGCCTATATCCACCAAGCGGCACGGCGAAATTTGACGACAATGTGCCAAAAACACTTTAGCAGAGTTTTTTGCTTGTTGAGTTGAAACAGGAATAATTACGGGCGAATACACCGTCGTCTAATGGATTCAAACTTCGGCAAAATAAAACTGCCTTCAAGTAAAATAGTACGATGAAAAATTACTATGCTAAGCAATTTCAAACCGGCACCGAAATTAAGGTGCATGCTTTCAAGTCAATGCAAGAGCGTGATGCATTTGTGAAAGAGAACTATGATTCTTTGGGTGCGAGGCATTGCTCAGCAACAGAAGCAATGCAATTAGCCAAGCCTGATGATTTTATCGAGCACCAATGACGGCTTCGTCTCCAACTGATCGTGGAATATACGTTGCGTTAATTTACACACTCGTTGCTGAACGTTTGTCGGCTTACTACGAGCACGGTCAGTGGCTGACAAAATCCCAAGGGACAAGTCTATCAGCCGATTGGTTGGCCAGAAATAAAGGCAGCCTGCCGCTTGAGACACGAAGACACTTGTCAGAGTTGAGCGATGAATTGGCCAGGCAGATCGCAGGCACTCTCTCGCGTGAAGCTGGGCTTTTTACTGTCCATGAGATGATGGAGTCGCTTGATCCGAACCATCACTCTGACATCACTCCATCTATCATGCTGGAATGTGAACGAATACTCGATGACAATCCCTCTGCTGGGCTTATAGAATTGGGGCATTTGAATGGCCGCTATGTTTCGCGAAGCAGTCATTGAAACGCGTGTAAATCTGTTAGCATGACAGTCTCTTGACGGCCATTGGACTAAACCGCTTCGCGGTAGGGGCACTCCGAACCTGCTTCTGCGGTTGATTTT
>CAYZPM010000080.1:0-9921 GCA_964480365.1 uncultured Gallionellaceae bacterium
CTGATGATAGATGGCCCAACCGACTTCTGAAACCAGCGCGATCCCAACACCAGACCAGATAGCAAAAGTCACGCCGAGCGGAAAAATATGCAGGGTAAGTGAAAGAAAGTAGAACGCAGAGGCGTAGCCGAGAGCAACCAACGATGAGCGTACCCAACGGGTAAAGCCCTCTGCCGCGTTGAGTGCAGAAGCAGCAACAACTTCAGACTCGAATACAATTGACAAATTTACACCGTGCATAAGTTGCGAATACCTAACCGATAATCGCTGGTTATTAGGTATACACCAACGTTAATATTGGTGTATGCATCTATACGGTGGCGCTGAAAAGGGATGAAATCACCTTTTTCCTCTTCGAGTTCAGAGATACAATCTTTCCCGACTTCTCAATGCTTACCACCTTCTCTGGAAGTTCAGTCTTTTGGCTCATCTCATGGCTGACAGGAGTATGTCCATCCAGCCACCTAAAAATGGGCAAAAACTCCTGCCGTTCCACAAGTGTAGATACTTCGTCCATTTCGAATACTCCCAAGCCTTTTTCCACAGCGCGGATGTAATTATCCGAATCGCTTATCTTGCTGAGGAAAGGAAGCTTTAATTCAGAGAGAAATCGCTCTAGCGATTCGTAGCCTGCAGACGAACTGCGCACTCGGTTGGCAACCACCGCAACCTTGGTCGTGGATTTGCGCGCCCCGCCAACCAGAAACAAATTTTTTACAAAATCGGTGGTAGCATGAATATCAATGGGAGAGGGCGCGACCGGGATCAAAATATAATTTGATCTGCGCACAAGATCCTGCAACAACAGTCCTTTGACCCCGGCAGGCGCATCGATAATCAGGGTTTCCGTATTTTCAGGTACCAATGCTTTAATACTGCTCAGAGGCGTACACCCTTTTGACGAGGCATTGGCGCCGTGAATGTTTTCAGCATGCGCAGGGCGTTGACGCAGCCATTGCAGGCTTGATCCCTGTGGATCGTAGTCCATGATTGTTGTTCGGCTTTTCTGGCTAGCGTAGTAACCTGCAAGATTGGTGGACAAGGTGGTTTTTCCTGACCCCCCCTTTGAGTTGATGACTAAAATTGTTCGCACTGCACGTTTCCTTTAAGAATTACGACTCGCGAATTACCAGTCCTGAATACAGCCTAAATGTATTTTTTCAACCACATTGGTGTGTGTGCGGAATACACATGACCTTGTTAATATTAGGTGTATTTATTTGACACGTCAATATATTTTATTGTTTTTGTAGAGATCAAATAAAATATCCGGATATGAAGTAATCAATGTCCGGTTGGAAAATTGAATGCGCGTTCGAAACAGGTCGCAAGCAGTCGTTGGCGCATCACCAACAATGATGTCTGCTCGAACACGGCATATTCCCGGCTTTTTGCGATTCCAAACGGTTGGGATTGATCCTCAACGCCAGCCAGCGTGTTTTAAATATTTTCAGGTGTGCGCCATTTGTTGCCCATCCAGAAAACACCATTCTCAAACTTCATTTTCGAGCGCCCCAAGTTCGGCAGGTCTGCTAGACTTGGTAGACACCGTGAGTAAACGCGATTTCGAGACTATCGTTGTGAAACTGTTGCGGTTGGTACCGTGTTCATGATTTCGACCTTGGAAAGAAAACAATGCGCGGAACAGATGCAATACAAGAAAGACCATTCACGCTAAGTAAGCCGAAAGACTTCGCGTGATGAACGCCTTGCCGGATACTCTTCCAGACACTACGGCGGCATCATTCGCGCCCGCCATTGGCCGCGTGTCCGAAATCCACGGGCCGGTAGTGGACATCACCTGCGAGACATTGCCCCCGTTGCATCGCGCGCTCACAGTGTCCGTTGATGGCGGCAACGCATTACTTGAAGTGCTACATCATCTCGATCCGCACCAAGTGCGCGCCATCGCCCTTTCCCGCACGGCGGGACTTCAGCGCGGCACGCAGGTATTCGACAGCGGTGCTCCGCTGCGGGTGCCGGTATCGGCTGATTGCCTAGGGCGGCTGCTGGACATCTTCGGTCTTCCGCTGGACGGCGGGCCGCCGTTGGCCGCGAACGAATTTCGCAACCTGCTCTCGCCGCCGCCGCTATTATCTGACACCCTGCCCTCCTCCAGCATTTTGGAGACAGGAATCAAGGTCATCGATCTGTTGTGCCCGTTCATTCGCGGCGGCAAAACTGGACTATTCGGTGGCGCCGGCGTGGGCAAGACGGTGCTCATCATGGAATTCATGCAGGCGGTGGCTTCGTTGCATGGCGGAGTGTCGGTGTTCGCCGGGGTTGGCGAGCGCATCCGCGAAGGGCACGAGCTGTGGCACGAAATGCGAGACAACGGCGCGCTGGCCAACGCGGTGTTGGTGTTTGGCCAGATGGACGAGTCCCCCGGCGTGCGCTTTCGCGTCGGGCTGGCCGCGCTCACCTATGCCGAATACCTGCGCGACACGCTGGGCAAGGAAGTGTTATTCCTGATGGACAACGTGTTCCGCTTCGTACAGGCAGGTTCCGAAGTTTCGGGGTTGCTCGGACGCATGCCCGCCACCGTCGGCTACCAGCCCACGCTGCCCTCGGAAGTGGCGGAACTGGAGGATCGCATCGTCTCCAGCCGTCTCGGCAACATCACCTCGGTGCAGGCCGTCTACGTGCCCGCCGACGACATGACCGACCCCGCCGTCGGTGCCATCCTCGCTCATCTCGATACGCGCGTAATCCTGTCCCGTGCGCAGGCAGCCAAAGGCATCTACCCGGCGGTCGACCCGCTGGCATCGGGCAGCAATCTGATGGATCGACACTTTCTCGGCGACCGCCACTATACGGTGGCGCATGACGTGCGCGAACACTTGGCGCGCTACCGCGAACTGGAGGACATCATCACCATGCTCGGCATCGAAGAGTTGTCCGAGGCCGACCGGCGCGTGGTGCAGCGCGCGCGCCGCCTGCAGCGCTATCTCACCCAGCCTTTCCACGCCATGACGGTGCAGAATGCCGCCAAGGGCGTCTCGGTGCCGCTCACGCAGACGCTGACCGATTGCGAGGCTTTTCTGCGCGGCGACTACGACGATTTGCCCGAGGAGCGCTGCTACATGCGCGGCGCGATGGGAGAAACACTATGAACCTAGAAAAGACATTTGGTGAGGTAGTAGGTGCGAATTTATTTGCGCATAACCTAATGCTCGTGCGAATAAATTCGCACCTACGAGAGCAGCCCAACGCGTTGAAACTGTTTTTCCCAGAATGAATACCTTCACCCTGCATCTTCTCGCCGCAGACCGGACTGAAATCATCGAGAATGTGGTGAGCTTTACCGGCGAGGACAAGAGCGGCAGCTTCGGCCTGCTGGCGCGGCACGAGCGCTTCATGACCGCGCTCACTTTCGGTCTCGCGCGCCTGCTTCTGGCGGACGGCAGCCACGAATATCTGGGCTTTCCCGGCGGGCTGCTGTATTTTGTCGACAACGAACTGCGCATCTCCACCCGGCGCTACCTGCGCGACTCCGACGTGGAGCGCATCGCCCAGTCCCTCACCCGCGAACTGCTGGAAGAGGAACAGGCGCTGACTGAAACCCGGCACAAGTTGCACCGGCTGGAAGCCGAAATGCTCAGGCGCCTGGCACAACTGGGAATGGAGTAGCTAGGGTGCCTCTAAAAATTCAGAGTTCGCCCAAATGCAAGGCGCGGAAAAAATTTCGCCGCGCCACATATGTACTATATGTAAGCAAGAAATTTTTTCCGTAACGCAGCAGTTGGGATGAAATGTGAACTTTTAGAGGTACCCTATGGATAACGGAGAACGTCTGCGGCAGAACATTGAAAAACAAGCCAAGCGCATGGTGCAGGCGGAAAAGGACAGACCCACGCTGCTCGCCCAGACCGTGTTTCTCGGCACTCTGGCCTTGATGTTCGTACTGCCGGTGGTGGCTGGCGCCTATCTCGGCCACTGGATCGACAGCCAACTGGCGGGCTACTCTTACCGCTGGACGGTGAGCCTGCTGGTGACCGGGCTGTTCGTCGGCGGCATAAACGTTTACTACTACATTCAGAGGCATTGACCTAAATTATCCATTAAACAAAAAACCCGTCATTCCCGCGCAGGCGGGAATCCAGATGATTAAAAAATCTCCCGCGAAGCGGGGCAACATCTAGGGCTTGTCCGCTACGCGGAATGTTTGTTCTTGCTGGATTCCCGCCTGCGCGGGAATGACGGAGCTTAAGGAATTATTTGGGTTGAAGACCTGGATTCGGAGGCATTAAAATGGGCAAACCAGAATTTTTCCAACTACTGGCCTTTCACCTCGGGCCGCTGCACATCGGCCCCACGGTGCTTACCACCTGGTTCCTGATGGCGCTGCTGACGGGCGTGGCCTGGCTGGGTACGCGCAAGCTGAGAGTGGAAAACCCAACGCGCCTGCAAACGATGCTGGAAGGCGTTTTTCTCGTCCTGCAACAGGCCATCGAAGATACCGCGCCCGGCCATGCCGCACGGCTACTGCCTTTCATCGGCACGCTGTGGCTGTTTATCGCTGCGGCCAACCTGATGGGCTTGGTGCCGGGACTGCGCTCACCCACCGGCGACCTGTCGCTGACCGTCGCGCTGGCCATTTTGGTGTTTCTCTCGGTGCATTGGTTCGGCATCCGCATCGATGGCCTCAAGGCTTACCTGCGTCATTATCTCGATCCCAACCCGATCCTGCTGCCGTTTCACCTGCTGGGCGAAGTCACTCGCACACTCGCCCTCGCCGTGCGCCTGTTCGGCAACATGATGAGCCTGGAGATGGCGGCGATGCTGGTGTTGCTAGTGGCGGGTTTTCTCGCGCCGATACCGCTGCTCATGCTGCATATCGTCGAAGCGCTGGTGCAAGCTTATATTTTCGGCACATTGGCGCTGGTCTACGTGGCTGGTGCTTTGCAATCCCATGAACTTAACAAACAACCATCGGCTAATTCTGCCCTTAATAATTGACAGCACGTATCCCAAAGAATACACTGCAACGCATGAATTCAATTCAAACAACGGAAGTTTTCGATGACTGGTTTGCTGGACTGAAGGATAAGCAAGCCGTGCGGCGTGTACAGGTACGCATCGACCGTGCAGAGGATGGGAACTTCAGGGATTGTGAGCCGGTTGGCGAAGGCGTTTCCGAGATGCGAATTCATTATGGGCCGGGCTACCGCGTATATTTCGTGCAACGCGGAATTGAGATAGTGATCCTGCTGGCTGGAGGCAACAAATCCACGCAATCGAAAGACATTAAAACTGCGCTGGAAATCGCGCGGAAAATTTAGGAGGGCAAAAAATGGGAACGATCAAACTGCGTAAATGGGACAGTGCCGAACACCTCAAAACTGACGAGGACATGGTGCTCTATCTGGAAGCCTGTCTCGAAGAAGCCGGGAATGACGCGGCATTTATCGCCAAGGCGCTCGGTACAATTGCTCGCGCAAAAGGCATGACACAACTCGCCAAGAAAACCGGCTTGGGGCGCGAAAGCCTGTACAAGGCGTTATCCGGCGAAGGCAATCCGAGTTTTGCGACTATTCTCAAAGTCATGTCCGCGCTGGGCATCAAATTGCATGCCGAGATCGCTCACACGGCATAGCGAAATCACCGCACCATCATTCCCAGTTACATCAAGGACTATGTGACCTTGAACCAATTTGCAGCATAGGAGAATTGATGAGCAAGAACAGGAAATCCACCATTGACGTACAGGGCGCCGCTATCACCGTGCTTTCGCACAATGAAGAAGACCTCATCTGCCTTACGGACATCGCACGAGTCAAGAACGCCGACCGCTCCGATGACCCTGTACGCAACTGGCTCAGAAACCGTAACACCGTAGAATTTCTCGGGGTTTGGGAACGGCTCAACAACCCTGATTTTAATTCCGTCGAATTCGACGGAATTAAAATGCTGGCCGGGTTAAACAGCTTCGCCCTGACCCCGAAACAGTGGATAGAGGAGACAAACGCCATCGGCATTGTTTCTCATGCTGGACGTTACGGCGGCACCTACGCACACAGGGACATCGCTTTTGAGTTTGCTTCCTGGATATCGGTCGAGTTCAAGCTCTACCTCATCAAGGAATTCCAGCGTCTCAAGGAAGATGAAAATCGCCGCCTGTCGCTCGCCTGGAATCTGAATCGCACTCTTTCCAAGCTCAACTACCGCATCCACACCGATGCGATCAAAACGCACCTGATCCCACGCAGTTACGTCCGCGCAGGCCGCCATCATTTACGCCAACGAGGCGGACATACTCAATGTCGCCCTCTTCGGCCAGACAGCCAAACAATGGCGGGATGCCAACCCCGATATGGAAGGCAACATGCGCGAGTACGCCACCATCGAACAACTGCTGGTGTTGGCCAATATCGAGGGAATGAATGCCGAACTCATTCACATGGGACTGACGCAAGGGGAACGCCTCAAGCGTCTCAACGCGATAGCCATACGCCAGATGCAGGTACTGACTTCTGCGCCGACAATCAAACAACTCAAGGGATAAGCCGTTAACGAAAGGGTTGAAGATTGGGAAAGACTGGTTTGTGCCATCTGCTACCGGTCGAGGTGTAGAATATCCTGCAAGAAAGCGGACGGTCGTGACCGGTATACAACCAATAACGTGCTTGATAAAGGTGGTACTTATGAACGTACGGTCTATTTTATTGCTTGCTGTCCTATTGTTGTCGCTTTACGGTTGCAGTGAAAAAGCTGCTGTTAATAAGACCAAAACTGCCGCCTTGTCTGTGTCAACTATTGCTGCCTCTGCCGTGCCAACTGTTGCTATTTCCACCGTACCGAGTGGTTACGATTGGAGCCAATTTACTCCGACAACTGAACAAATCGCCAAGTGGCAGAAAGAGGCTGAATCAGGAAATGCAGACTCACAATATCAAATAGGCCATGCTTACTCATTGGGGAAAGGCGTACCAGAAGATGCTGCCAAGGCTTTTGAGTGGTACCAGAAAGCTGCCACACAGGGTAATGCCAAGGCGCAACTCTTCCTAGGCGACATGTATACCAAAGGCGAAGGTGTTCCGAAGAATGATGCCAAGGCGGTGGGGTGGTTTCAGAAAGCTGCGACACAAGGGGACGCTTATGCTCAAATCAACCTCGGCAAGATGTATGCAAAAGGCAAAGGCGTCTCGAAAAATCTAGTCAAGATGACTGAGTGGTTCCAGAAAGCAGCAGCGCAGGGAACCGCTGATGTGCAAGTCATCCTCGGCACAATTTATGAAGCCGGTGTCGAGGGTGTCCCGAAGAATACAACCAAGGCGGCGGAGTTGTACCAGAAAGCGGCTATGCAGGGAGACGCCGATGCACAAAATCTTCTCGGCTATATGTATTTAATCGGCGAAGGAGTACAGAAGGATAATACCAAGTCAGCGGAGTGGTATCAGAAAGCGGCTGGGCAAGGAGACTTGGGCGCACAATCAGCACTCTGCTCATTGTATGCCGTAGGTGCTGGCGTACCCAAGGATATGGCCCAAGCGGCTCATTGGTGTCTGAAAGCGGCCGTACAGGGAGACGCAAAAGCACAATCCGCACTCGGACTGATGTATGCCAAAGGTGACGGTGTAGACCAAAATATTGTGCTTGCCTATGCTTGGTCTAATCTGGCTGCTGCGCAAGGGTTCGATAACGCTGAAACTATTCTCAATAGTATTGAAGTGCACCTGACCTCCGCACAACGTGCCGAAGGCCAACGACTTGCCTCCAACTGGAAAAAAGGCGATATCCTACTAGCCTCCAGCAGCGGCGAATCGGCATTAGCTTCGCCCGATGGTAAGCCATCCAAGCAATCCACAGGGACAGCTTTTGCAGTAAGCATCAGCGGTCACGCGCTGACTAACCACCATGTCGTTGACGGTTGTACCGAAGTGAGAATCGCCGGTCGAGAAGGCATCGCCAAAGTCATCACTTCCGATAATGTGAACGACCTCGCGCTGCTGCAACTGCCGGGTAATACCAAAGATATTGCCAGCCTCAATCCCGACCTCGGCAAGTTGCGCCAAGGTGAGGATATTATCGTGTTCGGCTATCCGCTCAATTCGGTGCTTTCTTCGGGTGGCAACCTCACGCCCGGTACCATTAGTGCTCTCACTGGGCTAGGAAATAACACCAACCAGATTCAAATTACTGCGCCAATTCAACCCGGATCAAGTGGCAGCCCAGTGATGGATAAAAAAGGAAATGTAGTGGGCGTGGTGTCTATGAAATTGGACGATGCCAAGATGGCTAAAGCAACTGGGCAGATTGGGCAAAACATTAACTTCGCAGTCAACGGGCTGACCGTCAAAGCTTTCCTAGATGCTAACAAAGTGCCGTATAAGACTGGCGGTGGATTTTTCTCGCGAGAAAAGAGCAATGCCGATATTGCCGAAGAAGCACGCAAGTGGACAGTGTTAGTTGAGTGTTGGAAGTGAGATATTTCAATCATTAGTCAACACACGAAAGCGAGAGGTATCATGAAAGAGATAGTGGGTTCCAATGAAAAACTTATCGCGGGTTTAGTGCCTGGACTTGCAACAGCACTAACCATCTGTTTACCAAATTAGCCTTGACACTGGCGAACTCCTACTAACTGTTGACCAATAACCCTATGCCTTTCATCTGCACCAATTGCGTTAAAGATGCCTCGCTAAAAAAGTTAGTAATCAGCCACGGCACCGATGGTGCTGAGTGCGATGTTTGCCACGAAATACTAAGAGCAATTGACGCAGGTAGTAATTCTTTCCAGCAGCTTTTTAAGGCGTTGATTCGCTATCACTACAACGAGTGGGAATACAATACTCATTTAGGTGGAGATGGACTTGAGTCTATCTTTTATTCAGAAAATCCGATCCTTCAGTGTCCTGTATCTAAAGACGAGCATGGCCTTTATTCTGTGATCGAAGCTGCGACCGCAAATGTCTACGAGAGCTATGACAATGGGGTTACGCTCTTTGCTGGATACTACAACGGGCAACCCGCAGGTATTCTGCGCTCCCTGAAATCAGAAATCCATCCCGTTATTAAAAAAATCGCGCAGCGGCTTAAGACAGAAAACTATTTCAACGTAGAGCCTGAAATGCAGGCGCTCCTAGAAAAGTATAAAGGAGTGATTGACACAACTTTACCAGAGAACACAGAATTTCTTCGAGCGCGCGTCGGGTACAAAGATAAAACGCTTCCATTCAGTATTTCTTTTGAGACTGAGTACAACTATGTACCATTTTCAGACTCAGATATTTCGGCACCACCACCGGGGCTAACCAATGCTGGAAGAATTAACCGTCAAGGTGTATCGTTTTTCTATGCTGCTACTGATTCAAACACAGCGATTGCCGAGGTCAGACCACACCCCGGAGACATAATCTCTGTTGGGCGGTTCAAGGCAAGAAAATCGTTACTAATTGCGGACTTTACTGAAACGCGTATTGAGCATTTCTCAGGATCAGACCAGCTACTTGATGACCTCTTCTTAACCATTCACAGCATCAACGTCTACCTAAACAAGGTTGTCCCGCCAAGCGAACGTGATCATTATTCTGTCACGCAACTCATTGCTGAAACGTTAAGGCGGCTTGGCTACGACGGGGTACTGTTTCTCAGTACGGTAGACAAAGGTCATAATGTCGTTGTATTCCAACCGGAATTAGTGGAATACAAACCGGGGGAGGGAAAGGTCTTTGAGATTCAGAACCTCAAATACGATATTGTCGAAAGAGTAGTTGCTGGCGAACAAAATGAATAGCTGACGACCCTGACAAGCCGTTCCCTAACTTCAATGTTAAACGTCTTCTGGGGAAATTGACCAACTATCCGGTGTGGGTCGGAATTTCGTATTTCCTGACACCCGCCGTTGCGTTCAGCACGGCGATGACTGTTAAGGGTTGTCAGATGCCTGCCCAACCGCAGTCCGATCAGGGCACAAACTAC
>CAYZPM010000081.1:0-9187 GCA_964480365.1 uncultured Gallionellaceae bacterium
AAATCGCCGGTCACGACTTAGCGAAATGACCGGTCACGATGCTCCGAAATACGCAATCATGTCATAGTTTTCCCTCAAAGCCGCCTGATTGAACCCCAAGGAAGCTTTGCTAGGTGGCGGCAGAGCAACCTTTACCGCTAGAGGTTGTTTTGCTTGTTGGTTTGCTTTTTTAGAGGAGTGGGATGGTGAAGGTTTGCTGGCAGGCGTATCGTCGGCAACCTGAGAATATGCCTGACTGGAAAATAGTGCGACCATCACTGCAAAAATATATATCTTCATATTCTGTCCTTGATATTGTTAACGCCAAACCAGAAACTGCCCTTGAGAGTGGCCTGTTAAGGCTTTCCACTTGCCATGAATGCGTTTTGTGATTGGGTCATATGCTCCTGTGTACCGGACAGAATACGACTTCCCCTTAAAAATAAATTCTTTGGTAAATGCAACAGCCGTGGTGTTTATCGCCCCCGTCAATTTTGATGAAATTGTCTCAACAGTTCCCGCCGATGCAATTTGTTCGCTTGCCGACCCATCAAACACCCCATTGTTGGGTTTGTTGATTGCCATCGTGAAAGGAGTGGGTGAATGACCATGTGATTCGTAGGTTCCCTGCCAGTTGCCATCGATATCCGACGCCGTGAGTGATGCAGCCGGTAAAGTGGATTCGACTGAAGTTGATTTGACGGATTGATCGGCTACCGACTGAACAGCGAGTGCTGGATTGCTCGGTACCTGATGGGCGTGATTATCATTTCCCTTAGTAAATGCACCAGCGAATCCCGCCGCCAGAATAGCAAGCCCAACAAAGTACATAATCGGCGTACCGATTATCGATCCTGCCAAAATGCCAACACCCGGTTTCACCGAGTTCTTGGACATACAGATGATGGCTAGAATAAATGCCGCAAGGTTAAAAACAACCATTCCCCAAAATGAAATTACAGGTATTGGCAGTATCGCAAAAACCCAAGCCAGCAGTAAGCAAATGATGGCCGCTTTAACTGGGGCGGTGGAGGTTTGCGGGATAACTTGTGTTGTTGGGCTTTCCATGTTGGCTCCAGATTCAGATTAATGTTGCAGTGATAATGTTTTGTTAGGCACACTAAAGAATCAACTCGCGTAAGGCGTAATGGTCGAGTGCCATTTCTGACTGATCCATAACAGGCGCTATTGCCGCTACCGGCACCAGTAGCGCGGGAATTATTCCTTTCGTTTTTGCCCCCCTATTTTTAATTGTTGTCACTTTGATGAATTTGGTATCTGCGTGGGCATTAAATCGTATCCGCCAACTACAAAATTACATCTCCTTGATTGACACATTACTTTCGCTTGCGCTTGTAATCCGAAGGTTTCTGAATAATGCCGCATGAAATTTATTTATGAATTCTTCGGCTATGCCCATCACGCCAACTTTACTTGTAGTGGCAGTCGTTTGTACTTGAATTCGCTTATCAGGCATTTTTTTGATTGATACGCTCAATCCCACCACCATGTCACCAACGTTTTGAGTAAAGCTAATGCTTCCGGTCTCGCGATCATTCACACCCAATTGCATGCCTGTCTCACCACCAGACCGTATTGCGGCATCGAAGACCTGTTTATAGGTCAATCGTGCGGGTGCGTCCCATGATGAAAGACGAGGACTCACGGCACATCCTTCAAGGATTAGCATGCTCAGAAAAATTACGGCTAAGGATGTAAAACATTTGGTAAAGAATTTCATATTCAACTCTCCGTATAACGTTAAATGAATTGACTACTTCGCCGCAAAATATTGGGGGTACGATACTGAACTTGAACCTCTACGTTAAGCTGCGCTAAAACACCTACATTCAGGTAGGTAGTAATTCATTTAACCCCATTACATATGGGTGCAACCCTAAACAAATCCCTACTAGCATATCATAATATGATCTATAACATCATTCTTGCGAACGCACAATCGCACGACACTTTGCGTCATCAAATGACGTGGGGCGGTGACGTGAAAACAAAAATTGATGTTGAAAAGAAAAATCTATCCAAATCTGTTGGCGCATTAATTGCAATACGCAGAAAAATGCTAGGTTTGACACAAGGCGAACTTGCAGAACGTGTGGATATTGAACAAGAGAGTATGTCGCGAATCGAAACGGGAGCAATTACGCCATCGCTTGGCAGGCTGGTATCTCTGGCCGACGCTCTGGATTGCCCCGTTGAAACTCTATTACGCCCTGCATCACACAGAAAACAAGATCAAGTGTTGGTGATTGCAGAACTGCTGAATGAATTGAATGGATCTGAAAGAGCTTTTGCGCTTGCTGTGGTGAAAGATTTTGTGAGTTTTGTCAAAACAAAAAAATAATGACAATTATTCGCAACTAAAAAGTGGACAAATTTATTTATACAGGGCGCGAGGTGAACCACCACCACAGCGGCCATTCGGACTCTCATTTCCGGTCTTTCACTCAGGTTTTTTCCGCAACCCTTCAATAAATTCCTTAACCTTTTCAAACTCCGTATCGGTTAGCCAAAAAGTGTGCTGAGTTAATCCGGCCTCTTTTTTTCTTTTGCGAACAGCGGCCACCCGCCGCCTGACTCCCGCCTTTTCGCCTTCTGTTTTGTAGCGTGTCGTCATTTTCCGGAGCGATATTTTTTCGAATGCGCGGATTCTACACCATAGACTTTTTAAAAATACCGTTGCCAGTAACGGTATGGAAGCGTATAGTGAAGTACCACTAAGCGAACTAGGTGTTAAGAAGCTGTTAATGTAAGCATATGATTATACGCAAGAACATATTTTCAGGTTGCGCTAGAATTCTATTTGTAAGACCTCGGAAGCCAAGCAGAAAAGGAAATTAAAATGAAATCGCAAAGAATGTTGTCAATCCCCCTTTCACAGCTCATTCGCCTTCATAGCGTTGAGGCTTCAAGCGATGCAAAAACGCTCGCGTTCGACATCCTTGCGCCCCACAAAACGGAACTGCCGGCAGCAATGCACAAATTTTCCGTGGACCTCTTTTTTCTGACCATGCTGCACCTGGCCGCCGACGAAAGCAAAACGATGGGCGATGCAATTACATTCATCACCGATAAAGATAACGGCACGGAATTGGAAATGCTCAAATTGGTTTGCGGCATAAACATGTTCCACATGCAAAGTGCAGAATCGAGAGCGCTTGCCGAGAAACTATCCAAGACCATGCAACCTATGACCCCCGGCTCAGCCCTCCGTCTGGTTGCCGCCGCCAACTTTCAGTGGCGCAAAGCATTTGGCTTGTCGCAAGCAGAAGCAAGCTCGCCTTTGTACTACCCGAAGGCCGCGCCCGACATGAAATCAAAACTCAGCCCAGCGCAAATCCGTATCGATACGCGCTTTGACTTGGCCGACGCGACAACCGTTGCCCAAAGGTTTTTAGCGCCGGTGCAATCAACCACGGACGACTACTGTTACTCCTTTGCAAGCAACCTCCTGGTGCTCGCGCTGCTTAATGTTGTCCACGAACAACGCGCGCCGACGTTTGGGAAGGTGATGATTTTCCTGACCGACAATCGCTGGGATATTTATAGGCAAATCTTCCATTGGCTGGCGGGGCACAATGGTGCGCCTCAAATTGGCTCAGAAAAATTTATGGCATTCCGCGATGAGTGGATTAAAAAAATGGAAGCCATGCCGCACAACACTTCAGAGAGCCTGTTTAACCGCAGCATCGAGTTGTTCCAAAAAGCCATGGTGCTCAAGGACAAGCCAGTTCCAGTTCCTGTGCCAACGGCAAGGAAGCCGGTGCGGGTGCTCGCCGAAACCCCGGCGATGGCGAACAGCATTCAGGTGTTCGACATGAAGTCGTTAGGCCGCGCAAAAACTCTGATGAGCGAGTGCAAAGAAGACCGCAAGGGCGGCGGCGAAAGGATTTTGGAAAGCGCACTAGCCAACGACGGGCACCGCATCATCCCCGACGCAAAAAAGGCTGTACAAATCCTCGAAAAAGCCAAGAGCGAATTCGAAAACCTCGTTGAGCCGATCAGTCGGCTACAGATGAACCTCACTTTGTCGGGAGCCATGAAGCCTGAGCGTTTCCGTGTGACCCCGATCCTGCTGCTGGGAGATCCCGGAATTGGCAAGACCATGCTGGCTATGGCGCTCGCCAATAGTTTGGGCGGAGGCATGCAAAAGCTCTCCGCAGCAGGCGCACAGGGCAGCTTCCAGTTAAGCGGATCGCATACGTCCTGGACGGGCTCGCGTTGCGGGCAGGTATTTCAAGCTTTGGCCGAAGGCACGACGACCAGTCCCGTATTCGTGATTGATGAGGTCGATAAAATCCCTCAGGGCAACCAGCTTCCGATGCTGCCGGTGCTGTTAGACCTGTTTGAGCCGGGCACAGCAAAAACGTTTAGAGACGAATTTTTCGAAGTCAATTTTGACGCCAGCAGGATTATTTACATCCTGACGGCGAACGATATCAAGTTCGTACCGGAACCTCTGCAATCGAGGGTATCCGTATTCAAGGTACCGCGCCCGGAGCCTGCTCAAAGGTTGCGCGTCATCGAGAGCGAAGCAAGACAATTGCGCGAGGCCACTGGCACCAGGATAAGACTGGACAAATGGGCGACACAAGAGCTTGCCGACCGCAAGGACATCGACATGCGCGTGACCGTGCGCGTTGTGCATGATGCGTTCACCAAAGCGCTTATGGACAACAAGAAAGTAGCCACCCTGATTATTCCGAAGGACGGCTACAAAGGTGACGGTCATTATGATAGCCACGACATCGGTTTTCGTGCCGGAGCAAAGCTTGTGTCAGAACCAAAAGACAAAGACAGAAGCGGCATGAGCCGCTAAAGGAGCAACAAAATGTTTGAGAGTGTCATTTTCGTATCGCGCTTTGTGGCAATGACCGACAAATCGAGAGCAAACAAGCGCCTGTTGCGACTGTTGGAGAAGGTCTAATCATGCAAGTTTTTTTTGATACCGAATTCACTAGCCTTGACGCAAACCGCATGCGCGGCCTGATCAGCATTGGCTGCGTTGCAAACGGGCAAGAATTTTACGCTGAGATTTCCGATACCTGGGACGAAAGCATGTGCAACATTTTCGTGATCGACACAGTATTGCCACTTCTACAAGGCGGCGAGTGCGTCATGGACGTAGCAACGCTGGCAGTGCGCCTCAAGGCGTGGATTGAGGGGCTTACCGACAAGCAAGTTGTGATGCAATCCGAGTCCCCCGCATTGGACTTCGTATTCATCAAGGAGATTTTCGACTTTCACGGCTGGCCGAATAACCTGCGCCAAACACCGAGCGGCATCATGTTTGAAGACATGCGTCAAAAATTCCGTTACGACATGGCAATGGCCTCGTATTGGAAAGAACACGGCACGCGCCAGCACCACAGCCTTATAGACGCACGCTGTTTGGCATTCGCGTGGAAATACAGCATCCGGAAACCAGCCGGAAAGTATTAAGGTTTTGCCTTGGCCGTTATGGGTTTGCCCCATCCAACCAACCGCCGTTGATTTTGTTTTGCCGATAACCGGGAGCACAGAAATGAATGAAGAAAACACAAAGAAACTCAAAGCCGATTTCCCCCGCTTGTACCGCAAAGCTGAAGAAATGTTTTCCAGTTACGGCTTCGAGTGCAACGACGGCTGGTTCCAGCTTCTATACAAGCTATCCGCCGACATCGAGGCCGAGGCCAAAAAATTTGGGCTAGATCCCGAATCAGACGCATGGCCGCTCGCGCTTCAGGTTAAAGAAAAATTCGGCATTCTGAAATTTTACTGCCAAGTTGGAGACGGTACCGACGAACTCAAGCCGGAATCTGTCGGTCAGATACTGAGCTTCCGACCCATGCCCGGCAATCAGAACATTCGAGCGCTGATCATGCAGGACGAACAAGCTTCGGCAACAATGTGCGAACAATGCGGGCAACCCGGCGAATTACAAACGGCAGGAGGCTGGTTGCGCACTGTATTGTTCTGAATGCAAGGCACGGCAAGAGGCAGAAGAAGGGCATTAATCATGATAATTTTTTTCGATACCGAATTTTCCGATCTAGGCATAGCCCCTCGCCTGGTCAGCATCGGCCTGATCTCTGAGGACGGGCGGGAATTTTACGCCGAGCTATCCGACACCTATGTGCCGAAGGACTGCGGCGCATTCGCGCAGGAAGCCGTCTTGCCGCTTCTTCAGGGCGGTGAAGCACTCATGACCATGGATACGCTCACCCTGCGCCTCGGTAACTGGCTGGAGAGCTTTGAGCAGCCGGTGAGGCTTGCGACCGACTCCCTGTCATGGGACTGGCCGTGGATACAAGAGATTTTCTACCTACCCGGCACTTGGCCGGAAAACGTTGACGGCAAGCCGGCAAGCTTGTACGAACTGATCGACTCGCCATTTTTTGAGCGTGCGGTTGAGCGGGCTTTCGAGAACCACGAACCAAAACTACGCCGTCACCACGCGCTGGACGATGCCAAGGCGAACAGGCTTGCCTACCTTGTTTGGGCAACTAAAGGAGATTAACCATGTCAGAAATCAGCATTTTATGGAAACACTCCAGCACCGACGCAAAAGATTGCGACATCCGCTGTAATGCGGACTTCGGGGAAATGACCATGACTTTGTACGTGGACTTCATTAGCCCCTACCTGTTGCTGTCTTTTTTGGAACGTTTGCACGATCAAATGGAAAGCTTCGCCAAAACAGAAATCATCGGTGCGATAAATATCACCAAACGTTTTGACGTGCGCCTTGAATTGCCTGGCGGGACCGCATTCCGCTTGCGCGCCTATCACCCGTTCACAATGGTAAAAACGCAACCGAAGCAGATTGAGTTTGAATTTTTCGAGTTACCAAAATCGAATGAAGATGCACCGACAGCGCGTGGCGAAAATGAAATCAATGATCTGTTATCGAAATTTGCCGATGGTTTAGTAGATCGGGATGATGTGCAAGATAAAACCGGTCTGAGTTGGGGTGAGATTTTGCTAAAAATGAGGGAATGTGGGCTAACGCTTCCGATTGTCCGGACATATGACCGGTATAACGACGCGCAAAAAGTTGCGTACAACGAGGTTTTCAATATCCCGAATGATAAGGACGCGCCATGAAAACAAATAGATTTTTTCTGCCATCGTCGGCAGGGGAGGTTCAGCGTATGAACAAAAAGGAGGCATTGGCGCACGTACAACCCCGTCAAGAAACGGGTTACATCCATCTTGCTGATATTCCGATCCAGTATCGCGGTGAGTTTCTTAAATGGGCATGGCACCAAACCAGACCGTTCTTGCGTGACCAACCGAAAGAATTTTGCGTGTACATCCACAATTGGAACACATGGAAAGGGTGAAACATATGATAATAAAAAACATGTCAGTTCTTGAGGCTTTGGCATTTGCCGACAAAAGCACTACAGGAGCCACTTTTTACCCTGGCAAACATGATGCCGAAGCCGCATTGGCAGTGCTTGCCGATGAGGTTAGAAAACTGCGCGAAGAACTCGAAACTATCAAATCGGTGCCTCCCTCATCATGAGAGCGCAGCGTTGGAGAATTTAGCATGATCTTATTTCTCGACTTTGACGGCGTGTGTCACCCAAATTATATTGATGCGAAAGCATTTTCTTGCAACGAACAGCTTTGGAAAATTTTGCGAGCCCGTCCTGACGTGCTTGTGGTTTTCAGCACGAGTTGGCGCGAAACGCACCGTCCAGATGAATTGCTGAACTTCGCTACGCAAGGAGGCGGCGAGGACTTGGCACATCGATTCGTTGGGCAAACCCCGCGCATACGGGCGTGCTCTGATTATGAGCCATGCGGCCTAGAGTGCAAACAATGGCTCGATAGCAATGGACACGCTGCAACGCCGTGGTTAGCACTGGACGATATCCGCCATCAGTTTCATGGCGGACATCCCAACCTATATGTGGTGGACGGCAGCACCGGACTGACCGATGCGGACGTGGAGAAAATAATTGCGAGGTTGAAAACCAAAGCCAAGCCGGTGTAAAGCTACGCGCAACGGGTGATATGACAAATAGCCCGGCATCGCGACTAACTACCGTTTGCCATTTAATAAGTAATCGGCTAACCTGTTGCTTACTAATTTCGCACACAGGAGCATCGCCATGGCAATCACCGCCGACACCATCGACCACACCACCCTCGCGCACCTGGTCGAGGCCGGAGCCGTTCGCGGGGCGGACGTGATCGGCCAGCCCGGAGGCTGGGGCGTGGTCATCAAATACGGCATGACCGAACGGGCGCTTGCCGCACGCCGGGGAGCCGTCAGAAATTTCAAGAAGTTCGAGACGCTGGTGAGCTATTTGAAAGCCCTCGGTATCGCCGAATACCGGGTGAACGCGGCCAACTTCGATCCCGTTGCCCTCAATGCGCGCAGCACTCGGCCCGACGCTACCGCACGCTTAAAACACGCGCACGAAGCCGCCGCCTACGACACCTGGTTCCGCCAGCAGGTAGAGGAGGGGATCAAGGAGGCCGACGATCCCAACACGGTGATGGTGCCGCACGCGGTGGTCAAAAAAAGAATTCGCAGCCAAGCGCCGCGAACTCGAACAACGCATTAAGGCCGCAGGCAAATGATTTTTGTTTGGCTGCCGACAGCGATCAAGAATCGTCACGCCTTGATAGACCACATCGCCGAAGATAATCTCCGCGCAGCCATCGAGCATGACGAGCGCATCGAAAAACAGATAGACCAATTACTCGAAAATCCAGAAATCGGGCGGGCGGGCCGCAGGAAGGGTACACGCGAGCTGGTTATCAGCCGCACCCCTTTTATTGTCGTCTACCGTATCAAGGCAAAACGTATTGTGATCGTTCGCCTGCTGCATACTTCGCAGGCGTGGCCTGCTTGATTATTAGTTTTTCCGTGACCATAACAACAATTTCAACATGACCCGATCAGACCTCATTACGCTTTTGGCCGACCTGCATCCTCAGTACCCTGCCAAAGATGTCGAGCTTGCCGTCAAAGTGATTCTGGACACCATGTCCGCCACGCTGTCGAGCGGTGGACGTATCGAGATTCGCGGCTTCGGCAGTTTCGGCCTGAATTACCGTCCACCACGCCAGGGGCGAAACCCCAGGACCGGCGAAAAAGTGCAAGTGCCAGCCAAGTATTCGCCGCACTTCAAGCCCGGCATTGCGACACGAAGTCGCGTACAGAAGTTGTTTCTACTTCAAATGAAGAAAC
>CAYZPM010000082.1:0-9125 GCA_964480365.1 uncultured Gallionellaceae bacterium
AGCTCAAATGCGCGTGTTGAGCGTGTCGCCAGGCAGGACCATGGGCGCGGAAGATGAAGCTGCAATGGGGGAAGCCAGTATTGCTGGAGCAGGCGCGGCCGTTGGAGGGGCTACATTAGTAGTCGGAGCTGCTTACGCCGGTTACACCGTTGCAACTGCTGCTGGAGCAGATAAACTTGGAGTCTATTTGGAAGACAAAGGCGAAGAACTGTTAAAACAATATTTGAATTCTGGGGTAGCTAAAACCTACGTATCTGCAATTAAGGAAGATTCGAAAATCAATAGCGGTCGTTAAGTCGAAATTGGACATGTAATATTTGTCAATAAACAGGCAGTTGGAGCATCAATCATGATGGCTGTACAAATTGCCTGCCAACTCTTGGAATCCTGGTACATCGCGGAACGCAAGCATATCTGACTCAGTTATCTCGCACGGTGAGTGCGAACATGCTAAATCATCAATTATTACTGTGTTGTGCAGCGGACTTGCCGTCTCGTGTTGCGCGATTCCTTCGAATTCGTCTTCTTCGACTTTATTGCGCCTTTCTCCGCCGTCCTTGGTAAAGTTAAGCTCTCTAGCTTTATTACCAGCGTAAAGAATCACGCTAATACTTAAACACAAAAAAATTAAATTCATATTAAATTTCCATTTCTCTTTACTTCATTAATTAATGGGGTGATCACATGACCAATTATACATATGTCTATTTACTACCCCAACAAAAACATGACACCGCAAACCAGTTGCAGCCCAACCTTTCGATCAGGCTGCTACCGATTCACTTTCCGGAATGACACCAACCATCCATTTGTTCGCCTCAAGTAGGTGGCTGTCCAGATTCCCGCCGCCATGCCGTGCGGCATCTTGCGCCGCCTTGACCATGCCGGTCATGCTATTGCCCAATACCGAAAACGGCAAATTGGCGACAACATCCTGAGCCCAATCTGTAGGACGCAAAACAACGGGGCCACCCCCTGCAACACTGGCCGTTGCCACGCCATCTCGAAGGAGACTGTTTATCGAGCTCACGCGCGTCGCTTCGGTGCCGATGCCGTTTTCAAGCATCATTTTCAGCATCGACGCCTCGTTGAAGGGGGCTGGAGCGATCGTTTCGAGCCGTTTGACCTCCATGCCGGTTACGATCATTTCAGAACCCTTCTTGTAAAGCTTCCTTATCGCCCCTTTTTTCACCATTGACCGATACTTGGCAAAATCAGGATGCCATGGCTGAATCAGCCCGGTGAACCCTTCCTTCATCAAGGTTTGCTCGTGCAGCTTGAACAGTTTGCCTTCGACATCGACCACCACAGTACGCCGGTTGATCGTGGCGGCACGCATGGACTGCATCTGGAGGTTTTGTTTCACCAGATTGTAGATGCCCGCCATCGCCCCCGTCGCTCCGGCTGGCAAATCGCCCGTTACGTGAATTGCCGAGTGCGCGGCAAAGTCGCCACTGTTCGTGCCCGGCAAGACAGTTGAGCCTCCACGCGGGTAGCTGATTGCACCGGCCTCATACAATGCCTGAGTTGCAGCATACCCGCTCGACAGCCCAATCCCCGACAATGCCGCATCCGCCAACAAAGCCGACAAAGAGTAGGGCAGGGGAGGCGCCACCTCGACGTTATCCTCAATTACAGAGGTCAATGTTCCTGATGCCCCTTTCAAGTTCAGCATATCGTCCAGCGCATCCTGATCGAGCAATGTCGGCGCGCTGCCGCTGAAGAAGTGATATTCCTCAGCGCCGCCCAGCATTTTTGCCGTAACGGAATGATAGGGATTCGGCTTGAATGCCGCGATCTGGCGCTCACGCTGCACCAGCTCGGTCAGCAGCTTGGTTTTGATCCGCCCGACATGGGTTGTCTTGCCAAGCACAACAGAGAATGCTCGGGACAGGTTCATGCCAAACATCCAGTCCAACTTGCGGCGCACATTCGCGGCACGGTAAAAACCGTCCGTAGCAGACAACGGCAACAGGTTGGAAAGCCCATCACTCAGCCCGTCAGAATTGAGTGCCGACACCCACAGCCGGGACACTTTGCCCTTATAGCCGTGCGCATTAAGAAGATCGCGTCCCAGCAATTCGCCCTCGTCGTCCGGATCCGTAGCCAAAATCACTTGGTCAGCTTGAGCGAGAAATCGACCGATTGCGGCGAACAATTCTTTTGAGCGCTCGTCCTCTTTAACTTGCAGCACCCACGATTGGGGCAGCACGGGCAGATCGTCCAGCTTCCACTTGCCCTTGCCCACGTACTCGTCAATCGGAGCGAGCCCCAACAAGTGACCTTGGGCAGCAACAACAGCAGCCCCATTGCCTTGCCAGGCGCCCTCGACAAAACGGGTTGCCCCGATGTGTTGCGCCAGCGTTTTGGCCTGAGCCGGTTTTTCACACAAAAATACCTTCATGATCATTTCACTCCCAATAAACCTTGTACAAAACTCTCGAAGCCGGAATAGTGCCCGGCGAATACCATCACAAAAAACAGCACAAAAGCCAGCGCAATCTTGATCGTCCCATTCGCCACCGCGATTCCGGCGGCCAACAATTGTTGCTGCTTCTTCGTTATTGCGGGTGTGTTCAGTTGTTCCTTCAGCTTGTTTCGCAAATCCATCTTTATCGCCCTTTCTTATCAATGTGAACATGATGGCATAGTGAGCATCCAACCCCAATAAAAAGATGACACCTAGAATTTGGAAAAGGAGGAACGCGGCTTTATTTATGTGGGATGGGCTTTTTCGGAGCATCTGGATTGTGAGGAACCAATAAAAACGCCTCAAATTGAGGCGTGAGCATTACGGTGAGATTTAAGATTAGCCAAAGTTCTGTCTGTCCGAATCCCTTGGCATGGGCAGTTTGATTGGCAGAATGTTAGTGAAGGGTTGCCAGTCGGACAGACACAGATAGGCGTTACTAGGAATCAAACTTTCCAAACGAATCCGCGACTACCTGCATCTTCTCATCATTGTGTCCTGGTATTATTTCTGGGGTTTTTCCCGTCCCGGCATGTTCAGCCTCCGACGGCTGAGTTTTCAAGGGTGCCTGATTAGCTTGATTGCCTTGCGGATTCGTATTGTTTGACATGCCTTGTAGATGGGCCAGCCAGCACAGCATCATGTCTGCCGCACGCCGATTCCTCATTCGCGGGGGGACGTCAGCGAGCGCGTGGTACAGCATGGGCTGCGCGTCCTCGCTTATGGTTAACTCCATACGAATTCTTTTTTGGCTACCTTTAGACATAGTGACTCCTTTTAATCTGACAATCGGGCCTTGTTAAACGAATCGTGTAATTTCACGCCCTCTACAAGCGCCCATCCTTGCAGAATCAACTCGGTCGCCCGCTTGGTTCTCATTTCAGAGGAAAGGGCGGCCAGTTCCTGATAGAGATCAAGGTGGTCATGCTCGTAAATGACCAGTGTGGCGGAAACACCATTCATCTTGCTCATTGCGGCCCCCTTTATTTAGCGGCTGCTTTGCGGGTTGAAACACGCTGCGCCAGAATGGTTTGCTCGCCGGCCATATGGAATCCACGGACATTGGAATATACGGGCTCGGTCATGATCAGCACCTTATGCCGGGGAAATTGTTTCTCAAGGGCGGCCTTGAAGAACTTGGCACCGCCCCCCGCAAGAAGGATGTTGTGGATGTCGGCCCCATCGCCAACCTTGTGCGCCATGGCGGCGACGGCGTCATTAATCACGGACGCCGCGTGCGCCTCGTACTTGGGCATATCGATGTTCACCCCAAACGGGACAAATGGGACGCCGGTCATGTAATGCGCTTCGAGCATGCGGATCAGCGTGGACTCATTGGCGTCAAACTTTTCCTGCATGATAACCTCGTGCGCCATAATCTCCAGGATCGCGCTTACTCCCCTGTTTGCCGAATCACTGCGGACGTCGACAGGCGTCATGCCTGCGCTGAACAGCCAATCGAAGGTGTAATAGCCGGGATCCACAATCAGGTTGGTTTGGTTCCTCATGGTAAGGAGCAAGTCCTTGGAGATGGCATGCTGGAAAAAAGCCCCCATTGGTTGGGGCAAGACAATGACTTTCTCCACATTTACGGAGCGTTCCTCTGGGAGTTCGTGAAAGCCGAGCACGCGTTCCTTGAGCTTTTGCACCAGATCTTTGTCGCGATAGGTGCTGACGGGCAGACCGACAACGAGCAGTTGAATGTTTTCAGGGGTGTAATTGATGCCATCCTTATCCTTGCCGCGCATATAGAACAGCGCGCCGCGCAGCCTGGCCAGATAAGCGTCGGACTGGCAGAAGTCTTTGCCGAGCACCACGGACTTGTCGTCGACGGCAAGCGCCAGGGTGACCTGCTTGCCCACTTCGTAGGAAATCCCGTTAATTTTTATGGCGACGGTATCGCGGCCTTTCATCACGCCTGCGGCAAGAGCCTTGTCAGAGGCAATAGGGGAGTGAGAAGGGAAATTCTCGCAGACAACTGGCCCAGTCATGTCGCGGTGGTGGAGGGAGTATTTGACATTGCCGTAGCCCACGTCGATCGCGCGCACGCTGGTTTGCTCATTAGGGGAGTTCATTGGTTCCTTTCGTTGACGGTTCCGTCAAAATTGAATAAAACTGATGCCGAGATAGTGCCAAACTTATTGGCGGCGTGCTGATCGAATAAACAGGTTTTTCGCGGATATTCGTTTGCAGGATGAGCAAATGGAAGAAAATGTTCACGCGTGAACAAAAAGGGGTATAGTAAAATTAGCCCAACGCACGGTAAGTCTCTAAAATATTTCGCGGTGCCGCTGGTTTTTACCGATGACGGTGGTGTCGTGCGCCAGCCGTATCCCAGCCGGGTATCAGCCGTATCAAGGTTGAGCGGTCTGGTCTTGAAATGGCGGGGTCGTGCGCCAGCCGTGGGCCAGCCGGGTATCAGCCGTATCAAGTTTGAAAGGCCTGATCTTTAAAGGTTGGTGTCGTGCGCCAGCCGTATCCCAGCCGGGTATCAGCCGAGTGGGTCAGCATGGGTAAATCCTTCCGGTTGGCTTTTCTCCATTTACAGGGAAGGCAGCAGCCTGGAGATCATGGTTAACCGCCTGTCATTGCCATAACAACGGCCTCAGTCCCCCAGAATGCCAAATCAAACCCGCGTCACATTCCAAACCAAACACAAACAACGCGCGCCTATGTTTGGAAATCAAGAAAACGAAGCCTGTTTAAGAAGCGATTTAGCTTTGTAAATGGACCTCAAAAAAGTGGTAAAAAACCGCCATCAATTTGCCCCGTAAAAAAACGGGTTCAAGACGGAGTGATAAGACAACCCATATCACGTCAGGCAGACGGAGCGTAAACCAAGACCCACCGCTCCCAACTGGGACTTGAAAAAAGGACGCAATCCTCTTGACAAGGTGATTTGGATTTGTTTAAATGATCACACTTCCCGCCACTGGTGGGATCTCGGGTCCGTACGTTAACCGGAATTTCGAAGTAAGACGTTCCCCTGTAACAGTGATAGATAGGATTAACTCCTATCAACAGGGAAAAGAAATTGCTTCCTTCCAATTGGAACCCCTTAGGGGGAACCCAAAACACGGAGGTTTTTTCAAAAAGCGGGCTAGTCCCCCGAAAATCGAGTAACGCACACTGCTAACTCATATGCCTGTGGAAACACAGACAGTCTTTTGGTGAACAACATGCTGATGCTGAGCTTATGCTTATGCAGATGCGAGTCGTTTGCCAACCCGCCGAGTCACGGCAAGACACATTTCTTGTAAGTAAAACCCTTATTGATTGGCCCTAACGACGCTCTCGGGCGCACGGTTACGTAGATGATAGAAACGAACCCACTTAATTGTGGTGTTTGATTCTGGAGATCGGCGTCTGTTGCGTGGAGAGAATAGATTGGGCGAGTAGATCGATATGGGATTAAAAGAACACATGGATGTGCAAATTATGACAAGACGCAACGCTATTCACACACCCCGCGTAGTTTTTGACGAGAGTCGAGAATACGGTGAGGATCTATTGTCCGCAATGCGGGATAGGTCACGGGGATAAACGGTTCCTGCCAAGTGCAGGTGAAGTCCATGGTGGTAGTGGGCAACATTGAGAAAGACCAGTGTGTTTGCAGAAAGATTTTAAACATTGGATGTTTATCGAAAGATAAGCAGATGGTATGGTCGAAAGGCTATTGTTATTTATAACATTTATTGCTTGAAGGAAGAAATTCCTCGCTTTATTACCTCCAGTGCCGACTTAAGTAACACCAGGGCTGAACGCCCAAAAACCTTCTCCCCGCGCGACGGGCAAATCGCACAGCTACAAAAGCGCCCTGACTAGGCGGGTATCCCAGCAGTAAAAAGGATTCAGAACCCATTGGGTGGCTCAATTACGCCTGATGGAATTGCGACCTATTGATTTGAAGGAGGTAGTAGATCATGGAAGAATTTGAAGAGGAAGGGATGGAGGAAGTAGTGTTTGAAGGGGATGCGGATACTTCTGGGAACGCGCAGGATAGTGGAGGGGATAGTGGAGGGCGTCCTGGAGGAAAGAACGCGATCTTGCCACAAGAGGTAAAGGACAAGAGGATTCCGAGGAAATGCTTAAATGAGATCCACTTGACGCTGCAGAAGAATAATGCCAAGGCGGCCCTGAAAGACAAGATGGTGAGTTCGAAGACACAGAGCAATCGTACGCTTAATGTGATGATATTTTTCAAGGTGCTTTTTTACAAGAAGTACAAGATCACGACGATTTACAGTTTGAAGCCAAAGCACGTGACAGCGGTCTGTCATTACCTGGAGGAGCAGAAGCAGTTGCCTTCGACGATTACGTCGATGTTGACGACGATGCGTACGTTTTGTTTTTGGATTGGCAAAGCGGGGATGATTGGCGCGTCTGAGAAGTACGTGAAGGATCCTGCGTCGGTGAAGAGGTCGATGGTTACCAAGTCGGACAAGTCGTGGACCGGGAATGATGTGAATCCTGAGGAGATTATTGAGCAGATCAGGGCCTATCGTGGCGGGAAGGAAGAGCGTGTGGCCGTTTGGGTGGAACAGATGTTTGCGTTTGGGTTGCGCATTCGGGAGAGCGTGATGATGCGGCCTGGGGTTGGGGATAAGGGTGAAGCGCTTTATGTGCGTGAAGGGACCAAGGGGAAAAGGGATCGAAATGTGCCGCTCAAGACGGATTGGCAGAGGAAGGTGTTGGAGCGGGCGAAAGTGGTTGCGGATAAGAACTCTGGGAGGTTGGGTAAGCGGGGTTTAACGGTAGAGCAGAATATCCAGCATTGCTATCATGTTTTGAGGAGGTTGGGGATTACTTTGGCGGATAAGGGTGTGTCGTCGCATGGATTGCGTCATGAGTATGCTCACGAGTCCCATAAAGAGTTGGCCGGGGTTGAGGCGCCGGTTAAGGGCGGAGATATAAGTGGTCTGGATCGGTACGCGTATAGGGAGGCGAGTTTAAATTTGATGGAGAGGTTGGGGCATAGCCGGGCGTCGATCGGTGCATCCTATTATGGGACACGCCAGGGGGTGAGGAAGCAGAAGGTGCTTGAGGCTGGAGAGGCGGGGAAGGTGGGTGAGGCTGGGGGGGAGAAGAAAGGGGAGTAGGGTAAGGCGGTAGAGAGGAGGCCAGTTTGGTGACAGGCTGGCCTTTTGATTTATGGCCATAATTCAGGTGACGTCCTACCTGCGAGATCGCACTTTTTCGGTCGAAGATTTGCTCGAAAAGCCCGAGCAGGTGGCCAAATATCTGGAAAAAAGCAGCGAATTGCTCGGGTATTTGCGGAGCGAGGAAATCACGCGGGTCGGGCAGACGTTCATGGAAAATGTCAGGCGGGCCGTGTCGGGGTATGGCGCCACATCGGCCCAGGTGAAAGAAATGTCGGCCAACCGGCACCAGCTCGCCGTCCTGCGGCGGGACGCGCTGCGCACCATGAAGAATCTGTCGGTGCACCAGTTTTTAGCCGGGACGCCGGAACCTGCCGATTACAAGCCGGTGTACGGCAAGCACGTTTATCGATGGTGGAACATCAATTCCATGCTCAAGATGATGGCAGCGATGCCGTCCGGTGTGACCGTTAATATGATCGTCGACCCGGTGGATGCCGCGAGAAGTTACTTCTGTTTTGCAATCCGCAATGGCGGGAATATCTTTATCTTCACCGACAAGGAAAAGCTGTCCCATCCCAAAGCCGAGGACTTGCGGCGCCGGATGGACAAGGTGCTGGCCGAGCGCATGGCGCGCAACTGGTTTCCGTACGCCTTGCTGGGGGTCGAGTTCAACGAAAAAGGCGGGGCGTTCGTCGTGCCTTCCTCTACGGTTGCGCTTGTCCCGTACCAGCAGGAAGTGCAACCCATCCACCCGATCAATACGCTTGAGGCGCCCGAAGTCATTTGGTTGACCATGATGCTCAGCCTGATCGTGGACAAATTCTGGAACCAAGCCTATCAAGCGCCGGCACTTTGTTATACCGGCGAAATGCTCAAAGTGGCCTCACCCTTGGTCGATGCCGCGCACGCGGCCAAGCTTCCCGTCGTCAGCTATCAGCCGCTGGCGCTGCCGCCGTTGACCATGGCGGACGTGAAAAGTGATTCGATCAACGAGGCGGCGCTGGGCAAAATCGATGCGCACCAGCGTAACCGGTGGCTGGAAGACCGCTATGCGGCGCAGGTGTTGGATTCGTGCCTGAAATTGGTGGCCCCACCCGGCACCCAACTGGTCGCCAATCTGTTTTCCGACAATCCGGGGCAAGTGGGGCTGTGCGAGAATGGGGGGAGATGGGGTTCAAGCCTCGACGAATACCTCAATAAACAGGGGCGCGTGACGTGCGAGATTGTGGATTCCACCAGTTTCGGTACCCGAGAAGAGTTGGCCGCAGATCGCGTGTTTATCGCCAGGCAGAATTACGCCCGACAGATTAATGTGCTGGCCAAGGCCGAATACGAGAAGCGCCACCAGGACGTGCTGACTTGGGTCTATGCGAAAATTAAGTCCAATCTCGAATATGTCTGGCCGCTGGTCGCCCAGAAAGAAGTGTGGGTGCCGTGCGAGGTGCTATCAGACACGGAACACGGCGCGTACGAATCAAGAAGGGTGCACGATAAGCGAATATCCGCGACCTCCAGTGCAGGACGCACGATGGCCGTGAGCTACACGGGCGGCA
>CAYZPM010000083.1:0-8790 GCA_964480365.1 uncultured Gallionellaceae bacterium
CCACGTTCGCCGATCAGCCCAACTACTATGACATCGGCGCTGGTATAACGTGCCATCATGCCGAGCAGCACACTTTTGCCTATGCCGCTGCCAGAAAACAGGCCCATGCGTTGACCGCGCCCCACCGTAAGTAAGTTATTGATGGCGCGCACACCGACATCTAACGGAGTCTTGATCGGCGCGCGATCCAGAGGATTGATCGGACGGCTTTGCAACGGTGCAGTTTTTTCTTCCGGCAGCGGCCCGAGTTGATCCAGCGGGCGTCCGGCCCCATCCAATACGCGTCCCAGCAGCATATTACCTACCGGTAAGTGGCGCGTACGATCTCCAGCCCGCCTCGTCAGCGTGCGGTTCTTGCTACCAAGTGCAGGCATTCCCATTGGCTCCTGCGGCACTACGCGCGCACCTGGCATCAGGCCTTGCACGTCATTTTCCGGCATGAGAAATAATTTTTCCCCGGAAAAACCGACCACTTCGGCTTCGACCCGGCTATTGGGCAATTCCACAACGCAGGTGCTGCCAACCGGCATTTTCAGGCCAACCGCTTCCATCACCAGCCCGGTGACACGGGTCAAGCGACCGCTGACCAACAGGGATTTACCCTGCGCCACCAATTCAATGTTGTCCTGCAGGCAATTTTGCCAACGTTGAGCGTGAACGCTTGTGGGTGTCAGGTTTCCAGCCATGAATTATCCTGTCCGATAGATGAGACTACGCGCTTCCAACGTGTGGTCAAGCTGGCATCAATTTGGCTGTGCGCAGTTTCTACTCGGCATCCGCCGGGTTGCATTTGAGCGTCTTCGAGAATTTTCCAGCCGGTATGGTCAAGTTGTTCTCCCATTTTGCTGCGCACCAATTCTGCATCAGATGGATGCAGGATTAAATGGGCGTGTTGGCTGAAATGCGGCAGTTCACCGATGGCCTCGTTTACTACGCTGAGTAACAGTTCGGGTTTTACCTTGAGCGCTTGTTGCAGCATTTGCTTGGCAATTTCCATGGACAGATCCAATAAATTCTGCGCAACCTGTTGATCTACCAGCTGCAACTCTTTTTCCAGCGCGCCTATTATTCCCGCCAGCCGTTGCGCTTCGTCGCGCGCTTTTTGCGCGCCGGCTTGATAGCCTTCCTCTTGCGCCTGCTGGTGGATATGTTCAACTTCAGCTGCAGTGGGAAACGTAGCGATCGCTCCAACAACGACCTTCGGCATGTCAAAATTGGGTAGTTCCCAGCGCTGGTAGGCGGTAAGGCGCTCCTTGGCGGTCGCATCAGACATAAGATTCGTCCCCCTTGCCACCTAGTGCAATTTGTCCTTCATCCGAAAGGCGACGCACCACCTTGAGGATTTCTTTCTGTTCCGCTTCCACTTCGCTGACCCTGACCGGCCCCTTTGCTTCCAAATCTTCGCGCAGCATTTCGGCAGCGCGTTGCGACATATTCTTGAAGATTTTCTCGCGCAACTCTTCATTTGCGCCCTTGAGCGCAACGATCAAGGATTCGGACTGAACTTCACGCAGAATGAGCTGGATAGCGCGGTCATCCACCTCGACCAGATCGTCAAACACGAACATCTCGTCGATAATTTGTTGCGCCAGGTCGGCATCATAGCCACGCACTGTTTCGATGACGGCGCCTTCCTGCACGCTGCCCATGAAGTTAAGGATCTCCGCTGCGGTGCGCACGCCGCCCTTTATATGTTTCTTGCCCACCCCTTCGCCTGTCAGCAAGGTGGTCAGCACGTCATTCAATTCACGTAGCGCGGTGGGTTGCACGCTGTCCAGTGTGGCAATGCGCAACAGCGCATCGTTGCGTATGCGTTCGGTAAAAAAACCGAGAATGCTGGAAGCGAGTTCCGGCTCAAGGTGAACCAGGATGGTGGCAATGATCTGCGGGTGCTCGCCGCCTATCATTTCGGCAATCTGGGCCGGATCCATCCATTTCAGGCTTTCGATGCCGCTGGTATCGTCGCCCTGCATGATGCGGTCAAGCAGACCCGCCGCCTTATCGTCACCCAGCGCCTGAGTCAACATGCGGCGAATGTAATCGTTGGAGTCCATGCCGATCGTGGTTTTTTCTGCCGCAAGCTGATAGAACTCCTCAAATACTTCGGATATCTGTTCCCGCGACAGATTTCTCATTGTCACCATCGCGGTGCTTATTTTTTGCACCTCTCGTGGCTCAAGGTATTTCAGCACTTCTGCCGCCGCATGTTCACCCAGCGTCAGGAGCAAAATCGCACTTTTTTGGATGCCTGCATCACTCATTCTTTGCTCACCCATTCCTTGACTACGGCTGCCACCACCTTTGGATCATTCTGTGCCATCTGTTTCACGGACTGAAGATTGTTATCATAGGCGGCTTGACCGTCTGGTGGTGCCCGGAAAGCCGTGGCTTTCTCCTCGGCTTGCCGGGCTTTCTCTTGGTTGGCCTGTTTGCGTGCATTTTCAAAATTCCTGAAAGCAGGGCGGATCACGCCAAACAGCAAGTACAATCCGATACTGGCGATTATTAAATACCTCAACGCATCTTCCGCCAACGCAATCATTTCCGGCTGTTTCCACAGCGGTATTTCAGCTACCGATACTTCTTTCTCTTCGTTGAACGCACTGTTCAGCACATTCAGCGAGTCGCCACGGCTTGCGTTGAAGCCCATCGCCTCCTTCACCAACGCGGTGATCTGCTCTTTTTCGCTGTCGCTAAGCGGTCTGGAGGTGGTTTTACCGCTTTTGTCCGAGACCATACGATTATTGACGACTACCGCCACGGAAAGACGTTTGATGCTGCCCACCGGCAGTTTGGTATAGCGTATCGTGCGATCCACTTCAAAATTGGTGGTGGACTCCTTGTGTGAGTTGGCGCCAGCACCGCCAGACGCTTCTGCCACTGCGCTGGCCGGACTGACGATGGGGGCAGTAGCCGGAACCGGGGGTTGATTCGATAACGCACCGGGCACCCCAGCTGGATTTTGCCCGCTACCATTTTTCGATTCCGACGTTTGCTGGCTGCGTACTGCTGCTTCGTTAGGCGGTTGGTTCGGCCCGAAAGTTTCCGCAGTTTGTTCGGCCTGTGAAAAATCGATGTCGGCAGTAATCTGCGCATGCACGTTTTCGGCACCCACCAGCGGTGAAACGATGGCTTCGATACGCTTGATATAATCCTGTTCGATTTGTCGCACATATTTGATCTGGGTGGCATCCAGCGAGGTATCGGAACCTTCCTTGATGGAACTTAATAGCGAACCGCTTTGATCAAGCACACTCACATTTTTGGCAGGCATGTCCGCCACGCTGCTCGATACCAGATGAATAATGCCGTTGATTTGGCCTGGATCCAGTGTACGGCCCGGAAACAGGGTCAGCACTACAGATGCGCTGGGATGGAGTTGATCCTTCACGAATACCGAAGGTTTGGGCAGGGCTAGGTGCACACGTGCGCTCTGTACGGCAGCTAGGGTTTGCATCGAGCGGGCCAGCTCGCCTTCCAGCGCACGCTGGTAATTCACTTGTTCGAGAAATTGGCTGGTACCGAACTTCTGGTTTTCCATTAATTCGAACCCGACCAAACTGCCCTTGGGCAAGCCCTGCGAAGCCAAGTGCAAGCGCACTTCATGCACCTTGTCGGCGGGAACCAGCAGCGCACCACCGCCTTCAGAGAACTTATAAGGGATATTTTGTTGTTGCAGCGAGTCGATAATGGCCCCGCCATCTCGGTCAGAAAGGTTGCTGTACAGCACACGGTAATCCGGGGTTTGCCCCCATATCCACAGGCCGACAAGCAGCGCGACAATACCTGCCAAGGCAACCAGCAGCGCGAGATTCTGCCGTGAGCCGAGCGCTCCCAGAGCCTGTGTCAGTGTGGGGGTTGCGTTATCTTCTGCCATTTTATCCGCCGCAGTTTCCTGTTTGTTGATCCATTACCTCATACTGCGCATTATCACCGTACATGTCAGGCGTGGTGCTGCGAAAAGCGGGGGAATTCCACGGCTTTTCCGGCGCTGGCGTAGCGCTGGCGGCTGATAATGTACAGTCTCCAAAAGTGGAGGTAAATCATGAACGTTTCCGGAGTGGACAGTTTGTTGGCCCAAATGCGCTCGGCGATGGCCATTGCGCAAGGCGGTGTTGCGCCACTGACGCCAAAAACCACGGCTGAAGCAACTGGCGCAAGCGGTGCAACCGATTTTGCCGCAATATTGAAATCTTCGCTGGATAGTGTGGCACAAGCGCAGAACCATGCCGAATCCATGCAGAAAGCTTTTGTGCTGGGAGACGATAAGGTCAACCTGAGCGACGTAATGATAGACATGCAAAAGGCTAATATTGCATTCCAAACCACGGTACAGGTACGCAACAAGGTAATCGCCGCCTATAATGACATTATGAACATGCAGGTGTAGTGTACAAATCCAGATTCAATTGTACAGGCGCCCGCTTGTCAGCGGTAGATTCAAAATAGTAGGGGTCATTTTTCCCTCTTGCGCCTGAAAAGGCCTTTAGCCACGGATTAATACGGATAATCATGGAAACTTAACCATGAATTCTTGCTTGTACAGTATTAATCGTGTAAATCTGTGGCGTGTGTTTTCCAAAAACGAAGGAAAGTATGCGCGAGGCATCATCAGAAAAACCTGAGCCAGACACACTCGATCCGACGGATTGGCAAGATTTGCGCGCACAAGGCCACCGAATGTTGGACGATATGCTGGACTATCTGGAGCATATCCGCGAACGTCCGGTCTGGCAGCCCATCCCGTTAGAAGTACGCACCCTTTTCCATGAGCCGCTTCCGCAGGAACCGTCCGATCTCACGATGGTGCATGACACCTTCATGCGGGACATCCTTCCCTTTGCCGTCGGCAATGCGCATCCGGGCTTTATGGGCTGGGTGCATGGCGGCGGCACGCCGATTGGCATGCTGGCGGAAATGCTAGCTGCCGGCTTGAACGCCAATTTGGGCGGACGCGACCAAATGCCTATAGAGGTGGAACGGCAGGTACTTCAGTGGGTGCGCGAGCTATTCGGCTTTCCCGAAAGCGCGAGCGGCCTGTTTGTGACAGGCACCTCCATGGCGAACCTGATTGCCGTGCTGGTTGCCCGAACTGCCGCGCTGGGCGCCAGTGTTCGCCATGAGGGTATTGCAGCCAGTGGCAATCGCCTGTCTGCCTATACGTCAATGGGAGCTCATGGTTGCATCGCGCAAGCGATGGATTTGTCTGGTCTCGGGCTTGACACCTTGCGCCTGATCCCGATGAATGAGCAATACCAAATGGATATAGCGGCGCTTAAACGCGCCATCGATGCGGATCGGTGCGCAGGCTATACTCCATTCTTCATTGCCGGGACGGTTGGCTCGGTGGATGTCGGCGCCATCGATGACCTTGCCGCTCTTGCGGACATCGCCCAGAAAGAAAAGATTTGGTTCCATGTTGACGGCGCTTACGGCGCACTTGCCATGCTGGCGCCAGAAATAGCGCCGCGTCTAACTGGGATGGAAAGTGCGGATTCCGTTGCTTTCGATTTCCATAAATGGGGGCAAGTACCCTACGATGCTGGGTTCATTCTGGTGCGGGATGGTGCACTGCATCACAGCACCTTCGCCTCGCCCGCCGCTTACCTGAAGCGTGATACGCGTGGGTTGTCTGCGGGATCGCCGTGGCCATGCGATTTTGGTCCCGATCTGTCGCGCGGTTTCCGCGCGTTGAAGACATGGTTCACCATCAAGGTTTACGGCGCGGAAAAGCTGGGGGAAGTGATAGCCCATACCTGCGCGCTTGCCCAATACATGCAGCAGAGCATAGAGGAAACTCCAGAACTGGAATTGCTTGCGCCCGTTTCGCTGAACATCGTTTGTTTTCGCTATCGTTGCGAAGATTCTGACCGGGTAAATGCAGACATCGTGGTCGCTCTACAAGAATCAGGAATCGCGGTGCCATCAACGACGACCATCAATGGCCGCTTCGCGATTCGCGCCGCAATCGTTAACCATCGCACCAGTTCAAAAGACATTGACGCTCTCCTAAAAGCGACAATTGCATTCGGTAAAAACCCCTCAACAACAGCCAACCAACATCATGAATCCTGAATCCTCAGCACCTCCCCTTGAGACTAACGTCGAGCAGGCATCCTTGATAGGCCTTGCAAAGATTATGAGAATGATCTTTTCCGGAGTTGACCTCGCCCCTTTAGGTACGCAACTGGTCGCCCGCGCCGAAAAGGGTTCAGGCAAGGTAGATGCCAATGCATTTATGGATCTTTTTACGATTTTGCTGCTCAGGGGAAACCGCGAGCTGGCCTTGACGATGCAAGCACAAGCGCTGGATTTACAGCAAATCTATTCCCTGCCGTCCGCAACCGGGCAGGCCGCAATCCGGATGCTCGCCATCATGGGAGCGGGCGATCTGATGGTAAACACGCCCGTTGAATTGCTACTGGAAAATTCCGATGTCTCTCTCGATATGCTCTATGTATCACCGCAACGGCCTTTGCCTATCTCGCTCCCCGATCATGATGTACTGTTCGTCGCAATCGGCGAATCCGACGAAAATGCTCCACTACTTCAGGAGCTCGACAACGCCATAAAATCCTGGCCGCACCCGGTGCTCAATATGCCAGGTCGGATTGCCTTGTTGTCTCGCGATAGCGCCTGTGCATTGCTGAAGTCTGCTCCGGGAATAGTCATGCCGGATACGGCTCGCATCAGTCGGCAAACTCTGGAACAAATTGGCAACGAAGAGCTAGCTGTCGCCGCCGTACTTACCGATGGGCCCGTTTTTGCAGATGGGGAATCCCCGCTTATTGCCCGTCCGGTAGACTCACATGCCGGAAAAGGCCTAGTCAAACTCGAAAATCCGGCGGCCATTGCCGACTATCTGCTGACAATGACACAGAATGAATTTTATATTTCCCGCTTCGTCGATTATCGCGGAAAGGACGGTCTGTTTCGAAAATACCGGATAGTCCTCATCGAAGGTCGTCCGTTTATCTGCCACATGGGCATATCAAGCCACTGGATGATTCATTACCTGAACGCGGGCATGACTGAAAGTGCCGAAAAACGTGCCGAAGAAGAGCGTTTCATGGTCGACTTCGACGAGGAATTCGCCCTCCGGCACAAAGATGCTTTTCACGCCATCCACGAGCGCATTGGGCTTGACTATCTCGGTATCGATTGTGGCGAGACTCCTGACGGCAGCCTGCTAATTTTTGAAGTAGACAGCAACATGGCCGTCCATGCGCTTGATCCGGTTGATCTCTTTCCTTATAAACAGCCCCAGATGCACAAGGTATTTGCCGCTTTTCGCGAAATGTTGCTTAACGCGATGAAACGCGGCTTGTAACAACAATGGTCCTCCGCAATCCGTGGTTGATTTTGGTCAAGAATTGTAAGATATGTTGCAAAAATAAAATTTTTACAAAATTGACATAGCTTGCTTACATAATCGAATAATGATTCAAATTTTGTGTGATGTTAACCTGCTAAATTTATAAATAATGTGAACGAAAATCCAGGAAGAAACGATCCATGCCCCTGTGGAAGTGGTAAAAAATTCAAGAAATGCTGCGCCCCTAAATTTGAAGTGTGCTTGCCCGCGAAGAATACAACGCCGACTCCTTCCGAACTCCATCAGCTTGTCGCCTTTTTCAATGCAGGGCGTCATTTCGAACTGGAAAACTATGCACGTTTACTGATTGAGCAATATCCAGATTGCGGGTTTGCTTGGAAGGCTTTGGGTGCGCTGTATAACCAGATTGGGCGAAATGAGGACTCGTTGATGTCTTCGCAAAAATCTGCAGCACTGTTGCCAAACGACGCCGAAGTTCACTACAACTTGGGGCTTACACTTCTGGAATTGGGTAGGCTAGACGAGGCCGGAGTAAGTTTCCAACGAGCACTTCAGATCAAACTGGATTACGCTTATGCACACTTCAACTTGGGCAATACCCTCATGGAACAGGGTAGGCTAGGCGAGGCCGAGGTGAGTTACAGACAGGCGCTGCAAATCAAACCAGATTACGTCCACGCATACTACAACTTGGGCATTACCCTCCAAACGGCTGGTCGGCCAAACGAAGCTGAAGAGAGTTACCGGCAAGCGTTACAGATCAAACCGGATTACGCAGAAGTACACTACAACTTGGGCAATACTCTCATGGAACAGGGCAGGCTAGACGAGGCCGAAGTGAGTTTCCAACGTGCACTTCAGATCAAACCGGATTATGCCGAGGCGCATAATAATCTGGGTGTCACACTTCATGACCTGGGACGTCCAGGCGAGGCCGAAGCCTGTTACCTGCAAACAATCAAAATTAATCCGAATTCCGCTGATGTGCATATTAATTTGGGCAATGCGCTGCACGACCTCGGGCAACTTGATGACGCTGTGGCAAGCTACAACCGGGCACTGGAACTCAAACCCAATTATGCCAATGCGCACAGCAATATGGGCGCTGTCTTGCAAGACCTCGGGCAGCTTGATAATGCAGTAAAGAGTTATCGCTGTGCGCTGGAGATCAATCCTGTTTTTGCCGATGCATATAGCAACTTGGGCAGTGCCCTGATGGAACTCGGCAAAGTGGACGAGGCTGAAGCATTCCTGAACAAGGCAATAGAACTGGCTCCCGGCGATGCAAGGCCATTATCCACGGCCCTCTTATATATCCCTTACCAGCAGGATGATCCTCGTTTCGATCAGCTCGAAGCAGTTTATGTCCGGCGTGGATCACTGCCAATGAAAGAACGAGTCAGGCTGAATTTTGCCATGGGAAAGGCCATGGAAAACATCGGGCAATACGACAG
>CAYZPM010000084.1:0-8620 GCA_964480365.1 uncultured Gallionellaceae bacterium
CTACTAACTGTCCAAGTCATTGTACCACTAGCGGTAAAATTATTTGCATTAAACGGAGGCGTCGTCCATGTACCTGCTAATGAAACCGCGCCGCCTGTAACTACAAAGTCATTGGCAGAAAAGGAAGCTTTCCCTAAAACAGTGCTCGTCGCCGTTGGCACGATAAAGGTAGCATTAGCGGCTATTGAAGCCAGAGATTGTGCTATTGAGGTTTTTATTTGTGTGTCATCCATCAGCTTTTACCTGCCGTTAACAATTGCATTCATAAAAACCTTTTTCACCGGATCGCTGCATGTAAGTCGCCATACCCGGTCCCGAGCAATTCCAAGCCTGCGCCACTGCAGGCGCGTTAAAAATTGTCCGATCGGTCCCATGCTTGCTTGATAATCCGATGAATAGGTATGGCCTCCGTCTTTAGACCACGCCAAAGAAGCTTGGGGATTAATCGTGACGTTATCTCCGACTCCGGTTTCTGCATCTATCTGAATTTTTCCAACAACAATATTGCTCAATTCCCCCTTGTTAAAAAGATGCTGTGATGTTCTCATACTCACAATCGGATTGCCGTTGTCCGTATAAACAGTAGATGATAGCGTATACAAATTGCCGGTTTGATAATCTCCTATTACATGCTTTCCATTTAAAAAAGCATACGCATTTCCGTAATGACGGCCTACTGCATACGGAGCATTCGTATACGTTGACCATTCATTCCACAGCTGCGTCGTTATATCGTAAACCCATGTCGAATTAGCAGTTGGAAAGGTTAACACATAATAAGAATGCCCCTCTAGCGTATAGGTATAAGCGAAGGCATCAGATACGGTTAGATATTGAGACCACTGCCAGTTGATTGCAGGTGTTGAAATGACCGCTGGTGCCGATCCGCTCGTTGCCATGACAGCTCCGATGAGCTCGCCTTTGTCGCCTTTTATATTTGCCAGCCAGAATAGAGTGCCGCCGCCTTTTGCAACCGAGAATCTGGCTGCGAGACCATAATCGGAAACAAATCCCGGCACAAGTGCAAACGGAGGGTGTCCAACTGTCTGCTGCCATATCTCCATGGCATCAGAGCCGAATAGCCATAGCAAGCCGCCGGTATTGTAGCAAGCCAGAAGATTATCAGAATTGATAGACTTCGCCGCCACATCAAGGCCGCTCCATGTCGTGCCGTCATAGAGCGCCGATACCTGAAAGCTTCCCGATGTGCCGCTGACTATGAAATACCCGCCAAGATAAGCAACAGTTTGCGGTGCCACAACTTGAGATAGCCAGCTTGAGATAGTCGTAAAAGTCGTGGTGTTCACATTCCAGATATAGCCATTGGTGCCGTCAACAATCATAAGCTGGTTGCCGCCCGTAGGAGACAACCCGTTGTCTGCCATCTGTACCCTGCCGGAAGAAGTTGCCAGCGTGCCGAGCAATCCTGAAAGAGTGCCGCCTGAGGTAATAGAATATAGCCCTGAACCGGCGACAAAATAAATCAGGTTGTTGAACGTGTGCATTCCGCGCACCGGGCCCTGAGCAACAGTATAAAATAGAGCAGACCCAGGGGTCCCGATAAGAGATAACGGGCTCTTGTGATCGTCGGGCGTAACTTCAAGAAAGAAATTAACGCACCGGGAAGCGTCTATATTCAGGCTGCGGCCTTGATACGTTGGGCCGACGAACGGAATCTTAATTGTTATCCTCCATTAAATTAAGAATTTGTATTATAATCTCCGCTGTAAATATTAAAGCTGCCTTTTTGTCCCGGCAAGTCCATGCTTGCAATAATCGGCACGGCGTTTGTCGCTTCCAAAGTTTCAATTGATTCAATGGCGAGTATTTTTACTTCGTCAGAGACGACAACCCCGGGGTATTCCGGTGCAAGCTCAATCGCAAGATTGAATTTAAGCGCCTTGTAATAAGACGCTGGGAATGTGACCGTGCTGGTCAGTGATGCAAATTCCGTAAATGGCATCAGCGCTTCAATCCAAAGCGTGTATGTAGTCGAGGTGTCCGGCGTGTAGTAAACATAAATCGTTCCAAGCTGGCTTGCCTGCTGCGTCGCACCGGGATCGAAGAAAATACCCTGCGGCGGCGCCGAGACAAAAGACTTGTCCTGCATGCTGTCGAACACTTCCCGCGTCATAATATCAAGAGGATAATCAAGGCCGTAGCCATCCCGAAGGAATGCAGAAGTAATATCAAAAGGCACTGTGGTGTTAAAATTGCCGCCCGGTCCTATGGTATAGGATTGCTGATTCCCGGCAAGAGGGAAGCTCAAACGAGTCAAGGCCGTGCTCATCAGCCGGCGCGCCGACCACTCGTCAATCATCATGTTGAGAGCTTGCAGCGCATCATTCATTTCATCGGAGGTCGGCGCTTCGGATTTATCGAGCACTCCCAATGCCCGCATTGCCCCCTTGATTATGTCTTGAGCGGCTAAAATCATACAATGGCCTTATGAGGCTTGCGGCCTCGCTTTTTCGGTTCGGCAGTTGTCGACTCTGCCGGTTCGGCAAGAGGCTTTTTCTCTTCCTTGTCCTTGTCCTCAATCTCAATCAGTTTGTCGGCGAGTCTTTCAGCTTCAGCCTGATGATAGGCGATTTTCGCACGAATCGCCTTGACCTCGGAGAAAGTTTCCGGTGTCATTGACCATCCGCGGTCGATATTGTATTTCAGGTCTTCGGCATTGAATACTATCTTGGGATCTTCAACGATGTGATAGATCATTCTCGGGAAATCAATTATTTTATCTGTCATGGTGTCGTCTCCGTCATGGCTTTTCGTTTTTTGGCCTTCTCAATCCTTTCAAGTTTCCTTGCAGTTGCGGGTTTCACAACCCCTTTATGCAGCATCCGCGCCTTTTGTGTATGCGAACCCGCCGAATCAAGGGGAGTTTTATATTGAGGAATAGTTACCTTTCCCGTTTCTTTGTTGCGCCTGGACATAAAATTACCGATGGATTCAACGCCCTTTCTCTTCTTTTTTTTCCTTTTCATTTCGCCTCCCTGTTCCTACGCTTTATATACTGTTCGGTGGTTTCCCGCTTGTTGTGATGCTTCTTTTTTTTTGTCTTACCGGCGCTTCGCATGGCCGCTGCTATCGCCTGGTTCTGCGGATGACCGGCATGAACCATTTCGCTGATGTTCTCACTAATTACTTTTTTCGATTTTCCCTTTTTCAAAGGCATTTTCTTCTTTTTCCTCCTTAACGATCCAGAGTAGTTCATCTATCTCGTTGTTGTAATCTTCTGCGGGAGTCCAGCCGGTATTCCTGATTTTGTCTATTCGATAATCCAGCGAGGTTTTATAGAGTTCAGGACGTTTAGGCGTATATTCATCCCAACTGCCCATTGTGGTAAGGTTTATTTTCGGCGTGTAGCCGAAGAGTAACTGGCATCTGTCCGCTATCCTGTAAGCCATATCGAGAATGCGAACCGTCTTTGTGCTGCCGACATTGAATATTCCCGGCTCCCACACTTTTTCAAGAACATGAGATACCGCGCTGCAAATATCCGTAGCGGTGATAAAATTACGCTCATCATCATCCGAAAAGAAAAGGTTGAGCTCTTTTTTCTCAACAGCCTGTCTGCACATTGAATTCATAACAATGATCCAAGCTGTTGCCCGGTGCGGATTCGCAGGCCAGCCCCAACCATTAGCGAATCGCAGAACGATGCCGCCTGAATGCTGCAATACCAGCTTTTCAGCAAGATAATGCGAAAGGGCGTAAACTGATTCGGGGTTTGGTTTCGTTTCTTCCGTTATTGTTCCTTTCGGTGGATAGTTGTATACATGGATTGTAGAAAAGTAAATTACGCGTTTTGCATTTACGTGTGTCAGGAGATTATGCGTCCCGGCAACATTGACTTCGTAGGCTTTCAGGCGATCCTGGCGGCATTGATGATCGTTCAATCCGACAAGATGAATTGCTGCATCATATCTATTTATTAAGTGCATCTCGCCGAGAATATCACCTTTAGGACACATGACTTCGTGATAGCGTTCAAGATGTTTTTTTAATCGCCCTCCCAAAAATCCTGTTGACCCTGTAAGCAGAATGTTCATTTCTTCTCCAAAATATTATGCGATTACATAGCCCACTTTAGTTTTTTTCATCCGCTGCCCGCCAACCTTGGGTTCGGATTTAGCCATGTCAGCGTAAGAACTGCCTACTCTTACCGAGGTCGTTCTCGTCCGCTTCCTGGCCCTCTCTGCAATCTTCGACTCGCTGCCTACGGGAGTCAAAGAGTTTCTATTCGCAGATTTTTTTCTTTTCGGCCTGCTTATTGCGTTTCTTTTCTTCATAAAGCTATCAATTGAAGATGTTTTACGTTTTTTCTTCATTGGTTTTCTCCGAGTTAAAATTAGGCCGCATCTGTCTCTCAGGACTTAGTTAATGCGCCTGTTTTATTTCCCGCCTGTGCCGCCAACCTTGGGATTGCTTTTTGCCATGTCGGCATAGCTGTAACCGGCATCATGAATATTGCCACGGCTTGACCCGCCGTCATGTCCCGGCGCAGGAGCCTTCCCCTTATACATGCCGTGACGTTTCCCTGCTGTGTTCTGATTCGGATATTCCATCGGCTTGCTTGATTTCGCCATTATTTTTCACCTCCTTCCAATTTTTCTTGAGATAGGGAGTTAAAAATCTTAAATCATTTTGGAAAAGGAAAATACCATACCTGTCTGCAATCTTGTCTCGGTAAAGCGGGTCTTTGTAGCTCGCATACGGCCTATCGTCCTGACAGAAATTCAAATCATGGATTGCATATTTGCCCGATTTAATCTTCGGTGAAGTGTTTTTTAGACGCTCATACATTTTCGGGCTGATATCATCTATGCCGTCCACGCTTGCCCGTTTCTTGAGCGGCATCGCCATCCCGCACAAACCACAAAATTCTTTGATCTGATGAGTGTAGTTGATCGGAACGCGGGTCCACCAGCCGGGAATAACAGGCCAAGCAATTTCATTGCCCTTTGCATCGTATCTTTTGTTCAAAAGCATGGCTAGCGAGGCCGCTATTTCGCAAAAGTAAGCTCCGAAAGGATTTATAGAAGCTGACCAAGATGCTTGAGCCCAGCAATGCTCAATGCGATACCATTTCTCCCATTCCTGACAGGGCAATTCATTGGCTGACACAAGCACTGGACTGTGCATCACATCATCCCGGGTGTGGTCATTCAGAAAGATATTGCCGAATGTTTCAACAATCACTTCCCGGTAATGCTCAAAGCCTTTTGGAAAAGTTGTCCAGAGCCCGGTCCAGCGCGGTTCCACTTTGGAATGGAGATAGTTACAAAACCTTTCAAATTCGGGATGGATCAGCGGCTCGCCTCCCATCATCCCCACAAAGTGAGCACCGGGGAATTGATCCATCTTTGCAAAATCTGCGGTCGCGTCCACAGCTTCCTTGAAGGTATCAAAGTCCATAAAAAAAGGCTTTTTGTGATGACCTACAAATCGCGTGCAGTTTCCGCACTGATAAACGCAAGCGTTTGTTATTTCAATCTGGATTGTATCGTTGTGTAAAATCGGCTTCATGCCTTTACCTCTACAGCTGCGGTTTCTTTTATTTCGCCCGGAATAACAATAGGCTTCGGGTTGATCTCAATCCCCCACTGTTTTAACTGCTGCTGCATCTGGACAACTTTCTGTTCCGGTGTCGGCAGGTAAGTATGAAACAACGGACCGCCGAATTGATTCATCATCCCCTGTGGTGTCTGAATCTGGCCGAGGTTGATATAATTCAGGTTCAGCCCGAACTTTGCAAGAATATCCGGCATGAGTACATGCTTGAGCCCGTATCTTGCAATATTCCGGCTAACCAGCATATCCTCAACCATGTTATAGCCGCTCATTGGTTTCGGTGCAGTCAATTCATCGTGCATGGGAAAGCACATTGCCTGAGCTTCTGCGAGCGTGATGTCATCAAGAGGATGGTAATAGTCAAGGCACCAATCTGAAACCACGCTGAACCAGTTGCCTTTGCCGATCATGCGTCCATCCCGCATAAAATATTTATCGGCCCTAAACCGAATAGGAACGAAATCTGAACTGCTATAAGCGGCAGTCGTGTCTTTGGGCAGAAACGCCGTCGGATCGAAAAAGTCAGGATGAACAAGAGCGTCAGGATCAATAAAAATATTCCAATCATTCTGCATTTCCTTGCCGAGTTCATATATTTGAAACTTTTCAAGGCCGGGGAAACCTCCCGCCATGTTCTCGCCGGGCAACGTAAGCTTGCGCTTGTCTATAACAGCGAAATCGGCGCCGATCTTGTGCGCATACATTTTCATCAGCGGATATGTGAGAGCAGTTATGTCCGGCTGGTAATTGTCAATGTTGAGTGTAAAAAGAGTCTTTTTCATTTCTTCCCCTATTTAAAGTTTCCCCTGCGCCACACAGGGGATATGGGGTTCGTCCAAGGGCGTGGCCCCCTTCAGCGAGTCTAATTACCCGCCAACAATCATACCTTCCGTAACTGCGGTCTGTTGCAGTTCGTTGGTGAGGTTTACAAGCTGGTTTTGTGTGATGCTTACAAATTGAGATACGCATCCTCTCGTCGAGTTGGCTCCTGTGGCATTGTCAAGTAACACCGTTGGCATGGTAAAAGATGCCAGCGTGTAGAACTCTGCCGGAGGCGTAACGTTTGTAGCACCGGTGTTCATGAAGGTAACGCCAAGCGTGGTCGTCGAGTTAGCCCTGCATCCGACAATCGAGATGTTCGGCGTGTAACTCGGTTTGTTGATGCCTACTGCGCTATTGGCAAACAGCGTGATGTTCGCAGGTAACGTGAACACCTGCTCTGCCGTGGTGTTGTTCGCCACTGAGGTCGGTGCGAGATACACGGAATACACCTGCATGGGCGGCGTGCCAGGGTTCCTATGCACCGCTGCAACCATGAGCCCTACGGATGGCGTGTTGGTAATGCCAAAATAAGCCATGTTTATGGCATTTGCCCCGGTAGTAGCCCCCGCCAGCGCAGTGTTGGAGTTCGCCAGAGCCGGAACATACCCGACTACGACATCATTTGCAGTAATGTTATTCACAGCCATAGTCGTGATATTGGCTTGGTTCGCTCCCGTTGCCGTGGTGGTCGTGATGTTAGACGAGCACAAACAAATCGGGCTCGCTACGGTGATGCCTGGCAATGCAATGGCATTGAATGTCATGTTGGCATTCGCTGCGATGTTCGCAGTAGTCGGGTTGACGAAAGTAACGGCAAGCTGATTCGGTCCCGATACCCTGACGTTTCCAATGCCGAGATTGGCAATGTTCGCGTTGGTCTGGTTGATAGCTGCAAACATGCCCGGCGCAATCGCCGTGCCGCCAACAAATGAAACTGTTACCTGTCCATTGGTGTAGCCCTGTCCACCATTGGTTACGACAATGCTCGTTACGCCACCGCCCGAGATAGTACACATGGCAGTTGCGCCTGTGCCGCCGTATCCTGCGGTCGGAGTGAATACCACCGTGGGAGGCACATAATACATCGACCCCTGGTTGGTCACGTTTGCGCTTACTACCTGACCGGCGGCGTTTACCGTTACCGTTGCTGCGGCGTTGGCTCCATTCAGATTGAAAGTCTGCTCAACCGTGGAGTTGGCCGCAAGGTTGGCAGCAAGTCCCAAGCCAGCGGGGATAGTGATGGTGTTCAGGCCCCGAGCTACCGCGCAATAGTATGTTTCATTCGCAGTCAGTGCTACGTTGGATGCTGTCGGGTCCGCGTACACAACCTGGATGGTATCGGTTGCGTTGGAACTGATTCCCATAATCCCGATACCTGCCTGTGCCGAAGGCTTGCTGATGCAAAGCAGCATCTCATTTGCAGCGAGGTTGGCTGCAATGCTGTTTGCGGTCGTCAAACCCTTTACGGTTTGAGTGGCTGTGCCGTTTGCCACGTTAGAAGTAGCGCCGTTGTTGGACGAAAATACAAGAATCTGGCCTCCGTTTACAACTGGCACGGCCGTCTGTGTCGGCTGTGTTCTCTGAAACGGCGTTGCTATAAGTTTTACTCCGTCTACTGAGCTTGCAACTTGCTGCGTGAGAGGAGTATTTTGAACGTTTACAGTTCCAGTACCCATGATAGTTCCTCCTTAGCCCCAAACCCTGCACGCCATTTCAGGCCGGAGAGTAGCCCAACCAGCAAGAACATCAATGCGGGTCGGGAAAAGATCGTTCGTGATGTCGTATGCGCGGATAACCCTCAGAGAAACACCGTCATACGTTTCACGCGCTGAGAAGTCCACGCCGCCGGGCATTACCAGATCGGCGGTTGCCAGCGTGAAAGCATCCTGATGATAGGCAACGTTGTTGACTGCGGTAGTGGTGTTCGCCGCCATGTTAAACGTAAGCGCGGCACCGCCAGTCGGCAATAAAGTAACCGTCTGAAGCGGATTGATTGGAGTAGACGGGCCGATGATCGCCGGGGAGATATTAAGCTGTACGTTCCCGCCCGAGTCGCCAAGATAGTATCCAGCCGGATAAAGCGGCGTGGCTACGTTAGCGGAAGGCAGGATCACAAATTGCTGTAGCTGTCCCGTTGACTGCTTGTTTTCAGGATTGACCGAATATTCGCCCGTAATCGTGAACGTCTCGCCGGGGTAGTATGATGCCGATGCCCCACCGA
>CAYZPM010000085.1:0-8595 GCA_964480365.1 uncultured Gallionellaceae bacterium
GTCTTGTTCCGGTTCATGTATTCGACGAAACCTTTGATACCGCCGCTAAAGGCAAAATTTTCTTCCTTGCCCGTGCGATGATCAATCAGCGCAATTTTTACTCCATTGTTTAGAAAAGATAATTCGCGCAAACGTTTGGCCAGAATATCGAAATGAAACTCGACCAGACCAAAGGTTTCTTTAGCCGCCAGAAAATGAACAAGGGTGCCTTTTTTACTGGATGGGCCGACAACTATTAGCGGGGCCACTGGGTCGCCGTGGCGAAATTCCATGAAATGTTCTTTACCGTCACGGTAAATAGTTAATTTTAACCATTCTGACAAGGCGTTTACCACCGATACACCCACTCCATGCAGGCCGCCCGATACCTTATAGGAATTACTATCGAATTTGCCGCCCGCATGCAGGATGGTCATAATGACTTCTGCTGCAGAACGATTTTCTTCTTTATGAATATCCGTCGGTATACCGCGCCCATTGTCGCTTACGCTGATCGAGTTATCAGCATGGATAATCACGTTAATCTCATTGCAATGCCCAGCCAATGCTTCATCTACGGCATTGTCCACGGCTTCAAATACCATGTGATGCAAACCGGTGCCATCGTTAGTATCCCCAATATACATGCCTGGGCGCTTTCTGACCGCTTCCAGCCCTTTAAGCACTTTGATACTATCGGAATTGTATTCACTCATTGTTTTCTTTCGTTTGTTTCACGTGAAACATTATATTTCTGTCAGGTTAAATCCGCATCGGCATGACTACATATTTAAATTCTTCATTACCCGGTACGGTTATCAAAATACTGCTATTGGGATCTCCAAAGGAAAACGTTATATTTTGCGCAGTTGCATTGGTCAGGCCGTCCATCAAATAATTGACGTTAAAACCAATATCCAGTGCAACGCCGTGATAGTCGGTTTCTATGTCTTCCTGAGCCTCTTCTTGCTCGCTGTTGCTGCTAACTATGCGCAGATTTTTCTCTGTTAGAACAAAACGTACCCCTCTGAATTTTTCATTGGACAAGATGGCGGCTCGCTGCAAGGCTTGCAATATAGCCAGTCTGTCAAATGTGAGGTGATTGTTATATTTGGGAACAACACGTTCGTAATCCGGAAATTTTCCGTCGATGACTTTAGAAGTCAACACGATGTCTGAGAAAGTAATTTTGACCTGGTTTTCTGCCAGATCAAATGTAATTTTATCTTCCGTGTCCGCCAATAATTTGACCAGCTCATTAACCGTTTTTCTGGGCAATATCACTTCGCGCTTGGGATATTCCTTGTCCAGTTTAGCGCTCGTATAGGCCAGACGGTGCCCATCCGTTGCAATCAGTTTTAGGTGGTATCCGTCAACCACCAGGAGAACACCGTTCAAGTAGTAACGGATATCCTGTTGTGCCATGGCATATTGAACCATGCCAAATAATTTTTTAAGTTGTTGCTGCTCTATCTGCACAGTTTCCGCGTGCTCCAGTTGTTCTGAAACCTTGGGAAAATCTTGTGCTGGCAAAGTTTGTAAACTGAACTTGCTTTTATTTACTCTTACCTGAAGGCGGCTGTCCATAATTTCCAGAGTAACTTTGCTTCCCTCCGGTAATACCCGCAGAATTTCCTGTAGTTTCTTTGCCCCTACGGTAATTGCTGCATCGGCGCTTGTTTGGCTGGCATCGTTAATTTGCGTAGTAATTTGAATTTCAAGATCGGTCGCTACAAAACGTAGATTAGCGCCAGATTTCTCAATCAATACGTTGGAGAGAATTGGAAGTGGCTGTTTTCGTTCTACTATACCAATAACGGTTTGAAGAGGTTTGAGTAGAACGTCTTTTTCGATCTTTTCAATAAACATTCTTATATATCCTTAAGATTAATAATAAGAGGCGGCATAATATAGCTAATAACTAAAATTGTTATTTATTTATAGCAAGTTAGTGCTTGTAAAAGGTTGTGGATAGTTACCGTTAAGGCTGTGTAATTCCTGCGCATAGTTTTAGAGCCGGATGTTTTTTTCATGGTTATTCACAAATGGTGTACATAGGATCAACACAGTTATTAGTTCCGTAATGTTTGGTTCAGTAAATTAAAATCCGCATTGAGTGCAGCATCCGTATTACGCAGGCTTTCTATGGTTTTGCATGCATACATGACAGTAGTGTGGTCGCGGTCACCAAAGGTTGCGCCGATTTCAGGAAGGCTTAATTGTGTCAGTTCTCGCGCCAAGCACATGGCAATTTGTCTAGGCCGGGCAATTACACGGGTGCGTTTTTTTGAAAGCAGATCGCTTACTTTTATACGGTAAAAATCGGCTACAGTTTTTTGTATGTTCTCTATGGATACTTGTTTATTTTGGGAAGCGAGCAAATCTTTAAGTGCTTCTTTGGCAAGTTCCACTGAAATAGCGCGTTTGTGAAATCTGGAGTAAGCATCTACACGTTTGAGAGCACCTTCCAGTTCACGAATATTGGAACGCACATGCTTGGCGATGAAAAAAGCCACGTCTTCACTGATTGGATTATTCGAAAGTGTGGATTTTTGTAACAGAATGGCAACTCGCATTTCCAAGCCAGGTGGTTCAATAGCCACAGTTAATCCCCAGCTGAACCGCGAGGTAAGCCTGGGGGTCATCCCTGAGATTTCTTTTGGGAACGTATCGCAGGTGATAACAACTTGTTTATGCGAATCAATCAACGAATTGAGGGTATAGAAAAATTCTTGCTGAGTGCCAGGCTTGTCAGCGATAAACTGGATATCGTCGATCAACAGCAAATCCAGCGAGTTGTAGAATTGCTTGAACTCATCGAATTTTTTGGTTTGAAAGGCACGCACGACATCTGAAATATAATTAGTTGCATGTACATAACAAACTTTTGCTTGCGCATTTTCTTGCCGGATATGGTTTCCAATCGCTTGAAGCAAATGGGTCTTTCCCAATCCAACCCCACCATAAATAAATAATGGATTGTAGGCGGTGCCGGGAGAGTCGGCGACTTGTATCGCAGCGGAATGAGCCAATTGATTGGCTTTTCCAGTCACAAAATTATCGAAAGACAGGAGTGGATTAAGCTTGTTCTGGCTTTTTTGTACCTTGGGAGCTTGGATGGTTTCGGTAATTGTTGCCGCAGTAGTTGTAGATTTTTTGGCGGACGGAGCAGAAGATTTTTTTCCGATGCGCAATTCAAAGTGGGGAACACCAGAAAGAAAGGATTCAGCCCGCTTGGAAATTTCCGGTAAAAAGCGTTCTTGTACGAGCTTCAGGGTAAAGCTGTTGGGCGCCGTTAGAGTAATCTGGTCGCCCTTAATATCAAAGGCCAGCGGCTTGATCCAGGAATTGAATTGTTGTGGCGGTAGACTACCTTCGAAAAAAAGAAGACAGGAATCCCACAGTGTTTTGTCCGACATAATTTTCTGGTTGCTAGGGCAAAAAAGGCCTCGGTGCATTCTACATGTAAGGAAGAAAGTTATCCACAGGAGAAAATTAAGCTTGACATAAGCCTCGGTAAATATTGTAATCGCGGGTTTTCAAGAACGAATTAACCATTTAGGGGCATCAAAATGAAGCGCACATACCAACCTTCCGTCACCAAAAGAAAACGTACTCACGGATTTCTGGTTCGCATGAAAACCAAAGGGGGGCGGGCCGTAATCAAGGCTCGTCGAGCCAAAGGCCGCGTGCGTCTTGCTGTCTAAGTCATCCGGGCAAACTTTTCCTTCTGACCGCCGAATACGGCAGCGTACAGAGTTTGAGCAGGCGTTTCGTGCGGATCGTTTAACCAATAAATGGTTTATGATTTATGTACGGAAAAACGCGAGTGGTTTTGCCCGTCTTGGGCTGGTGGTCAGCAAAAAAACCATGCCTAAAGCGGTTGCCAGAAACTTTGCCAAGCGTTTGGTTCGGGAAGTATTTAGACGGGACTTTCCGGCTGAACACGCATTAGATGTTGTGGTGCGTGCCAGACGGCTAATAAATCCAGAAAACTCGGCGGAAGGGCGGCAGGCGTTGACGCAATTATTACAGGCTTTGCAGGCATGATACGGCGGCTCTTGATTTGGCTGATCGGCGCATATCAATATTTGCTTAGCCCGCTTAAGCCGGCTTCTTGTCGGTTTACCCCGACATGTTCCCATTATGCTTGCGAAGTAATCGCTAAACATGGTGCTTGGCGCGGTATCTGGCTGAGCATTAAGCGGCTGCTACGCTGCAATCCCTGGAATCCGGGCGGCTACGACCCTGCCCCATAGATTTTCATAGGCAAAACGACATGGATTTACAACGGCTGTTCTTGTTCCTGATATTTTCCCTCTCGGTCTTCCTGTTATGGGATGGTTGGGAACGTACGCAGCATCCTGTGGTTCAGACCGTTTCTGCTGCAGCAACTCCTGCCGCGAGTGCGCCAACGGCGACTTCGGCAAGTGAGGCAAGCCCCGGCGCGAATGCGGTGGTTGCGCAGCAGCAGAAACATCCGTCCGGACAAAGAATTACGGTAAAAACTGACTGGCTGGTTGCAGAAATTAGCACGGTGGGCGGGGATCTGCGCCACTTGAAGTTTTTAAAGCAATATGATGCCAAAGATAGGAGCAAGCCCTTTGTTCTAATGCAGGATCAAGATTCACACACGTACATCGCACAAACGGGTCTGTTAGGTAATGGATTGCCGACGCACAATACAATATTTACTTCGTCGGCTAACGAATACCAATTGGCAGAAGGCCAGGACACTCTGGAAGTGCGTTTGCTGGCAACAGACACCACCGCCGCAAAAGTAACCAAGGTATATGTATTCCACCGTGGCAGCTATTTGATAGATGTGGGCTATGAGATCGGGAACCTCGGCACCAACCCAATTACTCCCTCGGCATATTTCCAGTTGGTGCGCGATAAAATACCGCCACAAGGTGGCACAAAGTTTGTACCCACTTACACGGGACCAGCGGTTTATACAGAGCAAGGAAAATTCCAGAAGGTAGATTTTGCCGATGTTGAAAAGGGCAAAGCCAAATATCCGCAAAGCGCTGATAACGGCTGGGTGGGCATGCTGCAACATTATTTTGTTGCGGCGTGGTTACCTCAGGACAAAGTAAAGCGAGAATTTTATATTAAGCCACTGGAAAGCGATTTGTTTTCGGTTGGGGTGGTTTTGCCGGTGAACACAATTGCGCCAGGGCAAAGCGCCAAAGTCAGCGTACCGTTGTATGCCGGACCTACGGAGTCCGCGCTGGATAAAGTTGCACCGGGACTGGGTTTAACCGTTGATTACGGCTGGCTGACCATTATTGCTGCACCTTTGTTCTGGTTGCTTACCTTCCTGCAAGGCTGGGTGCACAATTGGGGTATCGCTATCATCTTGCTGACCGTGCTAATCAAGCTGGCTTTTTTCCCGCTGTCAGCGGCCAGCTATCGTTCCATGGCAAAGATGAAAGTGGTTGCGCCTAAGCTGGAGAAAATCAAGCAGCAGTATGGTGAAGATAAAGAGCGCTTGCACAAGGCTATGATGGAGTTGTACCAGACCGAGAAAATCAATCCCGTCGGCGGTTGTTTGCCGATGCTGATTCAAATTCCGGTGTTTATCTCGTTGTACTGGGCGATTTTAGCCAGTGTTGAATTGCGCTACGCGCCATTTTTCGGCTGGATTTACGACTTGTCGGCACCTGACCCATATTACATATTGCCGCTGATTATGGGTACCAGCATGATAATTCAAAGCAAGCTGAACCCGACGCCACCCGATCCGATACAGGCTAAAGTCATGCAAATCATGCCCATCGTATTCAGCATCGTGTTCTTTTTCTTTCCCGCCGGGCTGGTGCTATACTCCGTCGTGAACAACATTCTATCCATTGCCCAACAGTGGTTCATCACGCGCGGTTTGAATGCCGGGCCAAAAGGTGCGGCCAAAGCCTGATAGCATCGCTGCGATCGCCACCGCCGCAGGGCGGGGCGGGATCGGCGTGGTTCGGGTATCCGGGCGCGAACTTGAATCGCTGGTGACCGCTATTCTGGGTGAAGCGCCCGCACCGCGTTGTGCGACCTATGCCTCGTTTCTGGATGCCCAAGGCCAAACCCTGGATCAAGGCATCGCCTTGTTCTTTCCCGCCCCGCATTCCTATACCGGTGAAGATGTGCTGGAGTTGCAAGGACATGGCGGAACGGCCGTGTTGCAATTGGTGTTGCAGCGTTGTCTGGAATTAGGTGCCCGTCTTGCCCAGCCGGGAGAATTCACTCAGCGCGCTTTCCTGAATGGCAAGCTTGATTTGGCGCAAGCGGAGAGCGTGGCCGACCTGATCGATGCCACAACCAGCCAAGCCGCACGTAGCGCCATGCGTTCGTTGCAGGGCGAATTTTCACAGGCGATCCGGCACTTGGTGGACGGACTGATCCGGCTGCGTATGTTGGTCGAAGCCATGCTGGATTTCCCGGAAGAGGAAATAGATTCCACCGATGTTGCACAACGGGAGGAACAGCTTGGCAAGCTGTGCAGCGAGTTGGAGATTATCCTCAGTTTGGCGCAGCAGGGAAGTTTGTTGCGCGAAGGCGCACATATTGTCTTGGCCGGTCAACCCAACGTCGGCAAGTCAAGTTTGCTTAATCGACTGAGCGGCGAAGAAGTAGCGCTGGTTAGCGAAATTCCAGGCACCACCCGTGATGTAATCCGCCAAGCTATCCAGATTGGCGGTGTGCCATTGCACATCATAGACACGGCGGGATTACGCGATTCGCAGGACGCCATAGAGCAGATGGGTATTGCACGCACGCGCAGCACGCTGCAAAAGGCGGACGCTATCATGGTCTTGCTGGATGCCAGCTGTGGTATGAGCGAGGATGACCGGAAAATTCTCGACGAACTGCCACGGGATATCCCTCGACTGCACGTTTTCAACAAGATTGATTTGGTAAACCAAGCCGCCAGAGTGGAAGAACATGGCGGAGAATGCCACATTTATCTGTCTGCCAAGACCGGTGCCGGGTTGGACTTGCTGCGCGATAAATTGCTGGCGCTGATCGGCTGGCATCAGGAAGCTGGTGTGTTTATGGCGCGGGAGCGCCATGTGAGAGCATTACTAGCTGCCCGTGACTGCTTGCAGCGCGCGGTCGGAGAGACGAGCAGGGCGGAAATTTTCGCCGAAGATTTGCGGCTTGCTCAGGAATATTTAAGCGCTATTACAGGCGAATTCACCGCCGACGATCTGCTGGGCGAGATATTCAGCCGGTTCTGCATCGGCAAATAATTGCCTTAGAAACTTGTTTCACGTGAAACATTAACGCGAAACTCGCGTAGCGGAACTTTGTCCCCTCTACCGCTCGCGGGGGAGGGATGGGAAACGGGTAAGGCAAGATTATGCGCGGCACGCCTGATAGTCTCGTTTGGCGGTACAGTTTCTGCACCGGCATTGTTTTAAGGTATCATGCGCGCCTTTGTCGCAACAGGCAGGCAGCAGTCCGATAAGCAAATTGATGGATTTCCCGAAAAATTTTGATGTGATCGTGGTGGGTGGCGGCCATGCTGGCACCGAGGCTGCGCTCGCCAGTGCGCGCATGGGACGTTCGACTCTTTTGTTGACGCACAATATCGAAACACTCGGGCTGATGTCGTGCAATCCGTCCATTGGCGGTATAGGCAAGGGGCATTTGGTCAAGGAAGTGGATGCATTGGGTGGCGCTATGGCAGCGGCTACCGATGAGGCAGGCATCCAGTTCCGCATCCTTAATGGGTCAAAAGGCGCGGCGGTACGCGCTACGCGTGCCCAAGCCGACCGGGCACTGTACAAGCAAGCCATCCGCAGCAGGCTGGAAAACCAGCCCAATCTCTGGCTGTTTCAACAGGCGGTAGATGACCTGCTGGTCGAGGGTGACCGGGTAAGTGGGGTTGCCACCCAGACGGGCTTGCGCTTTGCTGCAAAAACCGTGGTGTTGACCACCGGAACCTTTCTGTCCGGCCTGATTCATATTGGGCAATCAAATTACCCAGGCGGACGCATTGGCGATCCTCCGTCTATTAGTCTGGCGCACCGTTTGCGCGAACTCAAGTTGCCCGTGGGGCGGCTTAAAACTGGTACGCCGCCGCGTATTGACGGTCGCACCATAGATTATTCGGTAATGATTGAGCAGCCGGGCGACACGCCGGTGCCGGTGTTTTCTTTTCTTGGCCAGGCATCGCAACACCCAAGACAACTACCGTGCTGGATTACCCAGACCAATGAACTCACACACGATATTATCCGAAACGGGCTGGACCGTTCGCCATTGTTTACGGGTACAATCAAAGGGATAGGGCCGCGCTACTGCCCCTCTATCGAGGACAAGATCGTGCGCTTCGCCGACAAATCCGCGCACCAGATCTTTCTGGAGCCGGAAGGTCTGAGCACCCACGAAATCTACCCGAACGGAATTTCCACCAGTCTTCCATTCGATGTGCAACTTGACTTGGTGCGTTCCATGAAAGGGCTGGAAAATGCGCACATCACCCGTCCCGGCTACGCCATCGAATATGATTATTTCGATCCCCGCAATCTGAAGCGTTCTCTGGAAACCAAGTCTATCGCGGGGCTATTTTTTGCCGGGCAGATTAACGGCACCACCGGTTATGAAGAGGCCGCCGCC
>CAYZPM010000086.1:0-8110 GCA_964480365.1 uncultured Gallionellaceae bacterium
ACAGCTACATAACCAAGCCGGTGGAGTTCGACGACTTTGCCAAGACGGTGTCCGAGCTGGGCCTTTATTGGCTGCTGGTGAACCGCCCCCCTTCGATAGCGAAGTAATTATGGAGCAGATGGCCATGAACCGGGAGTTGCGTGTCTTGATGTTGGAAGAAAATGGTTGGTGATTTCATTCACGACTCGTCTGCATAGGAAGAACACTGATAGGACATTACCAAATTAACTTAATGCTTTTTTGGTAAAGCGCTGATGTATTAATTATGGCAAACTCGTCAGAATAGCCTCCAGCCTATGGACTCAACATGAGCGGATCTTAGGCCTAAACTTTAAAACACTTAATGGTGATATTTTAACTTCGGCGCGCTCACTATTTTAGTTAAGCTTGGCATCAATCTTCATTCGTCTCTGAGCAGGAGTTTTAAATAAAATATTGCACCCTCTTCGATTATCTTCCACAGTATTGCGCATATAGGCTTACTGAATAAGCTGCGAATCTTTGTATAGTTTGCGAGGTAAGTATGTCATCTCTGATCGACGAACAATCCAAGGCATACATCCATAATCTGTTAACTCAAAAGAATAATGCTGGTGGGACCGATTTGTTCATTACCCATGATTTCCCTCCCGGCATGAAGGCTCACGCTGAAATGCCGCCCATGTCCAAACAGAAACTCAACGGTGAAGTTACATGCAAGCTGGATAACGCCAAGATGAACGAGACCCAGCGCAATGAGTTTGCCAGGGAGATGGAAGGCAACTTTTCGGTGTCTAAGTCCAGCGGTTCGCGTTTTCGTGTGAATGTGTTTAAGCAGCAACAACATGTTGGCATGGTTAACGCAGGCGAACGCCGCGCTTTAGGTGGACGTCACCGTGTTGTGGACATCTTCGCAGAATCTATCGAGATTAAGAGCCATGACGAATTTGTGGCCTGGACGCAAGGGTCATTGCAGGAATTTCTTCCTCATGAGGTAATGATCGCGGCGTGGGGAGACTTTTCGCTGGGTATCATTTACTACGAAATCATTTCCGCCCTACCCGGCGTGCGTACCGACCTGTTGCAGGAAAAAGAAATAGCTGCATTTCTGAAGCGACTCTTTTCCTATTGGATGTCGAAGGATCGAATCCCTTCCCAGTTGTTAGCTGATCATAGCGTGATCCGCTGCCGCGATATCGTGGATGGGACACTGAAATCCAGCATGCAAAACATGAAAACCGCCCTGATACATGCCATCAAGGATGTTCGGGGAGGAAGTGATTCATTTTATGTGCTGCTCAGTTCTAATACGGACATCACCCCTAACAGAAAAAAAACTTTCCATCAACTGTTGCCTTTTATTGATGCCACCTTGCGGCAAATTGACAACCGTCCTGACCATACTCTTCCAATAAAACCGAGTCACTGTGATTCTGAACTATCCATTGAGGATGTGTTTAAATTAACTCATCGAGAGTCTGAAATCATGGGGTGGGTTTGCTCGGGTAAAACCAATGTTGAAATCGGTTTGATTCTTGATATTAGTACATTTACAGTCAAAAGCCATCTGAAACGCATTTTCAAAAAACTTGATGTGGTTAACCGAAGCCAGGCTGTTGCCAAGATTCGCAGCCAAGTTTCCTCCGTCTGATCGTACTCATTGAGTTGTGGATAGAAGCGCACACCACTTCCCTGCTAAAGCGTCAATGGCTCTACGGCCTCTATTTATCTTGTGCCGGGCACATTCATTAACCGATCTGGAGTAATTGATGGAAAATGAACGCACAAGCAGCCTGATAAATAATCCGGAACTGCAAATGCAACTAATGCGGTTTGCCATGGACCATGCTTCTATCGAGATATATTGGCTAGGTAGTGATGCGCGTATTTACTATGCAAATAACCATGCCTGCAAAACGTTAGGCTACACCAAAGAGGAATTTCTTCAGCTTTCTCTTCCTGATCTTGACCCGAATTATACAATCGAGCAATGGGGCAAGCATTGGCTAAGTCTGAAAAACGATAAAACACAATCCTTCGAGACATTGCACAAACGTAAAGACGGCGTGGTATTTCCCGTTGAGGTAGTAGCAAATTATGTTCGTTTGGACGGACATGAATACAACGTGGCGTTTGCCAAGGACATCACCGAGCGTAAACGGGTGGAGGATGCGCTACACGAGAAGGAAGAGTTCTTTCGCATGATTTCAGAAAATGTCGAAGACTATATTGCGGTACTTGACCTGGAAGGTCGTCGGATCTACAACAATCCCACGTACGCCAATATATTTGGCGGCATCGAAGTGCTAAAGGGAACAGACTCCTTTGCCGAGATACATCCGGATGACAGGGAGCGTATCAAGCAGATATTTAAAAAAACCGTACAATCTGGTATTGGCCATCGGGCGGAATTTCGATTCATTCTGGAGGATGGCAGCATTCGTTACATGGAGTCCACTGGCGGACTAATCAAAGACAGTCAAGGCAAAGCGTTGCGTGTGCTCGTTGTGTCTCACGATATTACCGAACGCAAACACGCCGAGAATGAAATCATTGATCTGGCTTTTCATGATTCGTTGACGAAACTCGGTAATCGCCGCCTGCTAAACGACCGTTTGGAACAAACTATGGCGCTTGGCAAACGAAGTGGTCTGTATAGCGCACTGATGTTCCTTGATCTGGATAATTTCAAGCCGCTCAATGACGAGCATGGACATGTTGCGGGTGACTTATTGCTGGTGGAAGTGGCGCATCGTATCAGCAGTTGTGTGCGTGAGGTGGATACTATCGCACGTTTTGGAGGTGATGAGTTTGTGGTGATGCTTAGTGAACTGGATGAAGAAAAAACCAAATCAGCCACACAGGCCGCTGTTGTCGCCGAAAAAATACGCACCGCTTTGGCCAAGCCGTACCTGATAAAAATTCATTCTGATGGTAAAGCACAAATCACCATCGAGCATCATTGCACGTCGAGCATCGGCGTAGTAATGTTTGCCAATCACGAGGGCAGTGCAAAGGAAATAATCCATTGGGCTGATATGGCGATGTATCAAGCCAAAGAGGCAGGGCGCAATTTGATTTGTTTTTATTCGAAAGATTGAGTGTCCGTAATCAGTTTCTGGACTCGTCCAAAGAGTGAAAATCGGCGGCGCGCCTTGCAGTAAGTTGTGAATCTATCTCGATCGATCCCTGCTTCGTCACTAAAGACGATCAACCATGTTTTAGCAACTCTTCGAACTGCTCAATCGGTACCGGCCTGCCAAACAAATATCCCTGATATTGAGTGCAACCTTCCTGTTGAAGGAATTGTAGTTGATCTTCAGTTTCAACTCCTTCGGCAATGACATCCAGAATCAGTCCGTGAGCCATGGCAATGATGGTACGCACAATCGCTCTATCGCTGCTATCCAAGGCAAGGTCGCGCACGAACGACTGATCGATTTTGATCTGATCGAGCGATAGTTGTTTGAGATATTGCAGCGATGAATAGCCGGTGCCGAAATCGTCCAAAGAGAACGTTACTCCAATTTCTTTCAATGTGTTCATGGTTGCAATTGTTTCCTCGATGTCGTCCAGCAACAGGCTTTCTGTCAATTCCAACTTGAGCCGCTTCGGGGTAATGGCATGGCGCTGTACGGCAGCTTGCACTTGAGCCACAAAATCAGTCTGACGGAATTGCTTGGCGCTAACATTAACCGCCAGAACAAGATCGCGGGTGAGCGCATCTTGCTGCCACGCCTTGAGTTGGGCACAAGCGGTCTCCAGCACCCATTGTCCAATGGGCAGTATCAGTCCCGTTTCTTCCGCCAGAGGGATGAATTGAGCTGGAGACACCATCCCGCGTTCGGGGTGTGCCCAACGTATCAATGCCTCTGCTCCAAATGGACGGAGAGAAATGTCCATCTGGACTTGGTAATACAAATGAAATTGCTGACTATCAAGTGCCTTACGTAACTCACTTTCGAGGGATGCGCGAACGTTGACAATATCTTGCATTTTCGGATCGAAGAAGCGCAAGGTATTACGGCCTGCTTTCTTTGACTGATACATGGCGATATCTGCTTGCTTGAACAACACATCTACCCCTAACGGGTGGTTGGTGAATAGGGTGGCGCCGATGCTGGGGGTGCTGTGGCATTCGTGTGTGGCAAGTTGGTAAGGCTGATTGAGCGTGACAAGTATTTTCTCGCCGATAGACTCCGTCTGTGCCGCTGCTTCCAGAGAGTCTTTGCTCAGGTCTTCCAGCATAACCACGAACTCGTCGCCGCCCATCCGGGCCACAGTGTCGCCATCGCGCACGCAGGACTCCAGACGTTGCGCAACATGTTTCAAGAGCAGATCTCCGATGTCATGGCCGAGCGTGTCGTTGAGTGTCTTGAAATTGTCCAGATCGATGAACATCAGCGCACCTTCACGACCGCTGCGCGCACTGGATGCCAAGGCATGATCGAGACGATCCAGAAGAAGTCGTCTATTTGGCAGCCGGGTGAGAGGGTCGTAAAACGCCAGATTCTTGACCTCTTCCTCCGCTGCCTTGCGTTCTGTCATATCGACATGTGATCCGACATAATGGGTGACAGCCCCGTTTTCTCCTTTGACAGCGGAGATAGTAAGCCACTTGGGATAGACTTCACTATTTTTGCGTCGATCCCAGACTTCTCCTTGCCACGATCCAGTGCGATTGATCGTTTCCCACATCTCGCGATAAAAATCCGAGTCGTGGCGACCAGACTTGAGCAGGCGTGGTGTTTTGCCCACGGCTTCCTCGGACGTATAGCCGGTTGTCTCGGTAAAAGCCTTGTTGACCCTTAGAATTACACCATTGGCATCGGTGATCAGCATGCCTTCCTGAGACTCAAAGGCGGTTGCGGCGATGCGAAGCTCAGTCTCAGCCTGTTTGCGCAAGGTAGTGTCACGCAGGATCGCCGTGTAAATTGCTCTTCCGGCGACTCTGACCCTTGATATGGAGGCCTCAAAAGGGAACTCCTCTCCATTGGCGCGCAAGCCGTAAGTTTGTCCTGGCTGATTCATTGTGCGTGTAGTAATACCAGTCTTGCCGAACGTATCGACATGCTTGATATGTGTGTTTCGGAATTTGCTTGGGATGAGAAGGCCAATATGCTGGCCGATAATGTCGGCTGAACGGTAGCCGAACATTTGCTCGGCGCCATGGTTGAAAATGATGATGTTTTGGTCCTCATCGATTGACACGATAGCGTCCATCGCCGCGTCAATGAGGCTATTGACGCGAGCGTGCTGATCTTGCAATTCTTGTTCGGCGAGCTTGCGTTCGGTGATGTTGCGGAGAAAACAGAATATAGACTTGGCTTTCTCCATAAAGGTAATTGAAGCATCAAAATAGACAATGCCCCCATCTTTACGGCGATGCTGAGTTTCAAAACTGAGGTGTCCCTGATTGACAACTTTCTGGATCGTTGCCATGACCAATGCCGACGTATTATTACCCACGGATATTTGGGAAATATGCATGCCAACCAACTCTTCGCGCGTATAACCCATCATGTTCGCGTAAGCTTGATTTACTTCCAGCAGATGACCGGTTAGATCGATCATCCAAAAACCTTCGCTGGTGGTATCAATGATAATTTTGTTCAGCTTTAATATTTCCACCGCCCGCTTGCTCTCGGTAATGTCGTGGCAGAAAACAAAAAGCTGCTGTACTTCCGGCATGAACGTGGCAGATATCTCGATATCTAGTAGATGCCCATCTTTGTGGCGATGGCGCGTTTCGAAACGGTCATGTCCTTGCGTGATGATTTTTGTGATGTGCGCTGTCACATCTTCGGGCTGCTCATTAGCCTCCAGTTGGCTGATGTGCATCTTCGTCAGTTCATCAACGGAATATCCCGACATGCTGGCGTACGCTTCGTTGGCATCCAGCAAGTTACCCATCATGTCGGTCAGCCAATAGCCATCGCTTGCGCTCTCAATAATCAGCTTGTGTTTTTTTAGTATTGTTTCGGCTTTCTTGCGCTCGGTAATGTCTGACAGGGCGATGCGCACTGAAGATGTACCTCCGTCTCTTATGTGCAAGCAATCCAATTGGGCATGGAATAAAATATTATTTTCGCGACGGAGCGTCAGTTCACAAACCTGCCGCTCGTCGCTTTGCAGAACGCTCAGAAAATGACGATGCCAGAAATCGCTGTCCGAAACTGTAACGAAACGAGCGAAGCGGCGATCGAGCAGTTTATTACGCGTCACACCTAACAGTTCGGCGGCGGTAAGATTTGCCTCGGCAACCATGCCTTCGCGGGTGAGCGTTAGGTAGCCGACAGGAGCGAATTCATAAAGATCAGCGTAGCGGTCGCGCGATTCTTCTATGGTTACCTGCGCCCTCCGCAGTTCATCGTTCTGCATTTCCAGTTCGATCTGATGAACCCGAAGTTCGTGCAGAAGTTCTTCAGCAGAGCGGGTCTGTTCATGTCGGGTATGGGTAGCTATAACGCGCTCAGCCACTCCCGGCAATAATTTCAGGTATCGTCCATCGGTATCCTTGACGAGGTAATCGTCGGCGCCGCTCTTCATCGCCTCGACCGCTAGCTTAGTGCTGATATCTCCGGTGAGCATGACAATGGGGATGTGGGCGTCCGAATTTTCGGTCAGCTTTCTCATGAAGCTGAGTCCATCCATATCAGGCAGGTTGTAATCAAGCAGGATAAGGTCGGGCTTTATATCGGCTATGCACGCAAACCCGGCTTCTGCCGACGAAACCATCGTCAGACTGAAGGCGGAATCCTTGAGGGCGCGCTGGAAGAGATGTTGGTCGTCTTCGTTGTCGTCGATAACAAGGATGCTTGTAACCATGTTTGTGGTTGTTTGATAATTAGCAAGAAGAGAATGATACCTGAAACTCTATAGTCTGAATCTCGATCTCAGGTGCTCATTTGCGGGGTACTGTACAAAGTTAGGTTAAATTTTCCCCGCCCAGTGCTTCTGTAAGATCAGTCAGCATCTTAGCAAGTTCGCCTGTCATCAGAGTGAAGTCAAGTTCAAACATCTCGTCGTCATTTTCGGCCAGTGTGGTTGATTCTTCCTTAATGATGTCGAGGAATTCGAGCCGCTTGATTTGCAGATTCTCGGTTAGAACAAAGGAAATCCGGTCGTTCCAAGTCATTCCCAGCCGAGTGGCACGTTTACCTGCCGCAATATGGGAATGAATTTCCTTCCCCTCTAAAGCATGATTAGCATATCGAACCGTAGCTTTGCTTTCACCCGTGGCACGTAGTTCCAGTTCGCGGTCTATCGTGAAACCTAACGGTGCATGGTCTCCCGCAAGCCAGTCAGTCATGGCGGCAACGGGTGAAAGTTTGGTATGCAGCGGTTTAACAGGCAGGTCGTCCAGCGTCTTGCTCATTTGTTCCAATAGCTCTTCCGCTTTGGCTGAAGAGGCTGCGTCTATGATCAGGCGGCCATTGACCGGGTCTATCCATACATAAGTTGCGCGCTGGAGTGCGAAGGCTCTGGGGAGCAGTTCTTCGGTGACCGCTTCCTTAATGCCCTTCAACTCTTTGCGGCCCACTTTGTAGCCTTGTTGCGCTTCAATGTCTGCCGCGCGCTCTTTGGTAAAACGGTTAATGATGGTGGCCGGTAATAATTTTTGCTCTACACCCAGAGTAAACAGGATTTGTTGATTCGCTACGTGGACTAGGCGGTCATCGCCACGGCAGGAAACCCATCCCCGGCTTTGTTTGTCCAGCCCGCTGCAAGGTTGTAATGGCTTGAGCGCCAGCTTTTCCTGTAACGTGGCGGCGGTAATGCCGCAGTTGGAGGACAGGCGATAAATGAAGATGTTTTTAAACCACATGGCAGGATATCCAGAAAATTTCTGATTATACTGTCCGGGGATTTTTAATTCGCGTTTGTCTTCGTAAAATCCAGCGCACTACATATGCCAGCCTAAACTGGACACTGCCGAGTAATGTGCTCAAATCGGGATTCCCAACCTGCCGAATCAAGCAATTGCAGCAATCACTCCAGCTAATGTGTAAATGCGCGCCGTCGAATGCTTTCTAACTCCTCCGGGACGCGGCACCATACAATTCCGTTATATCCTGCCCCAGCATTTCGGGCGTAATCAGGGTAATGCCTTTATCCGTCACAAAGAATC
>CAYZPM010000087.1:0-8064 GCA_964480365.1 uncultured Gallionellaceae bacterium
TTATTGGTGGGCTGTGTGTGATTCGAACACACGACCAACGGATTAAGAGTTCTTTTTTAATCTGTTTTATCTAGTTTTATCCTCTCCGTGTAAGCAATATAAAGCTTGATTATACAAGGCTTCGTAGTATCATTTAGTCCGTCTGTCCTGTATTAAGTTTTATTTCGCTTGCTTACATGGTGCTTACATGGAATTTGCACACTACAAACGGATTTTTAATCCGTTGGGGGGAAAACACAATGAAACTGACAAAATCAAAAGTTGAAACATTACCTATTCCTGCAACTGGGCAAGCATTGTATTGGGATGATGAACTACCCGGTTACGGCGTGAGAGTGACAGCAAGTGGAGTGCGTAGTTATATTGTGCAAGGCCGCGCCAATGGCAAGGAACGAAGGGTAACAATCGGGCAGCATGGCAAACCGATTAGCGAGACAGAGACATTGACTGCCGACAAAGCCCGTAAGCTGGCCATGGGGTTGATTGCATCACTCAGCAAGGGCATTGACCCGGTCATTGAGAATGAGCGCAAGGAAACGCTTGCTGTGACGCTGAGCGAGGTATGCACAGTGTATCTGGCAGAGCGCCAGACCAAAAAAGGCGGGAATCTGACACCACGCACCAAGGCCGACTACAAGCGCCATGTTGAAGTGAGTTTTTCAGACTGGCAGAACAAGCCCATTGCGAAAATCACTCGGGATATGTGTTCGGAGAGATTCACAGCCATGTCCACCAAGGGTGCGACACAAGCTAATCAAGCCTTCCGGGTACTGCGTGCAATTCTGAATTATGCGATTGAAGCATATAGGCCGGGCGGGGTACCCATCTTGTCAGAAAATCCGGTCAAGGTTATTTCAGGCAAGAAGATGTGGAATCCGAACAAGGCGAGGAACGGACGCATACCACTTGAGAAGGTTGGGGCCGTCTGGAATCTTCTGCAGCATCGGCGCACTGCCGAAGATGTACTTGCAAGCGGACAGACTGGCGCGGACGTTGTTCTATTCCTGCTGCTGACCGGGTGCCGATGGAGCGAGGCCGCACAACTCACTTGGGATCGTGTCAACCTCGACTCGGGTACATGGTACTTGCCAGACCCGAAAAACCATCTTCCTGTAACGTTTCCGCTTCCAGCTCCAGCTCTGACAATGCTGGCAGCAAGGCCGAAGATTGAAGGCAATCCCCATGTTTTCAACGCCAGGAATAAGGGGGGCAAGAAGTATCTGGACAACGCACACCCGACCATGGAAAAAGTTTCAGATATTGCCGAGTTGCACCTGACTCCCCACGACCTGCGCCGAACATTTATCGCAATCGGGATCAAACTTAAAATTGAGTTGTGGAAATTGAAGCTGCTTACAAACCACGTCATTCAAGATGATGTGACGATTACTAACTACACAGAAACCAGTGACCTGCGCTACTTATCAGACGAGGCCGAACAGATAGCAGCATGGATCGCGGAGCAAGGAAAAATTGCCGCCGCTGATAACGTAGTGCCTCTTAACCGTGCGGCCTGAATTAAATGACCCCCGGCCTGGGGCTTATTGGGTGAGTCCCTCAAAAGGCTCGATAAAACTGTGAGCCGCCTGAAGGCGGCGGATTTTTTACTCCTTCTTCCTTGCAGGAGGAAGGTTGAGATGGGGGTAGAAACTTAGATTATGCTCATGCTTAGTTTCTGCCCCCTCCCTACCACCTGCAAGAGAAGGAAATGATGTCGCTAAATCTTGACGTTGCTCTTTAATGACCGACGGAACGGTCAAACCTAACTGAGTTTCCCGGCATAGCCGGGGGTTTATCTAACTGAATTTGGATAGTTACCATAGCCCACTCAACTAAGCTCTGTCGTCCTCAGGCAAAGGAGCCAGCAGCGCGGCAATATCCGCCTCGCCGAATTTAACCAAGCCGCTGGCGTCTTCGGACAGGATACCCGCCGCAAGCGCCGCTTTTTTCTCTTGCAGTGCCAGTATCTTTTCTTCGATGCTGCCCGACACGACCAGTTTGTAGACGAATACATTTTTCGTCTGGCCCAGACGATGTGCGCGGTCAGTGGCCTGGTTTTCCACGGCGGGGTTCCACCAAGGGTCATAGTGAATCACCGTGTCGGCGGCGGTCAGGTTCAGCCCTACCCCGCCCGCTTTCAGGCTGATGAGGAAAATCGGCACTTCGCCATCCTGAAAGCGGCGCACCACCTCCTCGCGGTTTTGCGTATCGCCGGTGAGTTTGACATAACCCAGTTTTTCATTCGCCAATTCGGCTTCGATCAATTCGAGCATGGAGGTGAATTGCGAGAACACCAGAATGCGCCGGCCTTCGCTGACCAACTCCGGCAACATTTCCATGAGCAAGTCGAGCTTGGCGCGTTCTTTGACCTTTTTGGCACTGGCCAATTTGAGCAGGCGCGGGTCGCAGCAGACCTGGCGCAATTTGAGCAGCGCATCGAGAATGATGATGTGGCTCCGTGAAAAACCTTTGGCGGCAATTTCTTCACGGACGCGCTGATCCATGGCGATGCGTACCGTCTCGTAAAGGTCGCGCTGTCCGCCCTCCAGTTCGACGGTGCGCACGATCAACGTTTTGGCGGGCAGTTCTTTGGCGACATCTTCCTTGCGGCGGCGCAATATGAAAGGTTTGACGCGCCGGGCCAACAGGTCGCGGCGCAATTTGTTTCCGTGCTTTTCGATTGGGGTGCGCCAGGTTTTGGTGAACTCTTTGGCATCCCCCAGTAATCCGGGCAGCAGAAAGTCGAACTGCGCCCACAGTTCGCCCAGATGGTTTTCCAGCGGGGTGCCGGTGAGGCACAGGCGGTGGCGCGCGTTCAGTTTGCGCACAACTTGCGCGGCCTGGCTTGAGACATTCTTGACCGTCTGCGCTTCATCCAGGATTAACAGGTGGTACTCATGCTCCGCCAATGCCTCTTCGTCGCGCCACAGCAGCGGGTAGGTGGTAAGAATGACATCGTGATCGCGTATCGCGGGGAAATGTTCCGCTCTTGCCTTGCCTTGCAAGGAAAGCAACTTGAGTTGCGGGGCAAATCGTTCCGCCTCGCGTTTCCAGTTGAAAATAAGCGAGGTGGGCAATACCACCAGCGAGGGTTTATCCATGCGACCATTCTTTTTTTCCAACAGCAGGTGGGCTAAAGCCTGAGCGGTCTTGCCCAACCCCATGTCATCGGCCAATATCCCGGAAAGCTCCTGCTCGCGCAAGTATTGCAGCCAGGATAAACCTTCGATCTGATACGGGCGCAATTGCAGGGCGAAACCTTCGGGCGGGTTGACGGCCTTGATGCCGGACGTGTTCCTGAGCTTGTTGGCGAGGTCTCTCACCGCCTCCATGCCCTTGAACTGCCAGCGCTCCATCCCGACCAACGCGTCGATGCGCGCCACGTCATAGCGGGACAAACGAATTTCACCGCCCATCTTGCCATCGAATAATTCGATCAAGGTTCGTGCGAGCGGCTTGATCCTATCGGCGGTGACCCTCACCCTGCCCCCATCCGGAAGCAGCAATTCGACCGCCTCCGAATCGTGCATTTTTTCCAACAAGGACGCCTCCAGCCAGCGCGGGTCAATTTTGAACAACTCGTGCAGCATCGGGGCCAAGGGCAAGCGCTGTCCATTGACCACGATGCCCATGTTCAAACTGAACCAGCCATCCTCTTCTTCGTCGAACTCCCCTTCCCATGCATCCACTTCCAGAACATGGTGGCGAAAGCCTTGGGGAATGATGACCTCCCATCCCGCCTCGCGCATCTGCGGAACCACTCGCTGCATGAACGGCGGCCAGGACTTTTCCGTTTCCAGCCCATAAACGGGCGGGTTGGAAATTCCGCCGGAAGAGCCGATATAACCTGGCACGGCTTCGAACCCGTAATCTGCGAGGGAGTCGATCACCTGCGCTTCCGCCTTTTTATCGCGTATGGCGCGTACGGTTTCACCGCTTTGCAGGGTGACGAACTCGCTTTTGTAGTCGGGCGACAGCACGGCTTCGCCATAACGGAATTTGATACGCGCAAAATCCAATTCCTGCTTGCCATGTGTATAGCGCCTGAAACTGCCCAGCCACAGGGATGCCGACGTTTCAATCTCCAGCACCGGCACCAGCGGGGTGTTCAGGGTGCGCATTCGATCCTTGCTGGGCATCGGTAAATCCGGAACCATCTCGCGCAACACGTCGGCGACCAGCGGGACATCGATTTCGCTCAGCGGCGGCATGTTTAGCAACTGCACGATCTGTACGGGCGTCTGGGCGAGGTACAGTTGGCCGATTTCACCTGCAACCGCATCGATATACCAAGTGGCTTCCTGCAACGGCAGCACGTCCACCGCCGCCCCACTGCGGATTATTCTTGGCACCATCCGCCCCGATTCATCCGCGCCCCAGTCCAGGTGGGCGCCTCGCACCTCACCGCGCTTGAGATGGATTGGCTGAAGAACCAGATGATGGCGGCCTGCAATGTGCCCCATAAAAAACAATCGCCCACTGTCCACCAGACGCGTCAGGATTTCGTGCCCATGCGCGCACGGGATCAGGAACCCGTCATATTTATCGCGATGCTTCCATAGCAGACGCAACAGGCCCAGGTCTTCATCGGTGACATACTGCGGAGGTTTTATCAGCGCGCGCTCTACGCTGCTCCACTCTTCCAACCCGTCCAGCAACCGGCCTTCATCCATCTTGCCTTTGTATATCACAATCGTATAGCCCCCCGAATAGGAGGACCGGGTAATCGCGTAGCACAAGCGCTCAGGCCTCAAGGCCGTTTTGGACTTTTTCTTCGGCGGGGCTTGCACGGCACGTCGGAAGGACTCAACCCACTCCAGCACCGCCTGGTTGACCACAGGCGCGCGCGGTACAGCCAATGCTGACAGCAAAACAACGGCGGTGTGCTTGCATTTCCACCGCATCGGACAGGTGCACGTCGGATCAATACGCAGCTTTCCTGCCTTATCCGCATCAAAAAATATTTCCACCTGATAAGGTCTGGGTGCCGTTCCTTTTACCTGCGCGGTAATCTTGTCGAACTGAATATCCAGATAATTGATCGAGTTCAGGTAAGCCTTGGCTTTCTGGAGCTCTTGCAAGCTGTACCAATGTTTTACGTCGGCGAGGGTATAAGACTGGGAAAGAGACATGGTAAAAATGCGGGATGTGAAACGATTAATCTTAATGTTGCCTGGACACACCGTGATTGTAAGGCACTTCATTCAATATTTGATGACCTTTGTTCATTGGATGGTTCTAGCCAGCGATCGGCAACTCATTCCAGTCTGTGGTGTAGTTCGGAGACTTCCGCTCCCGGCGCATCGCCCACCGCTGCCCGATGCCTGACGCGGCAATACCAACACTCCCTTGCCCCATTTTGTGGTTGATTGCGTCCATCACTTGCATTAGGTTGTCCGACCTAGCTTGTTCTACTGGGTCGTCAAACAATGTAGGCTGTATCGACCCCTTGGGTTGCAGCCCCATCAGCAGTACGCCGGTTTTTTTGTAGTGGTAGCCACTACGGTAGATCGCCTTTAATCCCGCAATGGCTGCATTGAGCAGTTTGGTGGTATCGTCACTCGGTTGGCTGAGGGGCACGATCTTCGACTGCTGATACTGCGGCTCGTCTTCCCTGTGTGGGTTGGTGTAGATATAGACGCAAATGCTGGCAGCCACTGAGCCATCCTGTCGAAGCTTTTCTGATGCGCGGATAGCGAACTCGGCAACCGATTCGGAGAGGTCTTCCAGTGCCGTTACAGTTGCCCCAAATGAGCGGGACACCATGATTTGCTGTCGTGGTGTGCCCGCATCTTCCAGTTCGATACAAGGCACGCCGTTAAGCTCGCTCACAGTACGTCCCAGCACGATGGAGAACTGGCTGCGGATACTTTCTGGGTTGGCTGTACGCAAGTCTTCAACCGTCTTGATGCCCATGGTCAGCAACTTCTCGGTAATCTTCCTGCCGACACCCCATACATCGCCCACTGGAATGCGGCTAAACAGTTTGCTCAGTTGTTCTTTAGTCCCCCGCCCGAAGTCGCATACACCATTGCGCCCAGCGTAGCCTTTCTTGGCGCAGTGGTTAGCCAGCTTGGCGAGGGTTTTGGTATCGGCAATTCCCACGCACACTGGAATGCCAACATTACGTTTGACGGTCTGGCGGATTGTCTGCCCGTAATCCATGAGCGTTTTTGGATCGAACCCGCCAAGGTCTAAAAAACATTCGTCTATGGAGTAGATTTCCTGCTTGGGGGAGAACGTGGACAGGATTGACATGACACGCGCTGACATATCACCATACAGGGTGTAGTTGCTGGATAGAGCAATGATGCCGTGCTGCATGGCAATCTTCTCCATCTTGAACCACGGCTCCGCCATCTTGATGCCCAATTCCTTTACCTCGTTTGATCGAGATACGGCAACGCCATCGTTATTGCTCAAGACGACAACGGGCACGCCCTCCAGTTTCGGATTGAACACCCTCTCGCAGGAGACATAAAAATTGTTGCAGTCAACGAGTGCTATAGGCATAGCAGCAACTCTTAGGCGAACCTTTTAATCGTGGAGGTCACGACTCCCCACACCTGAAGCTCCTGCCCATCCTTGAACTCGATTTCCTTGAAGCTTGCGTTCTCCGGCTTGAGGATAACCGTTGCATCCTGTTGGATAAGTCGCCTCACCGTCAGTTCGCCATCAACAACGGCAATCACGATGCTGCCTGAAGTTGGTGTAAGGGATTTATCTACCACAAGCAGATCGCAATCAAATATACCTGCGCCCGCCATGCTGTCACCCTTGGCCCGAAAAAAGAAAGTTGCGCCCTTGTTGTGAATCAGGAGTGCGTCAAGGCTCAATCGCCCTTCAAGGTAGTCATCGGCAGGCGATGCGAATCCAGTGGTCATTTTATGGGGCGCGGGCAGGCTGTTTGCCCATCGCGGGTCGAGGGAGAGTTGGCCGCTTCAGGGAAATCATGGAGTTCAGCTAATAATGGCAGAGCTCCATCATAAAAGAACGATCGTTCTATTGTCAATCGGCTCGGAAATTATTGTGGCAATCCCCTGCTCTTCCGCATAATCTGTAAACCCAGCAAAGTGATTCTTTCTTGCCAGCGAGCCAAATATCCATAACAATCCTTCCCCGTCACATCAACCACACGACAGGGAGTTACACATGAACAGAAAAGATCTGGCCGATGCACTGGCAAAAAAGACTGAAACCAGCAATGCTTGTGCCGACCGCACCATCGCAGCCTTCATCGAAATTATCTCCGGCGCACTCAAGAAGGGCGACAAAGTAGCACTGGTCGGCTTCGGCACATTTGAAGTGCGCAAGCGTGCAGCGCGCGTGGGTCGTAACCCGGCCACAGGTGCCGAACTGAAGATCAAGGCTTCCAAGCAGCCCGCATTCAAGGCGGGAGCAACGCTTAAGGCTGCTGTGAACGGCGCCAAGAAGTAAGGAATTGCACAAACTAAGGGCCGGCGAAAAGGCCGGTCTTATTATCATGGATGAAATCCTCCAGTACCTTAAAAAGCATGGCGAGTGCACTGACAAAGAAATTGCACGAGCGCTCGGCATTCCTCTGGCTGGCATGCAGCAACAGTTGGCAGAGCTTAAGGACAAGAACCAGATAATGCTGTGCCACTCAATTAAGTTTATTAAGGGAAAAGAAATCGAGTCAATAATTTGCAGGATATCTGGATATATTCCGCCTGCTAAGCCGGGGGCAAAGCCCAAGGTGCAGTTGACTTTGTCGTAGCCGTACTTATTTCACTATCCAACAACACGAAGGAGAACGATCATGGCTAAAGGTCAGCAACGGAAAAACAAGGAAGCAAAGAAACCAAAAAAGAAACCGACACCTGTTACGCTGGAATGCTAACGCCGCAATATTGCTCACAAGGGGGCGGTAGTAAAATAATTGTATTTTTGCTGTTGAAAATCAACATCGCCAATGTCCGCTATCCGAAGTACAGCGGGCGTTGGCCGCTCGATTAATTTGCGGATTCGACTGTCCCCTGACGGCCAGCGGACTAAACCGCTTCGCGGTAGGGGCACTCCGAACCTGCTTCTGCGGTTGATTTT
>CAYZPM010000088.1:0-7758 GCA_964480365.1 uncultured Gallionellaceae bacterium
TGATCGGGATCGGGCAGCCCCAATAGCGCTGGCGCGAGATGCCCCAGTCGCGCAGACGGAACTGGACTTTCTTCTCGCCTAGGCCTTTGGCGGTGAGATCGGCGGCGATAGCGTCTATCGCTTGGTCGAAATTCAGGCCGTCGTATTTGTCGGAATTGAACAAGACGCCATGTTCCGCAAACCCCGTGATCCAACAAGTCCAATCAAGAATCTTTCCGCCGCCAATTTTTTGAATAGTCGGCGAGTTTATGGCTCTTCCAAAAGCCTGGACATTGTTGAGCTGATCAACCATGTCGCCGGAGGCTTGCTCCCAACCTTCAGGAATTACGACAGGCTTAATTGGTAAATCGTACTTTTTTGCAAAACCGAAATCCCGTTCGTCATGCGCCGGAACCGCCATCACCGCGCCTTCACCGTAACCCATCAATACATAGTTGGCAATCCAAACGGGCAGCAACTCGTCGGTTAGTGGATGTTTGACTACTAACCGAGTATCCATCCCTTTCTTTTCCATGGTGGCGATATCGGCCTCGGCCACGCCGCCACGCTTGCATTCCTCAATGAACGCTTTTAGTTCAGGGTTGTTATTCGCTGCAAATTGCGCAACGGGGTGCTCAGCAGCGATTGCTACATACGTGGCCCCCATTAGGGTATCTGCTCGGGTTGTATAAACCGAAAGTGACGAATTGCCATCAATATCGTATGGGCTAGCATCCGCCTTACGTGCATGTGGGAATTGGATTGTTACGCCGTAGCTCTTGCCGATCCAGTTGCGCTGCATGGTTTTGACCTGCTCCGGCCAACCGTCGAGCTGATCGAGGTCGGCGAGCAACTGTTCTGCGTACTGGGTGATGCGGAAGAAATACATCGGTATCTCGCGCTTCTCCACCAGCGCGCCACTGCGCCAGCCGCGCCCGTCTATCACCTGCTCGTTGGCGAGGACGGTATTATCTTCCGGGTCCCAGTTCACCGTGGCGGTCTTCTTGTAGATGATGCCCTTTGCAAACAAGCGCGTGAACAGCCATTGTTCCCAGCGGTAATAGTCCGGCTTGCAGGTGGTCACTTCGCGCGACCAGTCCACGCCCAGCCCCAGCAACTTCAGTTGCTGTTTCATGTAGTCGATGTTGGAATATGTCCATGCGGCGGGCGGCACGTTGTTTGCCATCGCGGCGTTCTCGGCGGGCAGGCCGAAGGCATCCCAGCCCATCGGCTGCATCACGTTGTAACCCTTCATGCGGTGGTAGCGCGAGAGCACGTCGCCTATGGTGTAGTTGCGTACGTGCCCCATGTGCAGCTTGCCCGAGGGGTAGGGAAACATGGACAGGCAATAGTATTTTGGTTTGTCCGAGTTTTCGTCGGCGCGGAAGGCCTGCCGCTCTTCCCAGTATTGTTGCGCGGCGGCTTCGATATTTTTGGGCTGGTAATCCTGCTGCATTTTGGTTTTTGTGTTGGTTTTGGTAAGCCGCCATTATAGCGGCATCATTAATCCTGCACACGGTTGGTATATCAAAGAGGGGCATTCTGCTAGAATCTACCTTCAAAATTTTTATTACATCCCTTCTGGAGAGTTAACTATGTCTCGTAAACATCCTGTGATTGCTGTGACCGGATCATCCGGCGCAGGTACTTCCACCGTCAAACGCGCCTTCGAAAATATTTTCCGCCGCGAGGGCATCCTTGCCGCCATAGTCGAAGGCGACAGCCTGCATAGCCTCGATCGTATGGCGTTCCGCACCGCCGTAGCCGAGGCAGCACAGGAAGGAAACTATTCGTTCAGCCACTTCGGCCCTGAAGCGAACCACTTCGACAAGATCGAAGAAACGTTCAAGATTTATGGAGATACGGGCACGTGCTCACGCCGCTACTATGTGCATAGCGAGGAAGAGGCAGTGTTGCACAACAAGCACTTTGGCCTGACCGACTTGAAGCCGGGGTTATTCACCCCATGGGAAGATGTCGAAGCGAATTCCGACCTGTTGTTTTACGAAGGCTTGCACGGTTTGGCAACCCATGGCGACATTGATGCAGGCAGGTACGTGGATTTGGGCATCGGCGTGGTACCCGTGGTCAACCTGGAATGGATTCAGAAGATTCATCGCGACAAGGAAGAACGCGGCTATTCAGCCGAGGCGACGGTGGACACCATTCTGCGTCGCATGCCGGACTACGTTAAATTCATCACCCCGCAATTCTCGCGCACCCATATCAATTTTCAGCGAGTGGCGACGGTGGACACTTCCAATCCGTTTATCGCGCGTGACATCCCCACTCTGGACGAAAGTTTTGTGGTGATACGCTTCAGCAAACCCAAAGGCGTGGACTTTCCGTATTATCTCAACATGATCCACGACTCCTTTATGTCGCGCGCCAACACCTTGGTGGTGCCCGGTGGCAAGATGAGCTATGCAATGGAAATCATCCTGACCCCGATCTTGCACGACATGATTGAAAACAAAAGCAAGTTTGATAACAGAAACAAGTAAGCTTATGTAATCGCAATGGCGGGGAACCGGTACTGAACTGGTTCCCCGTTTTCATTATTTAGAGTACATGGACATTCTTTCCGGCCTCAATCCCGAACAACGCGCTGCCGTCACTCTCCCCGCGCAATCCGCACTGATTCTCGCTGGCGCGGGTAGCGGGAAGACAAGGGTATTGACCACGCGCATCGCACATTTGATCAGCACCGGACAAGTTAGCCCGCATGGCATCCTCGCGGTGACGTTTACCAACAAGGCGGCGAAGGAGATGATTACGCGTTTGTCTGCCATGATGCCGATCAACACGCGCGGCATGTGGATCGGCACGTTTCATGGCCTGTGTAACCGCATGTTGCGCGCGCATCACCGCGAGGCGAATCTGCCACAGACTTTTCAGATTTTGGACAGCGCTGATCAGCTTTCTACCATCAAGCGTCTGATGAAAGCGATGAATGTCGATGACGAAAAATTTCCGCCGCGCGAAGTACAGTATTTCATCAGCGGCAATAAAGAAGAGGGTTTGCGTGCGCATGAGGTGGAGGCTTTTGACCCATTTACTCGACGCAAGGTGGAAATCTTCGCCGAGTACGATGCGCAATGTCAGCGCGAAGGGGTGGTAGATTTTTCCGAGTTGTTGTTACGCTGCTACGAATTGTTGTCGCGCAATGCCGCGTTGCGCGAGCATTATCAGGAACGCTTCAAACATATTCTGGTGGACGAGTTTCAGGATACCAACAAGTTGCAGTATCAGTGGCTGAAGCTGCTGGCAGGGCAGCATAACGCGCTGTTCGCGGTGGGGGATGATGACCAGTCCATCTACGCTTTTCGCGGCGCGAATGTCGGCAACATGCAGCAACTGACGCGCGATTTCCATGTGCAGAATGTCATCAAGCTGGAGCAGAACTATCGCTCGCACGGCAATATCCTCGACGCCGCCAATGCACTGATCCAGAACAACAGCAACCGCCTCGGCAAGAGTTTGTGGACGGCGGAACACAAGGGCGAGGAGTTGCGAGTGTACGAAGCGCCGACCGATACGGAAGAGGCGCGATTCATCGTCGAGGAAGTGAAACAACTTCAGCGCGAAGGTATGAAGCTTTCCGGGATGGCGCTGCTATATCGCTCCAACGCACAATCGCGGGTGCTGGAGCACGCGCTGGTTTCTGCCGGATTATCTTATCGCGTGTATGGCGGCCTGCGCTTTTTCGAGCGTCAGGAAATCAAGCACGCGCTGGCCTATCTGCGCCTGATGCAAAATACCGATGACGACAATGCGCTGCTGCGCATCATCAATTTCCCCACGCGCGGCATCGGTGCGCGCAGCATCGAGCAGTTGCAGGAAAGCGCGAAGATGCATAACACCACGCTGTGGGATGCGGCGGCGCGGGCGGGCGGCAAGGTGTCCGCATTCGTGGGGTTGATCGATATGCTGCGCAACGCCACGCGCGAATTGCCGCTGCCCGAGATCATGGATCATGTTTTGGTGCATAGCGGTTTAATAGCTCACTACCAGAATGAAACCGGTGCGAAGAAACGCGAGGCCGAGGAGCGGCTGGAAAACCTTAACGAACTGATTAACGCCGCGACGCTATTCGTGTATGAGAACGAGGACGATAGCCTTACCGCCTTTCTTACCCACGCCGCGCTGGAGGCGGGCGAACATCAGGCAGGTGACAGTGACGATGCACTGCACCTGATGACGGTGCATGCAGCCAAGGGATTGGAATTCGACGCCGTATTCATCACCGGCTTGGAGGAAGGTCTGTTTCCTCACCAGAACAGCAAGATGAATGACGGCGGGCTGGATGAGGAACGCCGTCTGATGTATGTCGCCATCACGCGCGCGCGGCGCAGGCTGTACCTCACTTTCGCGCAGAGCCGCATGTTGCACGGGCAGGTAAACTATAGCCTGGTGTCAAGCTTTTTGCGCGAACTGCCGGACGAGTTGTTACACTGGATTACGCCACGCTTGGCGCAGCGCAATCCGTATGCCGTAGCGTTTACGCCGCAGCGCGATATGCCGGTTGCCGCGCCCGTGGCGCGCCCTGCCAGCGATTCATCAGGCTGGCGCATCGGCCAGGCGGTATTTCACAACAAGTTTGGTGAAGGGATGATAGTGAACATCGAAGGCAACGGCGCAGATATGCGCGTACAAGTGAATTTCAGGAAGGCGGGAACGAAGTGGCTGGCGCTGGAGTATGCGAAGCTGACTGCGATTTGAAAAGGCCGTCATTCCCGCGCAGGCGGGAATCCAGTTATTAAAAATGCTTTTGGTTTAAATTCTGTTGGATTCCCGCCTGCGCGGGAATGACGGAGTATCAGAAATGCCCCTCTTCGTCCGGCGTAACCGCTTTACCCTCTTCACTTCCTTCAGCCGCAGCAGCAACGTCGTCCTCCATGGGAAACAGGTCGCGATAGATTGCGTACAGCGAGGTAATGATGACCGGAAGCAAAACCAGCCAGCCCAGCATCATCGGCAGGCTGGCCAGGATGGCGAAGGGTAGTAACAGAAAGCCATATACCGTCAGCGGAATCATGTTGCGCAGGAAGGCGCGCAGGCTGGCTTTCATGGCGGGTACCGGCGCCATCTTGCCAAAGATCACCAGCATCGGAGCGAATTGCATCGCCATCAGCAGCACACTAAACAGCGTCGCGCCTAACAAGATTGCGAGGCCCGCGCCCGTCATGGCTTGCATCAAGACCGCCGGGTCTTCTGCTCCCGCCTTGCTATCCATAATGATGCTTACCAGCGTCGCACCGCCAGTGAGCATCATCACACCGAGTATTAACAATTGTGCGACCAGATTGATGCCGCCCAGCGTAACCAATTTCTGTGCGTGTTGTTGAAATCCGGCGAGCAGGTGCGCCAATTCGAGTTCTTCGCCCTGCGCCAATGCATGGCATCCGAACATGTAACCGGCGAGCAACGCAGGAAACAGCAGCGTAGACAGGGGGTCGCCGATCACCGGGATGGTGGCGATGCCGAATATCCCGACCACGCCGATGGCGGTCAGCACCATCCATAACAGTGGATTTTTCTTGAACAGCCAGTAGCCATGCTTGATCCACATCCAGCCGTGCATGGCATGTACTTTGCGAGCTTCCATAATAATTTCTTTTTCCGTAGGGTGAGTTAGCGTAGCGTAACCCGCCAGTTTTATTTGATGGGTTGGCTGCGCCTAACCCATCCTACATATTAATTTAACCAGATCGCATCACCATCTGCTGCAATATGCTGTTGCAGGATGCGCTTGAATTGTTCCGGATCGTGCGGGTGCACCATTTCGCCGTCGCGCGGCAGGTGCAGATCATACAGGCGCGACAGCCAGAAGCGTAGCGCTGCCGCGCGCAGGGCAACCGGCCAAGCCGCGTGTTCGTTATCCTGTAACGGTCGCACCGCATGATAGGCAAGTAAAAAAGTCCGAGTACGCGTCTCGTCCAGCACTCCATCCGTACCCATGCACCAGTCGTTGACGGTGATCGCTACGTCATACAATAGGCAATCGTTACAGGCAAAATAAAAATCAATCAGACCACCGACGCGTGTGCCATCAAGCAGAACATTGTCGCGGAACAGGTCGGCGTGAATCACGCCCTGCGGCAGCGCGGTCAGCGTGTGCTGAACGTGGAAGGAGACTTCGCTCTCCAGCAATGCGGCATCCTGTGCCGATAAAAACGGCAGCACTTGTGGTGCGGTGCTTGCGCGCCAGCTTGTTGCGCGAGCATTAGGCATGTTCTCGGAAAAACTTTGACCGGCAATGTGCAACTGTCCCAGCATCGCACCGACAGCGGCGCAATGCGCCACTTCCGGCTGGATCAATGATTTGCCCGAGAGGCGGCTGACGATGCAGGCTGGCTTGTCGTTAAGTTCGCCGAGAAAACGGTTGTGACGGTCAGCCACCGGACAGGGGCATGGAATTCCGTGCCGCGCGAGGTGGGCCATCAGATTCAGATAGAACGGCAGTTCGTCGGCGGTGAGTTTTTCGAACAGCGTCAACACGAAGCGGCCATTACTGGTGGTGACGAAGTAGTTGGTATTCTGGACGCCCGATGAGATGCCCTGCAATTCAAGCAGGCTTCCAAGCGAATAATCGCCCAGCCATGCGGTGAGTTCCGCTTCGGTGACGCTGGTAAAAACTGCCATGGGTCAGAACTTGAGGATAACCCAGCGTGGCGGACGCACTCCGGAATCCGTGCTTTCCTGGCGCGCAAATTTGCCATCGCCCTTGTCGTCCACCAGATAGTAGGGCTTGCCCACCTTGGGAGTGACCTTGATCATGTAGAGCTTGCCGCCGACGCGGTATTCTTCCACGGTCTGTTCGGTCTGTTTGGTGATGGTCACCTGTGGTTCATCTACCGCCTCGCTCGTTTCGAGGGTGGGCGGCGGCAACGCTTGTAGATCGGATGGGTTCGGCAGATCTGTGGCATAAACGTTGGCGCAAATGGTGCTTAGAAATAAAGTGGTAATCAGGCGCATCGCAATTTCCCGGTGATTTTGCATGGATACATTTTAGCAGAGAAGGGGAAGAAAAAAGGACAAGGGATTAGGGGTGAAGGGAAAATGGTAAAAACTCCGCGCCGCTGTTACCTTTATCCCTCGCCCCTTCAACCCTTTACAGATTGAGTTGCATTTCGCGTTCCGCCTCGGAAAGCTCGAAGCCGCGCGATTCGTAGTGTTTGAAAATGGCGCTTACTACTGAGGCCGGGTCGTCAATTAACTGAATCAAGTTCATATCTTCAGGATCGATCATACCTTCGGTGAGCAGGGTTTGCCGGAACCAGTCCACCATGCCGCGCCAATAGTCGCTGCCCACCATGATGATGGGTATGCGCCGGGTCTTGCCGGTTTGCACCAGGGTTAGCGCTTCCATCAACTCGTCCAGCGTGCCGAAGCCGCCGGGCATAACCACATAAGCACTGGCAAATTTCACGAACATCACCTTGCGCGCGAAGAAGTGCTGGAAGGTCTGGCTGATGTTCTGGTAAGGGTTGTTGCTTTGCTCGTGCGGCAGTTGAATGTTCAGCCCTACGCTGGGGGACTTGCCATAGAATGCGCCCTTGTTGGCCGCTTCCATAATGCCGGGACCGCCACCGGAGATGACCGAGAAGCCGGCGTCTGACAGCAGTCGTGCAATTTCTTCGGTTTTCTTGTAATACGGGTGGTAGGGTTTGCTGCGCGCACTGCCGAAGATGCTGACGGCAGGTTGAATGTCGCTCAGGCGTTGGGTCGCGGATACGAACTCTGACATAATGCCGAACACGCGCCATGCCTCTTTCG
>CAYZPM010000089.1:0-6886 GCA_964480365.1 uncultured Gallionellaceae bacterium
TACTTATTTATTAAAAATATCAATATTAAAAATAGTAAGAGCCTTTTTTAATCTTGTACCCTAAAAAATAGAATACCTATCCGCACATAAGCTAATGTAACGCCTCAATGCCAAACTATAAGCCACAAACGACCGACCCTCACGAAAATGATCGGTATGTTCCTCGCTCAAATGGAAACGCGGAAGGATGGGGAACTTATGACCGGCTAAAAGACAAATTTATTTCCATCGAAGAGATGAGGGTAATTGGTATAGAAAGGTTGAAAAATGAAAAACTCCCAACAAACTGAAACCACGAATCCGTTGGATCGTAAAATTCGTATTTATGACCCACTGCATAAAGTGAAGGGTGGAAAAAACTATTATCGCTTCATGACAGGAATTGGCCCCTGTTTTGGAGGCACAGAGAAAGACGCCGCTGTGATGAAAGCCGGAGAATTTCTTGATTTAAGTCGCAATTGGCCTATGGGCTGTTTATGGGAGATTGAAGATGTCGCATAAACCACAAACCACGCCGCAAATGCAAATTATGTGTGAGCAAAAATATTATGAAAATGAAATTTTTATAACAATCCGGGTTCCTGAAAATTACATACTTCACGCAAAGTCAGCACAGCCAAACTTTTCGCGTTCTATAAGCATGAAGCAATTTTTTGGGATGCTCGAAGATGCGGTGTGCATGAAACTGGGTATAGAGATGCCGAAAACAGATAGAGAAGGTCACAATGTCCAAGCTTGAATCAATAACGACCCAAAATTACATGGAGATTAAAATGCGATATGAAGTTGATAAAGATTTTCAGAAAAAGCTTCACGCAACTTCACAGGCGATGAACGATCACCCAACAGATTTTGAGATTGTGCGATTTCGCGTCCTCAATCCCACTTTCGATCACGCGGAGATGAATGACGCAATTTCTGCTCTCACCCGCATTCAGAATGAAATGGTTGCTAAAGCTAATGAACTTTTAAATATTCGAACTCAGTTGAGAAAAAACTATGAATAAAGCAAACACGATTAACGATTGTCCCTACTGCGGCAAGCATACCAATTATGTGTCCGGTGAGGGTGTTCCTCACTTATGCAATCCAGATCCCATTTACGACCCTATTGCATACCTAGAACGCATGGGCGTCGAACCAGAGCCTGGACAGATTGCTCACAAGATAGTTCGTATGATCGCGGATCGAGAAGAAACGGATTATTACGCAACCAAGTACGGACGCAGAATGATTGAAGCTCTAATCAAAATCAAACTGAAAGAGAAAGGTGCAATATGGTAGAGAAAACACAAACGACTCTTGAAAAAGACCACATTCGCGGTTGCAGAGGTCGAGAGTACACATGTTCATGCGGTCATGACGAAGCAAAGGATACTGAGCTTAGAAAGATGCGCGAGGCATTAAATGCCATTCGAACGCACTTGGGCGCATTGGTAAGTGCTCCGCATGAACTTATGCCGACTGCTTGGCACATAGCCAACAACGCATTGGAAGTAAGATCATGACTAAAACAGTAACGACCTACTTTTACAGCGCAAGATTAAATCGTTATTGGTTTTGCTACAAAAACATACCTTATCCAATTTCTTATGGTGACGGTTGCCCGGCAAATGATGGGGTGTGGAATGGAAAAAGATAAAACAATAACGACGGAATTTTACGTTCCTGAGAATTTTAAAGGAATGGATTTTGAAGAGGCGTTGACCGAAATCATTGATGGAACGCTTCCATACTGGCACAGATATAACAAGGCAGAGGAAAAGCCTTTTGAGGTTTGTTGTTATGATGAAAAGGAAGAAATTAGGGTCATAGCCAAATGCTTAACGCAAGTTGCGGCATCGAACGTGGTGTATGGAAGAACCGCAGATTTTTTAAGGAGGATTGCCCATGACTGATCCGCATACCATGAAAATCGGGTGCATTAGTTGCAAGTCAACTGTTGAATGCAAAGGCGGTCTATCGGACGAAACCATGATGCGCGAAGGCTGGGAAAGAATAAACGGATGCTGGTACTGCGATGAATGCGCCCCATATAGGAGGAAGAAAGTATGACAACACAAACGACGAAAAGGCACCACGCATCTAATTGTCCTTCAAGGTTTGGAGAGAATTGTGATTGTTATCCTCCGCGCTCTTGTCTTGACCGCTATAAGAAACACGAGAATATAGAGTTTTGCGAACAGTGGTGTGACATTGCCGAAGAGAAAATTGCTAGATTGCGCGCCCTATGCAGATCTGGATCAATGACTGCAAAAGAGGCTTTATATTTTTCTGGGGTATTTGGCAATTACGTTAATCTTCTACCGCGCCCAGTAGTAACAAGCCATCCAATGCTGTGTAGTTCCTGTGGTGAAAATTTTGCCGATACTCCGAACAAGCTATGCCCAGGTTGTGATGCGTATAAGGAACACACGTCATGAGCATCAAGTATAAAATCCTTGACCGGTTCGATCCCTTTGGTTTGCTTTTTATGAACATCATAGTTTGGGGGACAATTTTATGGCCGAAACAGTAACCACGACGGAAGCTATTATCGCAACACTGTCTCATATTTTGTATTCCTATACGAGGGAATATCCTGCCTTCAGATCAATGCCGTGTGGCGCACCACACAGCCAAATGCGTGAAGAGCAAGATTATAAAATAAAACTAGAAGATGATGCGCGAACAGCCATCGCTACGGCAAAGGAAATGATTAATGCGTAAAGAAGTCATAGGAAGTTGTGAATTATATTTGGGGGACGCTAGAGTGGCTCTATCTGATACCTTTCCTCTTGGAAGGGTTGATGCCGTAGTGACAGACCCCCCATACGGACTGGGGAATAAACACAACGGTGGTGGAGGCGGCAAATTAAGTACGTGGAAGCATAAAAGTTCCGTAGCCAAGTCTTTTGACATGGAAAGACCTTCGCGCAGCATATTCGAGTCTATGTTGGCACAGTCAGAGGATGCAATAATTTGGGGAGGAAACTATTTCACTGATTATCTGCCTCCCTCTATGCGCTGGCTAATTTGGGACAAAGGACTTGAGGGGTTTTCAACATCAGATTTTGAGATGGCATGGACAAGTCAGAATCAGGCTGCCAGGCGATTCAAATACAGTTGCGGGAACGAACGAGGTTTTGCTCCGAAAAGTAAAGAGGACAGAGAGTTTATAAATTCGCATCCTACACAGAAGCCGATTGAGGTTATGAAGTGGTGTCTTAGTTTTTTGCCAAAGGCAGAAATTATCCTAGACCCGTTCATGGGCAGCGGCTCAACTGGTGTGGCATGCGTAAATATGGGAAAGAAGTTTATCGGAATAGAGATTGATGAAAAATACTTTGATATTTCGTGCAAGAGGATCGCACGGGCACAGAAGCAAGGAAGGATGGCAATATGACAGACAGATCACAAACGACGCCTGTCATCATTGGCGATTGCACGCTGTATTTGGGCGATTGCCGCGATATTCTCCCTACGCTTGGCAAAGTTGATTCCGTTGTCACCGATCCGCCGTATGGTATTGGAATTGCATCAAACCCATTTCGTCAGAAACATGAGAAAAAAGATTGGGATGAACAAACGGTTGATATTTCTTTTTTGCCCAAGGATGCGGCAACAATAATCTGGGGCGGTAATTATTTTGATCTGCCGCCGAGTCAGGGATTTCTAATCTGGGATAAAGTCCAACCAGCCGATTTTTCCTCTGCTCAAGTTGAGTACGCTTGGACTAACCAAGCCAAACCAGGGAAACTATTTCGCCGCCATGTTGTTAGCTTTGAGAAACATCATCCAACTACAAAACCGTTAGAACTCATGCAATGGTGTATTGAGTGGCTCGGAGACCATTTGTTGATTGCAGACCCCTTTATGGGCAGCGGAACTACAGGAGTTGCCTGCGCTAAGATGGGGCGTAAGTTTATCGGTATCGAGCGCGAACCAAAATACTTTGAGATTGCCTGCCGAAGAATTGAGGAAGCATATCGTCAACCTGATATGTTTGTTGCCACACCTGAAAAGACGAAACAAGAGGCCATGCTATGACTGACACGAAACCACAAACGACGAAAGCTCCACCGACTTATCAGAGCAAAGATGGAACAAATTACATTTATGTTCGCGTTGCAATGACCGCCAAAAATGGCATGGTCAACTTAGCGCAACTTGCCGATGATGAAATCGTTATATCGCCCGGTTGGGTATACAGGAGATCGCTATGACAACTAAAACACTACTTGTGACAACTTAACCAGAACAAACACTGCGATTAAGGTGCATAGCGTTCCAACTGCAAATCCAGGCCAAAAGTCGGTAGGCTTATCCTCATCACGTACTTGAGGCGTAGGCCAATTGTCATGATTGGTGAAGGATTCAATCGGAGGAAGGTTGGTTTTGGGAACGATAAGAGGAACTACCTTGGCTGTCTTTTTGCTCTTCTTGACGGCTTTCTTCATGCTTTATCCTTTGTACGGGTTTCATATCAGGGAATTTCTTTTGTAGCCACTCTATTTGGCGCACGCCTAGTTTAATCATTTGATATTACCTCTTCTATCCACATGCCGCGAGATCTACGAATGGGCTCTAAACATCCAGCTAAGACGCAAGGAAATACGCAATCAGATCCGCGCACGTCTACTACATATTGCTCATAGAAACGACTCCAATGCATGTGGACAACAATGCCTTCGCCAAGATATTTGTAAGGCTCGTCGTGATGATATACCCATACAGGCATTCCTAGCCCAATACGCGGGTTGGCTTTTGCATCCTCAATTAGCGCATGCTCATAGCTGGTTATGTCGCCGGAGTTTGTGGGGTCAAATGACATGGCTAGCCTCTAAAAGCAGGTTTTCTTTGCGGAATCGGATGTGTTGGAAGCGGTTGAAGCTGAGACATATCGACAACTGGAGCTAAAGAAATCTGTTCACTCGTTTGTTTTCCGAAGGTTATCTGTATATAGGTATGCGTTTGATATACCGCAATTCCCAGATTGGCGAGAATGCACAGTGTGAGAACAAGAAACAGAACTTTGTTGGCTATTGAGATAATCATTTTCGCTCTCCAAAAGTTGACGTTGTAGGCGCATCATTAAATCTTCGACCTCATCCATGATAGACAGCCACGACAAAGCTGGCGACAGCGACAGCGGCTAAGACTATTGCGCCTATGACGCCATGCAAGTTAGTCATGATACACCTCCATCAAAGCTTCCTCGATCCGGTCTTTTTCACTTGGCGTTAGTTTGATTTTTGGATAGGTGTAATAATCCTCGATCTCCCCGTTCCAAAAGTCAGCTCGAACCTCGACGCTGTAATTTTTATCGTTGCGGGTTAAAGTATGCTCAATTTCGATACGAGCCATGATTTAATCCTCCAGAGTTGAGAGTAATCTTGAAATGATATCTGCCGATAAGCTGCGCTTTGTTTTCTTGGCGCTCTGACGTAATTTTTTCAGAAGATCGGCAGGTAGTCTAAAAGTTACCGTTTTGTCGCTTGTCATTATGTATCCCCTTTATGTAAGACAGCATCTTGTCTTACATAAGACAAGTCAACATAATAATTCACCTCATCTGCATAATTTTTATCTACTTGATTCTAATGCGTTTTATGGGCGTAACACCGCGTGAGATATCGCTGTAGTCGCCACAACGCTGCCAGGACAGCACCATAACAGGCGATACCTTCATAACCTCGCGGTGGCCGTTCCACTCGACAATCCAATATTCGCCTGTTTTGGGGCCTTTTGGTGGGGTTCTGGGGCGGTGGGGTTTTACGCGCATGTAATGCGAACCTCAACACGGGCGTTGCCGTCACATACGCCTCGATCAATGGTAATTGGCCTAAAGTTCTTATCATTGATTCCAAGGCCAATGGCGAGGCCGTCAATCATTGGCTTGCAAGACGCTAAGGCATTATCGAGATCAAAGAATCGTTTGGTTGGCGCGTGGAATATAAGGGACAAAGCACAATCGCCTGACAATGAGCCTTTGTATTTACATGAAAGCGCTATACCCATTTCTTTTTCTGCGTTTTTGATTTTAATTTTAGCCGCCCAATGGAGGCGTTTATTAGGGTTCAACTCAGGTGGGGGATATGGCAATATCAAATGAATCATAAAGATGTCCAAGCTCACGTTTCCTTGAACTGTACTCCGCTGCGAGGTTGAATATCAACCTGAGAGTATGTTACTCTGTACACTCTACAAAAAGCACAGAGGCGTTAGGGGAAGGCGTGTGAACCTTCCCCTAATTCCTTCACTCAAAAATCATCATCGGCAACAGCTTCAGCCTTTGGTTCTTCAACCACTTTTGCTGTCATGCCTTCAGGTTTTGCAACCCAGCTTACAATTGACCAGATAGGGCGTTTATAAGTTTTAGAGCCCTCTTTTGTCTTAATCGCAACTTTCTCGGTTCCCTTAATTTCAACAACCGGGACTTTGCCATGATTTTGCTTTTCATTATTGAGATATTGATCATGCAGGACGTCCATCACTTCGCCAATTGTCTTTGAACTGTTGGAAAAGACGCACAGGCCATACTCTTTTGAATAAAGCTTAATGCGAAAGCCCTGCTTATGATTTTCATCAGGACGAGCTGGAATACGCTCGCCAAGTTTGACCATGAGAAACGATGGGCCTGAGCTAGAGAACTGCATCCAACCCACTTCAATTTCAGCAAAGTCAAAGATGAATTTAGCAGGAAAGGCAATATCTTTTTCTATCTTTTCCCACTCACCATTGTTTTGTACGGATGACGCAATCTGAGCGTCACCCGATACGGCATTGAACTTGAACACTGGCGTGAAATCGCCGCCACTGCCGGATTTTGTTAGACCTAAAGCCATAGTAAGTACTCCTTAAAATGTTAGCATTAATGCGGCTAACTTCGCCATCCGGCCTATGC
>CAYZPM010000090.1:0-6809 GCA_964480365.1 uncultured Gallionellaceae bacterium
ATGAGGCGCCCGCAACCCGATACCGGCGTTGCATGGCAAGGTATAAGTTGCGGGCGTGTTCATTACATAGCTTTTAGGCGCCACCAGTGCCTCGTTTTGAATGATGCCCAGATCCAAACTCTCTTAAATCCCTAGCTCCTGCGACAGGCTCAACAAAAAATCATACCCTTAAAACGCACAAACTGTTTTGCCCGCACTAAAGTCGGCTATTTATTTGCCGATACCAATATGATGAATACCCTTTTTACGGATAGAAACTCGTAAGGATACAGCCGTTTACCCATTTATTACCTGACTCTTCATCAACGCTTAAAAATTGTCAGTTTTACCTGGCACCCGAGTTCCGTTAATTTTTATGTAACCATTTTTCGGTTCTGCTCGAATTGATGGTCAGACAGAACGAATAATAACTTGTTCGTCCGATTTCAAGGGGTGTCATTATGTTAACCATCAAATCTATCCGCATTGTTTTATTCATTGGTGGCGTAAGCCTCATGCTCGGCTTGAGCGCATTATCAAAGCAAACCCCAACGCCAACCGGACAAACAGCAGTATTCGCCGGAGGCTGCTTCTGGGGAGTGGATGCGGTGTTCAAGCACGTCAAAGGTGTTTCAGAAGTAGTGTCCGGCTATGCGGGAGGCAATGCAGACACGGCGCATTACGAACAAGTGAGCCACGGCGACACCGGGCATGCCGAATCGGTGCGCGTCCGCTTCGACCCGGAGCAAGTTTCCTATCGACAACTTCTGGAAATATTTTTCAAAGTGGTGAGCAACCCCACCGGCCATAATCGCCAAGGACCGGATGTAGGCGGACAGTACCGTTCGGCGATTTTTTATACCAGTGCCGAGCAGCAACAAATTGCGCAAAACACCATCCAGCAACTTACAGCAGCGCACACATTCTCCAAGCCCATTGTCACGCAAGTCGAACCGCTGCCACAGTTCTACCCAGCCGAGGAATACCACCAGAATTATTATGCGTTGCACAGATACATGGGGTACATCGTCGCCAACGATGTACCCAAACTGAAGCAATTGCGTGAACAATTTCCGGCGTTGTATCAATAAGCCTTTAGCGAGGACTGAATGTTAAGCGCAATCGGATCTACATATCCCAGCCCAGTTGGAACTGGCCCAACAGCCGCCGGTCTTCAGGCACAGCTTGACCGTTACCAGCAACAATTGTCCGATTGCGTCAATTGCAGTTCCGCCAAAACTCTTCAAGGTCAGGAAGCAATACAGACATTATCAAACAAGATTGGCGAGATCAAAGCGCGCATCGAACAAATAACGGCCACAAAAATAAACACGCAGCCAGATGTTTCCAGCGTCAGTGCATCTACGGATATCGTTGTGAACAAGAATAACCTGCCACCAAATTTGGGGCAGAACATCAATGTCACTGCCTAAAATACAATCAACATCTACATCATAGACAAACGTTACAGCTAACATAATTCAGACTGTGAGTCAGTCCTATGCCAACCCTATGCAAGCTGACGGAGTAATGTTCGCGCACCCTGAGCAGGGTGGAAAGCGGCGTGCCACCCCCGAAACAATTTCGCTGTGCACTTCGGTCCAGCCGAGGCTGGGCAGTCTTTCCAATATCTAGCGGTAGTGAGGTGCCCGCAACCCGATACCGGCGGTGCATGGCAGGGTATGTGTTGCGGGCTTGGTCATTACATGGATTTTAGGATGCCGTCGGCGATCTTCTCGCAAGTGCCTTTGGGCACGGCGACGAAGTCCATCGGGTCATTGTTTTTGGTGGCCTGCCCCGCACAGGAATGCGCGCTCTTGTTGCTGGAGCAATCATTCTTGCCTGCCTTGGCGATGCCAAAGCATTGCTCCATATCCATCTTCTTGTCGGCGGCACTTGCATTGCCGACCAGCCCAAGCACCAACAAGCTGCCGATTGCAGCCGAGAGAATGTGACGATTATCCATAAAGTGAACTCCTTAAGTCGGGTTAATTGAAGTGGGAAATGACCCACGTTGCTTAGTCGCACGCAGTCGCGATTCCTTACTGCAAAGGCAACTGAACGTTATTTGAGCAACCAGACGCCAACTGCCAGCAGCATGGCCATCATGACGCCAATCATCATTTTTTCATGGACGCACATCCCTTGTTTTTGCTTGCATCCTTCCATCGAACACATCAGTGACATTTTCATCTCCTTGTTAAAATCAGCCATTAAAATCGCCCAGATCAAAGAAGCGTTTTCTGCTTCCCTGACCGTTAGTCGCAGCCGCTCAAAAATCCTTACACACATTCTAAAAATTGTTATGCTGTAAAAATGGAACAGGGATCGACCTCATCATTCAGTACCTCATCATCCGGAAGCGGCAGTCTCGTTGACGAACTGGTCCCGTTGCGCCGCGACATGCTTAAATTTGCGCGGTTGCAACTGCGCGACGATGCCTCCGCCGAGGATGCCGTGCAGGAAGCGCTGGCGGCAGCAATTACCGGCCAGAATCAGTTCAACAATCGCGCTCAACTCAAAACCTGGGTGTTCGCCATCCTCAAGAACAAGATCATAGACATCATTCGCGAACGCGCGCGGTCGCCCGGCACCGCAACGGCTGCGGATGAAATCCCGGAAGATGCCTACGATGACCTGTTCGATAAGGGCGGTTTCTGGCAAGGCGACACGCGCCCTTCAAGCTGGGGCGATCCGGAGAGCAGCTTCTCCAGCCAGCAGTTCTGGCAGATATTTGAAATTTGCCTGACCCGTCTACCGGAAAACACGGCGCGGGTTTTCATGATGCGCGAAATGCTCGGACTGGATACGGAAGATATATGTAAGGAATTGGCGATCAGTTCGACTAACTGTTGGGTGGTACTGCACCGTGCTCGCATGGGATTGCGGCTTTGTCTCGAAGAGCGGTGGTTTAATTCGGAGAACCGTGATGCTTAATTGTAAACAAGCGGCAGCGCTGATGTCGCAGAGGATGGACAAGGAGCTCGGCATGTTGCAGAAATTGAGCCTGCGCTTTCACCTGATGATGTGCGGCGGTTGCCGCAACTTTAATAGGCAGATGGAATTCCTGCGTCGAGGTTGCCGGAAATTTCCGCATCAGGAAAGCTAGCTTTCCAAACATGGGTGGGTATTCTTTCTGCCACATTCAAATTCACAAAGCGGACTCACCGCTGACTTCAGTGGCAGCCAGCCGCAGGCAGTCCCGTGAACGTAAATGTTAGGCCAATGACCGCATGAAAGCTCATATTGCTCGCCAGGAGTCTAGGCAGTGCTCAGCAAGAGCCGTGACCCAAGTGGGACAGTCTGGGTCGAAGGCCAGCCCGAATCTTGGACTGACGATGAAGCCTGCTTTCTCAAACATCGCCGGGTCTTGATTTTGGATGAAAGAGCCGAGCGCACTAAACGGTACAATGATCTTGCCGAGGTTCACTATCGGCGCTTGCATTGTTATCTCCTCCAGCCTGCCGCAATCTTGAAAGCGATAGATGACAGTTCCGTAGTCAAGCTCGTTGAGGCCAACCTCGTTTCGGCATGTTTTCATCGGCTTGCCTCGCACCGCTAGGACCTCCTCTTTCGAAGTCGAAAAGGGCGTTTCATCGACGCTAACGAATGGCTCTAACTTCATCGACCAAACGTAATGGAACTGCACCGCATTCTGCCCCGGCTAGTGTCCATTGCTATAATTGTATATTGCATCGTCGTAACAATAGCTGCTTTATGTAACATGAACATCTGGCTTGTAAACGGCGCATTCCATGTCAAACATAACTCTATTTTTTTCATTTTTTCCCGTGAAGCAAAACTTCATTGTTCGTATTCCCCTATTGGTTTTCTTCCCTGCACTCGACCCTCCGTTCCTTTCCGCCGCTTCACCAATTATGTCCTCAACTTTGTGAGTTAGCCCGGTTACAGGGTTATTTACAGTTTTGCCATCGGAAAATTTGAATGTATAGATCGTGGTCATTTCAGCAAATCTTGCATGGAATAATGGAGTCTTCTTCAAAACCATATATCGCGCACATGCGGTGATAACCATCGGCAATCACAACTTTACCATTGGATGTATCTTTTACAAGAAGTAGCGGGGACAGAGAATGGTCATCCAGAATCTTTTTTCGGTCTCTTTCCACTCGGGAATTACTGATCCCCAGCAAAGACAGGCCAGAAGCTCTAAATATGTCCTTGGCTTTGAATTTTGACATGGGGGCCTGCCTTAACTGCTCGATAAATGTTGCAACGGTTTGTGAATCATATACCAGGTTCAAATATGACTCAGCTGCTGGATAGTCATGCTCTTCAAGTACGTCCAGCCATTTAATTTCTGCTTTGCTTCCCATATATGCTTCTCATGGTTTGGAGATGGTTACAGAACGTGCGGGAGTGATAGTGGATATGGCTTGAATTCTATTTACGCTTTATCATGCTTGTTTTTATGTATTTCCCCTGTGAGGGGGAAGGAGCAAAATTCTCGTGAGGGAGAAAAGAAGATGAGCAAACAAAATTCCATACTTGGCATCATCGGCGGCAGCGGCGTGTATGACATAGACGGACTGGTCAACAAACGCTGGGTATCCGTGTCATCGCCATTCGGCGCACCTTCCGACGAATTGCTGTTCGGCGAATTGAACGGGCAGCAACTGGTATTCCTGCCGCGCCACGGGCGCGGGCACAAGATACCGCCTTCCGAGATCAACTTCCGCGCTAACATCGATGCACTTAAACGCGCCGGAGTCACCGACGTGATTTCGGTGAGTGCGGTGGGTTCGCTGCGCGAGCACCTGAAGCCCGGTATGTTCGTGATCGTGGATCAGTTCATAGACCGCACCTTTGCGCGCAACAAATCTTTCTTCGGCAGCGGGCTGGTGGCGCATGTCTCTATGGCGCATCCGCTGTGCTCACGTTTGGGTGAGCACATCGAAGCGGCGGCTAAAGAAGCGGGCATAGCCGCACTGCGTGGCGGCACCTACCTGGTGATGGAAGGCCCGCAGTTCTCCAGCCTGGCCGAGTCTGAGCTTTACCGCAGTTGGGGCTGCGACGTGATCGGCATGACCAACATGCCCGAAGCCAAACTCGCACGCGAGGCCGAGCTGTGCTACGCCACGGTGGCAATGGTGACCGATTATGATTGCTGGCATCCGGATCATGACGACGTGACGGTGGATCAGATCGTCAAGGTGTTGCTGGCGAACGCGGACAAGGCGCGCTCGCTGGTAAAACAGGTTGCCCCGAAAGTGATCGGTGATACCCACGGTCAAGGCTGTTCCTGCCGCACTGCGCTCGAATATGCCATCATCACCTCACCTGAAGCGCGCGACTCAGCCAAGGTTGAGCAACTGGACGCTGTGGCTGGGCGAGTGTTGAAAAAATAGTTAATAGTTGGTAGTCGTTAGCCGTTAGCCGTTAGTTAAAGCAAGCCTACGGCCTATACACCACTGCCAACTAAATAACTAACGACTAATAACTAACGACTAACGACAGGGTTTACCATGCCTATCAAATCCAGAATCCGCACTGTCCCGCATTATCCCAAGCAGGGCATCATGTTCCGCGACATCACCACGCTGCTCAAAGACCCGGTGGGTTTTCGCGCCACGGTGGATGAACTGGCGCGGCGTTATGCCGATGTGAAATTCGACAAGATCGCGGGCATCGAATCGCGCGGCTTCATCCTCGGCGCGCCGTTGGCTTATGTCATGAACAAGGGCTTTATCCCGATCCGCAAGAAAGGCAAACTGCCTGCGGAAACCATAGGCCATGACTACGAACTCGAATACGGCACCGACCGCATCGAGATTCACACCGACGCGATCCAGAAGGGCGAAAAAGTTCTGCTGGTGGATGACCTAATCGCCACGGGAGGCACGGCGGAAGCGGCCTGCACCCTGATCGAAAAGATGGGCGGCGAGATCGTCGAATGTTGCTTTATCATAGATTTGCCGGACATCGGTGGAAGAGCAAGGCTGGAGAAGCGTGGGCACAAGGTGTTTGCTTTGTGCGAGTTTGAAGGCGATTAAATTGCAAAAACTCTTGTACTCCACATTGTTAGGTGCTCTGGTTATAGCATGCGTTTTACTTATGGCTGGGTTAATAACACCTGGGTATTTCGAACGAATAAAAGTTATAGCGTCAGTTTTGACACCCTTGGTCATTTTGCTTCTTGGCTTGGAGGTTAACCAAGCAGTTGAAAAATACAAAGCACAACTCGCCAGAGAGAAAGATTGGAAAGACGAATGGGCTAAGCGTTTCTACACTCAAGCTGTCTCATATAACGGGGCAATTGAAGATGCGGTCATGGCGTTTTACTTCATGATGCAAGAAAATAATCGAAAACTTCCAGACTGGGAGAGGCGTGCCGAGGATTTGCGAATAAGCCTTCATGAAATAGTTCAGCGTATTCAAAAAACAGAATGGTCACTAATCACGATGTGTGAATTCTGTCCAAACTCAAAGGGCGAGGTACTGTCAGCAGCAAAGCTTGCATTTAATCAGGTGTCAGAACTCCTGAAAAATAAGCAGGGTGATCTTGAGGTAATTCGCAAAACACTGCATTCATTCAATATCGCAGCAATGAAGGCGCATAGTGAGATTTTAGGGGTGTCCTAATTTGCGAACTAGCCAACTCAAGAAGATAGGAACGTAACAATGAAAGTCGAAACCCTGCGCTGGACGAACAACAAGCTGGAGATGATAGACCAGCGCATTCTGCCTGCCGCGTTTGAATATCTGGCCTACGATTCTGCCGCCTCAGTGGCGGAGGGGATACGCAGCATGGTGGTGCGCGGTGCGCCGGCCATCGGCGTGGCGGCGGCTTATGGGGTGGCGCTGGAGGC
>CAYZPM010000091.1:0-6681 GCA_964480365.1 uncultured Gallionellaceae bacterium
TCAAGCAGCGGTCACGATAGACCGAAACAGCCGGTCACGTTGAGCGAAATACGAACCCAAGCGGTACAAGTCTTCAAGAAAGGTGGGTATGAACGCATCGTTACGACAGGCGGGCCCATTTCCGGATGGCCCGAGTTGTTCCTCGATACGGATTACGCCAAGATGGCTGCTGATTACCTCGTTCAGCATGGCGTGCCGCGAGATGTAATTGCCGTTGTGCCTACACCGAAATCTGCGCAGGAACGCACGTTCCTGAGTGCCGTCATGGTTCGCAAATCAGCCAAGCAATTGGGGGTTACACTTGATGCAATTGACATCTTCACATCGGGGCCGCACGCACGCCGCTCGCGTTTACTCTATCAGATGGCTTTAGGCCAGAATGTGCATGTAGGCGTATTGGCGGCCCGTCCCAGTGATTTTGATCCGGATGATTGGTGGCGGACGAGCGCGGGCGTGGAGGCAATGGTTTTCCAGTCTGTCGGCTACGCTTGGGTGAAGTGCTGCTTCTGGCCGGGGCCACCCTGCTCCCAGCAAGAACTTTTGGCTGATTTATCCAATATGGGTAGCGGCTATCTGATTTAACAATTTTTATGACGTTCTTTGGATATGGAATGTTCAATCCAATTTTCCGATGCTTAACGACTTCGGTGGATTAAACAATGCTTCCAGCCCAAAGCGCGCACAGCCAATATTGAACAAGAGCGGCAGCAATAATCCTCCCAATGTACCAACCAACAAATGAATGCCAACGTCGTTAATACCCAACGCCTTCTGCAAAATAATTCGGCAACCACTTCCGGCAAGAATATGCACAAGATAAATCGTCATTGAATTGCGGCCAAGATACGCTAACCAGCGCAGATCAAATTGCATTAACCATTTCGAAAGAAACACAACAAAACTAATACCGATCAGGCCAAGCAACAACATCCCGGCTCTGACACTAATACCGAAACGTAAACTCATCTCAACGTGAAAAAGCCATTGTGAAACAATAAACAGCGTAAAAATCAGAATCAGCCATCCAGTAGTTGTCACACCATCAAATTTATGGAACAGGAAAGATGCCAAAACACCAAAAGCAAAATACACAAAACAATGACTTAGCATGCCGATGAGATAACCACCTTGCAACTGCCCTCCGAAAAAATATAAAAATACCGATCCGATAAAAATGTAGGCACACCACACATAGTCAGACCAGCGATAAACCACTAATGCCAATGCAAAAACAAAGAAAAGTACATATAAAAACCAGAATTGCGCTGTTGGTAACCAAGCAAACGAAAATACATTACTCATCTCTGTGTGCTCGTTCGTGTAATGCGAAAGCACAACCTGAACTATTGCTTGAAGCAGCGACCAGACCACGTAAGGATAAAGGATCGTATCAACCTTGCCACGTAGCAGGCTAATGGAATCCCGCTTCGCCATAGATGCTAATAAAAACAACCCTGACAAAAAGAAGAATAAAGGCATGTGAAAACTATAGATCACACTATCCACAGACTCAAACACGCCTCGATCAAAATTCAGGCCGGCAAAAAATACACCACGCGCCACATGCCCATAGACGACTAAAATAATTCCTATCCCCTTGGCGTAATCGACCCAAAGGCTTCTAGCTACACTCATCAATTACCTAACTCGGATATTTTATAAAAAGATGGTGAATCTCGTTTGGTTGCCCACAATTTTTTTGGTGGGCTTATAGTCATCGGCATTTTAACGAGCATCCTTTTGCTGTACAACAATTACTCATTCCTTGCGCCGAACGTACCGATCAGATTGTTTTTACCAGAATGTTCGTGTTGGCGTGCTAACGAACCGCCCCAGTGACTTTGATCGAGAAGATTGGTGGCGGACGAGCGCGGGTGTGAAGACAATGTTTTTCCAATTATTTGGCAACGCTTGGGTGAAGAAGTCTGTCCTGGCCCACCCGGCTTCCAGAGAGAACTCTGGGGTGATTTGACCATGGCAACTGCAATGACGGGTTGATTTACAGCTATATCTGGAATCGTTGTACCTTAACATGTTTCAAAGGATTGCATACTGATCGTTCCCAAGCTCAGGTGGTAATGCAACTTCAGACAATCCCAAAACCGGTCGGTATTTACCGTTGTCTATAGCAATAGCGCAGCGTGTCCAAATGAAACGTTCCCACGCAAAACGTGGGAACGAATAACTATAGCTTTAAAAATTACAGCTTTTTTAAATGATCAGTGAACAGCCCCGATGTCATGCGTTCCTGTTACTGGCACTTGGTAAAAATCAGACCATACAGGGACGAGCAGACCGCCGCCGGTTGTTAATGGCTTAAATTGCAATGGGATCAGTGGTATATTAGTTGTGAATAAGGATTTAGTTAGATCAGCATTTGTAGAATTATTCGATTCAACAAATTCTGCGCCGGGAGTTCCCGATATGAGAGTCGCGTGGGGACCATTGGTGAGGTTATTTATTACAGAGAGATTCTTGGGTGCAGAACCCGCGTTTACCTTAACTAGCGAGAATGAACTGCCAAGGAGGCTTGCATGCCCAGTGTTATTGTAAATTCTGATATTACTGGCAAGCGGAGAGGCCCAGGATATCTCCCCCTCAGCTCCAAAACAAGCCTGTCCAGGGTTTGTTGAACCGGTCAAGTCGCAAATGTTGTTGCGGACAGTAAATTCGCTTCCTTGCATGACCAGAGCGATCTGAATGTTGGCGGCCGCTGTGAACCAGTTGCGCTCAAGAATAATGTTACGTAACCGCTCATCGGACGTTGCGTTCTGTGGGGCTACTGCCACTGAATAGGGAGTCCCGGCAGCAGGAACGAATTTGTTATCACTGATTACCACATCCTCGGTGTATCCGCTATGCCCTACTCCGACAGGAAGAGTGTCTGTCAATTGATTGCATTTTGATATTTCGCTGTCACACCATGTTGGGGCATGAAGTTTAAACAACAGTTCGTTCTTCGCGGCGCGACTCACAGTGTTATTGCTGACTATGGCCTTATCGAGGTAATGCGAGCGCATTACATGAGCATCTAACGAATTGTCAACAAATGAACCTAGCAGGGCATATCGTGAAGCTGAAAGAAAAATTAAATAATTTAGGGACGTATTTACGTCAGAATCCACAATAGATATTTGATCCCAAATCGATTGACCAGGATATCCCTGGGCCGTGAAGTTATCCAAAGTAGTGATGGCAAAATAAATTCCGCCTTCCACATTGTGGATGTTCATGCGCAGGAACAGAACCTGATTGATCCCGCCTTCAGCAACAACCCCATTCGCATTATTGCCTGACAGTCCGTCAAACTCCAAATCCATTATCCGCCAGTCACCGATAGTTGGCGTACTCTTGTCGGAAAGATGCATAATATCCCTATTCCCTGTCGCCTTGATGATGGGATTGGCTCCGGTGCCATACGCACCGATGATTCCAGGACCCTTATGAGATACGACAGCAGGGAAATCATTGATGAAGGTGTCGCCACGTTTGAATAGTACGCGCTTGCCTGTCTGCGCATAAGTATTTACTGCCTGGTAAAACGATACTTGCCGGATCACTTCCGCACCCACAGGACACCCCCCAGCGCCAGCAACTGGCGAAGTTTCCGCAGCGATACAGATTGTATTCGCGCCTTTGAATACTACGTTCGGGTCGGTTACCGTTATAGTAGTCTTGAAAGAAGCTTGATTAGTCCCATCCGTTACAGTGGCTGTAACCGTATAAGTCCCAGGCGTCTCAAACACATGTGCAGCTACGGGACCCGTCGCTTGGTTCCTGGAATTTTTTCCAGGGTTTGAACCGTTGGCCCAAGTCGCGCCACCCGCCGGATCGCCAAATGTCCATGTGTATTGCAAGTCATGGAATGGTCGTGTCGTCTTGGTAGGATCTGTAGTGCCCGTGGCGTCAAAGAATACTGACAAAGGCGCGACACCCGAAGTCCGACTGGCAATGCCAGAAAAATTTATTGGTGAATTCGATACACCAACCTGAGCCTCAGCCGAACCGCAAGCTAAAAGAAGTAGCACGATTAGGAGATTTCGCATTTTTGATTCCTCACTTTCTCTATACCAAATGGTATAACATATAAAAATTAATTTTTCCCTCTCGAACCATCCCGTTTCCAGACATTTTGCAAACTTACCATGGTTCGTCAATATTTCGAGCTAGTCATCATGCAAATTCAGGATTCCAATCGTGTTCAATTTTTGCCATGAAGCACATGATCTATTCCTGCAACTTGAAAATGCTCCGGATTAATTGCCGGAGTGGGCACACTGTAGCAAAAGATTTGTTACCCCAAAAGTCCGTCTGACTGTTTTTTAGGTCGGGGATAGGTGGGGCAGAAAAAAGTATAGGCGGTCAGTTTATACCGACAGACGGATAATTGCACAAAATTCAGGACACCTTCGTATTTCATAGCTTAATTTTCCTGAACTAGCTAAATTAATTGAAGATTGAATTACCCAAGCTCCGCGCTTTTAATCGTTCTGTGCCCCTTTACCTACCATCGCAAATTACCTACCATCGCAAATACTCTAAATATTGGTAATAGTCGGTTAGCTTAGGAAAAAATTTTAGAGTATCGATGACGCTTTTTGCATTTTTCTATCTTTTCTCATTACTGTCTATAGCCCGTTCGGACTACGTCGCCTGTTAATGCAAGCGGGGTATGGCCTGGGCATCTCGTGGAACTTTTATGATGTAAATCAAGCGCAAGGAGAATTGTAACTGCCAGATATCCTAATGTAATGCATCATAATAAATAGTGCAAAGCTGTAATTTGTCCATAGGCATGAAACAAAATGCGCAGGGCAAAAGTTGGCGCAAAGTTCTTTCAGCCTCGCGCATCTCCCCAACGGATAGGGAAATTGTCTTCTCCGAGATAATGAGCGTTACCATCCCGATCTACGCAATATTGCGATGAAACGATCATCTCGCTAAGTTGTTGCCCTGCACCAATACGTACATATTCTGACAAAATGCAGCGCTCAAGCCGAGCACGCGAACGAATGTGACTACCATGCCCAATCCAGGCTGGGCCAATGATGCATGCTCCCGGTTCGATCTTAACGTTAGACCCGATATAAACAGGCCCAACAATTTTGACGCTTTCCCAAATTGAGGTATTCAAACCGACCCATACACCCGGCTGAACTTCTTTACCTGGCATGCCCATCAAGGCGACCTCACCACGCAGCACACGCTGAGACACTTCCCAATAGTCGGTGAGACGCCCAATGTCAATCCAGTTAAAAAAGCGGTTCTGCGCAAAGAATGGCAGATTTTCCTTCACCAGCAATGGAAATAGTTCGCTGCCAATATCAAACACTTTATCGGAGGGCACGAAATCCAATACTTCTGGCTCAAAAATGTAAATGCCCGTACTTGCCAATGTGGACTTGGCTTCTTCAGGAGACGGTTTTTCCTGGAAAAATTCAACGAGACCATCTTTATCAGTAACAACAACGCCATAGTTCTTGACTTGCTCGCGAGGGACATCCAAGGTTACAACGCTAGCCAGCGCACCTTTGGTTTTATGTTCATATAACGCCGCGCCGATATCCAAATCAATAATAGCGTCCCCGCATACGACCAAGGTTGTTTCATCGAAGAAACCGCCAAAATCCTGAATCTTTTTCATGCCGCCAGCTGAACCCATGGGCTTGGGACTGATCTCGCCGTGTTCTCTCAATCCTTCGTAGGAATAACCGATATTTACGCCCCAGCGACGACCATCGCCAAAGTAATTTTCGATCTTGTAATGATTAAAAGCGACGTTAACCATTATGTCTCGAATGCCGTATCGAGCCATGTGCTCTATCAGGTATTCCATTACGGGCTTGCCCAGGATTGGTACCATTGGTTTCGGCAAATCCTTGGTTAACGGTCTTATCCGTGTTCCTTGACCGGCGGCCAGTATCATTCCTTTTGCCATATTGTTTACATCCTCTTAATTTTTTCTACGCGTTTAACGGTTATGCTGACAAAACCTATTTTTAATCAGGGATAAGGGAGATGGAAATTATTAAAGTACCATTAATCGCGTCTCCAACATTCGCCCCCTCCCTAGCCCTCCCCCGGTGGGAGAGGGGACTTAGCTTCCCTCTCCCACCGGGGGAAGGACTGAGGGAGGGGGTTCTTGGCTGGAATCACGTAATTTATAACTGGTACTTTAGAAATTTCCTTTTCCCTAAATGAATTTATCACCACTCAATCCTTACCAAATAAATCACGACTATAAATCTTGTCCGCCACATCACGGATGTCGTCGGTGATGCGGTTCGCGACGATGACGTCGGACTCTTGCTTGAATTGCGCCAAGTCATTTACCACTCTGGAGTGAAAGAATTCGGACTCTTTGAGCACGGGCTCATAGATGATGACTTCGATGCCTTTGGCTTTGATGCGCTTCATAATGCCCTGGATGCTGGAGGAACGAAAGTTGTCGGAGCCACTTTTCATGATGAGGCGATGGATTCCTACGATTCTGGGATTGCGCTTGACGATACTTTCGGCAACAAAATCTTTGCGCGTGGTGTTGGACGCGACGATGGCGTTGATAAGGTTTTGCGGGACATCCTGATAATTGGCGAGCAGTTGTTTGGTATCTTTTGGCAGGCAGTAGCCGCCGTAGCCGAACGAGGGGTTGTTGTAGTGGTCTCCGATGCGCGGATCGAG
>CAYZPM010000092.1:0-6658 GCA_964480365.1 uncultured Gallionellaceae bacterium
AACTGGACGGATCGTTTGGGCGGCGCGCAGATTTATCTGAAGCGCGAAGACCTCAATCACACCGGCGCGCATAAGATCAACAATGCCATCGGCCAAGCGCTGCTGGCGAAGCGCATGGGCAAGAAGCGCGTCATCGCGGAGACCGGCGCCGGTATGCACGGCGTAGCGACGGCGACCGTGGCGGCGCGTTACGGCATGGAGTGCGTGGTATACATGGGCGCGGAAGACGTGCAGCGTCAGTCGCCCAATGTGTTCCGCATGAAGCTGCTGGGCGCGACCGTGGTGCCGGTGGAGAGCGGTTCAAAGACGCTCAAGGATGCGTGCAACGAAGCGATCCGCGATTGGGTGACCAACGTCGAGAGCACTTTTTACATCTTCGGTACGGCGGCTGGCCCGCATCCGTATCCGATGATGGTGCGTGATTTTCAGTGCGTCATCGGCGAGGAGGCGAAGATGCAGATGCCGGAGATGGCGGGGCGTCAGCCGGATGCGGTGATTGCTTGCGTTGGAGGCGGCTCCAACGCTATCGGCTTGTTCTATCCCTACATTGGTGCCGAGGGTGTCAAATTGATCGGTGTCGAAGCGGGTGGGCACGGTTTGGCAACCGGGTCACATGCCGCCCCCCTGACTTCCAACAGCAAGGTCGGCGTGCTGCACGGCAACCGCGTTTACCTGATGCAGGACGAGAACGGCCAGATCATCGAAACACATTCCATTTCCGCCGGATTGGATTACCCCGGCGTCGGCCCGGAACACTGCTGGCTGAAAGACACGGGCCGCGCGGAGTATGTGGCGATCACGGATGACGAAGCGATGCAGGCATTCCATGATCTGTGCCGTTTCGAGGGTATTATTCCTGCGCTGGAATCCAGCCATGCATTGGCGCATGCCGCGAAGATCGCGCCGACCATGGGCAAAGACAAAGTGCTGCTGGTAAATCTCTCCGGGCGCGGCGACAAGGACATCAATACCGTGGCGCGGTTGAAGGGGATCACGCTATGAGCCGCATCCAGGCAGCTTTCGAGAAACTCAAATTGCACCAGCGCAAGGCGCTGATCCCGTTCATCACTGCGGGCGACCCCAGTCCGCAACTCACTGTGCCGCTGCTGCACGCACTGGTGGAAGCGGGCGCGAACGTGATTGAACTCGGCGTGCCATTCTCCGACCCGATGGCGGACGGCCCGACCATACAGCGCGCTTCGGAGCGTGCGCTGAAGCACAAGGTAAGCCTGCGCGACGTACTCGGCATGGTGGCGGAATTTCGCAAGCAAGATAGCGCGACGCCGCTGGTGCTGATGGGTTATGGCAACCCGATCGAGGCGATGGGCTGGGAAACATTCGCCAAGCGCTGCGCAGAGGTGGGTGTGGACGGCGTGCTGACGGTGGATTTTCCGCCCGAAGAAAGTCACGAGGCATTCGGTCATTTACAGCGCCACGGCATTGATCCGATTTTCCTGCTCGCGCCGACTACTAACGACGAACGCATTGCAAAGGTGGCGAAACAGGCGCGCGGCTATGTGTATTATGTCTCGCTCAAGGGCGTGACCGGTGCTGGGAATCTGGATTTGGGCGACATCGAGCGGAAGATCCCGCAACTTAAAAAGCACATTACCTTGCCCATAGGCGTAGGCTTCGGTATTCGCGATGCGGCCACGGCACACGCTGTGTCGCGCTTGTGCGACGGCGTAGTGGTGGGCAGTCGCATCGTGCAGGAAATTGAAGATTCAAATGAGCAAAATGTAGTGGACAACGTGAGCAAATTGGTCAAGGAATTAAGGCTGGCGATAGATCAGTCCTAAAATAAGGTAGGTTGGGTTAGCGTTTTTTGCGTAACCCAACATTGCCAACGTTGGGTTACGCAGAATCGCTAACCCAACCTACGGGATCATAGGAGAACACACAATGAGTTGGTTTCAAAAATTATTACCCCCAAAAATAAAGCGCCGTGAACTGGGTGAGGAGAGCAGGAAGAATGTGCCCGAAGGATTGTGGCGCAAATGCCCGTCTTGCCAGGCGGTGCTGTATCACTCCGATTTGGAAAAAAACTTCAGTGTGTGCCCCAAGTGCAACCATCATCACCGCATTACCGCCCGCACCCGGCTGGACTGGCTGCTGGATGGCGAAGGGCGATTTGAGATCGGTGCCGAGGTGCAACCGCTGGATACCCTGAAATTCAAGGATAGCCGCAAATACAGCGAGCGTCTGACCGTAGCGCAACGCGACACCGGCGAGACCGATGCCATGGTGGTGATGCAGGGCAGTGTGCATGCCATCCCGCTGGTGGCGGCGGTATTCGAATTTACCTTCATGGGCGGTTCCATGGGGTCGGTAGTAGGCGAGCGTTTCGTGCGCGGCGTGCAACTCGCCACCGAGCAGAAAATGCCCTTCGTGTGCTTTGCTGCCAGCGGCGGGGCGCGCATGCAGGAAGGCTTGCTGTCGCTGATGCAGATGGCCAAGACCTGCGCCGCATTGACCCAGTTGAGCCAGGAGCGGTTGCCGTTTATCTCGGTGCTGACCGACCCTACCATGGGCGGCGTGTCCGCCAGCTTCGCTTTCATGGGCGATGTGGTGATCGCCGAACCCGGCGCGCTGATCGGCTTTGCCGGTGCACGGGTGATCCAGCAAACGGTGCGCGAAACTTTACCAGAAGGCTTTCAGCGCGCGGAGTTTTTGCTGGAGCATGGCGCGATAGACATGATTGTGGATAGACGTGAAATGCGCAAACAACTGGCGACCTTGATTACACTGCTGACTAAACAGTCGGCGGTGGCGGAGATTGAGGCGGCGTAGGGTGCGTTTTACGCACCATGGAGCGTAATGTAGCCTACCGCGATGTGCTGATAAAAAAGATCGACGAAGTTCTGGTCACAGAAGGATTGAAATCGGCGCGGTTGGTTTTATCGCGCGAAACGCATCAAGACTTTGCTGCGCTTGAGGCCGAATTGCGTCACTTGGCGGTAGATCATCAGGCGATACATCTTACTGGCGGAGAAAGCTGGTTCGACGATGCGCGCTGGCAAGCATTCAACATCCGCCGCGAAGCCATAGCTCAAGGTGTCCCGCTACGCCTAATCTTCTGGCTCACCACTGCCCCCATCAGCCGCCTCGCCCAACTGGCCCCAGACCTGTGGGCTTGGCGCGGCGGTATCTTTTCGTTTGTCGTTGCCATTGTGCCAAACCTTGAAGTTCCCGTAGCGCGAAATGACCCGGTTGATCCCAGATCGATGGTTGAGCGCAGCAAGCGCATTGCCACGTTACGCACCTATCTGCAGAGCGAGCCTCCACCCGCCGACGATATCCGCCTGCCGTTGCTGGACGAAATGGCAGGATTGTATTCAAGCATCGGCGAACTCGACGAGGCGCTGCGCATCCGCGAGAAAGAAGAATTGCCAGTGTACGAAAAGCTCGGCGACGTGCGCTCGGCGACCGTCACCCGTGGACAGATCGCCGACATTCTGGAAGCGCGCGGCGAACTCGATGAGGCGTTGCGCATCCGCGAGCAAGAAGTACTGCCGGTGTACGAAAAGCTCGGCGACGTGCGCTCGACGGCCATCACCCGTGGCAAGATCGCCGACATCCTGCAAGCGCGCGGCGAACTCGACGAGGCGTTGCGCATCCGCGAGCAAGAAGAACTGCCGGTGTATGAAAAGCTCGGCGACGTGCGCTCGGCGGCCATCGCCCGTGGCCAGATCGCCGACATTCTGGAAGCGCGGGGCGAACTCGGCGAGGCTCTGCGCATCCGCGAGCAAGAAGAATTGCCAACGTACGAAAAGCTTGGCGACCATCGCCAAAGCCACTAGATATTCGCGAATTCATTTCCGCCTAAATTCAGATAAAATCCGTTCGAAGCGACCTTGTCGATCCATGATCGGAGTTAATTTTAATTATCCCAGATAATCTTGTTCCATATACGAACAGCGCAACACAAGCACCCGCCAGATGACTGGCGGGAACAGGCAGGAAAGGCTGTACGCCTGCCATGTTAAGGAGTGTATCCCCAAGCATAAACTCCATCGTTATCTTTATGGAAACGAGTACCAGCATTGTGACGCACAGCCAGCGCCATGCGCCCGCGTCGCGCGTTCCGCACACGCATAGATAAACCAACGCAGCCGTGACAATTCCTGAAAGTCCGCCGAAAAACTGTAGTTCAGGTGAAGTCAGATAAACCGTCAGTCCGATTGCCGCTCCCGCACTTAAATAGACCAGCCACACGCAGCGTTCGCCGCGCAATTCGATCACCGTACCGACTAACAGCAATGCTAGCGCATCGGCGGTGAAATGAGCTGGCGACAGGTGCACGAAATTTCCCGTAATCAATCGCCACCATTCACCGCCAAGAATAGCCTCGCGGTTATATATCATCGCAGGCCCAAGCGGTGGCACGAAAAATACTACCGTGGCTATTCCGCAAAGCAGCAGCGTGAATACAGGGAATCTCATTTGAGCGGCGAACGCCTACGCGTTACGACAAATGCAATGCCCATCACCGCGACAAGAACGATCCAGACACTGTCCAGACTTCCGCCTCCGGTTCGTGCCTGATATTCGGCTGTGCGCACCACCTTGTAATCATCGGGATGTTCTTTCACCTTGTCCTTGAAGGCGGCGAGTTGCTGGTCGAGATTTTCGATCATTTGCGTCCCCGCCTTGGTGAAGCTTGCTTCACTGTCGGTTCGCAGTTGTTCGCTCAGATTGACCGGCGTTGAATTCCCTTTGACGTGATCCACACCCGGTGCGCGGAACAACATCTTCTTGCTGCTGATGTCCACGACCACGGTATCAAGCATGGTCTGGGTGTCATTCTTCTCGCCCGGAACCACATAAGCGCCGACGATGGTCCAATAAGTCAGGCTGAGCAGACCCTGATCCGTAAATTGAACTTGGTCGTACGAAATCAGAGCGACCACATCGACCCCGTACATCGTGCGTATCTGTTCAAGATTGGTGAACCCGCCCTTGTTTCTGAGGTAGGCCGTGGGAATCAGCTCAATATCTTTGATAAACGGATAGTTCTTGAAGCGGTTGGCGACCTGTTTCATCAAATCCATTTTCTTTTGTTCGGTTAACGCCGAACCATAAGAAACACCGGGGACAAACGCGATGCCCACGCGCAAAGGCAGCTTCAGCACCGGGATGCCGGGCGTAAGCACCGGGTCTTTCACGTCAGGGTAAAGAAAATCCACCACACTTGCTGCGGTATGCCGCTCGTTATGGCTAACACAACCGGCCAGCAACACCGAACAAATAGCCGCTAGCGTGAACAATAAATTTCGTAGTTTCATATCGACTCCTTCCTTAGTTTTTCAATCTGATAAATGCCAGTGTAGAAATTACTGCAAGTAAAATAGCGCCAAAACCTATGATGATGATTGAGATCGAGACGCCACCCGCAACAGCTAAAGTGTAGCCGCCCACGAACAACAGCATGGCGATATTCTCTACAAAATTCTGTACCGCCAAGGCATTGCCCGCCCCTATCGTCTCGTGGCCGCGTTCTTGCAGCAAGGCGTTGAGCGGCACGACAAATAATCCGCCACACAGGCCTATTGCGACCATCAACACTGCGGCCATGGTGAGACCATGCACGAAGGCGAGTCCGAAAATAACCGGCCCGAGCAGCATGCCTCCGAGCAGCGCGCGATTGACCTTGGCCAGGGTGATCCATATTCCTGCGCCCCCCGCTCCCAATACGATGCCGATCGAAACTGCGCCCATCAGATTGGCGGGCGTCTGGTTATCGCTTATCAGCAAGGCTGCCGGAACCCAGGCGAACAGGAGCAGCCGCAAGGTTGTGCCGCTGCCCCAAAATACGCTGGTTCCCAACAGGCTGAAACGGGAATCCGGGTGGGTGAAAAGCAACGACAAGGATGCCATAAATTTTCTGAGCAGCATCCAGGGATTGAATTTGGCCTCTGCATTCTCCGCTGGCAGGCGCGGAATGAACAAGTTGGCCGCTGCGGCCAATCCATAAGCAACCATGACCCCGGTGTATGCCCATGCCAGCGAATGATCGGCCAGCCAGCCCCCCATGAGCACGCCCAGCAAGATTGCCACAATAGTCGAGCCTTCCATCATGCCGTTAGCACGCACCAGTAAAGCGGGGCCAAACATCTGCGAAAGGATGCCGTATTTCGCCGGGGAAAACATCGCAGCCCCCATCCCGACCAGCGCATAAGAGGCCAGGGGATTGACCCCGGACGCCATGGCAAGCGCACCGAAAAATTTCAGCAGATTGCCGATCAGCATCACGCGCCCTTTGGGGAATGCATCCGCGATTTGCCCCACGAAAGGAGCCAGCAGGATGAACGGCACCACGAAATATTCCTGAAGCATGGGCACCAGATTGGCTAACCCCTGTGCTTTAACGATCGCTATGGCGACGATCAATATGGCATTGTCGGCCAGTGCAGATAGAAACTGCGCCAGCAACACCGCCATCATACCGGGCGACATTAGAGGGAGGTTCAATTTTGCTGGATGGCCCATCACAGTGTTTCCGCCAGACGTTTCAGGGAGACGTAATCGACTTTTCCGGTGCCGAGTAGCGGCAAGGAATCCACCCTAAGGATTTTGCGCGGAACCGAGATTTCCGGAACGCCCAGTTTTTTGGCGGATTCTGCCAGTCCCTCGCGCGTCAACAAGGCATCGGTGGTAA
>CAYZPM010000093.1:0-6511 GCA_964480365.1 uncultured Gallionellaceae bacterium
GTGGTCATGCCCAAGATGCTGACTTGGGTTTGCGGATATAATGCACGCAGCCTGTCCCGGATGTGTTCGGCTTGCCACATGGCCAACGCGCTTTCGCGCGAAGCGATCACCAAACGGGAAGGAGATTCTGGGGTTGCCTGACTCATGCGGATTTCCTGAGATTTATCAATTTGTAAGCGGCACATTCTAACATAGGGTGCGCCGTGCTTTCGCGCCGACGTTTTTAAGAATAATAGAATGAACACAAATAATCCATTAGCTCGTCATTCCCGCGCAGGCGGGAATCCAGCAAGGACAAATATCCCGCGAAGCGGGCAAAGCCATGATGTTGTCCCGCTTCGCGGGAAACTTTTAATCAACTGGATTCCCGCCTGCGCGGGAATGACGGGTTTTGCGGTCTAACGGATAATCTGAGATGAATTTATTTTCTGTTTCTTCCGATATCTCCAGCAAGGACTTGCCGTTGCGTGAGGATGTGCGCCTGCTCGGTCGCATCCTCGGCGAGACGTTGCGCGAACAGGAGGGCGAGGCTTCATTTCAGTTAGTCGAGAATGTGCGCCGTGCCGCCGTGCACTTCCGCAAGACTCAAGACGAACGCGATGGCGAACAGCTTGAGTACATGCTGGATTCTCTATCCTCCAGTGAAACGCTGGCTGTGGTACGCGCCTTTAGCTACTTCTCGCAACTTTCCAATATTGCGGAAGACCTGCATCACAACCGTCGTCATCGCGCCCACCTGAAAGCGGGCAGCATTCCGAAAGACGGCAGCTTGTCGCTAGCGTTAGAGCGCATCGAAGAGAAGAAAGTCAGCAAAGAAACGCTGCAAGCCTTTCTGGATAATGCGCTGATCTCGCCAGTGCTGACCGCGCATCCTACCGAGGTGCAGCGCAAGAGCATCCTCGATTGCCAGTTGATTATTTCGCAACTGCTGTCCCAGCGTGACCGCGTAGACATGACGCCGGATGAACTGGCCGACAACGAAGAGGCCTTGCATCGTTTCGTGCTGATTCTGTGGCAGACGCGCATGTTGCGCACGGCCAAACTGACCGTGTACGACGAGATCAAGAACGGCCTTGAGTTTTACCGCTACACCTTCCTCACCGAAATTCCCAAGATTTACACCTATTTGGAAAAACAGATGGAAGCGCGCTTCGACAAGGATATCCGCATCCCGCCGCTGCTGCGCGTGGGGAGCTGGATAGGCGGCGACCGCGACGGCAACCCTTTCGTCACCCACGAAGTGATGCTGGACGCTGTGCAGCAACAGTCTGCGCTGGCGTTCGAGCATTACCTTAATGAGACGCATTTTCTCGGCACGCGCCTGAGCCTGACTGACCGACTGGTGGAAGTAAGCGATGAATTGCGCCAACTCTCCGATGCTTCGCCGGACAAGGCTGTCAGCCGAAATGATGAGCCTTACCGCCGCGCGTTGATCCTGATTTATTCGCGCCTTTCCGCTACTGCCAGACAGCTCGGCCATGACATCACGCACCTGCCTCCGGTGGATAAAGCAGCACAGCCTTATGCCACGCCGCAGGAATTCATACGCGATCTGGATGTGTTGATTGACTCCTTGTTAAAGCACGGCGCGGTGTATGTGGTGCGCGGTCGCATTGCATATTTGCGCCGTGCCGTGGAAGTATTCGGCTTCCATCTTGCTCCGCTCGACATGCGCCAGCACAGCGCGATTCATGAGCAAACCGTCAGCGAATTGTTTTTGCATAGCGACTGTGACACGTTACTGGCGAAGCCAGCCGTTTGCGGGAACAGTCGCGCCGCCCCTTCCGCACCAGCAAACTCCACTCCATCGTGCCGGGGCGGCAGCGGCAAGGCTAACTATAAAGACCTGGACGAAGATGCGCGCCGTGCGATGTTGCTGACCGTATTGCAAATCGGTGAGCCGCTGATTGCCGACCTTGGGCAATACTCCGAAGTAGTGCAAAGCGAACTGCGCATCATGCAGGCAGCCGCAAATATCCATCAGCGCTTTGGCCACGCCGCGCTACCCAACCACATCATCTCCAAGACGGATGCGGTGAGCGACATGTTGGAACTCGCCCTGATGCTACAGCAGGTCAAGCTGCTGGAAGGGGGCAGCGCACCGGTTTCGCACGTCAATATCATCCCGCTATTCGAAACCATCGAAGACCTGCGCGGGGGTGCGACTATCATGGACGAACTGTTCTCGATTCCATGGTATCGCACGCTGCTGACCAGTCGTAGCAACACGCAGGAAGTTATGCTTGGCTACTCCGACAGCAACAAAGACGGCGGTTATATCACCGCCAACTGGGAGCTGTACAAAGCCGAGGTCGAGTTGGTGAAAGTGTTCGCCAAACACGGTATCGAACTGCGCCTGTTCCATGGTCGCGGCGGCACCGTCGGGCGCGGGGGCGGCCCCAGCTACGACGCGATCCTGGCGCAACCGCCGGGCAGCGTGAACGGGCAAATCCGCATTACCGAGCAGGGCGAAGTAATCTCCAGCAAATATTCCAATCCCGAGATTGGCAGGCGCAATCTCGAAACATTTATCGCCGCGACCATGGAGGCTACGCTGCTGCACCACCACGGCGCGGACAGCACCATGCCTGAATACCACCGCATCATGGAGTTGTTGAGTCTGGATGCCTACGCCGCCTATCGCAAACTGGTATACGAAACTCCCGGCTTCACCGAATATTTTTTCACTTCCACACCAATACGCGAAATCGCCGAACTCAACATCGGCAGCCGCCCCTCGTCGCGCAAGGCAAGCGACAAGATCGAGGATTTGCGCGCCATCCCCTGGGTTTTCAGCTGGAGCTTGAACCGCACACTGTTGCCCGGCTGGCTCGGCTTCGGTAGCGCGGTAAAACAGTTCATCGCGCAAGAAGGCGAAACCGGGCTCGCGCAGCTGCAAGCGATGTACAAGAACTGGGCGTTCTTCCGTGGTCTGATGTCTAACATGGATATGGTGCTGTCCAAGACCGATATGGGCATCGCCTCGCGCTACGCCGAATTGGTGGAAGATGTTGAACTACGCGAACGGATTTTCGGCGCGATCAACAGCGAATGGGAAAGTACCGTGGAAATGTTGTTCGCTGTTACCGGCAACTCCACGCTGCTGCAAGACAACCCTACCTTCGCACGCAGCCTGCAGACCCGCACCCCCTACATTGATCCGCTCAATCACCTGCAAGTTGCGCTGTTACAACGCCATCGCGCGGGGGACAACAACGAATTGGTGAAACGCGCGATTCATCTGACGATTAATGGAATTGCGACGGGGTTGAGAAATAGTGGTTAAGCATACTACCCAAATGGAGGCAAAGTTGCCCTCACCGATTCTCTGTACTACCATCGCTTCAGTCACGGTAAATCATTGAGGAGCATTGCCATGTTAAGTTTGGATAGCCTGATCGTGGAATTCGATAAAGGCTTGCGCACGTTGTTCTGCAGGGCGCAGAGCATACGCCCGTTTCCGGATGCCAGCATGCCTGAGGCGGCGTTGAATGAGGATGAGAAAAAACTTTCCGCTGCGCTGATGCGGGTGAACCACAGCGGCGAGATTTGCGCTCAGGCTTTGTATCAGGGGCAGGCGCTAACGGCGCGCGATTCTGTCGTGCAGAAAAAATTGTTGCAGGCGGCGCAGGAGGAGACCGAACATCTGGCGTGGACTTCGCGGCGGGTGCATGAGATGGGCGGGCATCTGAGCGTGCTTAATCCCTTGCTGTACGGCAGTTCACTGGCTCTAGGCGCGTTCGCGGGATTGTTGGGTGACAAGTGGAATTTGGGGTTTCTGGCGGAAACCGAGCGCCAAGTCGGCGCGCACCTGCAAAGCCATCTTGCGCGTTTGCCGCAACAGGATGAGAAAAGCCGTGCGGTGGTTTTACAGATGTATGTGGATGAGACTAGGCACTCCGAGATGGCAGTGGAACTTGGCGGTGCAGAGTTGCCGCCGCCGGTGAAGCTGGCAATGAAGCTCAGTTCGAAAGTGATGACGCAGACGGCGTATTGGGTTTGAAAGGCTGTGAAGTGTACCGGGAAGCATAACTTTGCCGCCCCGGCAAGCTTATGCTTCCAAACTAGGTGCGGCAAAGTTATGCTTCCAAGTCTAGGGCGAGCCACCGATGAATGCGATTACGCGCCGTCAGCAATTAATAACAAAGCCATACTGTTTGACAAGTCCTGAAAATAGCTCATTCAGCCGATCTTTAACCGCTAACGGGTCATCGTTAAAAAGAAGATTTGCCATTAGAGCCAAATCCAAAGCTGAACACTCATACCAGTCTGCATTCATAACATAGCCAGATACAGACCTCGCTTTCGTTTTTTTCCTAAATTCGGATAGCACATCTGCTTGAACAGAGAGCGTACTGCAACTGCTGAAAATTATGTGTTTCCCTACACACTGGTTCTCCAGCAAGGTGGAAATTTTCGAAAGATTGAGATATTTGTTATCAAGCCACAATCCACTTTGTGAACCGTGAAAGGCGAAGTAACCGATTGTGTACTGAGAATACTTGTTCCATCTGTTGACTAAATAGCGGAATTCTTTGAGTGTAGCTGCTCGCCTATAAATAGAAGGAAGATACTCAACTGAACGTTTAGATTTTCCTAGTTGTGTGAGATTTGCGCTAACGTAGGCTATGAGTGTGTTGCACGGAAGTTTGATCCCTTAGGTCTTCCTCCCATTCTCCCTCAATTCAAAAAATTCCTCTCTTATTCATTTTATGCCTTAAGCCGTTAGGCGGCCGACTCAATTGTCTTGTTAAGCACTCCGGGAGCAACAACTGCTATGTGAAATGGAGTGCCATTGATAACCTCACTTCTATCTGCGACATTAACCTGAATATCCTCGGAACGAGGCGGGACAAATACAATGGCTTCAGTTGTACCTAAAGCCGCCATATAACTCTTTACTTGCTCTATTCCCTCCCTAGCGCGTCGTGCCCACTCAGTTGAGGGGCGCTTCAGTTCAACGATAACGGCGTGATCTGCTTTCTCAAGAAATAGATCAATTCTCATCATTCTCGATCCGAATACTACTGCCTTCTCGGTTGTAATTCGAATTTCCGGGTCTGTTGCGGCAATAAAACCTGCCAGTTTCCCAAGGAGCTCATATTCTGTAGTGACCTCAGCGCCTTTTATTTCTCGCTTTAAGTCAGAAGAAAAATGGGTTATGAGCTGGATGCACTGCTGCATAAACCCAAGTTTTTCGTAGTTCGCAACATCAGCAAACATATCTCTCGATGTTTTTGTAAGCCGCGCCTTTTCTGCTTCGTATGCATGTTTTTCTAGCATCTGATCAAGAAGAATGCTGAAGAACGCGGAAACGCTTACTATGGCAAGTAACGCCTCTTGTGAAGAGAAGAAAAGCTGATAATCGTGGGTAGATTCGTTCCGCCATTCGGTTCTGTAATTCGTGAATTGCGACAATACGCGCTCCTTTAGCAAGGCGCTTGTCTCTAGGTGTTTTTCAATTTGAAATGGTGATTTTGAGGATGGGTCTTTTCCCGCAAGAACTCTATAAGCTTCTTTTAGTGCCCCTTCAAATGCCTGATTTGTCCTATAAATGACATCCGTGTACAAGTATTCGCCTGAAGACTTTCCTTGTTCAAAGTGCTTTTCCGCAATTTCGATGTGATGAATTACCGCCTCAAGCCCCTGAGATGAATCAGTTCCCTTGAAAGCCTCGCACTTTTTCTTTACTAGCGGTAGAAGGTCCATAATTGTCTATGTGCTTTCGTTTGAATTAACCTGTCTGCACGAGGCTGCTGGGTTGGCACACACAAGAGAAGTTACCGAGAAGCACGAATTTGTTCTGCAACTACCCGTATGCCATCAGCCACATTAGCGAGCGCCTCATCGCGATCCGACCATGCGCATACTGCTTTTGCATCCTTTGGTAAAGCCTGAATCTTCCCAAAAGACGTGTATTGCCATAAGCAGTTGCGAAGGATAACTGGGATGACAGTCGCCTCTTGCTGTGCATGACGCTCTAGGGCTCGTTCAAGTTCTATGTCGAAGCAATATTTTGAATTTATGAAGTCAATACTGACCAACAACAAAATAATGTCGGCATTCTCTAGGTTGTTGGAAATTGATTTTTCCCAATCTTCTCCTGCCAAGAGCTTTCGATCATGCCAAGATTCAACCAGATTGAGTTGTTTCAAAGGTTCTATGTGTTTGAGGATGTCATTCTTCAATGCTTCGTCGGCGTGCGAGTATGAGACAAAGAGACGCAAGGCAGTTGTGCCTGGTGCATCAGCGAGACCGACTGAGCCGCCTTTGCCCGTCCCGGCAATTATGGAATTAAGGTTACGAAGTTGTAGTTTTATTCGGTTGTATTTGGCCTCGTCCCATCCGAGGGCGTCGCGAAGTCTGATATTTCCAATGAGTGTTTGCTCGCCATTAGATAGCTCACGCAACTTGTCTAAAAAGAGTTCTTGGTGACTACGTTTTTTTCTAGGTGGCTACAGTGGACCCCTCCGTCAAGACAATAATGCATCGAGTTTAAGAGGGTAACCTT
>CAYZPM010000094.1:0-6269 GCA_964480365.1 uncultured Gallionellaceae bacterium
GTTAGCATCTCAGTTTCGTTGGCAATTCGGATGAATAAATCTGCGTTTCCTTAGATGTTCGTACTTTGACATGTTGGCTTTGGTCTTGATCCCCACCGAAAATCTCCCGGAAAAATCCTTTTTGTCGCGGTCAAACACAGTGGCGGGAGGCAGGCGAGGCCTTTCTTCATCATTAATGTGGTGAAAATCCATTTTTTTGCATTGGATTGAATGGGAAAAAAGTTCACGCGTACCATGCTCCAACCTCTCAATCACAACATACTTCCCCCTAAATCCTTGCGCATGCAGCCAAGGTGAGAAATCTGCACAAATATCGCGAACATTATCCCAGCTTTCAGTGCGCACCCGCAAAGCATGACCCGTCAGGACGGTTTGCCAGATTCTTGAATCAGAAAAACTGTCCCCGATGACCAACACTTCGGCATCTTGCCAAGAAGATTGCTGCATGAGTGCAGGATTAATGTCCGGCTGCACCTTGGTCCAACCGAACAGCGATTCGGGCAACATTCCCATTCGGGTAAGATCACCCTGATAACCAGCCAATGGCAGGAAATAAAAGCCCGTTATGCCGTAGAGAGCGACAATTATCAACACGAAAATGGAAAAAAACTTGGCGTGTTTCATGGTTCAGAACTGGAAGTAGAGGAAGGGGCTGTAGCTGCCGAATTGGTCTATCGCCAGATACAGTAAATACACCACTACGGTGGCTTGAACAACGGTCAGGATGAAACTGCCCTTGATGAATTTAAGACGGGTGGAGTTTGGGAAAAACCATACCCATACCAGAGCAAAGATCAGCAACAATGAAAAATCGCGCCCCGATTGTTCGGTGATTGGCAACAATTGCCCGTGCAGCACTGCATCGAAGGTGATTGGGCGTGCCTCCACACCGTACATGGCCTTGAGGATTACCAAAGCATCTGCAAGATTATTAGATCGAAACAGCACCCAAGCCGACACAACAGCAATGAACGTGAGCGCAGCCCCGGTCAGGTTTGCCAGCCACGACGGAACCCAGCGTGTAAGCCTTTCCGGAAACACTTCGCACCACAGGTGATTGATAGTGAGATACACACCATGCAGCGCACCCCACAGCACAAAGGTCCAGCCCGCGCCATGCCACAGGCCGCCCAGTAGCATAGTGGCCGCCAGATTCAGATAGCGCCGCAGTTTGCCTTGGCGGTTGCCACCCAACGGTATGTATAGGTAGTCGCGCAAAAAGCGTGACAACGTCATGTGCCAGCGCCGCCAGAATTCGATGATGCTGGTGGCCTTGTAAGGCGAATTGAAGTTGATTGGCAAACGGATGCCGAACATCAACGCGATGCCCAGCGCCATGTCGGTGTAGCCGGAAAAGTCGAAATAGATTTGCAGGGTATAGGCAAGTGCGCCTGCCCAAGCTTCGTAAGTAGTTGGCAACATACCGACTGCAAGATGTTGCACGCCATTGAATATGCCGTTGGCATATGGAGCCAACGCATCTGCCAACAGAGTTTTCTTGCTCAGACCAAGCGTGAAAAGCATCAAGCCAGTGGCAATATTGTTCCAGTCAATGCGATAGGTCGCATTGTGCGCGAACTGCGGCATCATCTCCTTGTGGTGCAGCACCGGTCCTGCGATGAGGTGTGGGAAGTAGGTGACGAACAGGGTGTAGTGTATAAAGTTGTATTCCTTAACTTTGCCTTGATAGGTATCCACCAGAAATGCGATCTGGGTGAAAGTGAAGAAGGAGATGCCCAGCGGCAGAATAATCACGCCCAATGAAAGGTGGTCACCTACTACTGCATTTATGCTGCCTAGAAAGAAATTAGCATATTTGTAGTAACAGAGCAGCAGCAGGTTGGCGGCAATGGCAACAATCAGTAGGCGTTTCTTGCCTAACTCATCATGCCGGACACCCGCCTTGGCGATCCATAGGCAAAAGGCGTAGTTGCATATGATTGAACCCAGCAGCAGCCCAATATAGGCCAGGTTCCACCAGCCGTAGAAAAACAGTGAGGCCGCCGCCAGCCACCCGGCAGCATAGGCATGGCTGATGCGCGCAAGCTGGAAGAACCCCAGCAGCACTATGGGTAAAAACAAAAAAATGAAGCCGTATGAATTGAACAGCATTAGGCGGTATGCCTTGCTGGTGGGAGAAACGTGGTAAGCGATAGATAGACGGGTTTCATCGAAACAGGATAAAAACAATGTTGATTGCCACGCGCTAGGCTAGTGATGTATGGCGCGAGATTCTCTCGTACCTTCATCGTAATGTTCGCTTCCAATGACTGGATTTGAGAGCCTTTGAATTGCGTGAACTTGTATGCAGAATCGCGCAGGAGGTCAGATAGCCTGATTTGTTTCTTCTTGTTTGTGATCATATTGACAAGCAATGCTCGGTAGGAAAGTTCACAGACGCTGGATTGGCACATGTTTTTCGATAATTATGCCATACAGGCATATTATGCATGTCACATTTAACTATGTGTCTTTGCCTTGGAGGCGTGTCGCCGCAGACAATTGCCACATGGACATCGGGCGAGCTATCTACGCATTGCGTAAGGAAAAAGGGTTGAAGCTGGAAGAGGTGGCACTTGATGCTGGAACGGACGCTGGCTATTTGTCACGTATCGAAACCGGAAGCCGAAATCCTTCTTTGCCGATGCTGGAAAAAATCGCAGCGGCGATGGGGGTGCGGGCTTCGCTGATTGTGGTGATGGCAGAAGGCGAAGGCATACCCGATGTGGGCGAGGCTGACTTATCTGAAGAAGCCATCCAACTCCGCCAACAATTCCGCACATTGTCGGCAGACAATCAGCGCGCCTTGCTTGAGATCGCCAAAGTGCTGAACCGCTTGCAGCGAAATAGCTGAAATCCTCACCACACAGCGCAGCACCGTCCCGCCGCAATGCCCCACCGCCACAAATAGCGTCGCTGCGCTACACCCATCCTCGTTATGCCGACATAGCAGCAGCTAAAAATTCCTATTGCATTGTCGGTCGTTTTCGTCCGATAATAGCACCATGACTGGAAACGAATTCATCCGTAAATTAAAAGCGTATGGAAAAACGCAAGACGTTGTCGTGACGCTCAATGCGTCACGCGGCAAGGGTAGCCACCAAACGCTCTATTTCGGCAGCGCATTTACGATAGTTCGCAACCCAAAAGATGAGTTGAAAACAGGCACGTTTCACGGCATGTGTTCCCAGCTCGGTATTAAACCAAATGACTTGTGAGGTGTGTGATGGAACGTTTTGAATATCCCGTATTGCTGAAAGCCGTCGAAGAAGGCGGATTTGTCGTGACTTGCCGCGACTTGCCAGCGTTGATTACTCAGGGCGAGGACAAAGAAGATGCACTGACGCAAGCCACCGATGCGATGGATGAGATTTTTGCGACCTATATGCTGGAAGGTCTTACCTTCCCAACGCCAAGCAAAACCAGGCGCGGAGAATTTTCAATCGCACCACCCGCCGAAACAATGGCAAAAGCAGCCTTGTATATGGCAATGAGTGAAGCGGGCATCACCAAAGTTCAGCTTGCTAAGCAATTGGGTATCGATGAAAAAGAAGTGCGCCGCCTGCTTGACCCCCACTATGCTTCAAAGCTGCCGCGCATCGCCCAAGCCATACAGCTACTTGGCAAGCGGTTGGTGATCGGGCTGGAAGCCGCCTAAAAGCATGACAGTGTTGCGCTGCACGCAAAAGTTGCTGACCGCGATGAAGGTCGCGCCATCCGCGCCGCCTGCGCCGGGCGGGAACAGTTTGGGCGATTGGTCGCTGAATCTGTTGCACACGCGCCCGAAGCTGGTGGTGGCGATAAGCGAGCATGACCGTCTGGGGCTGGTTCTGGAAGCCGCACCCTACGCCACGTTGCCGCAACGTTTCATCGAGGCAGTGTTCGTGCAATTGCTTGCTATCGGCGTGCCGCCCGACCTGGCACGGCGCGAGTGCGATGCCATGCAGCCGTTGACCATCACCTCAACCACGCCTTACCCCAATCGCCTGAGCTTGCAAGCCAATCTGAAGGATTACGCCTGGCTGGCGGAAATATATCTGGCGGAACGCCAAGCCTCTCTGGCAGAAATAAACGCACGGCTGGCCGACAATCTAGTGAGCATCAATGGCAAACTGGAGTATCCGTGGCAGTTTGCACTTAATAGGCTATTGGCACAGTAACCTTGTCGCGAACATGTTTGCCACCTTGCTTATATCAGCCACAGGCAAGACTGGCAGGTTTGAAATTACAGCGCCCAAGGATTAAACAATTGCGGATACAACGCGAAATCCTGCACCTTGCGGGTGACCACGGTGAGGCCGTGGCATTGGGCGGTAGCCATGAGCAGTCCGTCCATCACCGGTGTAGGATGCCCGGATAGTTCGGCGTGGGCGGCGATTTGTGCCCAGACGTGGAGGGCTGCGGCATCGAGCGGCAGGATGCGCCCGACGAAACGCTGCTCCACTTTGCCCAGCCAAGCGGTAAGTTTTTGGCTACGGCGCGGGTCGCTGGCACGCAACTTGAGAATGCCTTTTTCGATCTCTCCCAGACTGATGACGCTGATGAACAGGCTGGTTTCGTCCTGCTCGTCCAGCCAAGCGATCACTCCCGGCACAGGGGCTTTTTTGGCGTATTCTGAAAGCACGCAAGTATCCAGCAGCCAACTCATAGAAAAACCCTGATAAAGTTTTCCGTTCGTGGTGACCCTTCGACAAGCCTGTCCTGAGCGCCGTTCGTTCCTTCGACAAGCTCAGGACGAACGGGATCGAAGGACTCAGGGCGAACGGGATCGAAGGACTCAGGGCGAACGGATTTCATAACTCGATGTCGCGTCCGGTGTCTCGATTGCGGGGAAAATCCAGGTCTTCGACCGCCAGATCAGGACGCAGCAACGCAGTAGAAAGCTTGCCCCGTCGGCGAGTCAGTCGGGCGTATTCTTCCGCCGAAACCACTACCGCCGTTGGCTTGCCATGTACGGTGACCATTTGGGCATCGCCGCCCGCCGCCCGTTTGATGAGCTGACTGAAGTTGCCCTTCGCTTCTTGCAGTTGCCATTCGCTGTGCATGATGTCCTCGCTAAATTCTGTCCAGTCTGGCCAGAATTTAGCACAAAGCTTGCAATTTGGCTATGCCAAATTTTAGCTCATGTTCATCCAAACTAATATTGCGTGGACATCATTCCTGTGACTAGGAAGATAATTCGTACCCGAGTAATAGTATAATCGGCAGTTCAATTCCGGTTATCGGAAAGCACAATCGAATTTTTTGTATTTGGATAATGAAATGACCACGCAACCTACTACCCTACCCCAGCAAGACGAGAATCAGATCATCACCGAGCGCCGCGCCAAGCTGGCTGCGTTGCGCAAGGAAGGCGTGGCTTTCCCGAATGATTTCGAGCGCAAAAATCTGGCTGGCGACTTACATACTGCTTATGGCGAAATGAGCCACGACGATCTGACAACGGCGCATGTCAGCGTGGCCGTGGCAGGACGCATGATGTTGAAGCGGGTGATGGGCAAGGCCAGCTTCGCCACGGTGCAGGACATGAGCGGGCGCATCCAGTTGTTCATCAGCAACGGCGACACCGGTGAAGAAGCGCACAACGCATTCAAGCATTTTGACTTGGGCGACATTCTCGGCGCTTCCGGCGTGCTGTTCAAGACCAAGACCGGCGAGCTTTCCGTACGCGTTTCGCAAATACGTTTATTGACAAAGGCGCTACGCCCGTTGCCGGAAAAATTCCACGGACTGACCGATCAGGAACAGAAATACCGCCAGCGCCACGTCGATCTAATTACCAACGAGGATGCGCGCCGCGTGTTCAGCATCCGCTCAAAGACAATCCAGGCGATACGTGAATTCTTCATGCGCCACAATTACATGGAAGTCGAGACGCCGATGATGCACGCCATTCCCGGCGGCGCTTCGGCCAAGCCTTTTGTCACCCATCACAACGCGCTCGATATGGAGATGTATTTGCGCATCGCGCCGGAGTTATATCTCAAACGGCTGGTAGTGGGCGGCTTCGAGAAGGTGTTCGAGATCAACCGCAATTTCCGCAACGAGGGACTGTCTACGCGACACAATCCCGAGTTCACCATGATCGAATTTTATGAGGCCTATCGGGATTACAAGTACCTGATGGACTTCACCGAGAAGCTGTTTTGCGAAGTAGCGCACAAGGTGCTGGGTACGACGGTGCTCAGCTATCAGGGGCGGGAACTTGATCTGGGCAAACCGTTCCACCGCCTGACCATCACGCAGGCAATCCAGAAATATCATCCGCA
>CAYZPM010000095.1:0-6163 GCA_964480365.1 uncultured Gallionellaceae bacterium
TGACCAACCATTGGCGCATCAACGGAGCGCCCCTACCGCGAAGCGGTTTCGTCCCATGGCTTTTTTGTTTTTTTAGTACCTGACCATCCCTTGGCGACATATTTCTGCTACACGATGCGTATGTCGAATACAGACTGACATCATTTTTGTATCAGACTTTCCATGACTGCAACTACATGTCGCTCATGTCCGCTATGTGCTCGTTTAGCGACCTATGACGGCACTCAGGCTACCACGCACCGAGACTGTTATAGTTGAGCAAATCACTGATCGCTTTTCTCTTCATCTTGCGATTGTTCTTGTTCCTGAGCTTGCCCGTTAGGGGCTTGGGCCAACCTGGCAGCACAGGCCGACGACAATTTGGAAGAGTTTTCTTTCAGACAGGCAATGATTATGCCACCACCAGGCTGTACCCCTTGGCAGAATTTCCTAACGTCGGCGCGGCACGCTCTATGATGTCTCCCACCCGAATTTGATCCCTGCCCATTTCCCTGTTGTGCGCCTGAGCTTCCGGTATCATTGGTTGCCACCTCTGAAGGCCGTTTGCAAGTCATGAACGGCAATTCCCTCCACTTATTTTTTGGGTTGCCTGAGGGTAATACGGATCAAGTACCGAAGCCTAACGAGTCGGTGCGCCGCACACTGAACAGCTAGATTGACTTCAAGTAATTTCAGGCCACATTTTCAAGCTGCCTGGAAGAGATCGGGAGACGGTGGAAATTCTACCGTTGGTTATGCGACATGAAGAGGCGGAGGGATAGCTTTCGGGCGAGGTTCGCTGCGAGTTGTGATCAAATATAGGTATCTGATATTCGTGGGAATAATAGGAGCGTTGTGTCACGCAGTCTAAGTGTCATTAGTTGTAATAGTACGAGAAGAAGCTTATTGCCCAGACGCGGCATCTGGACAAGAATTTCGTTTAGTGATGAACGGCTGAGTACAGCAAAATCCGTCGGAATCATGGTTACGCAACTGGCAAAGCGTGGGCAACCGTCAATCAATGACATTTCGCCCAACGACATTCCAGGTTCTGCAATTGCGATGGGACGATTCTCTCCGGATTCCATCTGCTTGAGAACGGAAACCTGACCAGTCAGGATAAGAAGCAGGAAATCCCCTTCGGTGCCTTCGGTCAACAAACTGAAGTCCCGTGGCGCGACATAACACATCATGTGGCGACAAAGCGCTTTGATTTCATCGTTAGAAAAATCTTCAAACAGCTTTACGTGTTCAAGACCAAGAATTTCATCAAGATACAAAGAAGCGCTCCCTAAGCTTCGCAATTGCGGATATAAGGTATTGGAACTCTTTGTCAAAGGTGAAGTCATTTAATTTGGGAAATGATCTAATGCGAAGTATTCTAACTGATGCGCTTGGAATATAACAATGGTATGTTTGTACTATAGCTTCGTTACCATTGAACAATTTTTCTAATCTGCAATTCCTGTCTTAACAAGTTTCAGACGGAGGAAATTTGACCGCGAATCTTGGCTACGGCCTGACTTCTGTTGACTACGTCAAGTTTTTTGAAAATGCGTTGCAGATGGTTTCGGACTGTAAATACACTAATATTAAGAATTAAGCCAATCTCAATATTGGTTTTACCCGAGCAAACCCAACCCATGATTTCTGCTTCTCGATCGCTTAATTTCAAGACACTCCCAATAATTAGTCTCGATTCATTCGTAAAAGATTCAATTGGTTCTTCTTCGAGAGTTGGGTTGGGGAGGTATTCTATTTGCCGCAAAATTGCATCAAGATAAGGCAAAAGCTGATGAAAATTTTTTCTTCTGTTAGGGGAAATCGCATTATCAGAGCTAAGCAGGACATAAAATGAATCGTTTCCACCCCTAACGTCTTTTATGGCATGTATCAGGGCGGTTTTCATGTTCTGCATGCTGGATTTCAATTGCTCATTGTGAATATCTCGACAGCGAATCACGCTACGATCTGCTAGTAACTGTGAAGGGGCTTGATCCTTTGACATCCAATAGGCATAGAGCCGCTTCAGGAATGAAGCCATTTCATTTTCCGGCATTATGTCGGTACGTACGCCAGGAAGAACGGAAATAATATCGTAGTAAATGATACCCAAGGCAAAGTCCCCCCACGCTGCGATCATCACATCATGAGGAAGAAATTTCTGCAGGTTCCCTTGCGCCCAAGCTAAAAACTCGCCATGAGTCTTAATCTCAAGCGCTTTGGCGATTAGTTCAACAAAAAAATGGGGGGAACCTTCGCTATCAGGTACCATGGTATTCATTTATAGTATTGTATTCTGTAACGATTTACTACATAAATTGCTTTGCGGAGGTGAAGTATACTATAGCCACTTCTTCTAAATCGCTATATATACCGAGGACTATTAAATAAGGTTGAAACTAAGACTTAGCCGTTGTAATTTTGGTTGATTCCTGGTCGGCATGGTATCCCCTTTTGTCATTGTAATCTTGTTAGCAGGTTGCTCCAAGCCGGATGGTCGTGACATGCTGCCTGCCCTTTATTGTTGGCCGTACACGGAGGTTATATTTCTGCCGGTTTTTTTGGAAACGTAGAGTGCCTTGTCGGCCTGATCAAGCAGGTCTATGGCGTTGATGCCGCTAGTGTATGCGGCGATGCCGATGGAGATGGTGATGCCGCCGATCTGCTCCTGTGCGTCGAAGCGGCGTATTCTGCCTTTTTCTATGCTCTGCCTGATATGTTCGGCCACTATGCGGGCACCTGATATATTCGTTTCCGGAAGCATTACTGCAAACTCTTCGCCGCCCAGCCGTGCGACCGAGTCTTCTCCACGGACTTTAGATTGGAGTGTCGTTGCAATGGCGCGGATGACCTTGTCGCCAAATAGGTGGCCATAAGTGTCATTGATTTTCTTGAAATGATCGATGTCAAGCATCAACAGGCACAAGCCTTTCTCCAGCATTGTCTGGTTGACGAAAATCTGTTCTGCTCTGGTTTCAAAGCCACGCCGGTTGAGAATGCCGGTTAATGGGTCAGTCATTGCTTCCCCACGCGCTGATTGAAGCTCCTCATGCAATTTTTCTACTTGCTGCTTACTGGCCGCAAGTTCAGATTGCAGGTTCTGCATCGAGCCGCGCATTTTGTCCGTGTCACCGACCATGGTGTTGATTAAGGTGCCCAGCTTGGATTCGTCCAGATTTTGTTTCAGGGTATCGCCGTATGCCTGCAAGTTGTCGCCGAATAAATGCGCCTGCTTGTCCGTCTCTTCGGTAAAACCGGCGATCTTGCTTAACAACTGCTGGATGTCCTCACGTAACACCCGTTGTACGTCGATGTTGCACTCGGATACGTACTTTATATACAGCTTTTCGATGGTGTCATCATCGAACTTATCATTGCCATCGAGGAGCTTGCCCATGGCCTCGCTTAGCGCGGGGTTGATGCCCGTTGCAAATTCGTACCACACCGCGTAATTCAGCGGCGAAAATGCTGCCGGATGCCCAGCCATTTTTTGGATTATCAAGCGCAGGATTTCCCCGCTTGCATTGCGGTCTTGCTCGTATTTCATTTATCTCCTCCCCCCAAGGAAAGTCGTTATTATTATTTTTAACAGTGTTTGCGGTTTACGTTCAGGTGTTTCCTTAATCTAAACTGAACTTCGATTTTCCCCGACTAGACCGGCTGGTTTTAGTCTATTGTTGACGATTATCACTGTACCGAGAACACCGGCTGTTAATGTAAGATTAAGCCGCAATTATTACAGATTATCGATAAACCGCAGCATGGAAATTTTAAGCGCCGCAAAATGCGGGTTGTACATCAAGCGGCGCAACGTCCCGGCTGCCAGGTTTTGTTCGGTGATCTCACCTTGCAACACCTCATAAGGAGTGTTGCTGCAAGCGTCATATTTTCCCATCTCGCCGGGATAATAATGTGTGCAGTTGGAATAATCCCCAGCCGCGCCATAGTGTGCATCATCGGGAGGCAGCACGATGGACGTGTGTGCGGAGCTTAATATTCTTTGCTTGGGCGCCACGCTGTAAACCAGTTCCAACTTTTCTTCCGGGAAGCCATGAATATGTTTCCCCCCATCGGTGGTGTAGAGCACCAGCTTGCTGGATGGGTGCGGCATGCGCATCATGAAGTTCAAGGTTGCAGAGGTGTCGGCGGTGGTGTCGTCTGCGCTTGCCGCAGTAAACACCGGGAAGTTCAGCTGGTGCAACAACTCTTGTTCGTTAACTTCCTGCGTCAGCGCATGCATCTGGGCAGCGGCATTCTTAGGGAAGGATTCATATTTGTAGATGTCCCGGTCAGGCTGGATGCTGACCCACTTCGCCGTCTGGATCAGCCAGCTATAGGGTTTGTGCAGGTTGGCCCAAGCCGCCTTGGGCGAGATTTTTAACGCTGGGGAAAACAGAAACAGGCCGCGTACACGGTCATCGTGCAGGCTCTGGTAAACGCTCAGCGTGCCACCGGCGGAGTAGCCGGCCAGATAGATTTCATCGACCTCGGCGGCAAGCCTGTCTGTGCCATAAGCCACGGCCTTGGCCCATTCCTGCCAGTGTACGTCGAGCAAATCTCCAGGCTGCGTGCCGTGCCCCGGCAATAATGTGGCCATGACGCGAAAACCGTTTTCCTGAAAGAACGTAGCCAGATGACGCATGAAATAAGGCGAGTCGCTCAAGCCATGGGTGAGCAGTACGCCGCGTTTATAGGGTTTCACCTGACCAGCCGGGTAATGGCCTGTTGGCTTCAGTTCGAATGGCGCGTTGCCGTCGATTATTTTTTCCCGTATGGCGGCGCCCGCTTTCGAGTGGGCCTTAGCAATCATTTCCCGATGACGCGCGACATAATCCGCAAATGCCAACTGCCCGCCATTAAACTGGCTGTTCAATCCAGAAACGTGATGCCGCGCCTCAAGCGGAGGATTTGTCGCGCTTGGAATCTTCATGTGGTTCATATCTACTGCGGTTTTTGATTATGCACATATTTAAGCATATTACCCCGGATGTATTTATGTCTTCCGCTATGTTGGCTAACGTACAGATGGAAAGAGGGTTATTAACGGAATATGTACAACTGGCGCATAACCGATTTTACCGTAAACCCTTTAACCACCTTATATTCTATGTCAGGGCCATCATGCAAATCTTTAACCATTTTACAAATTCCCAGAACAGGCGAGCCGCCATCAATGCGCAAAAAACGCTGGTTCTTGGAAAAATGGATATTGAGAAACTTTGTATGATAGTCAATGAATCCATCAGGGCATTTTCAATTACGACACATCTTGCTCAAAATGAAGTAGTCGAGATTTTGGGGAAAATAAATGTAGAGGTGCTGGATGAAGTGCAGGCGGTGGTCGAAAAACTCAAGGGCATTGAAGGTATCGACACGGTAAGGATTGCTGTGGCAGTTGAAGAAACGATCAAGGCAATTGCGGCTACGACCAATCTGGATACAGACGCAATATCAAAAATTTTGACAGAAAGAATCGGGGCTACTGTCGAGGATATTGTCCATAGGTTGCACGAGAAGAGCCAGGCCGTCCGCTTGCACTGCTAATACGTTATGTGACAAGTTGTATCCCACGGCAGGCACTTGCACTCACCCCAACGCAGATTTATTTAATCGCTTTTCCAGCCAGAAATCCACAGACCATTTCCAGCGACTTACTATCAGTAACACGGCCAGCAACAGCCCCCAATACAAGTGATGGCTGAGGCCCGCCTCGCTCAGTTCGGCGTAGGAAATGACGGCGACCACGTTAAGGATGGACAACCCGGCTGCGGCGAAACGCCCGAACAGGCCCAATACCAGCAGCACGGATAAACCCAGTTCCGCGCTGGTAGCCAGCCATGCCGCAGCCCCCGATGGAAGCAGCGGCACCTGATACACATCGCTGAATAAATACAATGTGCTGTCCCAGTTTTGTATTTTGGTCAGTCCTGATTTGAAAAATACATTTGCCAGAAATAGTCTCAGCCCCAGATCGAACACAGGTGCCAGATATTCCGGCAGGTGTGAAGCGGTGTAGTAAAACCGGGCAAGGCGTAATAGTGATTTCATGGCATGGTACTCAAACTGAAATTAGTCAGCAATCCTTGCGCCACCTGATTCAGCAGAACCGCTTGCAAGTCAAAGTCTGGATAGCGTTCTTGCGTGACGGCAGTTGCCACACCCAGCGGAGTTCCCGCCTGTA
>CAYZPM010000096.1:0-5979 GCA_964480365.1 uncultured Gallionellaceae bacterium
TATCTTTCCCCTGCCGAGGCTGTTGATCGAGCAAGACTGATCCCCGCAGTCGACGTAAAGGCTTTCCGTATCATCCACATGCCAGGCTAATTCATGGCGACCGGGTTTGACTGATTTTGTCCGGACGACCTGCCTATATTTTTCAAGGCACTCCAAAAAACACCTTCGCCAGCCATCCTAGTTGGCGGACAGTCATTAACGTTTTGGATTGACCGCTTTGACATAACGATTCCGCCAATCGAAACACCCTATCTCACTATGGATGCGGACGTTCTGGCCACAAAGCACGATGCCAAGATAGTCGCCGACGAACTGCATGGCACGCTCAAAATAGCCACCATGGATGACAATACGCCCAACACTGCAATAGTGACGTATCAGACGTCCGATGGCCGCAGCCTATTTGTCGATTTTATGGGTTCGTTAATCGGTCTGACAAACAAGGAAATCCGCGAGACGGCTGTTGAGCTGGAACATCCAAAATACGGCCTGATTCGCGTTCTCCACCCGACCCTTGTTCTCAAAAGTCGAATCGTTAATTTGCATCGTCTATCATCCAAGCGCGACACGAATGGCATTGAGCAAGCACGTTTAGCCGTGTTGGTCGCTAAGGCATTTTTTTTCAAGTTATTCCTTCTTGACAAGATCAAAGGAGTGAATTTGTTTTGCTTCTTGTAATTTCCCCTTTAGTGATAAACGTAACCGCTCCTTCTCTATTAAGTCACTCGTTTTGCTGATCAGATTACGAACACGTCGTACATCATGTAAACGCTTATTGGGAACAGCAAGTCCATCAGAAGTAATTACGACTCCAGTTACAATTTTCGGCTTATCCGCAGGGAATGTTTTGGATTTCTCACGCTTGGCCGCTAACCCATGCCGATTTATGATCCCACGTACTTTATAAAGCAAAGTCTTTGTTGCTCTAGGCCCAGACAAAACAATGTCATCAACGTAGCAAGTCATAGTGCAACCAGTCTTTAGAGAAAGTTCGTAAATCTCGTCAAACATAGCCTGGTGCGCAAGAAATGCGATTATCCCACTCAAATAACTACCGGTTGGCAGGTGCACGCCCCTATAGCAGCACAACCGTGCTAAGTGCCAAGCGACATCTGTTGAGCATTGGAAACGCTCGCGAAATAAACTAAACACGGAACTGAACGATGTACTGGGATAAAACTTCGAAATATCTGTTTTTATAAGGGGTACATCTGACGTGTGTGCAGCAGCATTTGAAACATAAGAACGCCCCTTACGTGAGTGAAGGTAGTCAGGGAGATCCAGCCTTGCTAAGAGTTTAGCAATTCGGCCATGAACAGGATCAAGCTCCTTTATTGGATTCTGGATTTCTCTTTCCTGCTTATTTTTAAAGACATGATAATTTGAGTCATCGACGAGCTTAGCAAAATCTGCCAATTCAAATTCAAGTAACTCTGCCAACTTGCGTTTTGAGTTTAATCGATAAAACGGTGACTGGTTAACAGAATAGCGGATTCTATTAGCCATTCACGATGGCCTCTTTTTCAGCCACCCACTCAAGCAACTTCAAAACCTTATCCGCTGCTTTGACTTTTAACTTGTTTCCAAGTGTTGCACTCTCAAGCTGTTCTGAAAAAAGCAGTATGGATGAAAGTGGCAGTTTAAAAATAACTGAATATTGCTCCAATATCTCAATACTAGGCGATTTGACACCTGACTCAAGCTCGCTCAGGTAGGAATTTGATAAACCTAAGCGTTTTGCCAATTCAACTTGTGAGAGCTGGTGGAATGTTCGCAGTAGTTTAAGCGCTCGATTAAGCATAAATTTATCTCCATAAGAAAGGAAGGGGGTTAGATAATCATGTCAATGACCCGTGCAATTAAATCTACGAAACGCAGAACCATTGCGGCAAGCCGAATAGTGCTGGGTCGCAGAAGCACGGATGCAAACCTGACTACTAACCCCCGCCGTCTGGTGGGTTTTAGACGCATTTTTGTCTCCTTCAGTTACGTCGTCACACGATTGCAACGACTCTCGCCTGTAACTAAAGATGAGCAAACGGCGGGCTATTCCCCTTACCTCACATAAGAGTGCACTGTTCGCCAGTGCACTCTCGCGCCGGTATGCCACGTGACGGACTACATGGACATGCGTGCCGCGATAATGTTAGAGCTTACGCTCCACGATCCGACAAGCTGGATCAATACTGCAACGAGATTATCTCCTTAACCACAGACGAACAATAGCAAATAATATTCGCCATTGTCAATATATATTCGCTATTGGCGAATTTATTAATAGCAACAGCCCCCCAAGTTGCACTGTGCTTGGGATAAGAAGTATATTTTGCGAGGGTGGGGTCAGGCTAAAACTGTGGCTGCCGGTTACGATTGGTTCCATGCGAGCGACCTGCAATATGAAAGCGGTTGACAGTACACGCTATAGCGTTTATCTTGGCGACTTGACGGGTAAGTCCTGTAGTGTTCCCGAGGTGCTTCCTTCCATCGGTTGGCAATGAGCCTTGGGACATCGAGCATTACAGGGGCCGTCATTTCTATTTCTAAGGCAGGTAAACCGTCGTAAAGCTTACCTTGTCCTGATACACCGCATACCACTCCTGATCGTTCAAACCATCTTTGCGGGCGATTCCCCAACAGAACAAATCCACCGCCTGAAGCCCTGCGCTTTCGTGTGATCCAAGGTGATCAATGTTCAGCCGTGCGTTGAGCGGCAACAAGGCTTCCAATTGGTTAATCACATACTGGTTGAAATCTTTAATTTCTTCCTTGTTCTTGCAGCGATCCACCACCAGACTCACCTGCCGCACATCCTCGGGGAAATGCACTTTTTCCAGAATGAAGCGGGCAAGAAAATTGTACAGCTTTTTCTTGCCCGCCCGTGTGCGCAGATGTTCATCCACACGCGCTTTGTTCAACGTCACGCTGTAAATTGTCCAGCCGTTTGACGGAAGCTGACGAAAGAAATACTGCTTGATGGGGAAAGTCGTCCCCGTGCCTTTCAACTCGGTCACTTTTCGAGAACAGCTTTTCTTGTGGTTGAGTTTATTTTTCAACGTGCGATTTACTGCGCGCCGAAAACCGTCCTGCGCTGACTTATCTCGGCAAACCAACAAGCTGATTACAAAATGCCGAGAAGTCTTACCCTTGGCAAAATCAAAACCCAAATCGCCGGATTCATCGAGAAAGATATACATGCTCAGTGTTGGAATACCTGCGCAAGAAGTGCGTCGAAAGTGGCTTGCGCCTTGACGGTGGCAGCGGATTGCTGGGACTGGATCGATTCTATCTGTGCGACCTTCTCGGTGAAGGCAGCTTGCATTTCAAGTGGCGGCAGGGGAATCCGTAAGTTCTCCAGTCGTTCCGTATCCAACTTCTTTGTGCCGTGAGCCGCAGTGGTAACCAATCCCAGCAATTGTGGTTGAGAAACCTTCATAAGCCATAACAAGTAGCCAACATTGATCTCCGAAACTGGAAACAGTGCCTTCATGTCTTGGTTGATTGTGTGCTCAATCAAAGACTGGGCGACCGGCACGGTATGGACAAGGATCATTCCTCTGACCACGATGAGAAGCGAACCAATTGGCACCAGCTTAATGTTTGTTTCGGCAAGGACTATGCGGCTGACATGATCAATGGCGCCGCTAATATACGCCTGCTTCATATCCTTTGGACTTACCCATGGCAAATCACCCTGCCAGAAATCCTCTCTCGCTTTTGATGGCGTTCCGCCGCTCATGAACGACACGAGGTCTTTCAGCAGAAAAACCGGCCACCCTTTCGGATTCGCCGCAGGATCGCCGAACATATCGAGGAGCAGCGCAGGGATTAACTCGGTAGCTTTTTTCTCGGCATCGCGCCGCAGCCGCACAATGCCCTCGGCACGGGAAAGAATATCCACGATGCGGCGTTGATCTACAATTGGCGGAACACGAACTTGTGTTGATTCAAAATCACCGCGCACAACATGCTTCATTGTTGAACCGTGGGTCTTTGCTGACAACTCCGCTAATGCATTCTTCAAAGCGTAGAATAGATAATCAGGATCAATATCCGAGTTCGGGAGTACCTTGAAAATATGTTGGTTCAAAACACCGCAAGGGCCAGCCCAACGATAGACATCAAGTGTTGCACTCCATGAAACCAAGAGGTCACCGGGTTCAACAACAAGCTCTGGCTTAACTTGACGGGTAGTGAAATTGAATTTTTCTCCGGTACCCGTCAAGTTCTGGATGCGAATTATCGGGAGACCTTCATCTTCCCAATCAGTAGGCTTGAACGCGGCACCATTGATGAATCGCGCTGTTTCGCCTAATGCCTTCAAGGTCATTGCGCTACCTCTGCCAATACTGCCCTCAACGCTTCCACTTCCTCGGCAATCTCCACCTCAATCGCCGCCAGCTCATCCAACAACACACGTGGGTCGCGATGTTCAACGGCGGTCTGGCTCATCGGGCGGTAGCGTCCGGCAGAGAGATTGAAGTCGTTGCTACGCAAAGTAGCGGTATCGGCGAACCACCATTGCTGAGTCCATTCCGCTGCCGTATCTCGCGCCGTCCATTCAGCCCAGTGTTTTTTTCGGGCGAGGTAGGCATCAGCCAGCTTCGGCAGATCGTCCGCTTCAATGGGTGTGTCGTGGTTAGCATCCAGTTTGTAGCCGTCATTGTCAGCATGGAGGAACATCACCTTGTCGGTTGTGCCGCCATTGCGGAAGAACAGCACGGAGGTCTTCACGCCGGAATACGGCTGAAATACTCCTCCTGGTAGCGACAGCACAGCCTCGACGGTATTGTTCTCAATCAATTGGCGGCGCAGTTCCTTGTGCGCGCCAGTGGAACCGAATAGCACACCTTCCGGGATGATGACGCCGCAACGTCCGCCGGGACGCAGGCAGTCCATCATGTATTTCAGGAACAGGATTTCGGTGGAGGTGCTGGTGCCGACCTTCACTTCATCGACGATGCGGTCTTTATCCACTCGCCCGGAGAATGGCGGATTAGCCAGCACGACATGATAGCCTTCCAGCGGCAAACCCAATTCGGTTTTGCGTTCGTTATCCAGTGTGGTGGTCAAGCCGTTGCGCAGCAGGATACGCACGTTGGGCAGGCCACGCAGGGTGAGATTCATGGTGGCGAGGCGCACCATCTTGGGGTCAACGTCGTTGCCGTAGAAGGTGCTGTTTTGCAGCACAGAGACTTGTGCCGCCGAGAGCTTGTCGCCGATGCCACGTTTTTGCATCTTGCCTTCTGCTTCCGCCTCACTAATTCCGCTGGGCGATGAGTTGGCAAGACGAATATGGTTGAATGCCGCTGCCAGAAAACCGGCTGTGCCCGCTGCTGGATCGTAGATGGTTTCGCCGATTTTTGGATCGAGCATTTCCACGATGGCACGAATGACGTGGCGCGGCGTGCGGAACTGCCCAAGCTCACCCGCCTGTTTAATCTGGCGCAGCACATGCTCGAACAGATCGCCCTTGGTGTCGGCATCCGCCTGATCCAGCCGCAGGCCATCCACCAGATTTACAACCTGAGTCAGCACGGTGGGTTCGTCTATGGTGAGACGCGCACCGTTCATGAAATTGAAAGCGGAACGTTCCGCCACTTCCGCAAAGAACGGGAATACTTCATCTCGCACGAAGCGCACCAGTGTTTCGCCGCTCAAGCCCTTGCCCCACACAGACCATTTGAAGCGGTTTTTGCTAATGGTCTTGGTGTTGGGTTCGGGAGCGTTCAGCGGATTGCGCAACGTCCATTCACCCGCAAACAGCGATTCGTATTTCTGCTTGAGCACCTTGGCCTTCATGGTGTTCTCAGCATCAATGCCTTCGATGAGGTAGAAGAAGAACAGGAAGGAAAGCTGTTCGGCGTTGCTCATCGGGTCGGGATAGCCGCCACCGTAAAGGTAGTTGCGTATCTGCTCGATGGATTGCCGCATTTCGGGGGTTAATGGCATTGTGCTGATTGTTCCTGTTTGTTGTATTGG
>CAYZPM010000097.1:0-5741 GCA_964480365.1 uncultured Gallionellaceae bacterium
GACGAATACATGCAGGATGATTGCAAGCACATGCACGCTGAAAGCTATTGGGAAGCTCCCAAACTATATCACCTGTTCATGCTGCTGCTGTGGTTGCGGAGCGACGGTGAAACCGAAGGGTTTTGGGCGCGGATGATGACAATAGGTAAAAATATTATCACGAGGGAAAATGACAATAAGAAAAAGGCCTAGTTTGCAGCAATTGCAGGATCAATTCAATATGTACGCGCCGAAAGATGGATTAGCCTGGAAGCCTAAGTTTATGGATATGAAGCCGCGCGCGCCGCGCATCACGCCGAACAGGCACGATGAGGCGGATTTGCAGGTTGCCTGTTGTCAATTCCTGAATTTACATCCGCGAATACTATATTGGGCCACACCTAACAGCACCTGGATTGGCGGGGAGATGACGGGCGCAAAAATGGGCTATCTTGCCAAGCAAAAGCGCATGGGTGTGCGCAAGGGTGTTCCGGATATATGCTTGTTGTTCAGGAATAAGAACGGAGCAACCACTTTTTGCTTTGCCGAGCTAAAAACCCCTAAAGGATCAGTTACAGAAGAGCAGGACGCTATAATGGATAAGGCTAACGGCCTGGGGGCTTATACCGCTGTGGTACGATCTATTGAGGATTTACAAGCTCTTTTGAATGTGGCTGGGTATCAATGATTAGATACTACCCAGAAGTTACCCAAGGCAGTGACGAATGGTTTTCTCTGCGTTGTGGCCTGTTAACCGCGAGCGAAATGCGTCTGATAATGACGCCAACGCTAAAAATAGCCGACAACGAGAAAACCCGCGCTCATGTCTACGAAATCCTGGCACAACGAATCACCAATTATGTTGAACCTGCTTATGTTAGCGATGACATGCTGCGCGGCCATTCCGACGAGTTGGAAGCGCGTATTTTGTACAATGCTAATTATGGTCCGGTGCAAGATGTTGGGTTCGTAACTAACGATGAATGGGGCTTCACGCTCGGGTACTCTCCGGATGGGCTAATCGGTGATGACGGATTAATAGAGGCCAAGTCACGCCGACAGAAATACCAGATGGAGGCGATAATTGAATGCGCCTCGGCTGATGAAATACCGCCAGAGCATGTCTTACAGGCGCAAACGGGGCTATTGGTCACTAAGAGAAAATGGCTCGATTATATAACTTATAGTGGCGGGTTGCCTATGGCGACGGTTCGCGTTCTGCCGAGTGTTAGAATACAAACGGCAATCCTTGAAGCAGCCAAGGCATTTGAAGATAAGATTTTGGAGAAAATGGAGAAGTACCAAAAAATTCTAGCATCGTCCCTACGACTACTTCCCACTGAACGCCGCATAGAACAGGAGATTATAATATGACAAATATGCTCTCTAGCATTGCCCCAAAATCTAACCAGCTCAACGCCGATGATCTGTTTGGGGGTAGAACAATGACAATTAAAATTACCAAAGTATCGGGCGTATCAGGCGAACAACTTATAGCTATAAACTTTGAAGGTGATAACGGCAAGCCCTATATGCCGTGTAAGTCCATGCGGCGCGTTTTGGTGCATGTCTGGGGCATTGAAGGGGCTTCCTATGTTGGTAAAAGCCTGACCCTGTATTGCGATCCGAAAGTGTTGTTTGGCGGGGTTGCCGTTGGTGGCCTGCGGATCTCTCACATGAGCCATATTGACAAAGAAATAACTATGGCTTTGACCGCGAGTAAGTCAAATCGCAAGCCATATACCGTCAATCCATTGATTCTTGATGCTGGATTAGACCAATTAAAGGAAGACGCTCGGCAAGCATCAATGCAAGGAACGGAGGTTCTTAAAACTTTCTGGGATAAACTGGAAAAAGGACAACAAAAAGTTCTTGTCGGAATGATGGAGTCTTTGAAAACCGCCGCTGCCGAGGCTGACAAGGCAAAACCAGAGAACATCATATGACCCCGAAAGACATTGATATTCTCTTATGGGAAGCAATAGGGCGGAAGAGAAACCGCAAGTTGATTCGTTATCTTTATGCAAAGTTAATGGGAGCTGGTAATGGCAAGAGCAACGTGGGTGTGGACGGACGAAAGAATAACAGAGTTAAGGCAACTGTATAGGAAAAATATCCCGATCATGGAAATTGCGTTGATGATGGGGCGGTCAAAATGCTCAATAATTGGCGCACATTGGCGATATATTCAAATGGAATTGCCAAGTGGCAGGCCACGCGGAGTTACACCAAAGCCGAAAGAAGACAAGCCAAAAGCCAGTCGCGGATATTCTCACATAAACATTCACAAAAAGTCAATTCCCCTGCCAGAAGATAGATTTATCCCGCACAAATTAACCCATTTCCCGCCGCCAGAAGGCTGTTGCCGCAATATTATTGGAGAACCAAGGCATTTTAAGTGCTGTGGATTGCCAATAGTACCAGGAAAACCCTACTGTTTACCGCATTGTGAAATAAACTTTGTTTCACCTGATAAATATATGTTGACATATGTTTACAAAAGGAATACAACCCAAGTCATGAAACAGAACCTAGCAAAACCCGAATCATTCCGCCCTACCGTTGAGTTGAAAAAACTGCTTGACAAAGCAGTCAAAGAAGGAAGCCTGAGCCGTTCACAAGAGATAGTAACCCGCCTGCTGTCAACTTTTAGAAAGGTCGCCAAATGATAACCGCCTTTGACTATCAACACATCTTACAAGGTTTGCGCCTTGGCCTTAAAGCCGCGCAAGAATCCTGTGAGTCTACCGATCTTGACCAAAAGCAGATTGATTACGCGATAAGGTTATTACAGCTCAATGAACAGGAATACTGCCCCACCATTACCGAAGTTTGGGGTTCAGACCAGAGAGCGAAGTACGGCAATGATTAACCTCACCCCCTTCATTAGACGCGGTGCCAGCGCGTCAAAACTCCTGACCCTTGCAACCGTAGCCCTTGCTGTCGGACTGCACTACGCGGCCCCTGTGGTACGCCAGGCGCGGATGCACGAGGACAATGTGCGGGTAGTGGCTTCCTCAATACCGGAATGGGTATTGCATCCGGTTAAGCCTTCGTTAACCAAACCTGTGCATAATCATCCTGTACCGCAACGAAAGCCAAAGGTTCCCCATGCTTAACTTTGACCCCACTGATCCGTCTGCCTATGTTAAAATGCTGGATAAATACAGCGATAAATACATCAATGATACCTATGAATGGCTGCGCCATCATGCCCCTTGCAAAACCGGGCAATTAGTCAAGGTGTTTGACCCCGATGGTAAGCTTTATGCCATCGGTCGCTGCATGGGGCTGGAATGGCAGAATTATATGTGGGTTGTTGATGTCGAGATATACGAGCATCCTGAGATTGTGATTCGCCGCTACTGTGGGGCCAACGTAATTCCTCATCACGGCCCCTGCATGAGGGCGGTATGACCCGCAATCCTAAAGGCCAGTTTATATCAACCCGCAACAAATTCGCCTTTTACTGGCAACACTACTGGCTCGGTGTGCTATCGGTGCTGGTTCCGTTAATCGTTTATTATATGGTGAAGTTATGACCGAAGCCGAAATCCTCTATGAGCGTGGTATCGCCGCCCTTAAAGACATGCGCGGAGAACGCTATAATATCGTGGTTGTGCTACAAGAGTTCAGGGAGGCACTCAAAAAGGTTCATGAGCCGGTGTTGAATGTCATTCAGGACGAGATATGAGAAATATAAGCTTCTCGCTTACTACGCCACAATTCAAGGACGGCACCAAGGACGTTACAAGACGTTTTGGTTGGTCGTTTGAGGATTAGTCATTCGCAAGCACCGCATTGTTGTCACTTTCAGCAAGTAGCGCATCCTCTAGACCTTCTATTTCATTCAGTAGCCTTTGAATGAGATCGGCGTAGTACCGCAGGGAGAAAGGGATTTGAGCGTGCGTTGTAATCTCCTCAATTCTGCTTTTCGCTTCTTCCTTTAGAGTGGTTTGTGGATCGCTCATAGCAACACCTCCTGTTTAATTTTTTCTGGCTGGGAAACAAAAAAATCTGGTTGATCGTATGCTTTGCGAATTCTTTCACAAGCTATGTCAAAGTATTTAGGTTCAATCTCAATCCCGATGAATTTTCGCCCCATTTGCACGCAGGCAACGCCTGTTGTTCCGCTGCCCATAAAGAGATCAAGGACCGTTTCGCCGGGCAGCGAAGCCCGCTGAACGAGCCAACGCATCATGCCGATCGGCTTGGGGCACGGATGCCCGTTTTTCAGCGCAGAATCGTTTGCAGGCTGCTCCCACGAGTTTGGGCGACGGCCCTGCCTGGTCGCGAGGTAAGGGTCTTTTCCGTAATAGAGAACTGGCGCAAGGCATTCGAAGCCCCAACGCCCGCTGCCCGCTCCACTGGGGTTAAATATGCCCCCAATCGCGTCAGGGGCGGGATACAGGAAGGTGTTGCGCGTGCCTGGGGTAACGACGACGTTTCGCACAAGGGCTATCGCAGCCTCAATGGCGGGCACACAGACGGTCCTGATAAACTCTGGGGTATCGTCCGTCGAAGCGTAGCCTTCGCCCTCATTCTTGACCCATTTATTCTGCTTCGCGGTGAGTTCCACGCCATAGGGCGGGTCCGTCACCACAGCATCAACGTTGCCAAGCGTCGGCAATATCTCGCGGCAATCACCAAGGTATAAAGTGCAGTTCCCGATTGTCGTTTGTGGTTTATCGGTCATTTCGTTTCCTTTCGATATATTCCAAAACAGCCTCGGCGTATGGATGGCCCACATCAAGAGAAAATTTTCCCTTCATAGCTCCTATAATTTGGCCAGTCTCTATTGCGTCTGCCCATAGCACACCATTAATTATACGAATATTTGTTACCTGAACCGAAGGACGCATTGGTTCATCAGATATTTCTGTGGTTGGTGATTCACTCATTTGCCATTACTCCCAAGCTATCGGACATCGCCATCATAGCGTTTTCCATAGAGTTTATATCTGCAACCATGCGGTTGAGAGCGGCTAAAGCTTTGTCACGATCAGCATAAATTTCACTCCCTTCCATATATGGATATTTCCCCCAATCTTTGTTAGTCAGGAAATCACGTATTATTTGTTCGTCCGAGGTCGTTTGTGGATCACTCATAGTAAACTCCCACGATATTGTGCATACAGAACTCAGCGAATTTTTTGTCGCCCTTCCATACCTCTACATAAGGGATATAGGACATTTGACCTTCCCGCTGTGTTTCTTTGATCTCGGTCACATCCGTTCCGATCTGATAGCGTTCAACTTCTCCATATTCCCCCCACGGGCCGGAGACACGGATTTCTTTAATTTTCGTCGTTACTGTTTTAGGCTTTGACATTGCTCTCTCCGTATTTCTCTTGAGCCTTTTTGAGGCAAATGTTTTGATCTGCCTGCCACATAGTCGCCCCAGTTTTGTGAAATTCCCAAAACTTCGCGCCAGAAATAAAAGCCTCAATAAGCTTTTCATTCGTCGTTTGTGGTTGGTCGGTCATTATTTCTCTCCATACTTTTTCAAAGTTCCCTCAAGCTGTTTAATCTCATTCTCGCATTGCCCGATAATCACTCGATAGGCAGCAATTCGACCGCGAATGAATCCTAGAGGATGACCTTCGGCAACGCGACCGTTAAGCCTCGTCAAAGCCGATGCAGCCATTTCCATATTCATGTCGGCGCGTTTAGTCTCGCCATCGAAGGCGATGCGAGGCACTTGGTCTGTCGTTTCAGTTTCACGCGGCATCTTCATCTCCATAAATGTGTTCGCCACAGCA
>CAYZPM010000098.1:0-5653 GCA_964480365.1 uncultured Gallionellaceae bacterium
GATTCTTTGTGACGGATAAAGGCATTACCCTGATTACGCCCGAAATGCTGGGGCAAGATGTACACGGTAGCGGCGTGCGCAACTCGTAACACCGGAGTGCGCGATTTGTAACCTATGTGCTATCCCGATGCTCGGGAAGCTTGTCGATTTTCAGGAATTTTCATGAACAAACCCCTGGATTTGGTTTTTCTCTGGCATATGCATCAGCCGGATTATCGCGATTACAGCACGGGTGATTTTGTGTTGCCGTGGGTGTATCTCCACGCTATCAAGGATTACACCGACATGGCCTATCACTTGGAGCAACATCCGCAGATGAAAGCGGTGGTGAATTTCGTGCCGGTTTTGCTGGATCAACTGGAAGATTACGAACAGCAGTTTGCTACCGGTCAAATACGCGATCCTTTATTGCGCTTGCTGGCACGCGAAAATCTCAATGACCTGAGCGAGGAAGAGCGTGAGCTTGTGCTGGACAGCTGCTTTCGCAGCAACCACACCAAGATGGTCGCTCCGTACCCTTCCTACAAACGCCTATTTGACCTGTTCAAGGTACTCGAACCCGGTGGTAGCGCGGCGTTGTCCTATTTGTCAGGGCAGTATATGGCCGATTTGCTGGTCTGGTATCATTTGGTGTGGTGTGGTGAAAGTGTGCGCCGCGAACACGATATGGTCATCAGCATGATGAGCCAGAATGAGGGCTTCAACTACGCTGACCGCAAACGCTTGTTCGACTTGATAGGCAAGCTTATTGCCAGTGTTATTCCGCGTTATCGCAAGCTGGCGGAGACTGGGCAAATCGAGATTTCTGCCACGCCCCATTACCACCCGCTCGCACCGTTGCTACTGGACTTTAACAGTGCGCGTGAAAGCACGCCGGAAAGCAGCCTGCCGCAAGCGTCGTGTTATCCCGGAGGGAAATCGCGGGTCTTGGCGCATTTGCGTTCTACTGAAGAAAGCCACCGCAAACGTTTCGGGGTTACCCCCCAAGGCATCTGGCCTGCGGAAGGCGCAGTTTCAACCTCACTGCTGGAAGTGCTGGCCACGCAGAAGTGTCGCTGGGCCGCAAGTGGCGAAGGCGTGCTGGCAAACAGTTTGCGCAATGCAAAAATTTTTACCGAGCGCTCGAAATATCTCTACCGCCCTTATCGCCTGCAAGGGGCTGCGAAGAGTGTTAACTGTTTCTTTCGCGATGACCATCTGTCGGATTTGATCGGTTTCGAATATTCGAATTGGAATGGCAAAGATGCTGCGCTGCATTTTGTCGCGCAACTCAATGCGATTTCAAGGCAGTCAAGCGATGACGAGACGCCATTGGTCAGCGTTATCCTGGATGGTGAAAACGCGTGGGAATATTACCCGTATAACGGCTATCACTTCCTGAACGATTTATATACCGCTCTGGAAGCGCATACGGAAATTCGCACCATAACGTATAGCGCTTATCTGGATAGTTGTAATGCGCAAGCAGGGCAGGGATACGCCAAGGAAGGAACACTGCCGGGTCTGGTTGCGGGCAGCTGGGTGTATGGGACTTTCTCCACCTGGATAGGCTCGCCGGACAAGAACCATGCTTGGGATTTGTTGTGTATGGCGAAACAGAATTATGACATGGTCATGGCGGGAGGCCGTCTGAGCGCGGCGGAGAAACAGGCTGCTGAAAAGCAGCTATCCTCATGCGAAAGCTCGGACTGGTTCTGGTGGTTCGGTGACTACAACCCTTCACATGCGGTAGAGAGTTTCGACCGCCTGTACCGCCACAATCTGATGCAGCTTTACCGTTTGTTGAAGTTGCCCGTGCCAGCAAATCTAAACAATCCGATCAGCCAGGGTGGCGGTGCGGCTGAAGCAGGCGGCACGATGCGGCGCGGTTCCTAATCCGATATGTTAACGGATCGCGCCAGCGGCATTTTGCTGCACCCAACATCCCTGCCCGGAGCATTAGGTGCGGGTGATTTTGGCACGGATGCATATAAGTTTGTCGACTGGCTGGTAAGTGCCGGTCAGACCTTTTGGCAAGTTCTGCCCATGCGCGAAATCGGGCCGGGAAACTCCCCCTACATGAGCAGCTCCGCGTTCGCCGGCAGCATCCTGCTGATTGATCTCTTTGAATTGGTCGAGCATGGTTGGCTCATCCATGAGGATCTGGCACCCCATTCTGGGTTTCGCGCGGATCGTATTGAATTCACCCTTTTGCATCCGTTTCGTCTGGAGCGTCTACGCCGTGCCGCCAGAAGTTTTTTTTCGAGTTCCAACGCTAAAATGCGCAAGGAGTATGATGAATTTTGCGCGACTGAAGGCGAATGGCTGGAAGACTATGCATTATTCATGACGATTGCGGGGAGCGAGAATTGGCGTGAGTGGAGCCACTGGCCGAAAGACCTCGCAAACAGGAATCCCCAAGCGCTGTACAGTATAGAAAAGGCTTGCTCTGGCGAAATCAGTTTCTGGAAATTTTGCCAATGGTGCTTTACGCGCCAATGGTCAAAATTAAAACGGTATGCTAACGAAAGAGGCGTTCGCATTATCGGTGATGTGCCGATATTTGTAGCCTATCAAAGTGCTGATGTATGGTCGAATCAGGAATTATTTGATCTTGATGAAAATGGGCGCCCATCCGTCGTAGCTGGGGTACCGCCGGATTATTTCAGTGAGACAGGCCAAATGTGGGGAAATCCGCTTTACCGCTGGGATGTACACAAAGAGACCGGTTATGCATGGTGGATAGCGCGTTTGGGTCATGCACTCCAGCAAGTCGATTTGGTGCGTGTTGATCATTTTCGGGGCTTCGCCGCTTATTGGGAGGTGCCAGCAGATGCACCTAACGCTTGTACCGGAAAGTGGGAGCCAGGCCCAGGAGAAAAACTATTCGATGCCTTCAAAGAAGCTTTTCCTAATCTGCCCATCATCGCAGAAGACCTTGGGCTGATTACTCCTGATGTGTTGGCACTACGTGATCAATTCAATCTGCCAGGCATGCGTGTCCTGCAGTTTGCATTTGGCGACGGTGATGCCAATTACTTTTTACCGCACCACTATGTACCTAACACCGTCGCCTACACGGGAACCCACGACAATGACACCACTATCGGCTGGTGGAGTACCGTCTCCGACCATGAAAAAGCTTTTGCCAAGCGGTATCTTGACACTGATGGGCATGCGATCAATTGGGTCATGATGAATGCCATTTCCAAGTCAGTGGCAAATATAGTCATTTTCCCCATGCAGGATGTGCTTGACCTCTCCAGCGAATGCCGCATGAACTTTCCCGGCCATCCGACCGGAAACTGGGAGTGGCGTTTTTCATGGGATCAGCTGCAGGCTGTGCATACTCAGGCGTTGGCCGAAATGTCGGCAGAAAATGATCGCGGTGGGGTGCAATCAGCCAAGACTTAACATTCTTTAAAATTTTCTCGCACAGTCGATTTTGTTGTCTCAAATCCGCCCTTGAGGATGCCAAGTTTGTTCGGTAAATAAATATGAAATTTTCAACTGGTTGCCGTCTGTGTCCGCGTCTCGCAACTTTTCTAAATGAGGTGCGCGAGGCGCAGCCCGATTACCATGCCAAGCCAGTACCGTCATTCGGCGATGCTGCTGCACGTTTCCTGATCGTAGGGCTGGCACCTGGCATGCACGGTGCTAATCGCACTGGCCGCCCGTTTACCGGCGACTTTGCAGGCAACTTGTTGTACTCAACATTGCATCGCTTTGGATTTTCCAGCCGCGCCGAACCGCTGAATGTTGCGGGCTTGGCGAATAGCGAATTGACCTTACGCGATTGTCGTATCACCAATGCCGTGCGATGCTTGCCGCCGCAGAACAAACCGGAACCAACCGAGGTGAAGCAATGCAATTCTTATCTGGTGAATGAACTTGCATCATTGCCGCAAGACGCGGCAGTGCTGGCCTTGGGTACGGTGGCGCATCTGGCGGTGTTGCGTGCGCTGGGTTTGCGGGCAAAGGATGTTGGGTTCGGACACGGTGCACAACATCTGCTGACGAACGGCATGATGTTGTATGACAGCTACCATTGCAGCCGTTACAATACCCAAACCAAGCGCTTGAACGAAACGATGTTCCATGAAGTGTTCGGCGCAATTACCGGGTATTTGCATAGCCTTGACCAAAGCAGCCGAATTCGACTCTAAGAATTTTATTGCCAGCCTGCCGCTGGCACCCGGCGTGTATCGCATGTTGGATGCACAAGGGCAGGTGTTGTACGTTGGCAAGGCGGGGCAACTGAAGAAGCGCGTCGCTTCGTATTTCCAGAAAACCAATATCTCGCCGCGCATCCGTTTGATGGTGTCGCATATCGCGCGCGTCGAGGTGACGGTCACGCGCTCCGAGGCCGAGGCGTTGCTGCTGGAAAACAATTTAATCAAGACGCTCAAGCCCCGCTACAACATCCTGTTCCGGGACGACAAATCGTATCCCTATATCGTGCTGACTGGGCATCAGTTTCCGCGCTTGGCTTACTATCGCGGCGCGACCGGCAAGCAGCATCAATACTTCGGCCCTTATCCGAACTCACATGCCGCCAAGGAAAGCATCAACCTGCTGCAAAAAGTTTTTCGCATCCGCACTTGCGAGGATAGTGTGTTCGCCAACCGCACGCGCCCCTGTCTGCTGCACCAGATTCACCGCTGCACCGCGCCCTGCGTCGGATTTATTTCCGGGGAGGATTATGCGGCGACTATTCGCAATGCTTCTCTGCTGCTGCAAGGCAAACAGGGCGAGGTGGAACAGTTGTTGCGTCAGGCGATGGAGCTGGCGGCGGATAAGCAGCACTTCGAGCAGGCCGCCGCGTTGCGCGACCAGTTGCAGGCGTTGCATACGGTGCAGCAGAAGCAGTTCATGGAAAGCGGTCGCGCGACCGATGCGGACATCGTCGCCGTAGCCGAGCTGGATGGCGTGTTGTGCGTGAATCTCGCCATGGTGCGCGGCGGCAGGCATTTGGGCGACAAGGGTTTCTTTCCGCAGAATGCAGAAGGGCAATCGCCCGCCGAAGTGCTGGAAGCCTTTTTGGCGCAGCACTATCTGAACCGTAGCGTGCCGCCGCTGATACTCACCGGAATGGAAATCGCTACGGAAGCTTTGGAAGAACTATTTGGCGAGCAGGCTGGGCACAAGGTACTGATACGTCATTCGGTGACCGGTGAGCGCAAACAATGGCTGGATATGGCGCTGAATAATGCCTTATTGGCTTTGCGTCAGCAGGCGGGACTGCAGGCCGGACAACTGGCGCGGCTGGAGGCGTTGCGCGCCGTGTTGGCATTGCCGCAATTGGCGCGCATCGAGTGCTTCGACATCAGCCACACCATGGGCGAAGCCACCGTCGCTTCCTGTGTGGTGTATGACAAGCTGTCCATGCGCAATGTCGAATATCGGCGCTATAACATTAGCGGCATCACTGCGGGTGATGATTATGCGGCGATGCGCCAAGCCTTGACGCGCCGCTACCAGAAGTTGCAGGCAGGGGAGGGCAAGAGGCCGGATTTAATCCTGATCGACGGCGGCATCGGGCAATTGACTGTGGCCTGCGAGGTGATGGCGGAACTGGATTTGACTGACCTCCCGTTGTTGGGCGTGGCGAAAGGTGTTGAGCGCAAACCGGGGATGGAACAATTGTTACTTCCGCAACAGGAAAAGCCGCTAC
>CAYZPM010000099.1:0-5593 GCA_964480365.1 uncultured Gallionellaceae bacterium
CCGGTGCCAGCATGCCGGACAGGGCGGCTTTGATTTCATCCACCATCTCGTAGATAATATTGTAGTAGCGCACATCGACGCCAGAAGACTCGGCCAGTTTGCGCGCAGTTGAGTCGGCCCGTGTGTTGAAGCCAATTACCACAGCCTTGGAAGCCAGCGCCAGGTTGATGTCGGATTCGCTGATCGCACCTACCGCACTATGGAGGATATTTACTTTTACCTCGCCGGTAGACAGTTTTTGCAAAGAGTTCGCGATGGCTTCGCATGAACCTTGCACATCGGCCTTGACGATCAATGCCAGAGTGCGTATTTCGCCCTCCGCCATTTGTTCCAGCATATTTTCCAGCTTGGCAGATTGTTGCTTGGCCAGTTTTACGTCGCGGAATTTGCCTTGGCGGAACAGCGCGATTTCGCGCGCCTTCTTTTCATCCGAGAGCACGATCACGTCTTCACCGGCAATCGGCACCTCAGACAAGCCTTGAATCTCAACCGGAATCGACGGACCTGCTTCATTTATTGCCTTGCCGGTTTCATCGAGCATGGCGCGCACGCGCCCGAACACCGCGCCGACCAATACTGTGTCGCCGCGTTTCAGAGTGCCGGACTGCACCAGTATGGTCGCCACAGGCCCTTTGCCCCTGTCCAGGCGGGCTTCAATCACGATACCCTTGGCATTGCTTTCCTTGGGCGCTTTCAGTTCCAGCACCTCGGCTTGCAACAGTACACCTTCCAGCAAGGCATCAATGCCTTGCCCGCTCTTGGCCGACACTTCGACGAACATGGTGTCGCCACCCCAGTCTTCCGGCACCACCTGTTGCGCCACCAGTTCCTGTTTGACGCGCTCGGCATTGGCATCCTGCTTGTCGATCTTGGTCACGGCTACCACGATAGGCACGCCAGCCGCTTTGGCGTGATGGATCGCTTCTATAGTCTGCGGCATCACACCGTCATCTGCCGCTACCACCAGAATCACGATGTCGGTCACTTTTGCGCCGCGTGCACGCATGGCGGTAAAGGCTTCATGGCCCGGTGTATCAAGGAAAGTAATCATGCCGCGCGGCGTATCTACATGATAAGCGCCAATGTGCTGCGTGATGCCGCCCGCCTCGCCGCTGGCCACACGGGTGCGGCGGATGTAATCCAGCAGGGAGGTTTTGCCGTGATCTACGTGGCCCATCACGGTTACCACCGGGGCACGCGGTTCAAGAGGGGCATTCTTGTGTTCGTCCGATTCGGCCAGGTATGCACCGGGGTCGTCGGCCTTGGCCGGCTTGGCGATATGTCCCAATTCCTCCACCGCGATCATCGCAGTTTCCTGATCCAGCATCTGATTGATGGTCACCATGGAACCCAGGTTCATCAACACCTTGATGATTTCGATGGCTTTGATGGACATCTTCTGGGCCAGTTCGGCGACAGTGATTGTTTCCGGCACCATGATCTCATGCACGACCCGTTCAGTCGGCAGGGAGAAAGCGTGTTGCGCCGTTTCTTCTTGCTTGGCATGTTTATCGTGATGGCGCGGACCGGCGCGCCCACGGCCAGCAGTCCATCCTCCGGGACGTACATCCACAGTGGTAGGAGTGCGTTTCTTGTGTCCGGCTTCATTCCAGGGACTGTTCTTGTCCGGGGCGGTTTTCGCACCCTTTTTTGCGACAGGCCTGACAACCTTGTCGCCGGGCTTGGGCGTTGGCTTATGCAACGTGCCTTCGGCCAAATTAGCCTTGGCAACAGGCTCTGCCACTATAGCCGGTGCTTCCGGCTTAGTCTCCACAGCAACAACAGGCTGTACTACTATTGGTTCGACAATTGGTGCCGCTTTGCGTTTGCTGCGCTCTTTCTTGGCCTGAGCATCAGCGGCTTGGCGTGCCGCCAATTCAGCTTGTCCGCGCGCTTCCTCCTCGCGCAGGGCGCGTTCTTGTTCGTCCACTTTCTTTACTGCAACTTTTGCCGGTTTCGCCTCTGATGCACTGACCGCAGACACCGTCTCCAAAACTGCGGCAGGTAAAAGCTCTGCCTTGTCTGTATCTGGCTTGGCTGCTGAAACTGGTGCTGGAGCAAGTGGCGCAACCGTGCGTTTCTTGCGCACTTCGACTTGAATGGTGCGCGCCCTGCCAGTGCTGTCCGACTTTTTAATCTCGGTGGTTTCGCGACGAGTTAGCGTGATTTTAGCCTTGGCGCTGCCGCCCCCATGCGCGCTACGCAGGTGTTCCAGCAATTGTGCCTTGTCCTGTTCCGATATGGGATCCTCTTCCTGCTGTTTGGCGACCCCGGCCACCTGCAGTTGTTCCAGCAACAGCCCAACCGGCAAGCCAAGCTCGCCAGCAAACTGCGCAACATTCATTTTCGCCATTACTACCCCTTAACCCCAAACTCAAGACTACAAAACTATTAAGCAAACCAAGGCGCACGCGCAGTCATAATCAACTGATTAGCGCGCTCGCCATCCATACCCGTCAACTCTACCAATTCATCCACATCCAGATCGGCAAGCTGATCTTGAGTCCCGATTCCCTTGCCTGCCAGAGTGCGCGCGATTTCCTCGTCCATGCCCTCAATTCTGAGCAAGCCCTCGACACCATGCTCCACTTGTTCTTCGCTGACAATCGCAGCAGTCAGCAACGCATTGCGTGCACGGCTGCGCAGCTCGTTCACCGTTTCTTCGTCGAATGATTCGATTTCCAGCATCTCTTCCAGCGGCACATAAGCCACTTCTTCCAGCGTATTGAAACCTTCCTGTACCAGAATGTCGGCCACTTCTTCGTCCACGTCCAGCTTGGCGATGAACAAATCGCGTACCTTGGCGAATTCCTGCTCGTTCTTTTGGCCGGATTCTTCCACCGTCATGATATTGAGTTCCCAGCCGGTCAGTTCACTGGCCAGACGCACATTCTGTCCGTTGCGACCGATGGCCTGTGCCAGGTTTTCTTCCTCGACCACCACATCCATGCTGTGCTTCTCTTCGTCTACCACGATGCTGGTCACGTCAGCCGGAGCAAGGGCATTGATGACCGCCGTGGCGGGATCTTCCGACCACAAGACGATATCGACGCGTTCGCCCGCCAGTTCGTTGGTCACTGCCTGCACGCGCGAACCGCGCATGCCGACGCAGGTGCCAATAGGATCGGTGCGCGCATCATGCGAACGTACCGCAATCTTGGCGCGCGCTCCAGGATCGCGCGCTGCACTGACGATCTCAAGCATCCCTTCCTCAATTTCCGGCACTTCCAGTTCAAACAGCTTGACCAGAAACTCGGGAGTAATGCGTGACAAGACAATTTGCGGTCCGCGTATGGAGCGATCCACCCGCAGTAAATGCGCGCGCACACGGTCACCGACGCGCATGTTTTCCTTCGGGATCATCTGGTCACGCGGCAACAATGCCTCGATCTTGCCAAACTCGATGATAGCGCTGCCACGCTCGATACGTTTCACCGTGCCGGATACCAGATGCTCCTTGCGCTCCATGAAGTCGTTGAGGATTTGTTCACGCTCGGCGTCACGGATTTTCTGGAAAATAACCTGTTTGGCGGCCTGCGCGCCGATGCGCCCGAAGTCGATAGACTCCAGCGGTTCTTCGATGAATTCACCCAACTGAATTTCCGGATTGAGCTTTTGCGCTTCATTCAGTTTGATATGCAGCTCGGGCGTTTCAAAAGTCTCATCGTCCATCACCTCCCAACAGCGAAACGAGTCGTACTCCCCCGTGTTGCGGTCTATGTTGACACGCACATCGGCTTCTTCGTTGATAAAACGCTTCTTGGTGGCAGACGCCAAAGCAGACTCCAGCGCGCCAAACACGATTTCCTTATCCACGTTTTTTTCGCGCGCCAAGGCATCCACTAATAATAATACTTCACGACTCATCACTGTCTCCAACTAAGCAATCGTTTGCCCCGAATAAGTTTCCAGGGACAATCGGTCTACAAAATTCAAAATGTCGGCACCAAACGTGCCTTGTCTATATTGGATAGTTCAATTGATACCTGATTGCCATCCACATCCAGTTGCAATACACCATCCTGCACTTCGCCCAGGATACCGCTGAAGTTTTTGCGTCCTGCCAGCGGCATGCGCAATTTTATTTGCGCTTTCTCGCCACGGAAACGCACAAAATCCGCTTCCTTCTTGATTGGCCTGTCTAACCCGGGAGACGAGACTTCAAGGCGTTCGTAATTCACGCCCTCTACCGCAAACAAGCGTGTCAACTGATGGCTAACCTGCTCACAATCTTCCAGCGTAATACCTGTCGGCTTATCCATCAGCACCCGCATCATTCCTCTACCGGACACCTCCAAGTCAACCAGCTCATACCCTAAGCCGACCAACGTCGTTTCCACAAGCCTCGCTGCATCCATGTTCGTACCCACAAATAAAAAACGGGCCGAGGCCCATCCGAAAAACTGCGCGGATTATAGCAAACTATCCCGAATGTTTCACACCATTAATCAATGCAAAGCTAACCTCTCCGAGGTAAATTCGCGTAATGGTCATGTATTCTGATGAAATTCGCCACCAAAAGTAGGGTGTAAAAGTGCCATCCATTGCCTGAGGTTTTGTGAATGGCAGCTTCAGATTGTATAGCATTGATCTCGGCTGTGTGACTGGCGGACAGCAGGCGATCCGCAAAGCGGGTGCACGCAAATTGTATTATTTGAGGGGCTCTGAAGCGGCTAATGTGCTGGCATGGCGGATGGCACGCTACTGGCGGCCTTGCTGGCTTCCTGTTCGCGCACCATTTGTTTCACTTGCTCACGTTGCTCCGAGGGAACTTTGCTAAAGGCTTGGTATTTTTCACGTGCCCGCCTGCGCTGTTCCGGCGTCAGCTTGCTCCAGGCTACCAACCCTTTATGAAACCGCTCTTTCTTTATCGGGGTGAGAGTGGGATAGTGATCGGCCATTTTGAGGAAATGCTGCTGCTGTTTTTTGAATAGCGTATCCCAGTCTTTGGATAGGGGGGCCAGCGCTTCCTGCTGCATCGGGGTGAGTTCCGTCCACGCCTCTGCACCAGCCATCGCGGGCAGGCACAACAGTGCGGCGATAATAAGCGGAGTCAGCAGGCGGAGCAAGCCGTCACTCCACATAAACATCAACCGGCAAATCGTCGGTCAGGATCGCAATATCCACATCGCTGTTGTCATGTTCGATTACATGTTGCCAGTAAGTTGCGCCACTGAATAGAAGAGCGACGAACAGCACGGCGGCGGCCCAGTAATATTGACTGCGATGAGAGCCGGTGGTGTGCCCAGAGCTGGTTGAGGTGGAGCCTGCCCAAGCGAAAGCTGGTGTGGTGCTGCGCGCATCATAGCGCGCCAATGCTTGTGTACGCGCATCGCGCAACCGCGCCAGCGTGGGCTGGCCAAGCTGGGCAGATGAATGGTTAAGCAATTGCCTGATTGATCTAGTGTTTAATTTGTTGTTCATGGCAAATTCACTCCTTTTGCCTTTAATGCGGTTGCGAGTGCGTGGGTGGCTCGGGAACAGTGGGTTTTGACACTGCCTTCGGAGCAACCCATGACCACCGCAGTTGCCGCCGTATCCATGTCTTCCCAATAACGCAGCAGGAAGGCTTCGCGTTGACGTGCCGGTAAAT
>CAYZPM010000100.1:0-5478 GCA_964480365.1 uncultured Gallionellaceae bacterium
TCGACCCGGCGCGATTGAATTCTTCCATCAGCACCCGAGCCTTCAGTTTGTAACCAAAGCCGGCTGCTCGCACGGAGGCTCGGCTGGGCGTGCTATTCCCTCCCATGAACAGCGAAATGCCGAGCATGCCCTCTTTGCCTACCCCGGCGATTTCTGCGGAAGCTCCATTCTCCATGACGTAGTGCAGGGACACGATGGAGGTTGTAGGAAAATAGACATATTGCAATTTATCGCCCGATTCATAGTACGCCTCACCCAGTGGCATCGGTGTCAGTTCGAGGTGGGGAGATATCCGCTTGAACTCGGCCACTGGTAAGGCAGAGAGAAGATGGTTCTGATTTGGGTTATGCGGGACAGCCATTACAACCTCCGATATTATCCAGGGACTACCTGCTCAAACATCTTGATGATGGGATTGGGCGCCTCTGCGGGAAACGCTCTGGCGGCGGGGATGCGGATCGGCTATCACCGGCGACGGCATGACTTTAGAAGTATCGGAAGAGCGACCGATTCCTGGCTTGCTCATGATCGCGCGCTCAATGTTCTGGCGTATGCACCGGGCGGCGTAGGTCGAAAAACGTGAGCCGCCCTCAAGTTCAAAATTCTCCAGTGCATGAGTGAGACCCAGATTGCCTTCCTTGACCAGTTCGGAAAGCTCAATTCCACGATTAACATAACGCTGGGCAATGTTGTCAACGAGGCCAACTCGCAAGTTGTAGGAGATTATTTTTTCATGCCAAATATCGTTAAAATAATTGGCGCAGCGGAGCGCAAACGATCCTTTGGATAAATTGGAAGCTTCTGTTTCAGCCAAATCTTGGCCGTATTCGCTCCCCTTATGCAAGACACCTTCTTCAAAATAAGCAGATCCCATCGTGGTCGGCTCCAAATGTGCGTTGATTAACGCAATGTTGTTTTCGGGATAGTCATTGTGCCGATGCCGGAGCCTTTGAAATATCGGCGATATTCCCAAAAATCGTTAAGCAAATCCTGTAATAGCCCATCAGTGTTTGTCCTATGACGTCGATCCAACAATCCCCTCCGATTAATTCGAAACTTTGCTGCGCGTCGCTCTGGGCTTGCCGTAAGCGCAGAGCAAGCGCCAGTGACCAAGGGGCATAGCTTGGACGTCTCACAACCATGATATCCCCTATGTACTCTACCGCACTGAGTTTGCAATGCGGCAGGCGTACAGTGATTCACATCGTGATCCATGTTTCCATAGGTTGTCTGCCATTTCCAGGATTAACGGTGTTGAGTATCAAGAAATGCAGATATCCAATGGTTAATAATTTCGAGTGGAGTGGATGATGATTACTTTTACTGTGTGGGGGTTCATACCAGAAGGTGACAGATATTTTGATTTTAATCTGGATATATTTGCCGAATCGCCCCCGGCCGCCAAGGAAGAAGTGCTGAGACAATATCCAAATCTGGTTGTGTCAAACGTATGCAGGGCTATCACAGGAAGGCTTCTGGAATATTAGGGCCGTTGCTGTTTGCGTTCAGGATGTTATATAACGTTCCATTTGCTCGATAATAAAAACCTGATCGGAGATCTTCGCCTTGACCAAATCCCCGATTGAGACGATGCCGAGGATATTCTTCTGTTTATCAAGTACGGGCAGGTGGCGGAAATAGCGTTCGGTCATCAGCGCCAAGCCCTGCGAAACCTCCATATCTGGAGTAACGTAACGCACCTGTTCGGTCATCACTTCGCTCACCAATACCTCACGTGGGTTGCGTTCAAGCGATGATATTTTGTGCAGGCAGTCGCGTTCAGTGAAGATACCAATCAGCCTGTTGCCATTGACGACCATGACAGCTCCGATGTCGCGTTCACGCATTAACTCCATTGCGCTCAAGGCGGTATCGCCAGGCGCCACAGTTGTGATAGGTTTAGTCTTCTCGGCTAGTATTTGTTTGATCGATTTCATGCTTCCCTCCACATATATGTTTCCACGACAATTCGATCATCCACCTATGTCATGCAGGTCACAGCGCAGCAACATCCTGCGCCCCAATGGCGCATGCGTTATGTTGATTTCCGCAGGGAATGTCGCGCCATCCTTGCGCCGCACGGTTGTCTCGAACCGGCTTGCCTTGCCGCGCATGCACTGTTTGAACATTGACATGAAGATATGGCTATCGGTCAGCACCCCGAGTTTATCCACTGTTTGTGCAAGCAACTCTTCTCTGGAATAGCCCAGATTCCGGCAACAATACTCGTTGATATAAGCAAACTGTCCATTTGTGTCGAGATAGAATAGACAATGACTGTGATTGTCGTCCCTGACAGGATCGAGATGGTTCAGGTTTCCTGTCATGGCTAGCTCCTGTTGTTAGTTGATCAGGCAGCTATTGTTGCTGTCAGAATGAGTATTCTGACAATGTTGAGTCTTTAAAAATATAGGCGTTTTACCTGATAAGCGATAGGAAAATCATGAAACATCACATCGGTGTTTGTCCTAAGCCATAGTTCAGGATGCTTTCGCTATCTTGGCTCAATTGCGCAGCAACCTTGCTAGTGGATAGTGGCCGCCCCTGAAAGGCGGTGTTCGTGCTTGACGAAATAGGCGTTCAACACGAGATCCGAGTAAAAATCGAAACGGTCAAACTTGATGCCGTACAGGGTGCGGTTATCGCGGGTATTTACCCGGCAGACAGTCGCCCTGCCTATGAGACCGATATCGAGGCGAATGCGAAGCCTCGTTCCATTCTTTAGGGGCGGGGGGGCAACAAATTCTACCAGGGCGCCACCCTGTGAAACGTCGTGCGTTTTCAGGTCAAAATTGTTGCCGTTAATAATTGCGCAGCCTGATGCTGCCAGGGGAAACCGGTTGGCGATTCGCCGTTCTTGAATATTCATTTCTTCACCCCCTTGCGGATGTCAGGTCGATCAAGCTGTTCTGGATTACGTAATAAGTAAGTTCAGCGTTGTTTTTCATTTTCATTTTTTCAAGGATGTGCGTACGATAGGTACTGACAGTCTTAATGCTCAGCGACATGCCCTCGGCGATTTCAGACACTCTCTTGCCCGACCCTATCAACCTCAACACCTGATATTCCCTGTTGCTAAGACGTTCGTGCAATGTCATGCTGGAACTGACGCCGCATTCCTGAAACAACAATTCGGCAAGACCAAGGCTGATGTGTTTCTTGCCAGCAACTACTTTCCTGATTGCCTCGACCAGGCATTCCGGAGCGGTGTCTTTCGTCATATAGCCGGAAGCGCCAGCCTTCATGAGCTGGACTGCATACTGGTTTTCAGGGTACATACTCAGTATCAGCACCTTGCATAAATTGTTTTTTTCGATGATCTGCTTCAAGGTGTCGATCCCGTTTTGCTCGGGCATTGATATATCGAGAAGCACGACATCCCACTTTTCCGCGCGGAGTTTCTTAAGCGCTTCAACCCCATTGGCTGCTTCACCGCCAACTTCTATTCCTGTGGCAGCATCTAATATTCTTCTCAGCCCTTGGCGTACAATGGCATGGTCATCAACAATAAGCACTCGAATCACAGTTTAGTACCTTCAGATGGGTAACAACATTTACGGCCAGAGGCATTCTTCGTGGACGGTATCTTTCACGCCTCAATCGGTGAAGAAGTTTTCACGATAAGGTCGTCAAGCCAAACCGTTCACTGATGAATGCATCCATTGCGGCTTTGGCTTGCTTCTCAGAGGCCCAGAGTTCGTCAACCTTGTTTATCTGTTCTACAGAAGGGTTTTCGCCGGTTCCTGAATAGCACCCATGCATCGAATGAATAAGTTGACATTGCTCAGACTGAGCAAGATTTAAGGCAATCTCCCATGCACGCACCAGTTCTATCCACTGCGCTGAACCGCTATTAAGGGATAATTCTGCGTTATCCTTGGCAAGTTCTACAGTACGTGAACTCTGGTATATTTCCCGACGGGCTAAATAACTTTCAGCGTTTTTCATATGGCTGCCATTTGCGAGTGGCTAAATAATGTCGTTTTAAGCATTGAGCATTGCACCTATTTGCGCTTCGCTGGAAATCCAGTCTTCCATTTCGTAACCACCGGCAAATCCGCGTTGTTCGGCGCGGAAATAGGCGGCGGTAGAAATCATGTGGTAGCGATCTTCTTGTGTGAAAGTGTTTGTCTTGACGCTATTTGGGGTGGTGCTTTTCGCGGTTGCGGCAGGTTTGCTTGTAGGCATTTCAGTTTTTGGCGCGCTTACTTTTTTGGTCGGGGTTGGCGCTGCTTTCATCGTCGATGCCGCAGTTAATTTTTTGACCGGAGTTGCCGTCGTTTTCTTGGTGGCGGTCTTGTTTGTCTGGGTTGCTGCAACAACTTTTTTGGCAACCGTTTTCTTGGACAGAGTGGTGCTGGCGGCAGGTGTATTCGTGGTTTTTTTGCTGCTTGTAGCCATGGCAATTCCTTTTAAAGAGTTATAGGTTGATACGATTTCGTTAGAGTGAAGGGCTGGTTCATGATGGCGCGCTCAATGTTATGGCGTACACATTGTGCGGCGTAGCCCGCGAAACGGAAACCGCCCTCCAGCTCAAAATTCTCCAGCGCATGGATGAGTCCCATAGTGCCTTCCCTGACCAGATCCAGAAGCGCCACTCCATGGTCGCTATAACGCTTGGCGATATTGACCACCAAGCGCAGGTTATGGGCGATCACATGTTGCTTCGCAACGGGATCATCCACCTTGACAAGGTTCATGAGAGCAAGCTGCTGTTGGGCGCTTAGCAACGGCTTTTGCGAGACGCCAGTTAATTCCATCTCAAACCCATAAATTTCGGGTAAAACATTTTCAGAATAAGCACATTCCGTCATGGTTGGCTCCTGTTGGTTACTGATTCAGTCAACGTTTTGTTTTAGAACGGGCGCATTATGACGATGTGTCGGCTTATTAAATATCAGTGTTTTGCTTGATAAACGTTAAGTAATTTTGGGAATATCACATCAGTGTTTGTCCTATACCGTCAGGAATTGGCCCACAAGTCATTGTTTGTTGGCTCGATTGTGTGTAAAACGCAATGCAAAAATACCTGATAAAAACGCTACACTATGTGCAATGAAAGCGTAATTCGTGGTGCAGATCTAACACAATTGCAATGACTGTGAAATTCGTCACATGTCATTCAAGTTTATCTGCAGGAGGCTGATATCATGAGTACGCAAAATATTAAATTTTGGCGCGAGATGGCGATGGAAGACCGCTCTTTTTATAAAGAATTCGTTGCCTGTGCAGCCGCGTCCTTGGCGATAGTGCTTTTAGCCTGATTGCGGAAGCAGCCTGAAAAGGTAGTTGATTTGTGGTCGTTGCAAAGGGCGGTTAAACCGCTCTTTGTCATTGCAAATTCCCTGTGACAGTCAAAGTCGCGTGCCTGAAGGAGGCATTGAGTTTTCCCGACGACCACTTAACTTTCCGAGTGATAAAACCGGATCAAATTCCGCCCGTCTTTCTTGGCCTGATACATCGCCATATCGGCGCGTT
>CAYZPM010000101.1:0-5418 GCA_964480365.1 uncultured Gallionellaceae bacterium
AATACGTTCCGCTCATTGTTCCCTAAATTTCTCTAATGGACAATCTGGGTTAAATCCAAGAAATGGGTTGTGTCTAAACGCCTTGCACGACAAGGCTTTTGATAGGGGGCTAATAACAATTACGACAAACTTCAAGATTAAAGTATCCTCGAAGATGCTCACAAAGCCAAGTGCTCCTGTTGAGACGTGGATCGTGAGTTTCGAGGGGAAAGATATAGCAACGCCTGAAAGATTTGTGCCGACAATTGATTTTCTTGAGTATCACAATAAAAATATTTTTCAGGGCTAATCTCTGACTTTCAGACATGGCTTCACCAAAATATCCTCTATCTGTTTTTGACGTTGCCGCAGCGCTGAAAAAGCGCTACCACGACTTCAATCACTACAACCTCAAAAACCCGTTAGACGAACTGCTGTTCATCATTTGCAGCACGAAAACTGGGGAAGCCAGCTACCGTAATACTTTCCAATCACTGAAAGAAACTTTCCTCACCCATCTGCAGATTGCTGAAGCCCCTGCCGAATATATTGCGCGGCCTATCGTCAGTGGTGGGCTGTCGAACCAGAAGGCAAAGGCGATCCGAAATCTTTTCGATGTCATCGTGGCAAAGTTCGGCGAGCCGACTCTGAATCCATTGCGCAAGATGAGCGACGAGGATGCTGAAGCTTTCTTGCTGTCATTGCCGGGAGTTGGCAAGAAAGTGGCGCGATGCGTTTTGATGTATTCGCTGGGCAGGCAGGTTTTTCCTGTGGATACGCATTGCTGGCGAATCTCCAGACGCCTCGGTTGGGTCAGGCCGACGCAAAAAGACAAACACTGCGCGCCGCGCGACATGGATCGCCTGCAATCCAAAATCCCCCCGGAGCTTCGTTACTCGCTACATGTAAACATGATTTCGCTGGGGCGCGAAATTTGCACCCCGACAGCGCCCCAGTGCGATGACTGTCCGATATCAGCTTGGTGTCTCAGGATCGGTGTGCCAAAAGCATAAAGCACGCACAGGGCCAATTCTAAAACTGTAGTAAAGCAGTTCGATAAAGGCGAGCCTACACAGCACCCAGCAAACTTTCGTATGGAATATGCAGCCCGTCGTGCAGCCGTTTCACCATTTGCAGGCTGAGCCGACGCTTGTGGTTCAATACCTCGGAAACACGCCCGCTTGAACCAATATAGGGTTCGAGGTCTTTTTGGGTAAGCCCCTGCTGTTCCATTCTGAATTTGATGGCTTCGACCGGATCGACCACGCCAATCGGGAAATGCTTGTGTTCGTAAGCTTCAATAAGCGTAACGAGGATCTCCATCTCGTCCGCTTGATGTGTCCCCTCTTGTGCCTGATACACACGCTCCAGCCGCTTGAATGCGGCGCGCAAGTCGTCGTCGTTTCGAATTGGCTTAATATTCATTGACCGTCTCCACGTTGATTTTGTCATATTGCGCATGGGTTCCAACGAACTTCACCCACACCATCCCGGCTCGATATTGCATTTCCACAACCAGGCGATACTTATTCCCGGCGATGTTAAATACCACGCGGCTGTTGCCGCAGATACTCGCGCTTCGATATTGATCCTTTATGTCCTGCGGAGTTTTCCAGTTTGCTTTGATCGCCTCGTCATACCAGCTTTGCAAAGCGTCCTTCGAATCCGCATATTCCGGCTGACTCCAAAATTTGACCAAGGTACTCTTGGCAATCACCCGCATATCGATCCTCCCAATTTGGGAGAATTGTAGTCTGGTCGCGCAACCGGGTCAATCATTCAATTTGACACGCTGCAAGTCGGGTTATTGTCATGCCCGTTCGTAGTAAAATGCGATTGTCAGTTTTTCCACCGCAGTATTTATTTCCAGCTTATCCATGAACCCATTACTCGATTTTTCCGGTCTGCCGCGCTTTGCGGAGATCAAATCCGAACACGTCGCCCCGGCGGTTGAGCAACTGCTGACGGAGAACCGCGCGCTGGTCGCGCGCCTGCTGGCGGATACTTCAACTCCCACGTGGGACAATTTCATGCAGCCGCTGGACGATGCCAACGAGCGCCTGTCGCGCGCCTGGGGGCAGGTGGGCCATTTGAATGCGGTGATGAACAGTCCTGAATTGCGCGAGGTGTACAACGCCAACCTGCCGAAGATCACCCAGTATTACGCCGAACTGGGGCAGAACCTTGATTTGTTCAACAAGGTCAAGGCGATCCGCAACGGCGCGGAATTCGCTACTCTGAGTGCGGCACGGCAGAAGATTATCGAGAATGAAGTACGCGATTTCCGCCTTGGCGGCGCGGAATTGCCGGATGAGCAAAAGGCGCGCTTCCTGGCTATTCAAGAAGAACTGTCCACGCTGTGTTCGCGCTTTTCCGACAACGTGCTGGATGCTACCAACGCCTATTCTTGGCTGGTCGAGGACGAAGCGGAGCTATCCGGCATTCCCGCCGACGAGCGTCAGGTTGCCGCTGAAGCGGCGCAGGCAGAGGGAAAAACGGGTTGGTTGTTTACGCTGAAAGCGCCGTCCTACGGCCCGCTGATGCAATACGCCGACAACCGCCCCTTGCGCGAGCGCATGTACCACGCCTATGTGACACGTGCCAGCGAGTCGGGGAAACCCGAGTTGGATAACACACCGCTGATGTCGCAGATATTGAAACTTCGCGCGGAGGAAGCGCAAATGCTCGGCTTCGCCAATTATGCCGAGTTATCGCTGGCAACCAAGATGGCGTCTAGTCCGCAACAGGTGATGGATTTCCTGCGCGAACTGGCACCGCGCGCGCGGCCATTTGCCGAACGCGATCTGGCGGAATTGCGCGAATTCGCCAAGTCGAAACTCGGCCTCGCAGAATTGCAGGCGTGGGACGTGGGCTACGTCAGCGAACATTTGCGCCAGCAGCGCTACGCTTTCTCCGAACAGGAGGTGAAGCAGTATTTCCCTGAAGACAAGGTGCTGCCGGGCATGTTCAAGCTAGTGGAAACATTGTACGGTTTGAGCGTTCGCCCGTCGCAAGCGCCCCTGTGGCATGAGGCGGCATGTTTTTTCGACATCCTCGATGCGAACGGCAAGCTGGTTGGTCAGTTCTATCTCGACCTGTATGCGCGCAACAGCAAGCGCGGAGGGGCATGGATGGACGACGCCATCACGCGCCGACGTATCGCTTCCGGCATCCAGACTCCGGTCGCTTACCTCAACTGCAACTTCGCTTCACCCGTTGGCGGCAAGCCAGCACTGTTTACGCACGATGAAGTCATCACTCTGTTCCATGAGTTCGGCCATGGCCTGCACCACCTGTTGACGCAGGTGGAAGACCTCGGCGTGTCCGGCATCAGCGGCGTGGAGTGGGACGCGGTGGAGTTGCCCAGCCAGTTCATGGAGAACTTCTGCTGGGAATGGGATGTGCTGCAGGACTTGACGCGGCATGCGGACACAGGGGAAAAGCTGCCACGCGCGCTGTTCGACAAGATGCTTGCGGCGAAAAATTTCCAGAGCGGTTTACAGACTCTGCGCCAAATCGAGTTTTCCCTGTTTGACATGCGCCTGCATGGCGACTACGATTCAAACGGCAGCAAGACCATTCAGCAATTGCTGGATGAGGTGCGCAACGAAGTGGCGGTGCTAATCCCGCCCGCGTTCAACCGTTTCCCAAACAGCTTCTCGCATATCTTCGCGGGCGGCTATGCGGCAGGCTACTATAGCTACAAGTGGGCAGAGGTGCTGTCCGCCGACGCTTACAGCCTGTTCGAGGAAAATGGTGTGCTGAATATGGCGGTGGGCCTGCGCTTCCGTGATGAGATCTTGGCGGTGGGCGGTAGCCGCGACGCGATGCAATCGTTCGTCGCATTTCGCGGGCGTGAACCGACGATTGATGCGCTGCTGCGCCATAACGGTTTAGTGGATGAGGTGGTGGCGTAACTTGATAGACGGAAGGGACGAGTGATGAAACTATATTTCATTTTGGCGGGAATGCTGCTGGTAGCATTGGGCAGCGCGCAGGCGGACACATATCGCTGGGTGGATCAATCCGGCAAGGTTCACTACGGCGATGAACCCCCGGCAACCGAAGGCGTGCAAGTCGACAAAAAGAAATTCGGCGATGTTTCGGCAGCCGATAATGCCGACCTACCATATGAAACGCGCCTTGCGCAGCAAAATTTTCCTGTCACGTTTTATGCGTTGAGTAGCTGCACTGATCCATGCCAACAAGGGCGCGATTTCCTGAATAAGCGCGGCATCCCGTTCACCGATAAGAGCTTGGTCACAAAAGAAGACGTAGACAATTTCAAAAAGCAATCCGGTAGCGATACATCCCCAACGCTAGGCATAGGCAAGAACTACCTTCAGGGGTTCCAGGCTGAGCAGTGGGACAGCGAACTGGACATCGCTGGCTATCCCAAGACGGCCCATTACCATCCACCAGCGCCACCTGCCGCTCCGCCAAACAAGCCTGCGACAAAAAATTAATTACCTCTAAATGATTTTCAGTAGGATGGGTATAGCTACGTTGCATCAATTCAGCATCGAGATTGCTTTTTAGCAGATTGCCTGATTTTGTTACCACTCATCCTACGTGGTACCAAGCTGAAAATTGTTCAGCGACATGAATATCAATATCACAATAGAGGACTGAATACGATGGAAGCCATCTCTGCCGAATTGAAACCAGCCCAAAGTTTGTTGCCAAGCATCACGTTGATTGCCGCAGTGCTGTTCCTCGCTGCCTGTGGCGAAAAGCCTCAGCCGCCCCAACCTCCCGCGCCGCAAACCGCGCCCCCCACCCAGCTATTCCAGCAAGAACGCGGGGTACTCAACAATGCCAAAGGCGTGGATCAGACTGAATCCAAGAGTAGCGATGATTTGAGGCGGGAAGAAGAAAAGCAAACGAAGTAGATCACATGCACATAGCTACATGTAATCTTAGTTGGCATTAAGCTTCTCACCACCAATCTATGGCACAGCGACCATTTCAATCTGTTCAATGGCAGACTCAATAACTCACAACCGAACAGCAAAGCAAAACGCCCCGCCATTTCTGGAGGGGCGTTTTGTTTATAAGAAGTCGGGGCCTGTCCTGATTCCATTTCTAAATTAAACGAGCATTTTTGTAGGGCGGGCTCTGCCCGCCGTCTATAGTTGTCGGGCAAAGCCCGACCTACAAATTATTTTACTTTAAAATGTAAATGGAATGAGTTCATCGAAGGGATGACCTACTTTGGTTCCGACATCACATCGATGAAGCCGATATGAGTCTACGCCGCAACAAGCGCCAGCGGCGCGTGTTGTGGCTCCGACCTTTTATTAATCTTTTGTGTCGCCGAAAGACGCGCACGACGATGTCGTGCATGTCTTTTCACTCCGTTCAAGCAGGTCACAAATCAAATTCCATAAAGCAAAAACCCCCAGGCTTTCACCTGGGGGTTTTTACTTTGTAAGGAGT
>CAYZPM010000102.1:0-5415 GCA_964480365.1 uncultured Gallionellaceae bacterium
TCCTGACGCTACAGAATTACTGGGACAAGCAAGGCTGCGCGCTGCTGCAACCCTATGACATGGAAGTGGGCGCGGGGACTTCGCATACGGCGACTTTCCTGCGCGCCATCGGCCCGGAGCCGTGGAAGGCCGCTTACGTACAACCTTCGCGCCGCCCCAAGGACGGGCGCTACGGCGAGAACCCCAATCGCTTGCAGCATTATTACCAGTATCAAGTGGTACTCAAGCCTGCCCCGGAAAACATTCTCGAACTCTATCTCGGCTCGCTCGAAGCTCTAGGCTTCGATCTCAAGAAGAACGATATCCGTTTTGTCGAGGATGACTGGGAGAATCCCACCCTTGGCGCATGGGGGCTAGGCTGGGAAGTGTGGCTGAACGGCATGGAAGTCACGCAGTTCACTTATTTTCAGCAGGTCGGCGGCATCAACTGCAAACCCATCACCGGCGAAATCACCTACGGGCTGGAACGTCTCGCCATGTATTTGCAAGGCGTGGATAACGTGTTCGACCTGACTTGGGCGGAAGGGCTGACTTACCGCGATGTCTATTACCAGAACGAAGTGGAGCAGTCCGCTTACAACTTCGAGCACAGCGATGTGGAGTTTTTGCTGAGTGCATTTTCCGCACACGAGAAACAGGCGAAGCATCTGATGGAGCAACAACTCGCGCTGCCTGCTTATGAGCAAGTGCTGAAAGCCGCTCACAGCTTCAACCTGCTGGATGCGCGCGGCGCGATTTCGGTTACCGAGCGCGCCGGTTATATTGGACGTATTCGCAATTTGGCCAGAAGCGTGGCGCAGAGCTACCTCGACAGCCGCGCACGTTTGGGCTTTCCGATGGCGCCGCGCGCCTGGGCGGACGAAGTGCTGGCGCAACTGGAAAAGAAAGCAGCATGAATATGACGACAAAGAATTTATTGGTTGAATTGTTCGTCGAAGAGTTGCCGCCAAAGGCGCTGAAGGAATTAGGCAGTTCCTTTGGCAAAACATTGGTATCTGGTTTGTTCAATCAGGAATTGCTTACTCCGGATTTCGTCTTTCCTGATATCGAACAGCAGATTATCAAACGATTCGCATCTCCCCGACGCTTGGCGGTATGGATAAAGGATGTAGAGGTCAAGGCTCGTAATGAAAAAGAGAATCTCAAGCTGATGCCAGTTACAGTCGCGTTTGATGGACTTGGTCATGCGACTCCTGCGCTTTTGAAGAAACTTGCCGCGCTGGGCGCAGGTGCAGTGGTTGTGCCCACCCTTAGGCGTGAAGACGGCGTGCTATATCTTGATAGGGTGAAAGAGGGTGTCACGCTTGCAGTAGGCCTTCAAAAAGCCTTGGAAGAAGCGCTCGCCAAGTTGCCCATCCCCAAAGTGATGACCTATCAACTTGCCGACGGTTGGGACAGCGTGCAGTTTGTGCGCCCGGCACATAGGCTGGTGGCGCTTCACGGCACGGACATCGTGCCAATTTCGGCGCTGGGTTTGCAGGCGGGGCGCACCACCCAAGGCCATCGTTTCGAGGCAACAAGCGCGACGCTGGATATTCGTGAAGCCGACAGCTACGAAGCACAGATGGAAAACGAAGGCGCGGTGATTCCGAGTTTTGAAAAACGCCGTGCCGAGATCGCACGCCAATTGGCGGAAGCAGCAGCGAAGTTGGGCGGCGAAGTGAAGCCCATCGAGGATGACGCATTGCTGGACGAAGTGACCGGGCTGGTCGAGCGTCCCAACGTCCTGCTGTGCCACTTCGAGGCGCAGTTCCTCGAAGTGCCGCAGGAATGCCTGATCCTCACCATGAAGGCAAACCAGAAATACTTCCCGCTGCTGGATGGCAACGGAAAACTCACCAACCAGTTCCTCGTCGTTTCCAACATCCGCCCGGATGATGCCTCTGCCGTGATCGGAGGCAACGAGCGCGTGGTGCGCCCGCGCTTGGCCGATGCGAAATTTTTCTTCGACCAGGATCGCAAGAAGCCGCTGGACTCGCGTGTGCTCGGCCTCGCCAAAGTGGTATACCACAACAAGCTCGGTACGCAAGGCGAGCGGGTGGGGCGAGTTCAAGCCATTGCCCGCGCCATCGGTCAGCAGTTAGGCGGAGATGCGCTCGCTGCACAGGCCGATCAGGCCGCTTTATTGGCTAAGGCCGATCTGCTAACCGATATGGTGGGTGAGTTCCCCGAATTGCAAGGCATCATGGGACGCTATTACGCGCAGCATGATGGTTTGCCGGATGACGTTGCCTACGCAATCGAAGACCACTACAAGCCCCGTTTTGCGGGCGATGAACTGCCGCGCAACCAAGTCGGTATCTGCGTGGCATTAGCGGATAAACTGGAAACGCTGGTTGGAATGTTCGGTATCGGGCAGATTCCGACTGGCGACAAAGACCCGTTCGCGTTGCGCCGACATGCGCTGGGTGTGATTAGGATGCTGATCGAAAAACAATTGCCTCTTAATATCAATAAATTACTTAGTGATTCGGCCAACGCGAATTTGTGGGATAAAATAATTCCAGAGTTCAAACAGCCTGAAAAAGGTCTTTTTGGTCTTTCACCAAAAGGCAAAATAATCGAACTGATAGCCAATTTTATCTATGACCGACTTTCTGGCAATCTTCGTGAACAAGGGTATAGCGCACAAGAAGTGGATGCTGTCCTTTCTTTGCGTCCCCAGCAACTTAGCGATGTGACGAAGCGCCTTGCTGCCGTGCGAGCTTTCGCCGCTTTGCCCGAAGCTGCCGCTCTAGCCGCCGCCAACAAACGTGTCGGTAACATCCTCAAGAAAGCGGAGGGTGATCTTGCCCTTCGACAAGCTCAGGGTGAACGGGTTGAAATTAACGTTGCGCTATTGCAGGAGCCTGCCGAACAAGCTTTGCATCAGGCCTTGAGCCAGATCGTCCCCAAGGCCGACGCGGCTTTTGTGGCAGGGGATTACACCGCATCGCTGCAAGTTTTGGCTGCGTTACGTGCGCCAGTGGATGCGTTCTTCGATAACGTGATGGTAAACGCGGAGGATGAGAAGCTGCGCGCCAACCGCCTTGCCTTGTTGTCGCAATTACATCAGGCGATGAACCGCGTCGCCGATATTTCCAAATTGGCGGCATGATGAATACAGTTGTTAGACGTAAGTCGGAAGTTTTTAGTTAAAATCAAAAGCCACGACAACACCAACTAACGACTAATAACTAACGACTACCAACTGCCTTTATGAACCTAATCATCCTAGACCGCGACGGCGTTATCAATTACGACTCCGACCAGTTCATCAAAAGCCCTGAAGAATGGAAGCCCATTCCCGGCAGCCTGGAGGCCATCGCGCGCTTGTGTCAGGCCGATTACCGCGTGGTGGTGGCGACTAACCAGTCCGGGATCGGGCGCGGTTTGTTCGACATGCACACGCTCAATGCCATCCATGACAAGATGCATAAGGCGGTGGCGCTGGCGGGGGGGCGTATTGATGCGATTTTTTTCTGTCCGCATCTGGCGGATATGGACTGCCTTTGCCGCAAACCTAAGACCGGTATGCTGGAAGGAATTGAGGCACGTTATAACATCAGCCTGAAAGGCGTGCCAGCGGTGGGCGACTCGTTGCGCGACCTGAATTGTGCCGCAAAGATGGACGCGCAGCCGATACTGGTGCTCACCGGCAAGGGTGCCAAGACTCAATCTGCGGGCGATCTGCCGGAAGGTACGCTGATTTATCCTGACTTGTCGGCTGCTGTGGCGACACTGGTTTGATATGGTATTTTTGCGTTCGCTGATTTTCCTGCTGTTGCAAATCCTCATCACGCCGTTGTTCGCGCTGCTCGCTTTGCTGTCTTTCCCGTTTCATCCCATCACCCGTTACCGCATCATTTCTGGTTGGGCGCTCGCCGTTATGTGGCTGCTGCGCGTGCTGTGCGGCATCCGCATGGAAGTGCGCGGAGCGGAGAATATTCCCAAGGAATCGTGCGTCGTGTTGTGCAAGCACCAATCCGCCTGGGAGACTATTGCGCTGCAAAAGGTCTTTCCGCCGCAAGTGTGGGTGCTCAAGCGCGAACTTTTGTGGTTGCCCTTTTTTGGCTGGGGGCTGGCGATGACCAGCCCCATCGCGATCAAGCGTAGCGAAGGCCGCGAAGCGATGAAACAGTTGCTCAAACAAGGCAAGGAGCGCTTGACGCTGGGTTTCTGTGTGGTGATTTTCCCGGAAGGTACGCGCATTCCTTATGGTCAGCGCGGAAAATACAAAATCGGCGGTGCAATGCTTGGCGCACACTGCGGCGTGCCGGTGGTGCCGGTGGCACACAATGCCGGCAAGCTGTGGGGAAAAAATTCATTCCTCAAATATCCCGGCGTGATTACCATGAGCATAGGCGCACCAATTGATCCTGCGGGGCTTAAGGCCGACGAGATCAACCGGCGTGCGGAAGAATGGATAGAGAACGAAGTGGCTCACTTAGTCTAAAGGGTGCCTCGGATGTTGAAGAAGCTACGCCGTCTGATCACTCCCGCCGTCGTTGAGGAACGCAGCATCCAGCTCGCGGGCAAGCCGGTCACCTACACGCTCAAACGCACCGGCAGGCGCCGCAGCATCGGCTTGCGCATTGATGACCGAGGCCTCACCGTCAACATACCGTTGCGCGCTTCGGAAAAATGGCTGCACAGCGTGTTGCAGGAAAAAGCGGCGTGGGTGGTGGAGAAACTTGAAAGTTGGCATGCGAAGAAACCTGCGCCGCAACAATGGGCAGACGGCGAGCCTATTTTGTATCGCGGCGAAACGTTCACGCTACGCATCATCCCCAACCTGTTCGATGCACCTCCGCAATTGCATGGAACGCAACTGATCGTCCATGTTTTCCAAACGGATAACCCCGCTGCGATAGAAAAAATCATCATGCGCTGGTATCGGCATGAAGCCCTGCAATTGTTCACCGAATGTGTCGGGCATTTTGCGCCGCTGATGAATGTTAATCCGAACGAAATAAAACTTTCCGCAGCCCGCACCCAGTGGGGAAGCTGCACCACGCGCGGCATGGTGCGGCTGAATTGGCAGCTCATCAAGATGCCATTGCATCTGGTCGATTATGTCGTGGTGCACGAACTCGCCCATTTGCGCGAGATGAACCATTCGGCGGCGTTCTGGAGCGTGGTGGAAACAATGTGCCCGGATTATGCGAAGCGGCGCGGGGAGCTGCGTAGGTGGGGGATGATGTCGGGGGAATAAAGCAGCGCGCAAAGGAAAAAAACGCTAATTCAAATCACAGTCGATATCCTTGAAGTCGCGCTGGCAGAAACGCTGGTCATCTTTACTGTTGCCGACAATAAAGATGAGGGAACCTCTATAAATCCAATTTTCGTCGTCATACTGCGTTGCTCATAAAAAATTACTCCTAACATATCAGGTATATGCGTCGTCGCAATTTTTTAATCGCGCCTTGTCTGACT
>CAYZPM010000103.1:0-5381 GCA_964480365.1 uncultured Gallionellaceae bacterium
GTGCAGGCGCACTATAACCCGGATCGTATCCACGAACCCATGTTGAATGGTCAGCCCATTACTTGGGACAAGGCGCTCGACCTGATCAAGGAAAAAACCAACGCTGTGAAGGGCGACGAAATTGCGTTCCTGACCGGAGGGGTCAGCGGTCATGCGAAGGTGTTGCTGAATAATTATCTCGACGCGCTGGGTTGCAAAAATCACTACGCCTACGAGGCTGTTTCTCCTGCCGTAGTACGCGCAGCCAACAAGAAAGCATACGGTGTGGAAATGCCGCGCCTGCATCTGGACAAGGCCAAGGTGATCGTTTCTTTTGGTGCGGACTTTCTTGGGGCGTGGGTGTCGCCGGTGCATTTTGCCTATCAATATGCGAAGTTCCGCAAGGGCAATCGTCCCGAGGGGCGTGGCGTATTGGTGCAAATTGAGCCCAAGATGACACTAACCGGTGCCAATGCGGATCGCTGGATTCCTATTCGTCCGGGTACCGAGGGCATTCTTGCGCTGGGGATCATCAATGCATTGGGGGCGGGAGTTCCGGCAGACGTTGCCGCCGCTGCGAAGAATTACCCGGCGGATCGTGTAAGCGATGATACCGGTGTGCCTGCCGAACAGATTGTCAAGCTGGCTGAGTTGCTGAAAGCGCACAGCCCCAGTCTGGTGCTGGCTGGCGGTGCCGCTGAAGGTTATGCGCACGGTTCGCAGAATGCCGCAGCCATCGCATTGCTGAATCAGGTGTTGGGCAATGTCGGCAAGACCGTGGAGGCGCCAGCCACTGTGCAGTTTACGCAAATTACCCCGACTACCGGCAATCGCGCTGCTTTGCAAGCGCTCAACGACAGCATGGCGCAAGGCAAGCTCAAAGTGCTGTTCAGCTACGGCGCCAATCCCGTTTACACCGCGCCTGCTGCCTTCAAACTGCAAGACAACTTGAAAAAAGTTGAATTCAAAGTGGCGTTTGCGCACTATCTGGATGAAACCGCGTTGGAGGCCGACCTGGTGCTGCCGCTGGATTCGGCGCTGGAAGACTGGGGTACTTCCATACCGGAGTATCAGGTAGAACCCCATTTGAGTATCCAGCAGCCGCTGATGGAAAATCTGTATCCAGGTACGCGTGGCGTCGGTGATATCTTGCTGTCACTGCTCAAGCAGCGTCGCGCCGATGAGTATAAAGCGTATGAGGATTTTTATTCATACTTGCGTGGCGCTGTAGTTCAGAACAAGGCTGCGTTGGGTGGTGCGAGTGCGGATGATGACACTTTCTGGAATGATACTTTAGGTAATGCCTTGGTCAAGTTGCAAGGCACAGCTGGCAGTTTTCCAGTCAGGACATCTGCCGTTGGTTTGGTCTTGCCTGCTCCGGCTGCGGCTGTGGGAGCCTATCCGTTGCGCTTGATCCCATCGGTATCGGCCAGCATGCGTGATGGTCGTCATGCCAACTTGTCGTGGTTGCAGGAATCTCCCGATCCGTTGACTACAGTGGTTTGGGATTCCTGGGTTGAGATCCACCCCAAGACGGCGGCGAAGTTGGGCATTGTGGAAGGCGATATTGTCGAAGTGGCTTCAAAAAATGGCTCAGTCAAGTCGCAAGCTTACCTTTTTCCAGGCCTCCATCCCGATGCGATTTCCATGCCGCTGGGGTATGGCCATGAGGCGATGGGGCGCTATGCCAAGGATACCGGTGTTAACGTATTCAAGATTCTTGACCCGGTGTTCGACAAGGAAACCGGTGAACTGGCAATCAACGAAACCAACGTGAGAATCAGCAAGGTTGGGAAGCGCGTGGTGATTGTGAAAGAAGAGGGGCCAAACGGCGGCAGTCAGTTGGGGCGGAAAAAAATTGCGGTCAAGGTATCGTCCGACAAGGTCGATCTTTCGAAGGAGGTCTAACAAGTGTCTGTTTCCAATTTATTAGAGAACTGGTCGAAGTTTCGCCACACCCACCCGGTCGATGACAAGGGACATCCTGATTGGGAAGCCTATCCTTCCGACATCAAGTGGGCGATGGCCATAGACTTGGACGCCTGTACCGGTTGCAATGCGTGCAGCGTAGCATGCTATGCCGAGAATAACCTGCCGGTAGTGGGCAAGGAAAAATACTCACATGGTCAGGCAATGCACTGGATGCGTATTGAACGGTACTGGGATGAGGATAACCGCGAGATTCCTGATCAGGGGGCGCAATTTCTGCCGATGCTGTGTCAGCAGTGCGAGGCCGCACCTTGTGAGACGGTATGTCCGGTTGGCGCAACTAACCACACCGAAGATGGGCTGAATTCGCAGATTTACAACCGCTGTATCGGTTCGCGTTATTGCTCTGCGAATTGTCCGTACAAAGTGCGATATTTCAACTGGTACGATTACCCGACCACCGAAAATGTATGGCCAGCTCCAACGGAGCAGCAACTTAATCCCGACTTGACAGTGCGCGGCAAGGGGGTCATGGAGAAATGTACATTCTGTAAACAACGTACCTATACAGCCAGGAATAACGCAAAAACCGACGGGCGTAAGGTGCGTGATGGCGACGTGCAGACTGCCTGCCAGCAAGCTTGCCCGACCAATGCCATTTCTTTCGGCAACCTGTTTGATCCTGAATCCAGAGTGGCCAAACAATGGGAGCAACAACAGGTAGAGTTGACTAAAGAAGAGCAGGAGAAAGATATAAAGCCGGGCAATAATTTGCGCGGGTATCGTATTTTTGAAGAGCTTCGGCCTTTTCCATCAGTGATGTATCTGGAGCGGGTTCGCGAAAGCGGCGTATAAATTTCTTCTCACTCTTCCCCCATAAGGGGGAGGGGGCGATCGTTCCATCCCCCTTTGGGGGAAGGTTAGGATGAGGGTGTTTTTGGCATAAAAGGATAAAGAGAAAATGGGAAAAGATATTCGCGAAGACATAGCTTGGGCGCAGATTAATACTGATGTGCTCAAGAGCCTGGAAAATCCGCGTAGATTGTTCTATGTCATTATCTTCATTGCATTGATGATGTTTGGCGTCGGTGTGGGCTGTGAAGTGTATCAATACCAGATGGGCATGGGTGTGGCCGGTCTGAATAATCCCAACGTGTGGGGATTGTATATTGCCACCTTCATCTTCTGGATCGGCATGAGCCACTCCGGCACTTTGCTGTCAGCGATTTTACACTTGATGCACGCCGACTGGCGCAAGCCGATCTATCGCTTTGCCGAGGCGATGACCACCTTTTCGTTGATGACGGCCGGGTTGTTCGTGATGGTGCACTTGGGGCGCCTGTGGCAGTTCTACTATGCGGTTCCTTACCCGAACGAGCGTTGGACCTGGCCTAACTTCCAGTCCCCGCTACTGTGGGACGCAATGGCGATTTTCACTTACCTGAGTTCGTCGGTGATCTTTTTGTATGTTGGTTCGATTCCCGACTTTGCGATCTGCCGAGACAACATTCATCCGGGATGGCGCAAAAAGCTGTACACCTTGTTGGCATTGGGTTGGGAAGGAACCGACCGCCAGTGGCGCAACTTCCGCGTGACCTATTTGACGGTGGCGTGTTTCCTGATTCCGCTGGCCGTGTCGGTGCACTCCATCGTGGCTTCCGACTTTGCCATGTCGCAGCAACCGGGCTGGCATGTGACTTCGTTCCCGCCGTACTTCGTGGCGGGTGCGCTGTATTCTGGGTGTGCGGCGATCATCACGCTGTTCATTATCCTGCGTTATGTGTTCAAGTTCGAAGAGTACATGACGCTGCCGATCCTGAAGAAGACGGTGCGCTTGACCTTTGCGATTGCGATGGTGTGGACTTACCTGAACTGGGTGGAGTTTGCTGCGGTATGGTACAGCCATGATGAAGTTGCCAAGGCGGTGCTGATCGATAAAGCCACTGGTCGCTTTGCGCCATTCTGGTGGGCGATGAACTTCTGCGGTTCCGTGGTGCCGTTCACGATGATGGTGAAACGCTGGCAAACCAGTATTCCTATCATGTTCGCAGTGTCGCTGCTTCTCAATCTGGGCATGTGGCTGGAACGCTTCATGATCGTGACGCCGACTTTCTCCCATGGGTATTACCCGTGGACCATGGATACGAACTATTGGCCTTCCATGGTGCAATGGGGCATCGTATTTGGTAGCTTCGGCTGGTTTACGCTGCTGTTTATGGTGTTCTGCAAGATCGTGCCGTCCGTCTCCATGTATGAGGTGAAGGAAATGGTGTATCACCGCAGCTTGGAAACCAAGAGGAAAGAACTTGGCTTGGAAGGGGGGCATTAACATGAGCAAACGTCACATGCTGGCCCTGTATAACAACTTTGACGAAGCCGAAGCGGTTGTCAGGGAGTTGCGAAACACCGAGATCAAAGGTTTTAAAGCCGCCGATGATTTGGTGGTCAAGTCACCGATTGAACATCCGGAAGTGGAAGAGTTTCTGGGTTACAAGCCAGTGAACGTGCAATGGTTCACGCTGATTGGCGCCTTGTCGGGAGGGTTGCTGGCCTTTTTTCTGATCGCGGGTTCGCAAGCCAATTTTTATGCGCAGATGAAGGGCGGCAAACCGATCGTGCCATTCCCTCCCGACTTTGTGTTGACCTACGAGATGTTTATTCTTGGGGGCGTGTATATCACTGTGCTGGGTTTCCTGATTTGCGCCGGACTGCCTGCAAGGCGTTCGCCGTTGTATAGCGCGAAAGTATCGGAGGATCAGATTGGCCTGCTGGTAAAAGTGGACGATAACTCAGCGGCGATTTTGAGGACGATTTTCACCAAACATAAGGCACTGGAGATTCAGGAAGAGGCGGGGAAATGAATAGACTAAGCTTAGCAATTGCATTGTTGTTGGCACCTGCGCTGGCGCAGGCATGGCCATGGTCGATGGATATGGCAAACCAGATCAGTGTCAAGCCGCAAGAAAGTGTTGATCCCGCCAACCCTGGGATGGCGCCATTTCCCAAGCGTTCGGTGCCTGTTCCGGGAACCACGTTCGCGGTGAAGGATATGGATACGGCAGAAAAATTGCCTAACCCGATTCCTGCCGACGAGAAGTCGGTGGCGAAAGGAGCGCAACTATTTGCAATTTACTGTGTGCCCTGCCACGGAAAATCCGGTACCGGGGATGGTTATGTCGGGGCCAAGCTTATCCTCAGGCCGTTCGATTTGACGTCCGAGCGGCTGCAAGGTTTGCCGGACGGACACATCTTCGGCATGATGACATTCGGCGGCGCGATCATGCCTCCCTATGCCTATGACTTATCCGCTACAGAGCGTTGGCATGTGGTCAACTATGTGCGCAAGGGCCTGAAGCAGGCATCAGCGGCGCAGGCCACATCTTCGGCAAAATAAGAGGGAGAGTGTAAATGTCTTACAGCAATTGGTCGGTTTTGACTGCCAGCTTTGTGATCGTGACTTATCTCGCGATGAG
>CAYZPM010000104.1:0-5376 GCA_964480365.1 uncultured Gallionellaceae bacterium
ACCCCGAGCTTGAGGCGAGACGCCTGCTGGATTATCTGGAACTGCCATGGAATCCGGCCTGTCTCAGGTTCTATGAAACCGAGCGGACTGTCAGAACGGCCAGCGTTGCCCAAGTACGTAAGCCCATTTATTCGAGTTCCGTGGATCGCTGGAAGCATTTCGAAAAGCACTTGGAGCCTTTGCTTGAGGCAATCCATCCAGCAAAGTTGCCAGGAAGCGTCGCTTCCGACGATTGAGTCAGGTGGCTCGCCGATAGTCACAAGAGTGGGGTTGATATTTAATCTGGTTCACGGCACGATGTAATTATGATGATATTTTTTCTACACTTTCGTTAGGACACGGAATGTTTCGCTGTCCATCATGTTGTGCTGAGGCCATTGCATGGCGTGAGATTCTCTTGTCGTCGCGGTGGTCGCCCATAGTCTGTCAAGCCTGCGGATCGAAATGTCGTCTCGACTTCACTCGCTTATGGAAGCCGTTATGGTTGATGGTAATCGCTCAGGTATCGTATTTCTCTGTGAAATACTATTCACTAACACTTCATCCTCCTTCGTTATTGATCCTTTATGCAGCATTGCTATTGGATATCATATGGGTTGCATCTGGTCTGTGGATGCTATTTCTAGTCGTTGCCGGCAAGCTTCCCCTGAAACCCAAATGAACGACCATAATCTAAGGGGAAACCCAACATGGAGCATTTAGACCGTTAGCACTCGCACTATTACTGATAGTGACTTTTTTCTTTCAGTGGCTAGATACCGCGAGATATCCGACAGCTTCATGCTTTCTGCCAAAACGTTCAGACCGGAAAGTCAGATATCTCCGCAACAAGACGAGCAGTGAACATGGGTATACTGACGACATGACAAAGGAGCAATCCATGAATCCAATACACGCGGGCTTGGCAGCATTCGCACTGGCAGTAGCTCCCATTGCGGCGGCTGACCCCATTTTCAAATGCGCGGGGGCTGACGGGCAAATGCACTACCAAGCCACAAAATGCGAAGTGGGACAGCATGGTGACCAGCTAGTAATAAGAAAGACTTCTGAAACTCCCGACACTAATGACCCCAATGCATCCGTCATCGTTTACAACAACTCCAAAAATGGTTATTTCACAATGGGTTCTATCGAAGGCTACGCCGTCAATATGCTGGTAGATACTGGAGCGTTTGCAGTTGTGCTGCCCACTCAGTTCGCACAAAAAATTGGGGTTAGGTGTGGGGCAGCAGTAATGGCCGGAACTGGCAACGGTGTAGTGCAAGGATGCAAATCCACTGTACGCTCTATAAAAATCGGAAGCATTACCCTCTCGAACGTGGAAGTCGTGATAATTCCTAATACATCTGTGGTCATGCTTGGGCAAACTGCCCTTAAACGCTTGAAGGTCGAACAGTCGAATGACCAGATTCGACTGTCGGTCATAGGCGGCGTAACAAAATGAGGTGCATCAAGTACCTCGTGCATCTTGTGCAAAGATGTGGCAATGCCATTTGTTTTCGTCTTCATGGTAGTTGCGTCAGCTAACTGACGATCCAAATCAACCCCAGATTACGAATTCCCTAACAAACGCGGAACTGTGAACAATGAATACGGAGCCACACTCAAATAGCGGACAAGTTCCCATAGAACTCAAGTCGCCATTCGAATTCGACATAAATGGCAAGATTGTCATTTGCGCGTCTGCAACGAAAATAGAGGGCATCAACGAGTTTGCGAAACACTACGTAAGTGAGTGGCTTTTGTGGCATCGCTCTGGACGTCTCGACGCACGCGTGTGTGACATTGCGGCGCTTATTGTTTCAGTTATTAGTTGCAAGTTTCTTCCAAATTATTCTCTGGATCACAAGATTGAGTGGATAGAAAGAACTTTCCTGTTGGATAACTTAAGGGAAACTATTCCGGTGCGGATTTCTGATTATTCAGAGTCCACGCTTGCAACATTGCGTGCGCTCAGACCGACAATCTATCAGGGAGCTGGAATGCCAAGTGTTGAAGAATGTGACGAACTTCTTCAGCTTGCGCTACCGATTGAAAGAATGCTTGTTCTTGGCGGTGATCATCGCTTGGTTGTGGATCAGAACACTCAATTGAACGGTTACGGGTGCCGCCCCTTCCCGCGTCCTGAAGCAATTACATTTTCCTCGTCTACCGCAACATCCATTTCAAAATATGCGTACGATTTTGTAGAGAAGCGGCGCCAGCAGTTCATTTCGGAAGCCATTGAAAGGGGTGTTCTTGCTGCTGTGGCTGGCTTGGCGCAAGAAGTGCGCGATGGAATTTGTCATCAATTGGGTATTGGGTCAAATATTGCCGAAGTGGTTATCACACCCTCTGGAACCGATAGCTTTCTCATCGCGCACGGGCTTACCCGGCTACTTTCTGATAGCCCGATCGTATCGCTCATTGTGGGAGTGGATGAATCGGGTTCTGGTGTAAGGCTTGCGTTGCAAGAGCGACATTTTGCTGACGATACAGCCCTATCTTATGCCGTCCAGAAAGGTCAACAGCTCTCCATGGGAAGTAATCAGGAGCGCCAAATCGATATTCCGGTTCGAGACCCATCGGGGGATGCGGTTCCAATAGACGTTCTAGACAATCAAGTGCGCGACTTGGTCGTCACAAACGTTGAAGCGGGTAACCTCGTGGTCGTGCACGCGATGAACTATTCAAAATTAGGCTACTCCGGCCCATCCAAGACACTACTCGTAGAACTTAAGCAGAGGTTCGGGCCTAAAGTCTGCATTGTTATTGACGCGTGCCAAATGAGACTGGACCGGGAAGATGTTGTTGAATATTTGGAATACCAAATGATCGTCATTGTCACTGGTTCCAAGTATTTCACCGGCCCTCCTTTTTCCGGAGCAATTCTCATTCCAGAACAATTAGTGCATAACGTTCAGGAGAATGGTGCAAAGTTTGATATCGGATTTAATTCATACTGCGCCAAGGAAGATTTACCAATGCGGTTGCGGACTATTCTCCGTGGTGGCAGTAAAAGCTTCAATCTTGGTTCAATTTTCCGGTGGGTTGCTGCGATTTCAGAAATGCAACGATATTATGAAATTCCGCCTGCCATACGAGTTAGAGCGGTACCCGAATTTTGCGAGCGAGTTGAAGACATTTTGTTGGCGGCTCCTTTTATCGAACTGCACAATCAGAACTCCTGCAGGAATACCCCGTTGGGCACAGAACCCGGAGAATTAAGTGGCCGCAGAATGATCTTCCCGTTTTTCCTTTACTACGACCATGAGGGCGTTAGAGAAATTTGTTCGGAAAAGCAAATGCATCGAATTTATACGTTACTGAATCAGGATTGTTCAAGGCAATTTTCATATAACAATGCGAGAGAATTTCGACTACTCGCCCAAATGTGCCACATTGGTCAACCTGTGCCAGTGATTCATCGGTCGGGCGTTAGTACAGCGGTTCTCCGAATTAGCGTTGGTGCGCGCGTTTTTTCGGAAAGCTTCTCGAAATCGACTGGAAGTATCGTTAGCGCTCTTATCGAAGATGAATTTTGGCAAATCGGCGTGATACTTGGAAAGATTGAGCTTTTGCTTAGTGCGTATTCGAACAATGAAATTGAATGGTGAAGAGAAGCCTGAAGGGGAAACGTGGGGGTCAATTTTCAGCCAACCTCATTCTCAATTTCGTTGCTCAATGTAAAACTATTTTCGACAGGCGCACACCACTCCCGCCACAGTTGCCGATACTCCTGTTCCACGGCCCGCACATAAGCGACTTGGTCGCCAATTATCGATAAAGTAAAAATACCTGGCAGTTGCTGTCGAAGTGCTGCCAGAGATTGCAAGTCCTTTGCCTTCTGAATGGCAAGCTCAACGTAACCTTCCTGAGTTTCCGCAATCCAGTCGGTCAATCCCAAGGTCGTCATGATTGATGCGGACAGCCTTCCGACCATACTCGACCAGCGCAAGGTAATCACTGGCACTCCCATCATCAGACCTTCCAATGCCGTTACCCCGCCACCGTGCGGAAACGGATCAAGTGTAATGTCGATCAAGTTAAACGCTGCCAAGTGTTCGTCACGAGACGTCTTCCCCATCAGGATGATGCGTTCGGGTGCGATGTCTGCCTGGGAAAAATACCCAGTCACCAGCGCTCTCATGCCAGCATCATCCAGTGCTTGAGATTTAATGATCATCCTGCTTTCGGGAATAGCCAGTAATATCTGCGCCCAGACCCTGTAGGCCGCTTCCGAAATCTTGGTCAGCCGGTTGAACGAACCGAAGGTAATCCCTTTTCCCGATAAAGCAGGCAAAGCATTCACTGGAGGAAATGCGTGGAGAAAAAAAGAGCCCACCACGTTGGGCAGATATCTGACTTGTTCCGTATAAAAGGGCCGCTCCTCTGGAGGCACGAATACAGGATCGGCGAAGAACACGTCCATGGCGCTCAGTCCTGTGCCCGTTGCATAGCCCCAAGCGGTAATTTGAATGGGGGCGGGTTTTCTGGCAAACACCAACAGACGGTTGCCTGCCGAATGCCCGGACAGATCAACCAGAATGTCGATCTCATCTTGCCGGATCAGGTCGGCCACGGTATCGTCGGAAAGCCCGACAATCTTTCTCCAGCAAGTGACACTTCGCTTGAAATGCTGGGTCAGCGCATCTTCTTTTGTAGAATTCGAATAGGCGAACACATCGAATCGGTCTGGATCAAAGTTGACCAGCATTGCCCCAAAAACATAAGCAGCGGAATGCTCCCTGAAGTCAGCAGAAACATAACCAATGCGTAGCCGCCGCTCTGGATCAGGAATGTTGAAGTGTGCCCGCTGTTGATGCAAATGGACTGCATGTGCAGCATCCCACCGTTTGCGTTCTTCATGCAAGAAGGCTGCGTCTACTCCAACCGTCAGGTCGAGGGTAAAGATCAGGTTGCTGTGCGCGTCAGAGAAATCCGGTTTGATCTGTAGCGCCCTTCGATAGCTGGCTTCGGCTTCGTCCAGGCGGTTCAGACTCATGAGGGTGCTAGCCATGTTGCTGTGCGCCTCGGCGAAATCTGGCTTGATCTGTAGCGCCCTTCGATAGCTGGCTTCGGCTTCGTCCAGACGACCCAGCTCCTTGAGGGTGATACCCAGGTTGCTGCACGCCTCGGCGTAATCCGGCTTGATCTGTAGCGCCCGCCGCAGGCTCGCTTCGGCCTCGTCCAGTCGGCCCAAGCCCTGAAGAGTGAGGCCCAGATTGTTGTGCGTCTCAGCGAGATCCGGGTTGATCTGTAACGCCTGTCGGTAACAGGCTTCGGCCTCGTCTGGTCGGTCCATCTCCTTGAGAGTGTTGCCCAGGTTGCTGTGCGCCTCGGCGTAATCCGGTTTGATCTCCAGCGCCCGGCGGAAGGCCGCCACAGCCTCGTCCA
>CAYZPM010000105.1:0-5344 GCA_964480365.1 uncultured Gallionellaceae bacterium
GATCGCCCGATGATGTGGCGCTTCTGGCGCTCCTTGCCGCCCAAGGGCAAGATCGGGGTGTTTCTCGGCTCCTGGTATACCTGGCCCATACTCAACCGGGTACATGGCGTAACCAAGGTCGCAGAACTAGACCAAAGTCTGGAGCGCGCCAAACGCCTGGAAAAAATGCTGACCGACGAAGGCGCGCTGATCATTAAATTCTGGCTGCACCTGTCCAAGGAAAAACAGGAAGCCCGCCTCAAGCTGCTGGAAAAAAGTCCCAAAACCCGCTGGCGCGTGACCAAGCGCGACTGGGAGCATTACAAGCTCTACAACAAGTTCCTCTCCGTACACGAAAGCGTTATCCGCCATACCAGCACGGCTGAAGCGCCATGGATCATCGTAGAGGGTGCCGAGGCACGCTACCGCAGCCTGACCGTAGGCAAGGTCATTCTCGAAGCGATCCGTAAACGCCTGGGCGAAGAAAACAGCAAGAAGAAGGCGGCAGAAACTCATGCGCCATCGCTGCTGCCCTCTATCGACAACATGCATATCCTGAAGGCTCTCGATCTTAGCCAGAAAGTGGAGAAAAGGAAATTTCAGGAAGAACTGGAAAAATACCAAGGCAAACTTGCCCTGCTGACGCGCGATCCGAAATTCAAGGACATCACTGTACTCGCGGTCTTCGAAGGTAACGATGCGGCCGGCAAGGGCGGCAGCATCCGGCGCATCACCAGCGCGGTCGATGCGCGCCAATACGAAGTCGTCCCGATCGCCGCGCCGACCGAGGAGGAGCGTGCCCAGCCTTACCTGTGGCGCTTCTGGCGATTTATCCCGCGCAGGGGACGCATGACCATTTTTGACCGCTCCTGGTACGGACGTGTGCTGGTGGAAAGGGTCGAGGGATTTTGCTCGCCTGCCGACTGGATGCGCGCCTATCACGAGATTAACGACTTCGAGGCGCAACTGGTGCGCCATAACATCGTGGTGGTCAAATTCTGGCTGACCATCAGCAAGGATGAACAACTACGCCGCTTCGAAGAACGTAAAAAGACTGGCTTCAAGCGCTTCAAGATTACCGACGAGGACTGGCGTAACCGGGAAAAATGGGACGCCTACGAACAGGCCATCTGCGACATGGTGGATCGCACCAGCACCGAAATTGCGCCGTGGACGCTGGTGGAAGCCAACGACAAAAACTTCGCGCGCATCAAGGTGCTAAAGACGTTATGCCAGCGCATTGAAGCGGCGATGAGGAAGCAGAAATGACAACACATCTCAATTTGATTTTTTGATTAATTTTGGAAACCAAACTCTGTTAAAAATGAGTGACGGGCTGTTCTCGGCCACTTTGGCCGCTTTGTGCTGCGACATTAAATCTCGTAGCCCGGATGAAGCATCGCGGAATCCGGGAGCACCCGTCAGGGTGCAGAGGTTGATACGCCATTCGGTGGTGTGCCAAAGACCCCGGATTCCATTACATTGCATCCGGGCTACCTTGCTTTGGCCGCTTTGTGGCAGCCAATATCACATGTTAAAGCGACGCTATGTGCCAATAAGAGTCAGTATGGAAGCCTGTTGACCATAACGCATTCCCCTTCGTTCGACATTAGGACTCAGACCATATGGCAACGCAACTCTTTCAGTTTAACGATTATCCAAATGACATTGCAATAACGAAAACCGAGTTTGTTCCAGACGGTGTGTTCTTTCTCGATTTCAGTCGCCCGTTAGAACGCATCCGATGGTTTGGTTTTACGTCCGCGCTACTGGTTCCTGTTGTGCATCAAGGTGAGCACCAAGGTAGCTTTGTAGTCGGTGTCCACCGCAGCGATCCATACTTCAAGAATGTGCTGGCACTTTGGAAGGCGCGTTACCCGTCCAAGAGAAATCCTCCGGAAACGGAAGCCGATGGATTTAAACGTATCGCCGATTTTGCAACACAGTTTCCAAGTGACAGCCAATCGTAATAGGCCGTCTAAGTTGCCCTCAACTCACCAAGCGTTTCTTGACTAAAATGCATGTGATGACTTCTACACTTATTGCGAAGGATTATGTTTTTAATAAAAAGGTCATCGAGACACAAATCCCTCTCCTTGTTAAGTTTGCGCAGTCGCTCGCTTCGTATCGAGCCATTTCCCAAGATTTTAAACGCATAAAACAAAATCAATCATTTTGGATTCAAACCGCAGACGCGAATTTTCTGAGAACCGCTACGATTTGGTGCATGATATTCGGTGCCGACGACAATGAAACTCACTGGAAGAAAGCACTAAATAATATAAACGCCATTGACAAATTTAAGCGGGAGATTCGCACGTTAGTATGTACAGCTTCAAAATTGACGGACGCTGAGTGGAAAAAATATCACAAAGAAATGTGCGACTTTCGTAATACTTTCGCATCGCATCGTAACTTGTCTCTGCAATGCAACAACCCAGACTTTACCGCCGCATATAATATCGCGGATGCTTATTTTGAGTGGTTAAAACAACAGCTTCCAGGCTCAAATCAGCCGCAGTCGCTAAAGGTTGTCTTTGCCACAAATCAGATTGAAGTATTGTCAGTTCTTAAGAATGATTTAAATCAAGTTTGAATTTCCACTTGAATTTCCACTTTGGAGAAATCTGAATGATCAGCATCAAATCCGACCTGCTGCGGCAAGCCAAAGAACTCAACATCAATCTCTCGCAAACGCTGGAGCAGTCTTTGTCCGAAGTGGTACGTGAGGCGAAGCGGCAACGATGGCTGGCGGAGAATAAGGAAGCCATCGCGGCGTATAACGAGCGAATCGAACGAGATGACTTTCCACTTGAGCAGTACCGGACATTCTGAGCATGGCTCGCTTCGATATTTATCCCAATCCCGACCAGACGGAAAAATTTAATGTTCCGTACTTTATGGATGTTCAGTGCGATCTCTTGAGTAGCCTTGATAGTCGCATCGTCGTGCCTATGCGCAGAGCGGATCGATTTCCCAAGGTGGTGCTGCCTCAAAATCTGCTACCGGTATTCGAGATTGAGGGCCTCACCTGCATCATGGAAACACCTAAACTGGCCGCTGTGCCTATCAAGATACTTAAGTCACGAGTCACCTCGCTATCCGAGCATCATGCTACCGTAACTACCACGCTGGACTTTCTGTTCCAAGGCTTCTAACAGGACGGGCACGACAAAATGAGGCCCATGATGATGTCCTTCATGCCCGTTTCCCCCTCCCTCCCCCGCAAGCGAGAGAGGGGGACTGGGTCTGATAAACTAACTAGCCATTCGACTAAGCCCAGCAAAAAACGCTGGGCAAGTCGCTGGTTATCGCTACGCGAGTTTCAAGTTAAATATGCGTCCTTACGCATGGTAAAATCCGCGCTCAACTTCTGAACCGAACACTATGAGCCACACGCCCCACATCATCGAAAAACTCCTGCAACAACGTATCCTGATTCTGGACGGTGCCATGGGCACCATGATCCAGCGCTACAAACTGACCGAGGCGCATTATCGCGGCATGGAGTTGTACGGTGATTTCAACGGCGCGCGAAAAACATTCGCCGATCATCCGATTGATTTGAAAGGCTGCAACGACCTGCTGCTGCTGACTCAGCCGCATGTTGTTGGCGACATCCACCGCCAGTATCTGGAAGCGGGTGCGGATATTCTGGAGACCTGCACCTTCAGCTCCACCTCAGTGTCCATGGCGGATTACAAAATGCAGCACTTGGTGTATGAGCTGAACGTCGCGGGGGCGAAGCTGGCGCGGGGGCTATGCGATGAATTCAGCACACCTGACAAGCCGCGCTTCGTCGCGGGCGTGCTCGGACCAACCGGACGCACGGCTTCCATTTCGCCGGACGTAAACGATCCCGGCGCGCGCAATGTGACCTTCGACGAGCTGGTGGAAAGCTATAGCGAAGCGATACGTGGTCTGCTCGATGGCGGCGCGAATATGCTGATGGTGGAAACAATTTTTGACACGCTCAACGCCAAGGCCGCGTTGTTCGCCATAGGCCAATATTTCGAACGGCATCAGGTGCGCGTGCCGATCATGATCTCCGGCACGATTACTGACGCTTCTGGCAGAACGCTCTCTGGGCAGACCACCGAAGCATTCTGGAATTCCCTGAGCCATGCCCGCCCGCTATCCATCGGCCTGAATTGCGCGCTGGGCGCGGAACTGATGCGGCCTTATGTGGAAGAACTGTCGCGCGTGGCATCGTGTTTTGTCAGCGCGCACCCCAACGCCGGGCTACCTAATCCGCTATCGGAAACCGGCTACGATGAACTACCCGAGAAAACCGCAAGGCTGATGAAAGAGTTTGCCACTAGCGGTTTCCTCAACATCGCGGGCGGCTGCTGCGGAACTTCGCCCGCGCACATCAAAGCCATCGCCGATGCGCTGAAAGACGTGCCGCCGCGCCGTCTCCCCGACATCGAAAAGAAGTGTCGCCTGTCCGGGCTGGAGCCATTCAACATCGGCGACGATTCGCTGTTCGTCAATGTCGGCGAACGCGCCAACGTCACCGGCTCGGCCAAGTTCAAGCGGCTCATTCTCGAAGGCCAATATAATGAGGCGCTGGAAGTCGCCAAGCAACAGGTGGAAACCGGCGCGCAGGTAATCGACATCAACATGGACGAGGCGATGCTGGACGGCGAAGCCGCGATGGTGAAATTCCTCAACCTGATCGCCTCGGAGCCGGACATTTCCAGAGTGCCGCTGATGATCGACTCTTCCAAGTGGGGCATCATCGAAGCCGGGCTGAAGTGCGTGCAGGGAAAGTCCATCGTCAACTCCATCTCGCTGAAAGAGGGCGAGGAGAATTTCATTAAGTACGCCACGCTGGTGCGCCGCTACGGCGCAGCGGCGGTGGTGATGGCGTTCGACGAGGCAGGGCAGGCAGACACCTACCAGCGCAAGACTGATATCTGCAAACGTAGCTATGACATATTAGTAAACAAGGTTGGTTTCCCACCCGAGGACATCCTCTTCGACCCAAACATTTTCGCGATAGCAACAGGCATCGAAGAGCATAACAACTACGCAGTGGATTTCATCGAAGCGACCGCCTGGATCAGAAAAAATCTGCCGTTTGCGAAGATTTCCGGCGGCGTGTCGAATGTTTCATTTTCGTTCCGGGGCAACGAGCCGGTGCGCGAGGCAATCCATACCGTTTTCCTGTATCACGCCATCAAAGCGGGCATGAATATGGGCATCGTCAACGCCGGACAACTCGGCGTATACGAAGAAATTCCGCGTGACTTGCGCGATGCAGTAGAAGACGTGGTGCTCAACCGCAGCCCGGACGCAGGTGAGAAGCTGGTCAAGATGGCCGAGAGCGTCAAAGGCGGTGGCAAGGAACAAGTCGAAGATC
>CAYZPM010000106.1:0-5334 GCA_964480365.1 uncultured Gallionellaceae bacterium
ATTGACAATGAACTTTGCATCCATGGAGACCGTGAGCGTTCCCATGCGGAAGCTAGCAGGGCTATCAGCGCCAACGGTATCGAATTTGATTGTGCCGTCAATGGATACCGTGATGGCGGAGAAGGTGTAGCAATCCTTGTTGTTGACAATGTAACGCGAGATGTCAGGGATGCGGGCCTTATTCAGCGTCCGTTGCGCCCGTAATTCTGGCACGAGTTCCTCTTCATCAAAGGTAAAGAGTCGCTGCAATAGCCGCAGAGGACACATGGAAACGTAGTATTCACGCCCCGCTTGTACCCCACGAATTGCCGGAAAAACATAGGAAAAGCTCTCAATCATCGGGGCGTGACTATAGCATGTTTGTATTGTTATAAACAAACGTATGTTGCAACAAACAGCCTGATGCAATATTCTCATTAGGGCAAAGTTTTCAAGCCTTATACGCCCGTTGCACGAAATACGCCCGTTGCACGAACTTCAAGGATAACAGTAGCGCAGCTACCAAGCAGGCGCGTGCGCTGAATAATATTCAAGAAGGAGATGTGAAGTCGATACTGAAAGGTATTGCAGAAAGAATCGACGGGCAAGACCGAGATGATCTGAAAGATATTCTGCGCGGCCTGATTGACCGCATAGAATTAGACTGCTCCAACTTGAACTGTTGTATTTACTACAAAATGCCAGTCCAAACTGGCAAATCAGTGGCGTCCCCAACGAGATTCGAACTCGTGTTATCGCCGTGAAAGGGCGGTGTCCTAGGCCTCTAGACGATGGGGACTAAAGGGCTTGGTGCTACTCTTCAAATTGGTGGAGATAAGCGGGATCGAACCGCTGACCTCTTGCATGCCATGCAAGCGCTCTCCCAGCTGAGCTATACCCCCAAAAAGAGGGCGCATTATAATGATCGAACCTCTCCTTGTAAAGCAAAGTTATGCGAGATTTCGCTCCATGCGCGACAATACGGTTTCACGCGGGAACAGCGTGACCACCGCATCCACCGAAGGGGTGTGCGTTTGTCCGACCAGCATCACGCGCAAAGGCATGGCCAGCTTGGGCATTTTCAAACCATGCTTGCCGATTATTTCCTTGATGGCCGCACCGACTGCGGGGGCTTCCCATGGCACGTCCTTGAAACGTTCCGCCAATTCACGCAAGGCGGGTATCGCTTCGGCAGAAAGTTGCGCATCCAGCAATTCCTTCGCCGGATGCAGATCGATATAGAATACTTCGGCGGCATCGGCCAACTCGTTGAGCGTTGCCACACGCTCTTTGTAAAGCGCTACGATGGACTCCAGCACGGGAGCATCACCCACCGTCACGCCGCGCGCTGCCAGACGCGGACGCACCAGTGCGGCGAGACGCGCATTATCGGCCAGCTTCAAATAATGCTGGTTGACCCAATTCAGTTTCTCGGTATTGAACTGTGCGGCGGACGGCGTAATGTGGTCGAGGTCGAACCATGAGCAAAATTGTTCCACCGAAAAAATTTCTTCGTCGCCGTGCGACCATCCCAAGCGCGCCAGATAATTTATCACCGCCTCCGGCAGGTAGCCGTCCTCATCGTATTGCATCACGCTGACCGCACCATGACGTTTCGAGAGCTTGGTGCCGTCGTCGCCGAGGATCATGGATAAATGCGCGTACTGCGGCACCGTCGCACCGAGCGCTTTGAGTATGTTGATCTGGCGCGGGGTGTTGTTGACATGGTCGTCGCCGCGTATCACGTGTGTAATGCGCATATCCCAGTCGTCCACCACCACGCAGAAATTGTAGGTGGGTGTGCCATCGGCACGCGCGATTATCAGGTCATCCAACTCGCCATTGTCAAATTCGATATAACCTTTCACCAAGTCCTTCCACACCACCGAGCCTTGGGAGGGGTTTTTAAAGCGCACTACCGGGCTCACACCAGCAGGTGGCGCGGATAACACCTTGCCCGGCTCCGGACGCCAGCGACCATCGTAACGCGGTTTTTCGCCACGCGCGCGTTGCGCTTCGCGCATGGCTTCAAGTTCTGCCGGAGAGGTATAGCAATAATAAGCCGACCCTTCGTCCAGCATCTGCCCGATCACCGTTTTGTAGCGCTCCATGCGCTGCATCTGGTAGAACGGCCCCTCGTCGTAGCCAAGAGCCAGCCACGCCATGCCATCCAGAATGGCCTGCACCGCTTCCGGTGTGGAGCGTTCCACATCGGTATCTTCGATACGCAGAATAAAGATGCCGCCGTGCTTGCGGGCATAAGCCCAGGAAAACAGCGCGGTGCGGGCACCTCCGATGTGCAAATAGCCGGTAGGGCTGGGTGCGAAACGTGTGCGTATGGTCATGGCTCAAACTGAAAACAGAAAGCGCGCATTTTACGCCAGCTTGTCGGTTATGCCACAAAGAATTGAGGCAACCTTGACGGAATAGCGCAACATGCGAAAGAATAATAGAAACCTCAAAACTGTGCGATCCGGTGCCTATGTAGGTCGGGCTACGCCCGACATGGTGGGCACAGCCCACCCTACAAAAACGCTTTTGCCGTAGGACAAGTTTTGCTCAATAACCGGGAATACATGGACGCCGCATTACATTTTTTTCAGGGAATTCACTGCATGGGAATCGGCGAGGTTATCCATGCGGAAGCTTGCTTCAAAAAAGCCGTGCAGATTGCACCGGATTTTGCCGAGGCTTATGCCAACCTGGGCCTGCTGCTGGATAAACAGGGTATAACAGACGATGCAGAAATTTACTATCGGCACTCCATAGAGCTTAACCCGGCACTTCCGGAAACCCACCTTAATCTGGGTGCGCTTCTCGCCAACAACAAGCGCTTCAACGAAGCGGAGTCGGCCTATAAGCAGGCCATTTCTCTCAAACCGCACTCGCCTGCAGGCTGGTCAAACTTGGGCGTGCTGTATGCCTGCATGAAACGTGAACAGGAAGCAGAACAATGCTACCGTACGAGCATGTTCCTGGATGAATCCTATGCCACTGCCCGCTTCAACCTCAGCTATCTGCTGTTGCGCCAAGGCAGGTTCGAGGAAGGTTGGCGCTGCCTGGAGGCTCGCAACTGGTGCGGAGTTCTGGCAGACCATTTCACCTGCCCCCGCTGGCAAGGTGAAACCCTTTTCGACAAGTCCATTCTGATCAGCTATGTGGCAGGCCACGGCGATGCAATTCAATTCTGCCGTTACGCATCGGTGCTAAAGGCTCAAGGCGCCAAGTCGATCACCTTGGTTTGCCATCCGGCCTTGAAGACCTTGTTCGCGGAACTGGAAGATGTGGATATCGTTATTTCTTTCGACGAACCAATTCCTACTGTCGGCTGCGATTTCTGGACACCTCTGCTAAGCCTCCCCTACTTTTGCAAAACGCGCATCGACTCCATTCCGGCAAAAATTTCCTATCTGCGTGCGCCGTCAAACCGTATCGAGAAGTGGGCCGCACTGCTACCCGAAAATGAACTCCGCGTTGGTTTGGTGTGGAAAGGAAGCACGCTATTTGAAAATGATGCCGACCGCTCGCTGCCATCGCTAGATGTGTTGGCACCGCTGTGGGCGGTAGCTGGAGTAAAGTTTATCAGCCTGCAAAAAGGTGCGGGGGAAGACGAAGCCGCGCGACCGTCAAACGGATTGTCTCTCATCAATATTGGGCCTCAGTTGGAAGACTTCGCCGATACTGCCGCTGTCGTGGCGAGTCTCGATCTGGTCATTTGCGTCGACACGGCGATAGCTCATCTAACCGGCGCTCTCGGCAAACCATGCTGGGTATTGTTGCCCGAGTATAAAACTGACTGGCGCTGGCTGGTCGAGCGCGCGGACTCACCTTGGTATCCCGGCGTCATGCGACTCTTTCGACAGTCTGCAATGGGGGATTGGACTACTGTCGTTGAGGAGGTCGTTGTCGCCCTTAAGCAGTTGGCACAGAACAGTGATTATTTCTTCTCGTCTGAGGCAAAAGGTTTTATGCTGATATCGGCATGACTCTTGGCATCCGCAATATATGCCTGTAGCAGTTCGTCGCCGGTAATCTTGCGTATTTCTTGCGCATAGCGCGCACGCTTGGCATCGTCCGCAGCGGCAGCCTCCTTGACTCCATCCACTCTCACGAGCAGATAACCGCCCTGGTTATTTTCCACGCCGACGTAAGCAGGCAATTTGGTCGCATCCGCCTGAAATACCTGACGAACCAAATCATTCCCCTGAGAGGAAAGTTGTGCGCGAGTCATTGCCTTCCCGTCTGTCCAAACCAAATTCGGCTTTTCTCCACGCCGCAACTGTTCCAAAGTCGCCTTGCCCTGCTTGACAGCCATTTCCACTGCTTGCTGATGCTGCAACTTCTGGCGGATGGCATTGCTTACCTCTGCCAAGGGGCGCGTACTGGCGGGCTTGTATTCCAACAGCCGCGCAGCCAACATGGTGTTTGGCGCAATTTCGATTGCCGTGCTATTGCGCTTGTCCTTCAGCACTTCCTTGGAAAACACCGCCTGCAACGCTTTGTCCGTCCAGGGCGGGGTTTCTGCCTGCACCCGGTTCAACCACGCACTTTGCTGTAGCGGAGCTTTTGCCAGTTCTGCCGCAGGTTTGAGCGTGTCGCTTTGTTCATACACGATGTTGCTGAATTTTTCCGCGAGCTCGGCGAACTTATCGCCCGCTTTCTGCATTTTTAATTTCTGCTCGATAACAGCCTTGACTTCATTCAGAGCCTGAATTTTCGCAGGATTGATGGACACCAGTTTAATTATATGGAAACCGAAATCCGACTGAACCAAGCCGCTGATTTCCCCCGGCTTGAGTTGAAACACCGCATCATCAAACGGCTTGACCATCATGCCGCGACCAAACACGCCGAGGTCACCGCCTTTCGCGGCAGAACCGGGGTCTTGTGAATACTGCTTGGCCAGTTCCGCGAACTTGCCCGGCGACTGCTTGACCTGCTGCAACACCTGTTCGGCCTTGGCCTTGGCTGCCTGCTTCTCGGCATCCGGTGCAGACGCCGCAACCGTAATCAATATATGTGATGCCTGACGCTGTTCCTGCGTGCCAAATTCCGGCTGATGTTCTTCGTAATACTTCTTGATCTCGGCATCGTCCACTGTCACTTGCGGCAACAATGCTTCGGCCGAAAGTATCACATACTCCACGCGAGCCTGCTCCGGCATTTCGAATTCCGCTGTGTTTTTATCGTAATAGGCTTTGACCGCAGCATCATCCACCGTTATTTGTTTGAGGAACGAGTCAGCGGTGATTGGCGACGTGCTGATCACGCGCTGCTGCTCGTTAAGGCGGATCAGATTATCTGCAATGTTGTTCGAGGCATAGCCGTTATTGGCATAGGCATCGGTCAACTGGC
>CAYZPM010000107.1:0-5195 GCA_964480365.1 uncultured Gallionellaceae bacterium
GATGCGGAATCCCAAACATCTGAATTTCGACGGGAACCGATACTTGCTGTTCCATCTCTTCGGCGGAACGCCCGGCCCACTGGCTGATGATGGTCACATAGTTGTCGGCGATGTCTGGATAGACTTCGACAGGCATATTGTGAAACGACACCGCTCCCCAGAGGAGCAATAACAACCCAATCGCCAGCACCAACCACTTATTATTGAGAGCAAAATCTACAAGTTTGCGAATCATGGCTTCTTCCTCAAATCCAGGAGTTGAACATCATTCATTGTCGATTGCATTTTGGAGATTGATCGCGTTGCTCACCACCTGCTGGCCAGGCTGTAAACCAGAGATAATCTCCTGCATATTGTTCGGCAACTGTTCGCTACTGACGACCTGAATCCGCTTGAACTTCCCTTGCACAGGAATAAAGACCCAATCGCGGTCGTGCAGATGCACAATCGCCGACGCCGGGACAGACGTGTAGGTTCGCTTCTCCTTGCCGTATAAAGTGGCTGTTCCGTACATCCCCGGTCGCATCATCCCGCCCGGGTTTGTTAATTCAATGCGTATCTTCGCGGTGCGTATATTCGGATCAAGAATCGAACCAATGTTGCTGATGGTTCCCTTGAGTACCTTGTCCGGATAGGCGTTCAGCTTGATCTCGGCGGTTTGCCCGACGCGAACGTTGGCCATGTCGCTTTCAAAGACGTCACAGACGATCCACACAGTGGTTAGATCCGAAATAGTGAATGGATTGGGCGTGGAGTAGGCCTGCACGAAGGCCGCGTTCGTTACTTCCTGATCGGTGATCACACCGGAAACCGGGGCAAAGATATCGACAATTCCCTTGGGGTTTTCGGGATCGCTGCCCAGCAGGTGAAGATGCTCCGTTGCGGTATCGAGGGTGGTCTTGGCGTCGTCTTCTGCGTCTTGCGCCACCTCCAGATCACCCTGCGCAATGGCCCCGTGCTCATACAGCACCTTGGCTCGATCCAATTGCTTGCGCGCAAGAAGCTCATCGGAGATGGCCTTGCGATAGGCGTCGAAGCCTCCCGAAATATCGTCGCTGCGAACACGCAGCAAGAGTTGGCCCTTTTTGACTGTGTCGCCGAGGCGAGCGCGGATGTCTACAATGCGCCCGGAGGCAAGCGAAATCACTGGAACTGTACGCGCGATATCCGGAAATACCGTGCCGGTCACGAACAATTGTGACGGAGCCTGGAATTCGGTCGCAGTAGTAATCGGATACAATTCCGGATGATCGACAGCGAAAAAGGTGACATCCACACCGGAGATCACCTTGGCCGGTGGCGGAGCCTCTGCGGCTGCATCCACCTTGCCGCTTTTGCAGCCACTGATAACCAGAATTGCTGTTATCAACATTAGCATCAGGCCTGATCCCAAAGCTCTGTTTTTCATACGATCCTCTGCTACCTTTGTGTTTGCTGGTCTATTTGGCGCGCGACCATCCCTCCTAGCAGTTATGCTGTGAGGGAGTCGCTGCGCTCTGAGTGGGCTTATATTTGGAGCAGCACCAGGTTGCCGAAACACTGGTGCTGCCTTTTTTGTTGGCAGGTCAAGCCGCAACCTCAACGCGCGGACCTGCCTGTTTCCTCACTAAAACCTGACCATGATTGCCAGCGTGCTGACGGTTTGATTGGTGCGCAGGTCAGGCCACCAGATATTGGCCGAGCTGGCTGTTACTGGGTTGCCCCCATTGCAGGCAACCTCCGCTTCAGGGAGTCCAGCTGTTCCGTCAGGTGCAATATAGCCAATCCCAGAGCTTGCGCCGCTTGCGCAGACATAAGCGGCCGGTGAGCCATTGTTGCCGCCTGGAGGCGTAATGCCGCCACGTCCAGTCCAGTAAGGCGTGTCAGAGTAGCGGTAACCGGTCTCCGCGCGGAAGGTGATGTACTGGCTCGGCATGTAATCGAAGGTGATGGTGCCATCGTGCATCTTCGCTCGATCTCCGGCGTTCTCGGTATAGTACGGAGAGCCGCTGGTTGCCGTTGCGCCATTGATGGGCGGAAGAAGAGTCAGATAGCGGCCCGGGTTGTTCATGATACCGCCGCCCAGGGTAATTGCATACCGGTCCTTCTTGAACCAATAACGGTTGTAGGCCATCCAGCCTGCGAACATTTGCTTGGGCCTGCCATTCTTGGAGTTATGGCAGTTGACGCCGCCATTGTAAGTGTCAGTGGTGCCCATCAGCGGTGAAAGGCCTTGCGGGTTCAGTGCGCTATTCGGTGTGCCAAAGGAGGGGCCGCCACCGCCATATTCGCATCCAAGATCACCGGTGAAGGTGAAGGCAATTTTGTCCAATGTCTTCTTCGGATTGTCATAGAGTTTGATCTGTGCGCTGTCGTCGGTATGGATGCGCGAGCGTCCGGGGAAGCCGGCCGAGTCTTCGCCCAAGCCGTAGTTGTTGAAGACAAAGTCCAGATACGGTTTGGGACGCCACAGAATTTGCCCGCCCAACCCTGGCTTGCCGTTGTACCTGGCGTACGACTGCCAGCCGTTGATGATCCACGGTTCGATCTTCAGCTTCGACGTGGGGAACCACTGAATGCGCAGGCCGTTGAAAAACCAAGGTGTGTTCGAGGAGACGAACGAAGGTTGATAGGTCCAGTTGTCGGCGTTGTAGTAACTGAAAAGACCGATGTAGGAGACGAAGATACCCGCATCCAAGTTCAAGCCGTGGTTCACATCCCAGTGATATCCGCCCCATGCTTCGGAGACATACTTGTAGGCGTCAGACAGATCCCACTGGCCGCGGTTATAGCTGGAGTCGTTGCGCGGAGTGGTCGTGGCGAACATTCCGTACATGGTCAGAAATCTTCCGCGAACATTATCGATGCGAATATCGCCGCCAAAGCTCAACTGCTCAACCTGAAACTCATCGGAGCGAAAGGTCTCGGTCGATCCGCCCAGTGTGTCGTCTTTGGGGTGGTTGTAGTCCAGCGTATAATTCACATCCGCCCGAAACTCCGGCGTGAAGTACTTGGTGGCCATCGGAGTGTCCACCACGCGCCCATTGCTGTTCAGCCAGGTCCAGTCGCCAGGAAATGGCGCTTCCTTGGTGGTACGCTCTGCGCTGATCTCTGGAGTCGCCGGAGTCGCGGCCGGCGCAACCGGTGTCGCTGAGCTGCTGGAAGTACCGCTTTTCTTCAGTTCTGCCTCAAGTTGCGCCATTCGCGCCTTCATCTCAGCCAGTTCTTTGATAACCGCATCGTTGCTGGGCGGCGTCGCGTTTGCATTGGGCGTTGTCGCGGCATTGTCAGCGGTTGAAGTTGCACTCTGGGCATAACACGCAAGCTGCATAACAAGACCGCAGATTGCGACTCCCAACGTAATGGTAGTTTTGAAGTTTTTCGTCATCGTTACCTGACCTCCTCGACGTCTAGCGTCTTTTTGGCTAAAATTCATTGGCTCTCGCTGAAGTATGGCTAGTCTGTCGATTCCGCCTACCCCATCCCAATTGTTATGCAAAGCGACATAAAGGAGTCGCAAGGAATTTACAGTGTTTTCGAAAATGTCAGGTAGCTTGGCGTCTTATCACAAACTTTTTTCTGAAAACACTCGCGCCGTTCCATCCTCAAGCAGGAGTGGCTTAGAAAGACATTAAAGCCATCTCTATAAAGAGTTCGTATGTATTTTTAAGAAAGTTATAAGTAACACGTGAAGCTTGCATGATGAAGTCATGAAGATCATTTATTTCAGGTAATTCATGGTGGTTTTTACCAGAATATTTCCTGTAAAAATACCGCACCACGAAGTTGCTGAGCGAAGCATGGTCTTTATCTAATCCTTATATTTCTTTCCATAACATGAGAGCAAGATGATACCCTTTCCATGTCGGCCCAGGCAGGAAAACTTGCTCGGCAAGACACATGGCAACATTCACCAGTCAACCGATAAAGTTAGTCCGACGATTCTGGAGATCAAAGTAGACAGATCGGAGAATTGAATGTGTCAAACCAAATATGCACGAGTTCTATTAACGCTGGCGGCTATCGCAGTTCTGGCCAAGTATGCACACCCTGCGCCTCTCCCGCTCCATCAGATTCCTGATGAGGATGGCGTGTATTTTGTTGGGCCCGAGGTCACAGCACCCCGATTGCTAAACACCACTGATGTTTTGTACCCTTCAAACGCACCGTCGAAAGCGATACTTGGCATGACCGTGTTGGCCATGGTAATTGACACCAACGGTATCCCGGCGCACATTCAAGTTTTGCACACTCACGGCGAAGCCTTCGACCAGGCCGCCATTTCCGCGGTAAAGCAATCGAAGTTCGAGCCGGGCAAGTTGAGAGATCACCCGGTGCCAGTATGGATAGATGTCCGCACTGTCTTCAGCGCCAAGCGCAGCCAAACCGTTCCTGAAATTCTAATCACCGGGAGAGACCTGCCCTTGCCGGATGCATCGAAATTCGAAGATAAGCATCACAGCCCTTTGTCTTACACACCGCCCTATCCGATCCACACGGTCGACGCGGATTTTGCCGATCCATTTGTATTACATCCCTGGGTACAGGTGGCCATCGTTTCGGTGATGGTGGGAGCAGATGGCTGCCTAACGATGTCCACATTCGGCGCGGCCTCGGCTTTGGTCTGGACAAAAAAGCCGAAGCCGCCGTCTGGAAATATAGGTTTTTTCCCGCCACAAAGAAAGGTCAGACTATTGCCGCACGCACAGAAGTCATGGTCAATTTCGCCAAGTTCTGATCGCTGAATTCTTGTGTTCTTGACAGACAAGTAATCGGGAGTAATTTGGCAATCAAGCTCAAAGCCGCAACCACACATTTTTCTTTTACCACGATCTGCATATTTGCAAATATTCTTGGTTTCATATCGCTTTACTTACTAACGATTGAGTAGTGACGATGGGAGTACTTGTTAGTCCCGAGGCCAGTCAATTTGATACGCGCCAAGCGTCAACGTAGGCGCACCTCTCCAGCGTTCACTGCATCGGCAGCCAATGCTGCGTTATTGCTGTGGTGGGACCTACAGTGCTTGAATGATGAAAACTACAGTTATTCCGATCAGTGAGGACTGATGGCTTTTAACCTGGCGTAGTTTTTGAAGTGCTAAGGCATGACGAATTCCGCATCCGTAACACTATCATAATGAATAAGGTAGAAGCCAGAATGTGGGGTTGCCCCCTTGGCTGAGACAAACAGTTAAGACTCACTTTGCCGTTCGC
>CAYZPM010000108.1:0-5147 GCA_964480365.1 uncultured Gallionellaceae bacterium
TTCGGCGATGGTCGTAAGCCAGCAGACGACGCAGGTGGTTGGCGTGGGTTCTCCGGCATACATGTCGCCGGAACAGGTTGATGAGCAGTTGCTGACACACCAGACCGATATTTATTCGCTCGGCGTGACCATGTATCAATTGCTTACCGGCAAACTGCCCTTCGATGCCAGCAATAACTACAGTTTGATTTACCAGATCATGAATGCCGAGCCGCAGCCTCCCAGTACATTCCGCCCGGAAATCCCGCCGGAGCTGGATGCCATTGTGTTGCGCGCCATGCAGAAAGACCTGTCGCAACGCTATCAAACCTGGCATGAATTTGCACTTGATCTGGTGACTTTCTTCAGCAACAACGTGGTGTCGCACGCAGAAATTTTCGATATGGAAAAATTCGATATTTTGCGCGCACTGGTTTTTTTCAAGAATTTCAGCGATGTCGAATTGTGGGAAGTGCTGCGCATCAGCGAGTGGCGCAAAGTTCGCAAGGGGATAGTCATTTTGCACGAGGGCGACCAAGGCCGTGAATTTTTTATTTTGGGAAACGGGGTGGTCAAGGTGCTCAAGCGCGGGCTGTTATTGAGCATTCTGAATAAAGGCGATTGTTTCGGCGAAATGGCGCACCTTGCCGAACGAAATTTTACCCGTACCACGGATGTGGTGGCAGATTCCGACATCACCTTGATCGGAATCAATCCTGATGTGCTGGAGCGGGCAACCACGGGTTGCCGTTTCCAGATCGACGATGCTTTCTTGCGCTTGCTGGTGAAGCGCCTGGATGTGGCAAATACGCGTATTTCGCATCTGCTGAGTACGTTCGAGTGGACGGGGGCAGAGGGGCACTGACCCTTGATCTTGTTGAAATCAGGACAACAACATAAAACAGCAGTTACAAAACGCCCGCATATCCGTGCGTTTAACTTTTGGCTATTACAAAAATGATTCTGTCTTTTCCCAGTCCCCGCATGCGGGAGATGGCGCCATGGGGACTGGTGTTGCTCGGTGCGCTAATCGGGGCGGCGGCGTACCTTCAGGCGCTTGATTATCCATTTGTTTATGACGATCAAGTCTACATTACGGATAATGCCAAGCTTGCGGGGTTACACCTGACCGAGCTTTGGCGTCTGTTTACCGAGCCGTACAACTCTGCTTTTGAGTTTCTTCCCCTCCGAGATTTGTCCTATTGGTTCGACCTTACGATGTTTGGGCAGATACCTTCTGCATTTCGAATAGACAACATCCTTTTATATTTGCTTTGCTTGCCGCTGGTCTATGGCACCACGCTGGGATTATGGAGATATTTTCGCCCCGCTGACTTTAGCAGCGCACCATGGGCAGCGGCTATCGTTACCGTATTAATTGCATTGCATCCTGCTCTTGTCGAGTCTGTGGTTTGGATCAGCGGGCGCAAGTATATTCTCCCCAATCTGTTCTCACTGCTTGCGCTATGGCTTGCCATGCGATCCAGGCGAGAGCTGGGAATTTCCGCCCCACATGCCGCAGCAGCCTTGATTGCCTTTGTAGCGGTCATGCTCTCGAAGTCGTCTTATGTTGCAGTGGCTCCTGTCATAGCCATGCTTTGGGTTTTATTCTGGCTCGATATCCCGGCTCCAAACAGGCGTCGTTCCCAGTTGCTGTGGCCGCTTTCTATAATGATTCTGGCAATATTGCTGGTTCGTGTTTTTATTGTCAGCAATAATGGATATGACAGAATTCCCTTCTATTTTGGTGTCGAGGCGGTGACTCGGTCATTGGCGGCGCTGGGTTGGCTAACCCGTCTTGCTGTCAGCCCCGAACGCCGATATTTGTTTTACCCGGTGTTCGAGGATCCAAATTTCCCTGTTATGGTCGCCCTCGGGGGCTTGGTTTTGCTGTCTGCCATTGCCGGCATGGTAGCGATCCTGCGAAAACGATCTCTGGAAGGGTTCGCCTTAGTCGCTTTTTTGCTGCTCTGTGTGCCCTACATGCAGCTTATTCCCCATGCACCGCCTGCGCTTGTTTCAGATCGCTATGTGGCCTTGGCAGTGTGGCCGGCGGTACTATTGTTTGTCGCTCTGGCATGGAGCTTGAAACCTATTCCACGCGCGGCGCTATTGCTCGTCATGGCTTTGTTATGGGGATTCCAAACAATCGAGCGCCCACGCGACTGGAAAAATTTTGAGGTTCTTTTAGACAGCGATTTGCGCGAACGTCCAGGATACTATTTGCCAGCCATGTATAAAATCGTCGGCGTCGAGTTGCCTCAAGGGTTATATCGCGACGCAAGGGAAACGGCCAATAGCATAACCGACCCCGATGCACGGGATATTATGAGCGGGCTGGTCAAGGCTCACTATGCGGTAAATGTGGCTGCCATGTCATCCGGAAAAACTCAGGAAGCTATGGCGATACTCTCTGAATTGGGACTTGAGCATAAGCAGCCGCCTGTTCAGGCACAATGGAATCCGTCTAAACATTTGCTATGGGAAAAAAGACGGCACCTGATTGTATTCGAATGGAAATCTCTGTCCAATGAATTTCCAAATGATGTATTTGTCCACTACAACGCCGGATTGTGGATGTTAGAGCTACATGACTATAAAGATGCAGTCGTTCATTTGCGCACAGCGACTGAGTCACAAAGTCTTCCGGTGTCTGTGCGCGGAACAGCCTACGCGGGACTTGGTGCTGCATTGATGTTCTCCGGGCATATTGCCGAAGCTGAAGCCACGCTACGAACTGCATTGGGGCAGCCGAAACCTGACCCGCGTGCGTATTGCATGCTTGCGGAAGTGTATAGGCAAACGAACAGGTTAGAAGAAGCTGCGCGCACTGAAATTGATTGCCGTAATCACATGCCAAAAGAAACTACGGCGCAATATTGATAGGATTTAGATGTGAAGCATGAAGTAGCCAAAGGCCGTGGTGCGACGTTGCAAATAGAGGGGCGCTTTGAGAGCGTTGCACGTGTACGGTTCGACGATGGCTGGGGCACGGCGGACGAGGCGTTGCCACCGTTCAGGACGACGGTGACGGAGGAGCAGGCGCGGAGCGTGATCCAGTGCCACGACTCGCCCGATCTGCCTTTTTTGCAATCGTTGAATGCCTATCGCGGCTGCGAGCATGGCTGCATTTATTGCTATGCGCGGCCCAGCCACGGTTATCTCAATCTTTCGCCGGGGCTGGATTTTGAGACGAAACTTTTTGCCAAGCCGGATGCTGCGAAGCTGCTACGTGCGGAGTTGGCGAAAGCTTCCTATCGCTGCGCGCCCATCGCGCTGGGATCCAACACCGATCCCTACCAGCCTATCGAGCGCGAGTGGAATATCACGCGGCAAATACTCGAAGTGATGGTGGAGTACCGGCATCCGGTTTCCATCGTTACCAAATCCGCGCTGATCGAGCGCGATCTTGATCTGCTTGTTCAACTGGCGCGCGATAATCTGGTGCAGGTATTTATTTCGGTTACCACGCTGGATGCTGAACTTGCCCGCAAATTGGAGCCGCGCGCTTCTTCATCGCGCCGCAGGCTGCAAGCCATCGAGAACCTGAACGAGGCGGGCGTGCCGTGCGGGGTGATGGTCGCGCCGGTGATCCCTTTTCTCACGGATGCGGAACTGGAGCATGTGTTACAAGCTGCGCATGGCCACGGCGCACGCAGCGCGGGCTATACCCTTTTGCGCCTGCCTTACGAGCTGAAAGATTTGTTCAAGGACTGGCTGGTGACGCATTATCCGCTGAAGACCGAGCACGTAATGAGCCGCTTGCGCGAGATGCGCGGCGGGCGTGAAAACGATTCTGAGTTCGGCAGCCGCTTCCGGGGCGAGGGCATGCTTGCCGATTTGTTGGAGCAGCGCTTTCGTATGGCAAGTGTGCGGATAGGGATGGGGCTTGAGGACAGGTTGCTTGATACTGTACTCTTCAAAGCTCCAGCACGGAATGGGCAGATGGCTTTGTTTTAAACCAAGCGGACAAAGCCTACTCTGCGATAGCGCAGTATAAAGTTCATGGCGCAATATTAATCTGTGCGGTAACGCACAATAAGGCGATAAAATCACTCAACTATTGTTAGCCGCTGGGGATTTAGCTACAATCCACGGCCCCCTGAAATTTTTACCAAGGAGAAAATTATGGAACATACATTACCCGCCCTGCCTTACGCTCAGGATGCTCTCGTACCGCATATATCCAAGGAAACGTTCGAGTACCACTATGGCAAGCACCATCAGGCCTACGTGACCAACCTTAACAACCTGATTAAGGGTACCGAATTCGAGAACGCAAGCCTTGAGGACATTATCAAGAAGTCATCCGGTGGCGTTTACAATAACTCTGCGCAAGTGTGGAACCACACTTTTTTCTGGAACTGCATGAAGCCGAATGGCGGCACGGCCCCAACGGGAGCGCTGGCTGACGCCATCAACAAGAAGTGGGGAAGCTATGACGAATTCAAAAAAGCTTTCCAGACCTCCGCTGTAGGCAACTTCGGTTCCGGTTGGACATGGCTGGTGAAGAAGGCCGATGGTTCAGTGGATATTGTCAACATGGGGGCAGCCGGTACGCCGCTCACCACAGGTGACAAGGCCTTGCTCTGTGTGGACGTGTGGGAGCACGCTTACTATATCGACTACCGTAACTTGCGTGCCAAGTTCGTCGAGAACTTCTTGAATCATCTGGCGAACTGGGATTTTGCAGCGAAAAATTTCGCGTAATTTTCTAATGCGGTTTTGTTAGGCAGAATGTTTCCTCAAACTGTCCGGTGATGCTGAACGGATTTCATTTCGGAGGTCACGGACGGGGCAAGGGACATTGGGGTTAATGACGTGCGGAGCGCCTTGGCGCTCGTTGCTGCGTCACTGTTCCCTAATTTTAGATTTACTGTTATAATTAAAAGCTATGAAAAAGTCGTGATTATTTCACGCCACTAACTCTCCCATTTTTACTGTAGTGGGGTGATTTGGATTTTCAAATGGTTTTATTGGATTTATAGAAATAAGAAGTTTTTTGCGCCCGTAGCTCAGCTGGATAGAGTACTTGGCTACGAACCAAGGGGTCAGGAGTTCGAATCTCTTCGGGCGCACCATATTTAGCATTAAGATCAATCGCTTAGCGTTAACCTGCTAGGCGATTTTTCTTTTCAATAAAGTTACTGCCGGACTATTGCCGGACT
>CAYZPM010000109.1:0-4995 GCA_964480365.1 uncultured Gallionellaceae bacterium
CCGCTTCGAGTTGCGCCGTCCGCTCGATCACCCGCCGCTCCAGTTCGCGGTTGAGCTTATTGATCTTGTCCTCGGCTTCCTTGAGTTCGGTAATATCACGGCTGATGCCAAAGATGCCGACGACGGTTTTCTGATCGTTGTCGAACACCGGCCACTTGTTGGTGTTCACCCAACGCAGTCCGCCCTGCTCGTCATAGTAGGGGTCTATCTTGTTTCTCAGCGTCTTGCCTTCCCGGAAGATCGGCAGCTCCTCTTCATAGTAAATGCGCGCCGTATCCTTGGGGAAAATCTCCAGATCATGCTTGCCGATCATGTCCCGCCAGCTTGTATGACCGGTAATGTTGGCAAGCGTCTGGCTGCAAAAACGGATGCGACTATCCTGATCCTTAAAGTAGATGAAGTCGTCGGTATTTTCGAGCAAAGTGACGAAATCGTTATTGAGTTCGCGTAGTTCCGTTTCGACCTTCATGCGTTCGGTGATATCGCGGGAAACCGCCATCACACTCACGACCCGTCCTTCGCGGTCAAACTCCGGAAAAGCGTTAATGTTGTACCAGTGATTGATGTTGTCCGCCTTTGGCCACATGACATCAACGGCCTCGCCAACACCGCTGTCGAGCACTTTGCGAAGCAGATTCTGGAGATCCTCTGCGCTGGATGCGGGCAATGGTGAGCGTTGTACAGGAGCGCTGCCCATCAATTCCTGCTGGGAAATCTGAGCCTCCTTGAGATAGGTTGGATTAACGTAGGTACGTCGGCAATCACGGTCGTAGCGCGCGATAATGTCCGGTGAGTTCTCGACCAAAGAGCGGAACATCTGTTGGGCTTCATAAAGAGCTTCTTCCGCCCGCTTGCGCTCGGTGATGTCGCGAAACGTTACCACTGCCCCGGTGATTTTCTCTGCCTCCAGGATCGGGGTGCTGATGAATTCCACCGGTAGGCGACTTCCATTCTTACGCCAGTACAGGTCGTTCCCGCGATGAATCGCACCCTGTTTGTACGCAGCCTGAACCGGACATTCTTCTTGCGGGTAGGGGCGACCATCCGGCTTGGTATGATGAAACATGGAATGACTAGGTTGACCAATGAGTTCTTCAGAACTGAAACCAAGAAGTTGCAATGCTGTGTGATTGACAAATGTGCACCGTCCGTCGATGTCCAGCCCGTAGATACCTTCTCCCGCAGAGTCCAGGATCAGCCTGTTCTGCAAGCTAAGTTGCGCCACTTCCTGTTCCGCCTTTTTGCGCTCAGCGATTTCCTGTTCAAGCTTGGCGGAACGTTCTCGTAGCTGCCCTTCGACTTGCAAACGGTGTCGGACTTCGGCGTTGAGTTCATCGATTTTATGGCTGTGAGCCTGGAACTGCATGCGTTGGTCGATCTGGATGGCGACCAAAGGTATCTGACCATGCGATGGTCGTTGCACTACGCATCCCTTGCACGGAAATTCCACCACGCTCCCGTCTGCCTTGCGCAGGGGCAGGAAACCCTCCAACCAATCGCCGCTGCCAAAAAACAATTTCAAGGTTTGTGACGTCTTTTCGGGCGGGTCTGCGGCAAGTTCCATTACCGACCGACCGATCAGCAGGCTCTTTTCCCATTCCAGCAGTTCACACATGGATTGGCTGACGAAAACGATTTCACCCGAGCTGTCGACAGCCAGAAACGGTGCCGTTATCAGCCGAAACAAATGCGCTGTCTCCTTAGCTATCATTTTGTGGTGCTCTTGAAATATTCCCGGCCTTCCACGACATCAGCCTCGTCGCTCATTTTCAGGTAAACCACCAACCAATAACTTAAAGAACAAATTGCGGAACAACATTTAGCCTGCTTAGAATACCTTGTTTACACTGGCATGCGGTGCGATTGACCGTTGATTTGCATGTTAATGCAGCTAAGATAAAGTCGAAATACCATGATGTCAGTATTCACAACTTGGAATCGCCTAAAAGATAATGTCCATCTTCTTAGAAGTGGAAATTCGCTTGCCAGTTTGTCAATTCGTTCGCCGACATAGGTCTGGCAATGTAATAGCCCTGTCCTAACTCGCAGCCCATGTCGAGCAACACCCGGTAATGATCCTCTGTCTCGATGCCCTCCGCCACTGTCTGCCGATCAAATGCACGCGCCAAGGCAATAATACCCTGAACGATGGCCATATCTCCTTTGTCTTCCAGCATGTCGCGCACGAAGGACTGGTCTATCTTGAGTACGTCAACCGGCAAACTGCTCAGGTAAGACAGCGAGGAATAGCCTGTGCCGAAATCATCCAGCGCAAATACCACTCCGATATTGCGGCACGCCTCGATGATTTCGCGCACGATGGCGATGTCATTGAGAGCTACCGTTTCCAGCACTTCGATCTGAAGCTTGCCAAATGGCATGCCAGGGTAATGCGCGAGTTGCTGCTGCAGGCGCTCTGTGAAATGGGGGGATTCCATGTGATAGCCCGAGATGTTGATGCTAATCTCGATGTCCAGCCCCTTGCCTTTCCAGTGATCTATCTGGGCGAGCGCTGTAGCGATCACCCATTCCCCGATCTCGATGTCGAGATCGGTGTTCTCAATATGGCGCAGGTATTCCGCAGGGGGAAGCAGGCCGCGCAAGGGATGCCGCCAGCGGATCAGGGCTTCGGCACCGACCAGTTCTTTCGTGCGCAAATTGACCTTGGGCTGGTAGTACAGTTCGAACTGGCCGAGTTCCAATCCTTGACGAATGTTTTTCAGGAATTCATGCCGGTCACGAGCACGTCGATCCAGCTCGTGATCATAAATATAGAAGCGATTCTTGCCCGACTGCTTTGCCATATACATGGCCTGATCCGCATGGCGCAATAAGGTATCCGGATCTTCGTCGTCCAACGGATAAATACTGACTCCAATGCTGGCGCTTATTGTGAGGGACTTGTTCTTGATAGTGATCGGCTGCGCTATCGCCGCGAGCAGACGTTCAAGCGTAGCCACACACTCTTCACCTTTATCCTGACCCAATAGCAAGACAACAAACTCGTCGCCGCCCAGACGGGCGACAGTATCTCCCCCACGTATGGTTTTTTCGATGCGCTTGGCCACTTCAATCAATACCTGATCGCCTGCATCATGCCCCATGGTGTCGTTGATGGATTTGAAGCCGTCAAGATCGAGATAGCAGATCGCCATCATGTTTTGTTCGCGCACTGTCTGGGCGATGGATTGCTTCATACGGTCAGCCAGTAACACGCGGTTGGGTATGCCAGTCAGTGCATCGTAATTGGCGACGTGGCTTAGTTCGGCCTCGTGAGCTTTGAGGTGGCTGATATCAGAGAATACTGCGACGTGGCGAAGTATCTTGCCATCATCATCGCAGATGACCGAGATCGAGAGCATTTCCGCATAAATCTCGCCGGACTTGCGCCGATTCCAAACCTCACCGCGCCAAGCTCTTTTCTGTTTCAGGGATTGCCACATCGCGGTGTAAAACGGCATGCTCTGGCGGCCAGAGCTCAGCACCTTGGGGTTCTTGCCGATCACCTCCTCGCGGGAATAGCCAGTGATCTGGGTGAAAGCCGGGTTAACGTCAATGATGTTGTTGTTCGCGTCAGAGATCAGAATGGCTTCTTGGGTGCTGTCGAACACGCTGGCGATGATGTGCAGGTTTTCTTCGGCCCGTTTGCGTTCCGTGATGTCGCGCGCGATGCCCACCACACCTATCAGTTTTCCCTGACTATCTCGCATCGGCGTCTTGAGGGTTTCCAGCAACTCGCGGTGTCCATCATCGGCATAGGTAATCCATTCCTCGTTGACACTCGGCCTGTCTTTCTCCATGGCTCTGCGGTCATGCTCACGGAAGGAGTCGGCCAGCTCCTTGTCTACGAAATCGTAGTCGGTTTTACCAACGATGTCTTTTTCCCTAGCGCCGAAGAAACGCTCGAAGCGAGGATTACAAGCCAGGTAAACGCCGTCCGTATCTTTCAGCCAGACCAGATCGGGAAGGGTGTTAATCAAAGTATGCAGGAACGTGCCTTCTGCAATCAGCTTGTCATCAATCAGGCCCAACGTCATGGTATGAATAAGCTCATGTTCGCTTAGCAAGCCTTCCACCCGCCCTGCGTGGTCAACCACCACCAGATGGCGCACCTTGGCCGTCAGCATCCGTTCCGCTGCTTCGTTGATAGTCTTATCTAACAAAATGCTTAGAACGGGAGAGGTCATTACATCACCGACCGGAATGTCGGTTCCTTCCGGATTTCTGGAATAAAGGCGAACGATGTCACGCTCTGTGACGATTCCTACCGGACGTTCGTTCTCGACCACCACTACACAGGTATCCCGGTGCGATTGCATGAGGTTCAGCGCATCCCGCAGGCTGGCTTGCGGCGGCAGGCTGAACACCGAGCGGCTCATGACCGGGGCAATCTGACGGCGTCCAGCCAAGGTAGCGAGATTGATATGCAGGCGGAAATCAGTTTCGCTGACCACGCCGGACAAGCGCTTGTCATCGTCTATGATCACCAGATGCCGAATACCATCGCGCAGACAAAGTTGGTATGCGTCCAAGCAGGTCATCGTTTCAGGTGCGGCAATGACGGGGGATGACATGACATTCTGTAGCATCGTTTCCGGCGGACACCCAGACTGCATGGCATGCAACATATTGCGTTCCGTGACGATACCTGCCGGATGCCCGTCTTCATCTGTCACCACGATGGAAGAAATCCGCTTCTCGGCCATGATGCGCGCTGCCTCGCCAACGTTGTCATTGGGCGCAAGACAAACGATTTTGCGCGTGGCAATATCAATCAGGAGCGTGTTCTGCTCGATGTTGTTATTAGAAACAGGGTGATGGCTCATAAGATTTTCAAGTTCTGAGCAGGACGCATTAGTGTCAGACAGGCTCGAAACACGATAGTTTGTGCTAACTTCCATCCTGTTCCAACAGGTTACCCATTTCTTCCAGCGACGGCAACTCTTGCAGGGAACGCAGGTTGAGGTCGTCCAGTAATTGTTTGGTGGTGGCGAA
>CAYZPM010000110.1:0-4704 GCA_964480365.1 uncultured Gallionellaceae bacterium
CGGCCTGATGACCACAATTCCTCTCTTCAAGAGGGAATCGGATAGCAAGCCACATGTCTGAAATCTGTGGGAAAATTCCGATGGCGCTCCTATCGAGCGCACTGGCCTGAATGCGTCAGTCGAGATTTCCAGCGCCACAGAAAATTCATATTTGCTTTCGATCTGTCGCTGCTCTCTGCAAGAAAGCCAACAAGTGCTCATTTACCACATTGGGAGCCTCGAACGGTAGCATGTGACCAGCGCCGGGAATCACATGCAGTTCAGACCGGAGAATCAATTTCGCGAGAAGCTCGGACGCCTGCGGCGGGGTGTTTCCGTCCTGGTCGCCTACCAGAATCAAAGTTGGGCAGTTGATCCGGTGCAATTCTGAGTCGACACTGTAATCGGCGATCATCTCCCACGCGGCAGCCTGGAGTGCAGTGTTGTTCTGACGCAAGGTCCTCGCGGTTCTGTCGAGAATGTCTGGCCGCTGTTCCTTCGTCGCGGCTGCAAACCAGTAGGGCATCGAAGATGCCACGATAGCTTCCATTCCCCCGTCCAGCGTTAGCTTGCCCAGACCCCGAAGAAAGTCTCGGGTTTCAGTAGTGAACGTGGCAGCGGAACCCATCAATGTCAAGGACTGCACCATGGTTGGCTCGGCAAGCGCAAAGGCCTGTGCAATCATGCTGCCCACAGACAAGCCGACGAGGTGAGCACTCGAAGCGCCTGTTTTGCTGATGGTGTCCTTGAGCATCGAACAAAGGGCCTCAAGCTTCCAGTCTTCCGGGCTGCCCCCGCTTTCTCCATGCCCAGGCAGATCGAAAGCGATCTCCTCATGATTCTTTCGTAATGTCTCGATCTGATGGTCCCAATAGGTCAGATCCAGGCCTAGCGCGTGAATCAACACGACCGGCACTGTGCTTGGTCTACCGGTCTTGATCGAGTGGATATTCCAGCACGCGCTGAGATCGTGTTCCAACATGTTCAATGTCTCCAAAGGCTATTTATGAAACGACTGCTTCATTTATCATGACATGCATTAGAGTCAATTTTTCCTTTTGGCAATGATTTATTTCGCAACGTGTGCTTCAATAATATTGAGGAAGAAGTGGATGGCAGTACGCGGTAGACCGAGGAATTTTGAGAAAGACGCTGCTTTGCAAACCGCCATGATGACGTTCTGGCAGCGCGGATTCGAAGAAACGGGCGTTGATGACCTCGTGCGGGCCATGGGTATCAGTACTTCTAGCCTCTACTCCACGTTCGGTGACAAGGAAGCGCTCTTTCTCTCAGCGCTCGAACTCTACCAGTCCACCCGTGGACACTACATTGAAGCTGTGCTGGAAGGCGCAGGATCAGCCCGCGAAGCGTTTCAGAGCCTTTTTGAAATTGCGGCCTTTGAACTGACCCGGCGAGATCAGCCGAAGGGTTGTATGCTCGCACTTGCCATGCCAACCTGTTCGCCTGATCTGGAGCCATTGCGCAGCAAGCTCAATCGCAAACGCGCGCTTTCGCGGGGTGTTTTTGTGAAGCGGCTGAAGGCCGCAATTGAAAGTAAAGAATTGCCAATTTCGACCGACATCGACACCCTTGCTGATTTTCTGATGACCACCTTACAGGGAATGTCCTTGCAAGCGCGCTCAGGAATGCCGCGCGACAAACTAGTGCAGGTGGGCAGGTTTGCACTTCAAATCTGGCCGGAACAGGTCCTGTAAAACGCATTTCTCTTGGCCCGATCGCAGGGCTCTCAACGAGTGCATCTCCGCCTGTTCACTCTTCAACGGGCAGCTGTCGCCGAGGGAAACTCCCTGAGTGCAACGGCCACATCAATCCAGAACTAGATCCAGCAGTTCGGCGGACAGTAGCCGCGTTACTAGCGCGGCTACTGTCCCAAGATCAGCTATTTTCATAGGCGAGACGCACTGCTTCAAATTCCGCGACTCCTTCATCGCTAGCATCTGTAAAGCTTGCGATGACCGCCGGCTTCGCAACGTCAGGAAAGTAGTAAACAGCATTGGCGCAGAACGGGCCTGCGCCCGAGTGGCCGATGGCGCGGCCCACCTTGCCAACCTGTCCTGACATCAATCCCAGTCCATATCCGCAATCGGTCCAGGGCCGGCCGGGGATCGGTCTGCCTAGAGGATAGGTTTCCAGCATCGATTGCAATGTGGTCGGTTTCAAGAGTCGTCCATGGAGAAGAGCGTGGAGGAGTCTGGCTGCATCCGGGGCTGTGCCCAGGAGACAACCGTGGTAGACCCACCCAGGATCATACTGTTCACTCGCCCCACAATGCACACAGTCGAAATCAGACGAGGTCATCGCGAGTCGCACCGATCGCAGTTCCAGCGGGTCGGTTATGAACTGCTTGAGAGCAGTTCCGAGGTCCATCCCCGCAGCCTGTTCGATTGCATCTCGGACGAAAAGATAGCCGACATTGCTATAGGACCAACTGGTACCCGGTTCAAAGTCTAGTTGGTCAGCTTGGACTTCTTCGAGTAACTTCGCGCGAGACCACGGGACATCATGCCGTGCAACCGCTTCATGATAGGCGTGGAGCTTTCCATACTCTGGAACTCCAGCGCGATGCTGAAGAAGCTGACGTAGTGTGTAGGGCTTGCCGGGTCTGCATTCCTCAAGATTGATGAGACCCTCTTCTGACAATCGAAGAGCACAGATTGCCAGCGCGCATTTCGTGAAGCTCCACCATGGAAACAGCATAGAGGCCGACCCCAGCACCCTTACCGTGCTCTCGCTTTGCATGATCGCCGCATGAAATCTGTCATTTCCCATCTTCCGATGGTATTCCTTCGAAACGACGACCGATCGGTCCTGAGACGTAGCGATCATTAACCCCGGGATGAGGCGCGTCTCGATTTAAGCAAAATCGTTAATGCGTAATTCGAGGAGTTTCGTGTTGGAAAGGTGCGTTGGTCTAAAGTCCCGAACGGAAACGGCGTGGGAGAGTCGTCGGTAAACACAAGCCGATTTGCAAGAACCAAAGCGTGAGCAACACACATCGATTCGCACTCTATGCAAACATAACGAACGCCCCGGAACGGCCCGGAGCGTTGCGTTCAGCCCATCAAAATAGTCCAGGGGCAATCGTCAGTACTTCATATTCGCGAGATCCTCGATCATCCCCGCTCCGGTTGGCTCCCATCCCAGGACATTGCGCGTCCACTCGCTCGAACCCGGCATATCCATCATCGCAACATGTCCGAAGAACGGTCCGAAGTGTTCGACGGATTTTTCAGCCGGGATCGAAATCACCGGCACGTTGAGTCCCTTGCCGATGGTCTCTGCGATATCCCGCATCGACACGCCTTCCTCCTGTACCGCGTGATATGTCGTTAGACCAGGGCCTGTCTTCTCGACGGCCAGACGATACAGGTGCGCTACATCTTTCCTAGGAGCAGCGGCCCAGCGGTTTGCGCCATCGCCAACATACGCCGAAACACCCTTCTCGCGAGCGATCTCAATCAGCCTCGTTACCAGCCCCTGCTTATGCGTGTCATGCACCTGCGGAAGACGCACGACCGCCACATGCACGTCCCTTGCCGCCACAACCTGCGCCGCCTGCTCCGACCTGCGCGGAATCGCCTGCGACTCCATCGGAGGGTCCGTTTCCTTGCGCACCTGACCCGGCGCGCCGGGGTTAATCCCTACCCCGGAGGTGACCACTAGCAGCTTGCCCGGTTCAAGCACAGATCCGATCGCCTCGATCGCCTGGATCTCTTCCTTGGCACTCTGCGCAAACCGCGACATGTCGTGGTTGAATCCCAGATTCACCACAGCGTCCATGCCCTTGGCTCCGCTGCGCAGGCTATCGAGATCGGTAAGATCCCCGCGATGTACCTCAGCACCTATAGCCTTTAGCTGTTCCACGCCTGCATCGCTGCGCGCGAGTCCCCGCACCTGGTGCCCTGCCGCAATCAGTTCCTTCACTAATTCCGATCCAATGAATCCCGTCGCTCCCGTTACGAATACACGCATTGTCACTCCTCCTGTTGTTGGTAGCGCAGATCATCGGAGGCCGCGTCAGATTTGACATCCGGGCCTGCGCCTTATAAAACGGGGATAGTCCCCGTATTGATAAGATAAACGGGGATAGTCCCCGGTTGCAGAAAGTTTTCCATTGACCGACCGCATGTCGAAAAAGACGATCTCCCCACCCCCGCCTTCCCGCAAGGCCCGCGCCGACTCGGTTCGCAACCGAGAACGCATTCTTGAGGTTGCGAAGGAGGTTTTCACTCGCGATGGCGCAGCTGCGAGCCTCGACGACATCGCACGCCGATCCGGCATCGGCAACGCCACTCTCTATCGGCACTTCCCAACTCGTGATGATCTCATCGAGGCCGTCTACCGCAGTGAAGTCGAGAAGCTTGCCGCGGCTGAACAGCGCTTCGCAACCACCATGCCACCGCTTGAAGCGCTCCGTGCGTGGATGCTGCTCTTCATCGACCACGTCGCCGCAAAGATGCTGATCATTCCAGCCATGAACACAATTGCAGGCGGCTCCTTGCGGCTTTTCGAAGGTTCGCGTTCACTCATCCACAAAGCCTTCGTAGCCTCTGTCGAGCGCGCCATCGACAACGGCGACCTCCGCTCGGATACCGACCCCAACGACTTCGTCCGTGCCCTCGTGGGCATCTTCCACACCACGGCGTCACCCGGCTGGGAGCCCAGCGCCCGCCGTCTCGTCGACATCCTCATCGCCGGTTCGAG
>CAYZPM010000111.1:0-4335 GCA_964480365.1 uncultured Gallionellaceae bacterium
GCGGAGCGATCGAGTCACCGCCTTGGGCAGTGGCAACATCTGACTCTGGCGCAACATTTTCGGCCACAGAGGTTTTTTTGAACCAGTTGAACATAGGGCTCCTTGCAGTGTAAAACTCTTAGCCGGGTTGAACCTGCTCACCCTTCTCGCACCAGCCTTTCCACATCCCGCGATAAGCCTCTTCAACCTTGCGTGCAAAGCCCGCTTCGTCCATTAATGGGCTGGCCTCCATTTGTTCGCGCAATGTAGAACGGAGCTCCGACAACCGAAGAACATCACTCGCCAACTCGACGGCCCTGGCAACATAATCGTCTTCGCTCTCGGCAATCCATTCAGGATGACCTACCCCTTGCAGGATACTGCTACCCAACCGACCGACCGAAGGTCGCCCTGCCAGCGTGATGTACGGTACACCCATATACAGCGTTTCAAACAGGGTGGTGCCGGAGTTGTGCGGAAAGCAGTCCAAGCCAATGTCGATGCCCCGCATTGTATCCCACGGCGGGCTGTGAAATCCCATCTCCAGCCGCTCGCGGGCGATGCCGTGTTCCGCAAAACGCGCCACCATCCGCTCTTGCATCGCCGGGTCTTTGAAGTTGGAACTATCGATGACCAAGCGTGAATTCGGTAAGGTTCTGAGGATTTCCGCCCACACCCGTATCGTGCGGTGGTTGACACGCACCGAGCGGGTCAGGGTGCCAAAGGTGATATAGCCCCGCTCTTGGGCAGGAAGGCCGTTGACCGCGCCCATGCCGGCAGTGGGGCGGTAAACGAAGGCCGGGGTGGCGATGCGCCAAGGCTGTTCGGCAAACAACTTTTCGCTGCCTGCCGGTGCACAGGCTTCATCGGTGAGATAGTAGTCGATTGCCCCAAGCCCCGTGGTGTAGCCATAGCCCAGCCAACTGACTGAAACGGGGGCGGGTTTGCGGGCGAAGGCGAGCAGGCGATTGCCTGCGGTATGTCCCGCCAGTTCGACCAGAATGTCGATGCCGTCGCTGCGGATGCGTTCCGCAAGGGCTTCGTCGCTCATGCCTTTGGTGGGTATCCAGTGGTCGACGTAGCTCTTGTAGCGGGCGGTCACCTCGTCTTCCTTGAGCAGTTCGGCATAGGCATAGACTTTTACCTGGGTTTTATCGTGGTGCGCCAGCAGCGGCTCCAGAAAACTACGACATGGGTGGTTGAAAAAATCGGGAGAGACATAACCTATCCGCAGACGACGGTCTGGGTTCTTGTCGTTGGTATGGGTTAGCCAGGCCCGACGCAACGGGATGCCGAATGACGTATTGTATTCCTGATACGCCCGATAGATATCATCCGCGCTCATGTCGGGATGGTAGTTCAGGGAGAACAGAAGGTTATTATGAGCCACGACGTAATCCGGTTTTATTTCCAGCGTCCGGCGGAAGCTTGCCATCGCTTCATCGAGTTGTCCGAGGTCATGCAGCACTGTACCCAAATTATTATGGGCTTCGACGTAGTCCGGCTTCAGTTCCAGTGCTTGCCGACAGCTTGCCACCGCCTCATCGAATTGTCCGAGGTTTCGCAGCACTATACCCAGATTGTTAAGTGCCTGAACATGATCCGGCTTGATTTGCAGTACCTGCAGAAAGCTGACTTCGGCTTCGCCCGGACGACCCAGATACAAGAGAGTGATGCCCAGATTGCTATGCGCCTCAATAAAATCTGGCTTGATCTGTAGCGCCTCTCGATAGCTGGCTTCAGCCTCGCTCAGGCGGCCCAGATCCTTGAGGGTATTCCCCAGATTGCAATGCGCCTCAGCATAATTCGGCTTGATTAATAGCGCCTGCCGGAAGTTGACTTCTGCCTTGTCTAGTTGGCCTAGTTCCTTGAGGGTGCTGCCCAGATTGTTATGAGCCTCAATGAGATCAGGCTTGATCTGTAACGCCTGCAGGTAGCTCGCTTTGGCCTCGATTAGCCGATCCAGAAGCTTGAGGGTATTGCCAAGGTTGCAATGCGCCGCAGCGTAATCCGGTTTCAGTTCCAGCACACGGCGGTATGACGCTTCGGCATCGGGCAGGCGTTTGGCTTGCATGAGCAAGGTGGCCAGGTTGTAGTGAGCTTCGGCGAAATCCGGTTGCAGTTCGAGCGCGCGGCGCAGCAAGGTTTCAGCTTGAGGAAGATCGCCGCGTTGTGCGGCGATAAGACCGAGGCTCTGCCACGCGGCAGCATGCTCGGGGGCGAGAGCGATTGCCCGACGGATACACTCCTCTGCTGCATCGACTTGTCCAAGGTTCATGAGGGCAAGGCCGAGATTTTGATGGGCCGTCAACAGGCTTGGATTGATCAAGACGGCTTTGCGGTAAAGTGCTACAGCCTCGTTCAGATTGCCTTGAACATGAAATACATAACCGAGGTAAGTGTAAGCTTCGGCATTGTGGGGATTGCGCGCGATAGCCCGTCGATAACATTCTGCTGCCTCTTCCAGTTTGCCATTGCCTAAATGGGCGTTCCCCTGATTCTTCAAGGCTTCACTTTCACTGATTGCGAGCGGAGTGATCGAGTCGCCGCCCTGGATAGCGGCAACACCTGACTCTGGCGCGACTTTCACGGCCACGGCAGTTTTTTTGAACCAGTTGAACATAGCGTTCCTTGTTAATCCCAAATAATCCATTAGCCCGTCATTCCCGCGCAGGCGGGAATGACGGGTTTTCGGTCTAACGGATAATTTGGGTTATTATTGCCCTTATAACCCAATTCATGGCAATTCTTATTGCCCTGCCATGTAATTTTCCCACATCCCCCATAGCGCATCCTCAAAATTTCGGGCAAAGCGTGGGGCGTCGAACAATGTGGATGCCAATACCTGCTGCCGCAAGCCAGCACGCAGTGCCGCTAACTTAGGCAAGTCGCTGGATAAGGCAATTGCCTTGGTTATGTAATCCTTTTTATTCACCGCCACCCATTCTTCAAGCCCTGCTGTCGTGAGCAGGCTGGCTCCTTGCCTTGCCAGCAATCCGTCTCCCATAAGAGTCAGCGTCGGGACTCCCATCCACAGCGCTTCACAGGTGGTGGTGCCGCCCGGATAGGGAAAGGTATCCAGAATCAAATCCACTTCGGCGTGGGCGACCAGATAATTTTCGCGGGATACCGCGCTATGCAACTCCACCCGCGCAGGGTCAATGCCGTGACGCATCAAACGTTGAAACATTTGTTCAGATTGCGCCGATTTACCCAGTTGCTTGCACTGCATACGCAGCGTTGCACTTGGCAGCGCTGCAAAAATCTCTCCCCACGCCGCCAGCACATCTTCGCCGACCTTGGACAAATTCTGAAAGCAGCCAAAGGTGATTGTGCCTTTCGACAAGGCAGGCAACGGTGCCACAGGGAGTGCAACTCTGGGCGCGGTGAAACATAGCCGTGTGTCAGGCAGATACCAGATAGATTCGGTGAATTGCTCCCGTTGATCCTCGGGCACCCCAACTTCATCAGCCAACAAATAATCCATTTCAGCTACCCCGGTGGTGGCGAAATAGCCCAGCCAGCTAGCCTGTACTGGAGCGGGTTTCCAGGCGAATATCGGCAGACGGTTGTGTCCGGTATGGCCGGAAAGATCAAGCAAGATATGCACACCATCTGCATGTATCAGTCGGGCAGCGGCTTCGTCACTTTTGCCGAATAACGATTTCCAGGCAAAAAAGTATGGGCGGATACGAGCTGTGAGTTCATCTTCTTTGTTGTTTGTCGAGTAAGCGATCAGTTCAATGCGGGCAGGATCGATATGAGCCAGCGATCCTTCTAAAAAATAACCTACTGGGTGTTTCCAAAAATCGCCCGACACCAGGCCGACACGCAGACGTTCGGGCCGAACCGCACTCAGCCAAGCAGAAAAACGTGCGCCAGCCTTTTCTGCAACGATCCGACCAAACTGGCGTGCCTGTTCAAGGTTAGATGAAGGTACATGGCTGGCTGCGTAGTTCAAAGCAAATAGCAGGTTGCTGTGCGCATCGATGTAATCCGGTTTAATTTCCATCGCATGGTTGAAGCACGTCACAGCGCCATCAAGTTGCCCGAGGTCTTTCAGGACATTGCCTAGATTGTTATGCGCCTCAGCGTAATCCAGATTGATCTGTAGCGCCTGCCGGATGCTGGCTTCGGCTTCGTCCAGTCGGCCCAGTTCATGGAGGGTGATGCCCAGATTGTTATGCGCTTCGGCATAATCAGGCTTCAGTTCCAACGCACGGCGGCAGGATGTTTCGGCTTCGGGCAAGCGCTTAGCTTCCATGAGTAAGGAACTCAAGTTGTAGAGGGCATCGGCGTACTCCGGCTTGAGTTCCAGCGCACGGCGGTAGGACGCTTCGGCTTCGGGCAGTCGCT
>CAYZPM010000112.1:0-4104 GCA_964480365.1 uncultured Gallionellaceae bacterium
GTTTCTTCATTTGAAGTAGAAACAACTTCTGTACGCGACTTCGTGTCGCAATGCCCGGCTTGAAATGCGGCAAATACTTGGGAGGCACCTCAATCTTTTCGCCAGTCTTGGGATTTCGGCCCAGACGTGGAGGCCGGTAACTCAAGCTGAAACAGCCGAAGCGTCGAATCTCAATCCGATCCCCGTGTGACAGTGTTGTAGACAAGGCATCCAGAATCACTTTAACGGAAAGATAAATATCTTTTGCCGGCAGTCGAGGATGCAGTTTGATTAAGCGTGCGATAAGGTCTGAGCGGGTCATGAGCTTGAAGTGTAAATCCACGTTGGGCAGTGGCTGGCTGCCCCAAAAGTTTTAAGCCTGACAGGCCGCTATAAACCGTATCTGTTAGGGGAGCCGCCCACTATTCGCTATTATTCTCATTTTTCGTTCCTGAGCTTGCTTTCCAAAAGACTTGGATACCCGCGCTGCTCAGCCTGGAAAAAACCACTCTTTGTCTCGATTATTTGTCTTTGTCATGTGCTCCATGAGACCATTCATGATCAGAGTCCCTGTGATTTTCCCATCCCTGACCTCTTCCGTGATGACATGAATGATGCGATATCTGATTGAATATTTTTTTCTGATCTTCCGTCAGGACGGCTTGTAATTTGGAAGTCGCATCAGCCACTTTGGTCAGCTTCTGAGCAAATTCTGTTGCCCTCTCTGCACGATCACGCGAGATGGTCGCCGCATCAGCATCCGCGCCAGGTTTCTTTTCATGATGTTCTGCCAACATTTCTACTGATTTGGCATACTCTTCCCATACGGCTTGTTGTGACGCTTTGATTTCCAAACGTTCTGACAATTTGTTCAGCCTGGCTTTCAAATGATGCTCAAAACCATGACCCTGATAAGCGCTTCCATCCTTTGAGGGGTGTCCATCATGGTCATCCATTGCTGCCAATGCCGGCATTGCAATGCATAGCAATGCTGCTGCGCAGGCGATCTTTAACTTTGAAGTCATAACAGCTCCTTTTAACTTGGTTGAATTGCTCAGAATGAGCAGACAGTAATTTACTACCAAGATGTAAATTTAAGGATGTCCTGTGTGTATCAAGCAGGGGATTTTTGTAGTTATCTTGATACAAATTTTGTTCAACATTTTCGCATGTATCTCCAAGTGAACAACAGGCAGTTAGGGACTAACAATTACTCGTAAATCACCTGGGCTCTCATGTCACGTTGAAAAATCGGAAAGAACTTCTTGTCCATTTCGATTTCGGCTTGTCCACAAACCATGGTCGGGTGTTGAACGACCATATCTCGATTGATCTCCAGGACATTCCCGGTAAGAAGGTATGTGGAAGTGTAATGGCCAATGTCATCGACATAACTTACATCTTCAGGGATTTGCTTGATTTTGACGTTCAGCGGAAACTCAATTTCAAAGTGGTTGCTAAAAGAAAAAGATTCACATTTTATTGGAAAGTTAATCTTGTCTTTAGGTTTGGGCAGCATCTTCCCATCTATCACCTCAAAAGCGACGCCGGCGGTTATAGGCATTGCCGCCGGACCTGGAAAGTTCGATACAGGGTCTAATGTGAACGTAGCATCAATTTCAAGTGGTTTGTCCAGATTGCTTGGATCACTTGAATGTATTTGCCCTATACCCGTCAAATTTGCATCACTCAAGATGGAATTTATTACTTGATCTTGTGGCGCTGTTTGTTTTTCGAATTGCCAGTTCCGCAAATTGATTTCCGAGTCACCCGTTGCCTGTGTATGGCTCAATCCATGAATCGTTCCATCAGATAGAATCTTAAGTCGAATTGCCGTTTTGCTTTTCTGCTCCTCTGCTCGCATCATGGGTGTTTTTCCCATCTTATTGAGCGCGGTCAGTACCACTTGTTTATTCAAGTCTGAAGCTGGCAGTGTTCCAAATGGTGCAAATTGGGAAGTAGAATCAAGATACAAGTCCAGACTCGGCACATAGGTAATCACATGATTGAATGTGTCCACAGCCAATCCTGGCAGGGCGTAAGATGCGTCAGCATTTATCAAAGCCGGGCTGCTGGCTATGCCCTTCGCTGCCAACAAGGCTTCCAAAATCACAACATGGTCTTTACAGTCGCCCCATCTATTGTCCATGATGGTTTGCGAATCATGCGGCACATACCCACCATTGCCAATATACAGGCCAATGTATCGAATGTTTTTGCTTACCCAATTGTACAGGCGTCGCACCTGATCTTTTTTGTCATCCATTCCCTTGGTTAAGTTCTCAGCCAATTTCTGAATGGCAGGGGTGACTTTTGCCTTTTGCTTTGCCTTTTCCTCATAAGCAGCACCCAATGCTTCGTAATTTTTGAATGACGATGCCTGTACGTAGGGCGCGTAGTCATCTTCACTGATTTGATCTGCCTCTGGCGCCACAAAGGTATCCTGCTTGCGGACAAATTTGTAACGATGCAAGCCGTTCTTGTCCGGCAATCTTCCGCCATCGAAGCCTTTGCTATCGACCTGAATATCCATTCCGGGGTCAAAATTTAAATTGACCTCGAAGTGATGAAATTTGCCGTGTGGCGTTGTGGATTCTCTGGCTGTGAATTGGCCTGGGAAAACGGGAGTATGAACAATCTTGGTGTATTTGATATACAACTGGCTTCCGATGACCACGTTCGGATAAATCACCATCTTGTGTTTTGTATCGCTGTAAACCGCTCCCCCTTGATTCAGCGCATCGTTAGTCGTGCGAATATTTTTCTTGGGTACTTTGATGAGCGTGCCATTTGGAAGGATGGTGTACGCATCTTGGATTTCTACGCGTTCCAACTTCGGGATGTATGGAATATCCTGATCCCCATATTTTGAAATTCCCTGCTCGGTTTCTACAAGAAACGACTGCTCATCGTCTTCCCGGTAGCTACCGTCTTGGTTCACTGTGTACGTTGCAATGTATTTCAGAGAAGATATCCCTGGAGCATATCCCCCTACCGCGAGCGAGGCCGTACTGAAACATGCAATGACCAATGCAACAAACCCCTTACTGTGCGAAGCAAACCTTGTTCCCATATCCGCCTTGAATGCTATCAGGGGCATGCCCTAAAAAATGGAGAGTATACACTGCGTATTCTGGTGAAAACCGCCACTTATAATCTTCCAGTCCAGCCAGTGATAATGGTGTAAAAAGGCCGTTTGCTTTCCGAGTTTTGACTGGATCAGCCGTTCCAGACCAATATGGACAGGGAGCGTAATTATTGTTACCTTGAACTTCCGCTTCTAGGCAGGGAATTTGGTAACATGGGCATCCGGTATGTGCCATTTTCTGACGGTCGAGGTGTGAAATAGCCAGCAGAAAAGCGGACGTGACCAGTAACAATCTGCCATTTCCGCACACTCCAATCTAGTCTCACTTAAACCAATGTCATTTGATTGTCATCTGTTAGTCTTACTATCAAGACAACGATAGACATTCAGCCCCATCGTCACGGCCTAAATTGCACTATTATTTAAGAATAATTTTTTGAGGAGGAGTATGAGGCTTTGATAATTTTGGGCTACAAAATTCAAAGGAATGCTTCCTTACGAGAGAACCCGCTCTCAATCATTGTATTGGGGCTTGCGATCGTATTATTTTACCAAGCCATGATGGACTCAGGCTATTTCGCCTATTACCGATTGGGAGACTCGATTATTCCAAAAGAAAATCAACTGGTACGTTCTGGCCCTTACATCATGCAAGAGATCAAGATTCGAAATGGATATTTAGTTCGGTTCCAGCCAATATCGGGCGGTCAACAATATTCTGAAACATGGTCAAATTTTGAGGACTCATTTGATATTTTAGCTTTGGTTAAAAAATTTGAGAACCAGCCGGTAGCCTATTTATGGCTATACCCAGACAATCCTGTTAGGCAAGTATGGAAAATCGAAGTGAATCAACGAACGGTATTTTCTTACAACACAGCACTGTATTTCTACCAACGTAAATCCAGGTCGCAATATTATCTTGGTTCAACCGCCATGTGTTTTGTCATGTTTTTGATATCAATGTTCAACATGACTCGTGTTGAGTGATGCGACCGCCTTCGCTGATTGGGTTGCACCGCTGAAAGAATGCGAAT
>CAYZPM010000113.1:0-3962 GCA_964480365.1 uncultured Gallionellaceae bacterium
ACAAGCATGAAAGTGCGATAATTCGCGCCGGGATCGATCCGAGTTGCTTGCCATCTTTCCCCTCGTTTCGGTAGTAGAGTTCCGCCTCAGTGGCCAGCGGTATCGTTTTAGACGCGAGATTGTGCAATTGGGGACAAGATGGAAGTAAAATCCCGCGCCGAAGTCCGCGCCAAGATCAATGAATTGTCCGAAACCGAAGATGCTGGCATCAGCACTGCTCTCGCAAACGTACTCAACGAGTTCTTCAAGAACCTCAAGAAGTGCAAAACGCGGCAAGAGGAGTTGCGGAAGGAGCTTCGCGCGCATCCGGGTTTCATGCCGAACTGAGTCCATTTTTGCTCGCATGGCAACAAAGAACGATTATCGCCTGTATTAGCACCGTATTTTGCACGCAAGATCCCCGGAATGAACCCGCTTTCGGAGGATTATGCCTCTCCGATTTGGCAGCGTACGATATTTTTATTCATATGCCGCATACTAAAACTATATTCGTGCTACTTGTGCAACAATAGTCCACAGACAAATTCTGCTTGCTGCTTGGTTGGGAAACTTCCGCCTGGGGGCCATTGCTTCGGCAATCGGCCAGAACCTCGGCAAGCAAAATGCAGAGCCTAATCCTTTTTGGAGCCTGTATAGATGCCTATCCACAGAACGATTTCTGTTGCCCTGCTAACCGTGGCTTTGCTGCTTTCCACACAGACCACGATTGGCGCACAAATGCCTAATTCACAGAGTCAATCGCCTGACATGAGTGAAAGATCCGCACTGTCGCGGTTATCAGGAACTGTCGTTGACACATCGGGTGCAGTGATTAGCGGGGCAACCATCCATGTCCAGACCACGAACGGTTCTCTCCAAAAATCGGCACAAACGGACAAGAACGGCATCTTCATGATTTCCGGGCTACCGGCAGGAAATTATCAGCTTGTCGTATCCAGTGCTGATTTTGAAACCAAAGGAATGTCCATCTCTGTTGGGAATACAGAGACGATGGCTCCAATCCGGGTTTCACTGGCAGTGCGCATGGTCAGCACCACTGTGAATGTACAGGGACGCGAGGATGACCTTATTGGCATCGCTGATTCCGGTACACAAGGAACGGTAGGGGCAAAAGAGCTTGAAGACCGGCCGATTCTGCGTTCGGGAGAGGTTCTGGAGACGGTTCCAGGCCTCATCATTACGCAACACGCCGGCGGCGGCAAGGCCAACCAGTATTATCTACGCGGCTTCAGTCTCGATCACGGAACCGATCTGGCCATATTCATCGACGATATGCCGCTGAACCTGCCCTCGCACGCGCACGGCGAGGGTTACTCGGACATGAACATCGTCATTCCTGAGTTTGTGCAGCGCGTGAACTTTGAAAAGGGGCCTTACTACGCCAATATCGGCAACTTCGGTTCGACTGGTGCGGCCCATGTGGAATACTTCAAGACTCTGCCCAAAAAAATTTTTCAGGTAGAAGGCGGAACGTATGACTACGGGCGGGCCGTCTTTGGCGCATCACACAATCTGGGCAAAGGCAACCTGCTGTATGGCGGAGAGCTGTATTACGACAATGGTCCATGGACGCATCCCGATGCCTTTACGAAGGTGAACGGCCTGCTCACCTATAGCCAGGGAGACGATGCGAATGGCCTCGGCATTACGGCTCGTGGCTACCACGGAAGGTGGCATTCGAGCGATCAAATTCCTGTGAGTGCCGTTTCCCACGTTGGCCTGTACGGCACGCTGGACCCGACCGATGGGGGGCACTCGCAGCGATACAGTTTGCAGCCTGAGTGGCATCATCAGACCTCAAATTCTGCAACCAAGATCGCGGCCTACATCTTCTATTACGATCTCGATCTTTTCTCGAATTTTACCTACTACCTGGTGGACCCGGTTCATGGCGACCAGTTTGAGCAACAGGACAGGCGCTGGGTAACAGGTTTTGACGCGCATCATACGGTCTTTAGCCAATGGGCTGGCCGCAAGATGGAAAACGCCATCGGCTTGCAGCTTCGTAATGACTGGATCAACAACGGCCTCTATGCGGCGCAGAATCGCGTGCGCATGGTAAAGACCGATTACAACACCGGCGACTCGACACCTCCGGTGTTACCGGCGACTAGAGAGCGGGATCGCTTTACAGACACCATCGGAAGTTTCTATGCAGAAAGCAAGATCCGGTGGGCAAGCAAGTTCCGCTCTGAAGTTGCTCTGCGCGGCGATGACGAGAAGTTCATAGTCCACAGTCTGGCCTACTCAGCTGCTGTGAATGCTGCCAATTCCGGCTCCGCTGCCAAGTTCCTGCCTAGCCCCAAAGCCAATTTGATCTTCGGCCCGTGGGCCAATACAGAGTTCTACTTGCAGGGCGGATTGAGTTTTCACTCGAACGACGGTCGCGGTACAACGCAAGCGATAGAACCTATTTCCGCAGACAATCCTTACCCCAATACGCCCGCTGCGAAGATTCCGCCGCTGGTCCAGACCAAAGGCGGAGAGATCGGCATTCGCTCAGTGACCATTCCGCATCTGCAAAGCACTTTTTCGCTCTGGTACCTCCACAGCAACTCCGAACTCATGCAGGATGGCGACACCGGAGGCACGTCGGCTTCGGAACAGCCGAGCAATCGCTATGGGATTGAATGGGCGAACTATTACGCGCCTCGGGAACATCTGGCTATCGATTTTGATCTTGCGAATTCCAAAGCCTTGTTTACAACAATCGACGATGGTGATGCTGCGCCGAACAGCGCGGGCGGCAAGCGTGTTCCTGAAGCGGTTGGAGTGGTCATCTCTTCCGGTATCACGCTACACGATTTGAAAGGATTTTCGTCAAGTATGCGACTGCGCTACTTCGGGCCTCGCGATCTGACCTCTGACGGCATTTTTCGCTCGAATCAAACCGTGATGCTCAATGGAGAACTCGGCTACCAAATCAGCAGAAAATGGCATGTATCGGCCGAGTTTTTGAATATGCTTGACCGCAATGACAGCGATATTGACTACGCCTATGAATCCAGAGTGCTTCCTGGACTAACTTCATCAGGAACTCCGGTTGGCGCATCGGCATTTACACGCGTTGCCCATCCAGTCGAACCATTTCAGGTGCGCTTTGGATTGACAAGGAGCTTCTGACAAATGCAGATTTCGGCGGCGCGATTTGCTTGTGGGTAGTTAAGCAAGTCGCGCAAACGCTATTTCAGTGCGCTTGTTTGTGTGGATGCTTATGGGGTGTCTTCTTACTTGCGTCCAGCCCATGTGCAGGCACCGTCTTCACGAGCCTGCCGTGTTGCACTCCCTTGAGCCCGATCAGCCGGTCGGCAAATTGATCGACCTCGCTCGCTTTGCCATGTACGATCAAAACTTCCAGGCACGAATCAAAGTCCAGGTGTGCATGGCTGGTCGAAACCACCAAATGATGGAATGTGTGCTGAAGCTCCGTCAGTTTCTCGCCCACTCCATTTGCATGGTGATCGTAGATCAAAGTAACGGTTCCCACAACGGTGGAACTGGGCGCTGCGGTCTGTTCGCTGACCAACCGGTCACGGATCAAATCACGAAAGGCTTCTGAGCGATTGGTATATCCGCTGCGCTCTATGGAGCGGTCAAATCGCTCCAGCAACTCGGAATCAATCGCAATACCGATACGATTCAATACGCCCATTTTCGCTCCATTTCAAAACAAATGCCTGCAAACAATAGATTACCCCGGATACGCCCGTCTGGGTGGGCCAACGAGCCTGTCGCGAAGCGGCAGCACATCACAGGGCGGGAGGACGGGCGCGGACAATAAAAATGGGGCCCGGTATCACCGGACCCCGCATCTATCTCAAGATTTCCGATTGATGCTACGCAGCCTTGGCTTTCTTTGCGGCTGCGGTGTGCGGCTGGCTTGGCTTCGCTTTGTTTGTTGCCTTTCGGGTGGCTTGCGCCTTTTCTTTCGCGGTGAACTCCCCTTTGACCTTGGCCGTGAT
>CAYZPM010000114.1:0-3889 GCA_964480365.1 uncultured Gallionellaceae bacterium
TTGCGCCGATGATAGTGTACATACGTATGTGAAAGTAGGTCATCGTCAGACTCCTCTAAAGTAAAAACCCCCAGGTGAAAGCCTGGGGGTTTTTGCTTTATGGGTTTGATTGTGACCTACTTGAACGAAGTGATAATACGCCGCGTAGCGGCTTATTCTCCCACAAGGTGATAACGACTTTCCTATGGGCTGAAGCCCATGAAAGATCGTATACAGAGACTCATATCGGCTTCATCGATGTGATGTCGGAACCAAAGTAGGTCATTCCTTCGATGAACTCGTTCCATTTCCATTTTAAAGTAAAATAATTTGTAGGTCGGGCGTAAGCGTCCAACCCTGCCACATTGAACTAAGATAGTTGATGTAAGAGCATAGTGTCCACCAATTTTTAGTGGACACTATCATGACTACCGTTCTGCCAGTACGCCATCGCCGCACTCATTCAATTGAATTCAAGACTGATCTGGTTACGATGTGCCGCCAACCGGGAATTTCTGTTTCTGCTGTGGCGCTGGCGCATGGAGTGAACCCCAATCTGGTGCGCCGCTGGATGAAGCAATTTCCTGTCGATGCCACGTTTCCGGTTGCACCGGCACCTGCCAAGCTTGTGCCGGTTCAGGTCGAAACGATCAATACTCCGCCATCTGATGGGGAAATCCAATTCGATATTCAGCGCGGTGCGACCCGGATTAACATCCGCTGGCCCATGGCTGGGGCAGAAGCTTGCGCCAAGTGGCTGGGGGCGTGGCTGAAATGATTGGGCCCGGCCAAGTGTTTCTGTTTCTGGAGTCTGTGGACATGCGCTGGGGCATAGATCGGTTGTCGGTGCTGATTCAGCAAATTGACGGACGATCCCCATGCGATGGCACAGCCTATGGTTTTACCAACCGCACCCATTCGCGCATCAAGTTGCTGATCTGGGACGGCACGGGCGTATGGCTTTGCCACCGCCGCTTGCACAAAGGGCGATTCCGCTGGCCCATTCCGGGTGAAACTCTCTACCGTATGAGTGCAGAACAGTGGCACTGGCTCACCACCGGAATAGACTGGCAACGGCTGTGTGCAGCACCGCTTGCGCAGTGGCGGGTTTAGTACAAAAATACCGCTTATTTCCTCCTGTTTTCTCTGCATTTTTAGTGCATTAGCGATTGGCACATGATACAATACAAGCCAATGAAATCACTGAATAAAACAGCCAATTCAATTGATTTGCCGGCCCCCGCCGACGACGCTTTACCCCCTCAAATTCCGTCCCGTGATGCCGAGATTGTCCGGCTCACCGAAGTCATCAATTCGCAGACTTCAATCATCCGTTCACAGGATATCAAGATTCAGGCATTGGCCCATGAAGTGGCGTACCTCAGGCGTATCCGCTACGGAGTTAAGAGCGAAGCGATGAGTCCAGAACAGCGGCAGCTATTCGACGAGGATGTTGTGCAGGACATCGCCGCCATTGAATCCGAACTCAAATTGCCAGCCACTCCCGCTATGCCCAGAAGCCGCGCCGGACGTCAGGTGCTGCCTGAACATCTGGAGCGGGTTGAGGTTCGCCACGAACCTGAGTCCTGTACCTGCCCATCTTGCCAGTCCAGCCTGGTCAAGATTGGTGAAGATGTCAGCGAGCAACTGGATGTGGAACCGGCACGGTTCTTTGTGATTCGCCATATCCGCCCGCAATATGCCTGCCGTCAATGCGAAACAATCACGGCAGCGCCCGTAGCGCCTGCTGTCATTGACGGATCGCTGGCTGCGCCCGGATTGTTGGCCTGGGTTGCCACCGGCAAGTATCTGGATCACCTGCCGCTCTATCGGCTGGAACAAATCGCAGCCCGTCAGCAGGTCAATCTCTCACGCAGCACCATGAGCGAATGGATCGGTCGCATGGGGTTTGCCCTGCAACCTCTTGCCGAACGCTTGATGGAGTTACTCAAGCAACGACAAGTGCTGCATGCCGACGAAACGCCCGTCAAGCAACTGGATCCTGGAGCAGGAAAAACCAAGCGGGCTTATCTGTGGAGTTATCGCAGCAATGATTTGGATACCGGCCCGCCGATTGTAGTATTTGATTACCAGAGCAGCCGCTCAGGCCAGCATGCGAGAGATTTTTTGCAGGGTTGGCGGAGGAGCCTCATGGTGGATGACTACGGTGGATACAAGAAGCTGTTCGCCTGTGATGAGCCACACGCCGTCACCGAACTCGGCTGTTGGGCGCATGCCCGGCGCAAATTCTTCGACCTCCAGGCGAATGGCTCACACCCATCGGCGGAAGAAGCCTTGAGGCGTATTGGCAAACTTTACGCCATCGAAGAAGAGGCTCGGGTAATGGACAATGTCCGCCGAGCGAAACATCGTCAGGAAAACAGCCTGCCAATACTGGCGGACATGCATGATTGGTTGATCAGTTTGCGAACTTCTACTGCGAATAATAGCGGATTGGCCCGCGCGATCGACTACAGCCTGAATCGCTGGGCGAGCTTGGTTCGCTATGCGCAAACTGGCAATCTGCCCATCGACAACAACCCGGTGGAGAATGCGATTCGCCCGATTGCCATAGGTAAAAAGAACTGGCTGTTCACGGGGAGTGAACGTGCCGGCAAACGGGCGGCTGCGATTCAAAGTCTGTTCGCCACGGCAAAACTTAATGGCATCGAACCGGCAGCCTGGCTGAAAGATACGTTGGAAAAACTTCCCGTCTGGACCATGAAGCGCATCGACGAACTCCTGCCGATCAAACCGACTGCACAAATTCTCTCAGCTTGATAGATGGGGCGGCTAAACGCTTACGCTCGTCATTCCGGCGAAGGCCGGAATCCAGCAAAAGAAATACACCGCGAAGCGTCAGATTCCACAGATTTGCACTCAGCTACCTGTTTTGACATCTTTGCGCTTGGCAGCACAACGAAACGTAGCAAACGTCAGCACTGAAAAATTACGCAATCCCTCACGTGCTAAAATCTTGCCAACAAAAGATAATTTATTGATATAAGCCAATTCAACCTTCACATCCTGGACAGAACAGTAAAGAATTGGACAGCCGATAAACGCAGACGCAGTAGCGGAAACATCAGAGGGTAAATTGTCGTAATCAACCCACAGCGGATTAGCATTGGATTTATTTATTTTCTTTGTCATTTTGTTCTCCAGATGCGTTTTCAAAAAGGCGCCATACTTTTTGATTAAAATTTGGAACTGTATCCCCGTGCTTTTGGCACGGGGATACAGGGTATTAACAGCGATCATCAGTTTGCTGGATTTAAACCAGCTTTCGCCCCAATGGAAGAGTGGGCGAACCAAAGCCTGTGCAACTATTTTTCCCCAGACTTTGTCTTTCCGGCCTGAATATGCCCCCCCTTCTGGGCAGGCGTTTGATCATCGTCCCTGTTGTAACGGTGATCGTGACTGCCATCCTTTTTGTTCTTCCCGTATGGAATAGCTCCCATAGATAAAGACGATGACTTATTTCCTGTTGTAAACAACTTGGCAAAAATTGACATTATTTCTCCTTTTCTTCCATTTGGTTGAATGCCAGCGGCGGAAACTGTTTATGTTCCGCTGCGCGTTACTCGTCTGAATCGTCCTTGTCACCTTTCATTGCGTCATATGCATCATTCACGACGCGTGCGGCGACGGTGCTTGCAACGACGACGACCAGAGTCTCCAAAAGGGGCGGGACAGCGAACAGAAAAAACATGATGATTCCTTTCGTATAAAAACCAGCGGAAAACCCGTCGCTGGGCCGGGATTGGTACCGCATAACAGCGGCACCGAATTCAGTGCAGAACTCTTGCGCCTTATATTCCTGCCACAGCAGAAACAAGGTGACCCCTTTGCGGCGCATCTCCCGACTCACTACTGCCCAGTCCGGTGCAGGGCGCAAGGCATCCGGCAT
>CAYZPM010000115.1:0-3885 GCA_964480365.1 uncultured Gallionellaceae bacterium
TTACCAGTGGTTGATTGACCATTAGTGCGCTGCAATCTCATAGCCCATAAACTAGACGGAGAACCTGTAGTACCGCTAGAACCAACCTGAGAGACTGTAGATGTGAACGCCGCGCTTGCGGTCGTAGCCCAGAAATCGGCGGACTGGTAGGCACAACTTCCATTCCCAAGAGTAGCACTTGTCGCAACCGTCCACGCGTCAAAACCGCCATTTACCAGTAAGTTTGGGTTTGCAATCTGACTAGCCTGCACCGCTTGTGTAGATAGGGTGGCGGCAGGAATAACCAAAGGATTGACCAGTGTTTCTACTCCGGTCGTGATGTTGTACGACTTGTAAAGCGTGAACGATCCGGTAGATGGGGTAACGCTGGCCGTGCCTGATGCGTAATACCACGCTTCAATGCCGGTTGCTGTAACTCCTCTGATCCAAGTAGCGCCTGTTATATCGCACACGCCGAATGCTCCGGCGATCGAAATTGGTACGTTGTAAGAAGTATACTCAACAACCGAGGTGCCAAATACCGTCGCCAAATTTCCAGATGTCGCAGAGCAAGTTCCGGTGCGTAATTTACCGTTAACCGATCCTTGACTAATTATTTGCTGATCCCCGTCTGTCAGTCGAGTGTTGGTTATTGCTAACTGATCGCAAGCCGAAAAGTTAGCGTCAAGTTGCGCACCTGTTGCAGATGTTACCGTTGCAAAAGAAGTGAGAGACAAATTAACCCCCTATTTTTTATGACCGCTGTTATATTTCTTTTCGAGAGGATCGCCGTTTGGAACGGGCTTGCCCGCATGAGCAATGTCGAATCTGAATTTTACTGCGGCATGAAAAGGAACTCCGCCGTTACCTGTCGCCCCATGAGCCGGGCAGTCGGTGTGCGTATGATTTCCTGTTCCTTTATTTTGTTGAGAATAAGACCGCCCCGCCGTCACATTGTCATGCAATGGTGGATGACGAAACAATTTTTCCATCGTCTTTTTTTCAAACATGATTAACCCTCCTTATCTGCTACAGCCCTATCCTCACGACTAATTGAATCCTGTCTTGCTATCGGCAAAAATACCAGTAAAGCAAACGCTATCGCACCCGCCAATCGCCAATAGTCCGGCGAATACATTACCCACGCAAATAGCGAAAATGTCAGCAACAAAGCAAACAACATCGCTACCCGCAATGACAACACTTTCAATCCGCTACTTATAAACCGAATCAAAAACTCAATTTCTTTACTTTCCATGATTAGCCCCCTCGTTAGTACTCACTCGTCATCAAACGCTGATCCGAACGTACTGTCATCCATCTTAGCCTTTAATGCCTCTAATTTCAACACTCTATCTGCAATCTTCATTCTATCCGTCAACGACATAGGCTCGCCGTCAGCATGGCCGCTATTCGCCTGTTTCATCATCTTGACTAGGAATTTCTCCAATTCGTCAAGGGTGGTGTTCTTTTCTACCTTTTTAGTGACCACTTTCAGCCCTCCTTTTTGCACTTTCCTCTTGTTTCATTTCCTGTTTTTCGGTAGCCGTCGCCCCGCGAAGCGGCATACCTGCAAACCCGTACCCCATTCTAGCCAATTTATCCTCGGTTGTGCCCTCTCCGAACAATGTTTGCGCGGATATTGGAATAACCTTCTTTCCCAAAAACTCACCCACATCTTTTACCGCATTGGGTGACGCATACAAAGGCGCTTGCGAATAAGTGATCTGGTAGGGGCTTTGCTCATAAGGCTTGTTGTGCCTCAATGCCTCAATCGTCGAGAATATCGAGCTTTCCTTATTATCAGACTCATGCCCCATATCCAGCATCAAGTTAATAAAATCAGTGAAGTGCTTGGATAGCTGAATTGACGTTCCGTTACCCCGATCCACTTGCATAACAGCCTTAATCTTGTCCACAAGTTTGGGGTCTTTTTTGTTTGGCTTATTGTCCAGCATATCGTGACCAGTGAACGCGTAATTCAGCGCCTCTCCGGTCGCCGCATAAACAATCATGCCGCCGAGCAAATATCTGGCATACAGCTTGTTCTTGTCATCCCAAACGATTGACCCGTCTTTCATTCTAGGCAATGCCTGCAACCATGCCCGCGAAGTCGATAGCAACCAGTCCGGCGCGAACAACATCATATTCATCCAGAATTGACCTTTTCCACTGAACAATTCCGCCGCGACTGTGCGCCCTAGCTTGCTATTGAATTGATACGCAATACGCCGCCAATCAAGCGATCCAAATAGATCATTGGTGTATTCTGTCGCATTCTTGACTATCTCATGGTAGTCGCGCTCTGGATGCTTCGCCATTTGCGTTTCAACTTCTTTCAGCACAGTCATAATCTTGAAATTCGTTTGCACATAATCCCATGTGAAATGCTGAATCTGTTGATCGACATACTTAATTGCTTCCGGTGCCTTGTTTAAGCCGATACCTGAATTGGATAGCAACGTACTTGCCGCGTCCAGAACGTGATAAACCTCTTCTTTGCCGCGCACCGCCTCTAGTGGCCCGCCGAGCATTAAGCCTTCACCGAGTGCGTCATCAAGAATCTTTGAGCGTATGGAATTATCAGGATTCTCGAATATTCGACGCGCCTCCGTCATCATCGCGTGCGCGCCATCCATATCCGGCATTTCACCCGTCATCGCGCGTCCGACCACATCGTTCACCTTCGCTTGAGCCAGTGACATAGCGTGAAAACCGGACAAGCCAACCTCAGACCGCTTGACCATTAAGTTTATCGCCTGAATAGCTCGGCCTAGCTCCCCCGGCTTGTAGGTATTGAACGATAGCAAAAAGTCATTTTTCAAATCAGGATGAATCATCCAGCCCTCAAGATCAGCCAGTGTGCCGCCCCATGCCTCGCCAATTGGAATATACGCCGCGTCAGTTTGAGACATTGCGGGCTTGCCATTACGCAACACCAGGTTCTTCAAATCCTGAATCTGCTTACCGAGAGACACTTTGTTGAAAGCGCTTGCCGCATAGTTGACAAATCCTTCTCCCGCATTCGATCCTTTAAGTTTCATGCCTTGACGCACGCCCTCAATAATGCCATTCGCGCCCGTCTGATAGCGAAACATAGGGTATTCGTTGAGCAATATCTCTTTGTCCTCTTTTGATGCAACCTCGCCCTTTGCCTTGAAGTAATTGTCGATCCATTCTTTTGTTTTCGGATCGCGCTCGTCCCAATGCTCTAGTGCTGCGCCGATGCTCACGCCATTTAGATCGCCCTCTTTCCATCCAGCCTCTTGTGTAAGCTGTGCGATATAATCCGCATTCGCCCTAAACTTTGAATTCTTTAATAACTCAATAACGCTCGTTCCCGATCCCTCTTTGTTTATATCGAGAGAAGCCTGAATGATTCTGCGCCCTGCCATCTTGAAATATTTATCCCATTGATCGACGACCGCCTTCGCGCCAGTCTCAGTCACCTTGTCGAACATATTGAATGCGTCAAATACGCCCGCGATAATCTTGCGTCGCAATTCTGGACTCTTGTAGATATTTTTCCCTGCCACGCCCGCGCCATAAATCATGGCTGCATAGAACAGCCAATTGCTTGTCGGTGTTTCCGATCCGTCGTCGGCTTTTGCGGCTTCCGAAGCGGCCAATAGACCGACAGCGGCCACCCCGCGTGCAACAGAATTCTTGAGCTTTTCGAGGTTTTTGAGATGCTCTTTGATTCTTTCTCGCTCCGCAATGCGCTCCACATCCATAGGGTGTCGCACCCCACCAGTTCCGCCATGCAATTCGTCCGATAGAATTTCAAGCGCCATGTCCATTGCACCGCCCGGTTGATTTAAGTCGGCCTCTGCTGCCTCATGCTCGACAAGCCAGCCGCGCTCCCTCATCCATTCCTGCAACGCATCCAGCTTCATTCCGTCTTTC
>CAYZPM010000116.1:0-3722 GCA_964480365.1 uncultured Gallionellaceae bacterium
GGGAAAATTTTGAAGGCGTGCCGGTGTATGCCACGGTGAAGGATGCCAAGGCGCAAACCGGCGCAACCGTGTCGGTGATTTACGTGCCGCCTTCCGGTGCGGCTGCAGCGATTGACGAAGCCGTGGAAGCCGATATGGATTTGGTGATCTGCATCACCGAGGGCATTCCGGTGCACGACATGCTGAAGACGCGCTACAAGATGCAAGGCAAGCGCACGATACTGATTGGACCGAATTGTCCGGGACTGATTACGCCGGATGAAATCAAGATCGGCATCATGCCGGGGCATATCCACAAGAAAGGTCGCATCGGAGTGGTGTCGCGTTCCGGCACATTGACTTATGAGGCGGTGGGGCAACTTTCTGCCTTAGGTCTGGGGCAGTCTTCCTGCGTGGGTATTGGCGGCGATCCGATCAACGGCATGAAGCACGTGGATGTGATGAGGCTGTTCAACGACGACCCGGACACCGACGCGGTTATCATGGTGGGCGAGATCGGTGGCAGCGACGAAGAAGAATGCGCGCGCTGGATCAAGGCTAACATGAAGAAACCGGTGGTAGGCTTCATCGCGGGCATCACCGCGCCCGAAGGCAAGCGCATGGGCCATGCCGGTGCGATTATCTCCGGCGGTCAGGGCGGCGCAGAGGACAAACTGGCGGTGATGGAAGAATGCGGCATCCACATCACGCGCAACCCGGCGGAGATGGGTAAAGTGATGCGTTCGCTGCTTCCGTAATGGAATGGGGGATTGTCCGCACATGGGTAATCCCCGCTTTGACTAGTTTTGTTTAGCGTAGGCTTGCGAACCCCAGCTTTTGAGATTGCAAATGCTGGGGTTCGCAAGCCTACTTGCTATGTATTTGTGGCTCACTGTTACTTGAACGGGAACGTAAATTCTTTGAAGGAATTATTATGAGACAAGCAGCCATACTTGCCCTTGTTCTGGGTGTATTTTACAGTCAATGGGCTTTGGCAGGCGACTTGCCAAAAGATTATGACCCGGCCGAAACAAGATGCTTGGGCGGAAGTGATACAGTAATAGACAATATTTTGAGCCGGATTGACTACGTTGATAAGGAATTGCCAACCATTCCCCCGGAAGAACTGCACTATTTAGATACTGAATTTGCTCGTGGATTAAAACTTGAAAATGAAGAATTATTAAATAATGAACCATCCACAAAGGGTAAACAATTAATCTATGAACTATCTTTGCGTCCTTATTATGATGTTTGGTATTTGCGCAGGGCTCTCGAATCTGCCAAGCTAGACATAAAACGCATTCTTCTGCGCCAACCCTATCCAGACATGGGTTATGCAGATTTTAATTCTTACAACAACCCCGAAGCTGAAAAGCTCGAACGTGCCAGTAGAGCCATTTATGATGTTGGTCAATTCACAAATGAATTGTCGCGTTATATAGATAAAAAGCGGGCTTCACTTACAACTGAGGAAAACAATCGTTTCCTTGCTACATCTGGTATGACTTTAGATTTGGGAATGTTTATAAGTTGTAAACTCGCAAAAATAATGGGTAGGCAAAAATTTAATTGAATATACAAAATAGCAAGGATTCCTTTGAAGTGCCGGTAGAATGGTTGCGTGAAGTTGGCATGGAGTTCTTTGTGCCTAATTCGCTGCATTACCAAGTAAATCAAGCGCATTGTTCTAAAATTGTTTCGATCAATGAGATAGAACCACCCTTGCGTGATAACGGCAATCGTTGGTTTCGCGATAAAGAAACAGTTGTCGAAATTCTTCAGCAAGTACGCACTGAAAAAGAAATTGAGCCAATTGAAGTTTGGAGCAAGAAAAAAAAGAATTCCATCAAATATGTTGTTAGAGATGGATTTCACCGATTCTACATAAGCGTCGCGCTTGGGTTCCGTGAAATTCCAATTAAGATTAACGACTCCGATATGTACGAATTTTTTGAAAAAGAAAGACAAGCGGGCGTAGCCCGGATGCAATGCAATGGAATCCGGGATTCATAGCACTACATTGAATGTTGCGACAACCTCTGCGCCCTGACGGGCGCTCCCGGATTCCACTACGTTTCATCCGGGCTACACATTGGGTTGATAAGATTGATTTTCTGGCCGAACTATTTTGCTTGAAACACAGAAGCGGGTAGCAACATCCTGTCTGTTTGTCCTTGCAAAAGGATGAAACCAAAGTGCTTATAAAACGAGATGGCTAGCTCATCTTTTGCATCGACGATAATTCCGGCCACGGCCAGAACAGAACTGGCTTGCGAGACTTTTTTACAGGCATCGGCAAGCAGAATTGATCCCAATCCCTTGCCCTGGAATTTTTTACCCACGGCCAGCCGACCGATCAGTGCAACCGGTACCGGATAGCGGGGGAGTTTCCGCGCTAACGATGCCGGGAGGCTGGAACAACTCACGCTTCCCGCGCTCAGAGTGAAAAATCCAGCCAGTTGCTGCGGATCATTCTCCGGTGCGGCAATAAAAACTCGTGACACATTTCTGCGCACGTCTTGTGATGCATAGCGACGGATATATTCATCCAGAGGCTCGTGGCCGCACTGGAAACTCTCGGCGTTGAAGGACGCATCAAGCGGCCTGATGTAAAAATCCATCAACGGCGAACTTGACCGGCGTGACGTTTTAAAGCGCGCTTGAGTGCCGCATTGGGTTTGGCCGGTGCATCCAGCGCCGCCAGAAACGCCTCGAAATCTTTTGGTTTCAGCGTGATTGATTCATGTTCCTGTACCACGCGCTCGGCGGATGCCAATGCATTCGACAGGACGAATTCGGAAATGCTGACGTGGGCATAACTGGCCGCCTTATCCAGCAATTGACGCGTGTGGCTGTCGCAGCGGATATTCAGGCGGCTTTCCTTGAGCATTGCGGTTTCCATGTTGCGCTCCCAAAGTTTGATGGCAGTATTGTGCGCCATCTGTACTCACAATGCAATGGGTTGGTTCCTTTCAGTCTACGGCTACACTCACCTTCTTGCCACGGCGACCGGAATGCGTTGCCTTCCATGTTGTTTCTCAAATCTTCCGAAATGTCCCGCCAATGCGGTATGGCATTGTGGGCAGGTTCCATTTTCCGTCAGGTGATATTCGTTGATCTGGTACCAGTCGCGCACGATGAGCGGAGTGTGGCACGACGCGCAAAACGTGGTGCCGCCGTCGGTGTCATGCACGTTGCCGGTATATACATGGTGCAGTCCGGCATCCAACGCGATGCGGCGGGCGCGGGTCAGTGTGGCGGGCGGGGTGGGTGATACGTCCGGCATCTTCCAGTCCGGATGGAAGGCGGAAAAGTGCAGCGGCACATCCGGCCCCAATTCCTGCATCACCCATTTTGACAGCGCGGTAAGTTCCGCATCGGAATCGTTGTAGCCGGGGATGAGCAAGGTGGTGATCTCCAGCCAGCAATCCGTGTCGTGGTGGACGTAGGCCAGTGTATCCAGCACCGGTTGCAAATGTGCGCTGGTGAGCTTGACGTAGAATTCTTCGGTGAAACCCTTGAGGTCAATATTGGCGGCATCCATTTTGGCGTAGAACTCGCGCCTCGGTGCATCATGGATGTAACCGGCGGTTACGGCCACGGTCTTTAGCCCCTGCTCGTGGCAGGCGTCCGCCGTGTCCAGCGCATATTCGAAGAACACCACCGGATCGTTGTAGGTGAAGGCCACGCTCTTGCTGCCGTGTTTCTTGGCTTCCTGCGCGATGGCCTTGGGCGAGGCG
>CAYZPM010000117.1:0-3674 GCA_964480365.1 uncultured Gallionellaceae bacterium
TGGAAGTCGGCTTTCACATCGAATGGCGCGCCACGCTGATTGCGCTCCTCGGCACAGCTCTGCTCGCCACGGCCACCGGTTGGATCGCCAGCTACCGCATCCTCGGATTGCGCCCGCTGGAAGTGTTGCGCGAGGAGTAGAATCCTGTCCGCTATTCGTTGAGGGCTGCATCAATTGCGTTCAGGTAATTGTTCCAAAGTGGATGAAGTGGATGGTCAGCATCACTAGCTTCATCAGTGAGTTGAAAGAGTTTATACGTGGAAATCGCGCCTTCCCTCAATGTCTCGAGAGTGTTGTCGCACTTGGCATCTTGAATCAACTGAGGCCAGACGTCAGGTTCGGGAGGAGACAAAACAGGATCATATCTCATGCTCGACACTATACCACAAAAAAAGAAACATTCTGGGCGCGAAGTTGTTGAATAAAAAAAGTTACCGGGACCGGGTTCACCCGCCAGAAGAAGCCGATCGCGACTGCCTTGCCACGGTTAAGGATGCATAGTTTCCACAAAATATCTACTTCATACAATCTTGCTTCATGCGCCGCGCCATGCGTTTTGTCACGCCAATTTCGGCATTGAGAGCATCTGCTTTTTCGACAGCGACGCTATGCAATTCATCCTGTCCTCCAATCGCGTTTGGCTACGTTCGGTTGCTTCGAAGTCGAGCATGTCCAATTTCAATTGCAGTTCGCAAGGGTCAAATCAATCGCCGTTTTGACTTGTGAATCCGCATCTTTGAAAACACGGCTCAAGGTTGATTTCCCCTGCTCCAGCGAGTCAAAGTGGCGAATATACTGGCAAAAGTGGTCGGCGGCTTCTTGCGTCTCCCCGAGTTCAGCCTGTATAGCTCCAAGGTTTCCTAGTGCGGCCTTTCGAGTCGGCGACATATCCAGTACTTTAAGAAGGATAGACTCAGCAGTCTGGTAGTCCCCAAGTCTGCCATAGACGTACCCAAGATTATTCAGAGCCTCAACATTAGTTGAGTCCAATTGAAACGAGCGCTCAAAATCTTCCCTTGCACTCGCGAAGTCAGGGTTCGCTCCTGACAACGAGTGCAAGCCCTCAGTATTTAACCGCTTCGACTCCGTGGGGTCTTGGGTACTACTGGGTGTAAGGCTGATTGGAGACACGTTAAAAAGCGTGACAGCATCTCTCACTCCAGAAGCAGTTCTTGTTTCGGGTGTGGGTTGCACCGGAGTGGCGTTGTAGGTGCTCATCTGGCGACTAGTCTCATCTTGTATGACTTTGTTATCGTTGGAGTGATACCCTGCACACACACCGGGTAGCTTCTGCTCGATTTCACGGAGCCTTGCAGGGTCAGAACATTCACTTTCAGAACCGCCGAGATTGATGCACACATTTTGAAGGCACGATTGCAACTCTTTACGTTGAGGCGACGACCCAGCAGTCCGCACAATCATGATGAGAATTACGACTACAACCGCCGCAGCAATTCCGATAATTATGAACAGCTTATTGCTATGATTCAGAGAACCTCCGTACAAGTTAGGAACCCGCGTCGTATCTGTATAAATTGGGGGTATGAAGCGAGGCGCGGTTTGTACTGCCCCACAGTGGGAGCAAAACTGAGCAAACTCTGGAAGTGTGAAGCCACATGCTTGGCACTTGGTTTGCAATCCTCCACACTGCAAACAATACTTCGCGGTCTGTGTGATTTCCGCTCCGCACTTGATGCATTTCATCCTGTCCTCCGTTCGAATGCCATATAATCGTGGAAATGTCCCAAATCTTTGCGGACAGTTGCGCCTTTTTGTCCTTTGGTAAAATAACTCACACTATATTGAAGATATGGACTATTATTATTTACTATTCCAGCAAAGTACGCGATTTCAGGCTTCGGCTTTTCATCATGTTCTGCAAATGACACTGCCTCGTTACCGTAGGCTTTTGAAGTCTCGAATTCTTGAGAATTGGGAGATGAGTGTCCGCCTTTGGATTTCCCTAAACGTGAAAATGCTGAAATAATTACACCACCAATGATGATTAGAATTGCAATTAATTTTAAACCGCCGCTTGTATCTTGCGTTCCGAACACAAAGTTCGAAAGCATAAGTAATCCAAAAAACCCGACTAAAAGAACAATTAAACCTTTCTTATTCACGTCAAAACCTCATAGAAAATCAGGTTAGCACAGAAGATCCTTACCTCGATTCATAACTAAGAATGCGAGACTAAGGACAAAAAACGGTTATAATTAACCGTTTGGGTTAGTTACCTTTCGACTCATTATAATCAACTCTCCCATTTTATTACGGACGATCTGATTAATCGAAATGCCTTTTGAGACCAATTCTTTGTCGATGGATACCAATACATCCTCGGTCATCCTACAGAAATCTACAAACGACAATTCGAAGCTTTTGGTGCTTGTTTCTGGAGCCATCATCATTCACATTCCTTTCGTGTTTATCCCAAATCCGAATTTCCAGATTTGGGATTTCAAGGAAACACTACCACATCCATCCGATTCCCCGCAACTTTAATCTCATTGAATAGAATGGGCTGATAATCCCAGCAGGTGGTCGGGTTGCCTGGTCTGCTATATAGTTCTATCAAGTTGAGGGTACACCCGCCCGCCCGCTAATAGCGATAAAACTGCCATGAACGGGGTATAGTCCTTCAAGTCATTCTACGATTTCTACGGGTTGATGAGACCGAATGCTCGACCTCCACATAAACCGGAAAAATGCTCAAAAGCCGCGTTTATGAGAAAATAGAAGAGCAGCCTTATCATCCCAACGTCATCCGGCATGCGCAGCAGAACCCTGCCGCGCCTCCATTAGGAACAAGAAAAAGAATGATCAGTGTCAGCAATGTGACCATGCGCTACGGCGCCAAGGTGCTCTTCGAGGATGTCAGCGTTGCCTTCATCCCCGGCCGTCGCTACGGCCTCACCGGACCCAACGGCTCCGGCAAATCGACGTTTATGAAGATCCTCACCGGCGAGCTGGAAGCCCAGAAAGGCACCGTCGTCCGTCCCCGCAAGCTCGGCGTGCTGCGCCAGGATCAATTCGCCTTCGACGCCTATCGCGTCATTGACACCGTCATCATGGGCAACAAGCCCCTGTGGGCCGCCCTCGAAGAGCGCGACCGTATCTACGAGAAGCCTGAACTGACCAACGCCGACGGAATGCGCCTGGGCGAGCTGGAAGGCATCATCGGTGACGAAGACGGCTACACCGCCGAGGCCGACGCCGCCATTCTCCTCGACGGACTCGACATCCCCGAATCCGTCCACGAGCGCAAAATGGGCGAGATCCAAGGCGGCCAGAAGATGCGCGTCCTGCTCGCACAGGCCCTTTTCGGCCATCCCCAGGCCCTGCTCCTCGACGAGCCGACCAACTATCTCGATCTGGAATCGATTCACTGGCTCCAGGACTTCCTGCAGAACTACGACGGCACGCTGATCTGCATCTCGCACGACCGCCACTTCCTTAACAGCGTCACCACCCATACCGCCGATATCGATTACGAAACCATCATCACCTACACCGGCGGCTACGACGAGATGGTGATGGCCAAGACGCAGATCCGCTCCACCCTCGAATCCCAGAATGCCCAGCGCGAAAAGAAGATCGCCCAGCTCAACGACTTCATCGGCGGGTGGCCCATGTCCCATAGTCTGAATCACATAATAATGGGTGCCCAAGGT
>CAYZPM010000118.1:0-3619 GCA_964480365.1 uncultured Gallionellaceae bacterium
ACGCCTTACGCGGGCTGAGTAATTGAACTCATAACTATCTCATTTAAAACAACAACATTGGTTAATAATGCATAAGTTTCAGGTTGTCCTTTCACACGCAGCAAATCGGCGCGGCCCCGTTAGTGAGTGATCAGACTCACTGAATTTATTTTCTTCCATCACGATAATCACAGATATGGCAAATTTGTCTTAGAGTATTAGCAAGGCCGCACAGCAGTCCGGTAGGGGCAAACGGTTTCATTGTTTGCCAACGCGGTTTGATTCCCGAATGTCCGCGTGGGCAGATGAAACCTTGCCCACCCTACCTGGCTAGAAGCATTAAATAAATATGCATCCAGGTTACGCCCCCTTCGCTTCGCTACGGGATCGTCCTCGCGAGACGGAAGCCGGTGTCGGTTTCAGGAATAAAAGGAATCATCCCACCGATGGAAGTTGCACGCTCGCGCTCTGGTTTGAAAATCCAAGAGCCACCACGTAGCGCACGCAACTGCAGGTTCTTATTATTCCAATCCTGCATCCATTGCTGCACGTTGCCGCTCATGTCATATATGCCGTAGCCGTTTGCCTGCTTCTGTCCAACTGGATGGGTTTGGCCTCCGCTGTTATCGCTATACCATGCCACTGCATTAATGTCGTTACCCCCGCAGTATTCGGTCTGGTTTCCCCCATAGCAGGCATACTCCCACTCTTCTTGAGTTGGCAACCGGTATTGCTTGCCGGTTTTTGTATTGAGTTTTTGAATGAATTGTTGCACACCGTCCCAGCTTACATTCTCCACTGGGCAATTCTCGCCACAACTGCTAAAGAAGCTGGGGTTGTTGCCCATTACGGCTTTCCATTCTCTTTGGGTTACATCGTATTTGCCAATTTCGTAGTTCTTGCCGGGAATAGCTACCATCGCAGGCTCAATGTTTAGCGCTTGTTTGGAATTGTTGCTGGTTGAAGGTTGTGCCTCTTTTGCGCCAGCTTTCTTCAATAGTTCAACTACGTCAGTTTTCCCCTTTTGCGTAGCTACCTCTAATGGGGTAATGCCATTGTTATCCTTGATATTGACATCAGCCCCCTTGGATAGAAGTAGTTTTACCAAATCAGCATTCCCTTGGTAGGAGGCAAAAAATAATGCTGTCCCACCATCTGTCCTCTTTGCATTGACATCTGCCCCGTTGGCAAGCAGCAACTCCACAATGTCGAGCTTGTTATCACCGATATTGAACATTAATGCAGTTCTACCCGCAGTATCCTTGGCATTGACATCTGCCCCCTTGCGTAGCAGCAGTTCTATCTCCTCGCGATATCCTTTCTGGGCGGCTATCATCAGCGCCGTAATACCACTTGTTGTTTGGTCGTTTACATTAGCTCCTTTGGCAAGTAGTAATTCAGACATCTCTCGCTGTCCGTTATTTACAGTGGTCATCAATGCCGTATTGCCATTTTTATCTTTGTCATTGGCATTAGCACCTTTATTCAGCAGCAACTCGGTAATTGCACGATCTCCGGTAATTGCAGCAATAATAAGTGCAGTTCTGCCATTAGTATCCTTAGCATTTATATCAGCCCCATTCACAAGTAGTAACTTAATTATGTCTAAATTTCCAGTATAAACAAAATCGTAACGTTCGAGTTTCCCATTTAGTTGTATTTGATATCGTCCGTTAGGGTTATTTTTACCACTCATCTTAAAAGAGCGTAATAACGCGGTAAAGCCATGCTTATCCTTGGCATTAACATCTGCTCCCTTGGACAGCAACAATTCTGCAATTTCGCGATGCCATTTTTCAGATGCTTCCATTAGTGCGGTCATACCCTCTGGATCCTTAGCATTAACATTTGCTCCATTTGCGATCAGTGCTTGGGCTGCTTGATAGTCGCCAGACATGGCGGCTTGAACTAGAGCATCATCATCTTCACTCGTGGCAGTTGCCGTTAATGCCCAACAAAAAGCCATTACAACCAGTAAAGCTCGTAGTACGAAAGAAATACTGGATGATTTTATTGACATGGCGATTATTCCTTTGTGTATGTGTTAAATTGTTTTTAACGTAATGTGTTTGAGGTTCATCTTGCCGTCCTGCCCAATATCCCGCGTTGGGATGACAGTGCGGTCTTTCCCGATCAGGACGCAGAACAGGTTTGCAAATCCCTCACAATGTTTACGCAGGCAGCGCATTTGCAATCGTCCGGCGTAGTCCCCTGCAATGCGATAACACGCTTGAATTCGGTGACATCAAGCAAGGCAATATAGCTAATTAGATGATGGCAACATGTTTTGTCTTCACCGATGGTCACGTTTGTTCCACTTGCTTTTAACACGGTGCAGTTTGGTACTGCCGAATAGCCAATCGGTGGAGTATCGGGCACTATGTCGTTTTCATAGTTATAGACAACGTAGCTATTTACTTTCGAAGCGAAATAGTTGGCAAACTCTCCATTTCCTGGCTTCGGAGATGCAAAAAGACAAGCGGACACATTCGGTGCATTGGGGAGGACAGCCAATTCGGCAGCAAGGAATGTCCCCAATGCAGCACCGAGGCTGTGCCCCAGCACAATGATGGGGGCTGTGCCAACTGTTTGGGCAATTCCATAAGATAGACGTGTTGCCGGGCTACCATCGAGAGGTTGGTAATTCATGCTGTCGAAAATTCCATAGAAACCAGATTCGACCTCGCCATGTAGCAGCCCATTGGGTTGACAGAGCAGGAAATCAAAATCCTCAGCCCACTCCTCTGCGCCATCCGTCCCACGGATGACTGCAACGAATTTTCCGTCATTATTCTGCGCAAGGTATCCGTAGCACACCAAGTCATTTTCGTCGTTGCTTGCCCCGAGAAGCTGGGTACGAATTCCATCGCCCGCTTTAACAATATCGTCGCTCCCCGTAATAAAACCAACAACTGTCCAGCCATCGGCGGCGATGCGCACATCTGGAATCGGCCTCAAATTATGGAGATCGGCGTCACACATGTCCCACGCGTACATAATAAGTGCCGCATACTGTGCTGCTTGTTGTCCAGTCAAAGCCATGTTGAATATCCTTTCAATAAATAAAATTTTGTTTGCTTGTTGCAGGCGTGGATTTAATCCGACTACGTCATTTAGATTTATCGTTTTTTGCCATGCGATCCAGAATGTCCGGCACAAATTTTTCCGCGAATCCGGCAACGAAAGACCAGCACAAGGCCTTGGAAAAGCTGGCCGACTCTGCTGGCATCAGCGATGCAAAGAAATCGTTCAGAGTGTGTTTGCAGCAGAAGCTGTCTTGGCACTGCAACATGAATTTTGGCATCACCTGATCACTAAGTCCGTTCAGTCCAGCGCCCATCAACAGATACAACACCAAAGCCGATGCTCCGCCCGCAAAAATAGATAGCCAAATACCTGTTCCGCCGTGGTCGAACTGTGTGGCTTTGATGATCGGATCGCTCTCGATGATATTTTGACTACTGACAGGCAACATACGTCTGCCTATGCTCAAGATTGCGCCCATTATGCCCATCAATGCCACCGTGAGCAGCATTGCGGACGGCGACATTGTGTTGCAAGCGGACAAGCTAACCACTATCAGGGCGCAAAAGAGTAATCCAAAACTCAGTTTGCGTTTTACACGCTGGATGCACATTTC
>CAYZPM010000119.1:0-3401 GCA_964480365.1 uncultured Gallionellaceae bacterium
TTAATCCGTTGGTCGTGTGTTCGAATCACACACAGCCCACCAATAAATCAAATAGTTGCGGACGTTCTTATAAGATGGTCAGTCCGCAATTCTTGTTTCAGTCCGCAATTATCAGTTTTCACTACTTAGTTGGGCTTACTTTTTGGCCTTTTCTGGCCCGCACGTAATGCTCTGTCATGGCCATAGATTCATGACCAAGTTGCATCTGTGCTTCGCGCATTCCGCCTGTGTCTGCTTTGTCGGTTCCAGCCTTGGCGCGCAGATCCCTGAATTGGAATGCCTTGATGGCTTCAGCTAGATCCGGCTTAGCCTTGACGGCGGCGGCGCGCGCCTTGTCGAAGCGCGACCGCAACGCGCATTCTGTTAGGGCGCGTCCTGTCTCGGTGCTGAAGAGACAGGGTGTGGATTTTGCAGCCTTCCTTGCGTTTTTCAATCTTGGCTAGAAGCGTAGCAAGCTCTCCGGTGACGTCAATGCGAAGCTTCTTTCCGGTCTTGCCTTGCTGAACTACCAGCAGAACGGTACGCTGGCGCAACTGGCCTACCTTGAGATCACTGACCCGAAAACAGATCCTGCCATCCGTGACCAGAAAATTCGCAACCTTCTCGAATACTGCGGGCTGGACACGCAGGCCATGGTGGAGGTGGTGCGATTTTTTGCGTGATTGCGACTGTCCAGTTTACGAGCGGTTGAGTGTTCTGAATTTATGACATCAAGCGAAATACCCGTTATGGGATTGATAATTCCCATAACGGGTATTATCATGTGCACATGAAAGATCAATCTATAAGCTTATCCGATGCCTTGTTCTCCAAGGTTCAGAGCCGCGTATTGGGGTTGTTGTTCGGCAATCCGGAGCGCAGTTTTTATGCCAATGAACTGTTCAGACTGGCAGGATCAGGTACTGGTGCAGGGGTGCGCGAGTTGGCCAAGCTATCAGCTTCAAGGTTGGTTACTGTAAACAAGATTGGCAATCAGAAGCACTATCAAGCTAATCGGGAAGCTCCGATTTTTGAAGAACTGCGTGGGATTGTGCTGAAAACATTTGGCATGGCAGATGTGCTGCGGCAAGGTTTATTGCCCATGGCTGACAAAATTTCCGTGGCGTTCATTTATGGATCAATTGCCAAAGGCTCAGATACCGCCAAGAGCGATATTGATGTCATGGTGATTGGCGATAACATTGATTACCCGAGCGTGTATTCCGCACTCATGCCTGCAGAAACGCAGTTAGGACGCAAAGTAAGTCCATCTATTTACAATAAGGAAGATGTTGTCCGAAAACTGAATAAGAGAAATGCATTCCTGACCCGTATAATCACGCAACCGAAAATATTTCTGATCGGCTCGGAACATGACATCCCAGAAACTGAATAACCTCGTTAAAACGGGCGGCCTTAAGGCTGAGCCTGGCAGTCAGCCAGAGTTTGACGGGCTTTTGCGCTCGGGTAGGGCACGATTGATTGATGCGCGCAATGAATCGTTGTCCATTGAAAGCCGTTTTGACCTAGCCTACAACGCAGCCCATGCTTTATCGTTGGCAGCACTGCGTTGGCACGGCTACCGCTCCGAAAATCGCTATCTAGTTTTTCAGGTACTCGAACACACTCTGGGCATTGCCCCTGAAGTGTGGCGTGTTCTGGCAACATGCCACCACAAACGGAATCTTGCTGAATACGAAGGCGATCTTGAGGTTGACGATCAACTCGTTGTCGACCTCATCAAAACCACATTGTTATTGCTAGATAAAGTTTCTGCTTTGGGCGCTATCTGTTCTTAATGTTAGACGAGGGCGGGGCCCCCTAATCCATCCGAACTGCTTTTCAGAAAAGTGTAGTAGAAGTATCACGGCGCGGTGACATTGCTCGACATAGGAATGCCGATCCGAGAGTGTTTTTGGAGTATTTCGCGTGGAAAAATCCAGCAAATTCTGTTCCCTAATGTTTGGTAACCCATTGAAAGAAAGAGATAGGAAAATAAACGATTGGGGAACAAAATAAAGCCTAACTGATTGTATATATTGAGTATGTTAGAGAACTCTTAATCCGTTGGTCGTGTGTTCGAATCACACACAGCCCACCAAGCACAGCAAGGCCTCCAGCGATGGAGGCCTTTTTACTTCCAGAGCCACTGTAGATATGAACCTGTTGCCGCGCTGGGTTGATAGGCATAGGCAGCGGGTCGTGGTTTTTCAGTAGAAATGCGTGTTGTGCCAATTGTGCTAGAATCAGCTGAGAATGAGAGAGTTTCCGGCATTCATGCCGGGGATGATGTCAAAACGAGTTTCGGTAAGGAGTCGCATATGGGCCAACTCAATCGTATTACCCAGCAGCCCGAAGTCATGGGCGGCAAAGCATGCATTCGTGGGATGCGCGTTACTGTCGGCATGGTTGTCGGTCAAATTGGTGCTGGACACAGCGTCGATGAAGTCCTAACCGATTATCCCTACCTGGAGCGAGAGGACATCATGCAGGCGCTTTGCTACGCAGCATGGCGAGCCGAAGAACGCGAGGTCATGCTGGCCATTGCATGAAGCTGCTTGTAGATATGAACCTGTCGCCGCGCTGGATCAAAGTGCTGTTCGACGCTGGCATTGAGGCTGTGCATTGGTCTACGCTTGGGGCAATCAACGCACCGGACTCGGAAATCATGGCACATGCCCGTGCGAATGACTACGTAGTGCTCACCCACGATCTGGACTTTGGAGCGATACTTGCCGTTACCCACGGCGAGAAGCCCAGTGTCGTGCAAATCCGTGCCGAAGATGTCAGCCCGGACGTGATCGGCAGACAGGTCATCGCTGCACTGCGGCAAATGGCATCAGAGTTAAAAGAAGGTGCATTACTCACCGTCGATCCAAACCGCACACGTTTGCGTTTGCTCCCATTGCAACTCAAGGAGTTGTGAAGGTGTTGCCATGACTTGCATGCGTCAGCGAAATGACAATTTGATAATGAAAGGAGTTCGATCATGAAATAGTTACCTTAAACGGAGTTATCTCATGTCAAGAACGATTAGACGCAAACAAGCGAAGTACAGCTATTGTTGGGTGCTTCGAGATTGGGTGTTTGTTAATGGTTTTCTTCAAAGAATTACAATTAGCTCGCATTCCAAGGTTGGAAAAAAAGCAATCGCGGAGTACCACGCAGATCATGGTTTTGGTGATTATAGCCATATGAGTCCGCCACATTGGTATAGACGGATGTGTAATAAGCAATTCTCACAGATGGAAAGTAGGCATCTTCATATATGGAAGAAACTGGGAGTTGATCATTACGAGGTTCCGGTGCCGGTTCGTGTTCGAAACGCTAGTTGGTATTGGTGAAATTTTCTTTAGAAGCAGTTTAGCTTAGGGAAACGCAGATTAAATCGAAATTATCATCAGCGATTCCCCGTGATTAAA
>CAYZPM010000120.1:0-3385 GCA_964480365.1 uncultured Gallionellaceae bacterium
TCATTGTAAGTGCTGCCATCAGAGGGGCTACCAAAGAAGAATCCTTTGACATGGTAAACATTCTGTCTGCTCAAAAAGAAGCGCTGAGGATCAGAGTTGAAACCATGGCGGCCAATCGTGACGTGGGTCAGCCCAATACAGTCTCTAATGTGCGCTCTACTATGGGTGATCCTGGATTTAGCGACTGGGGAAATGGTTTTGGGGCAGGTGGATTCGGAGGATCCGGTGGCGGCTATTAATACACCATTTCCGACAATTCAACCGAGCGGGCCGAATGGACCAACCGCTCAGGAATTCACGCGGTTGCAGGGGAATATTGCGAACGCGATAAAAAATATTGGTCCTTCCGTTTCTGCTTCTCCAAGTTCTCCAGTAGTAGCGTCGTACTATCTGTCAGCCAATCAAACCCCTGGTGCAGGAAATCCTATCAATTTCGACATAAGTCTAATTGACACAGGAGGCACAGCCCCGCTTGTAACAATGGTTGCCGGGGTTTGGAAATTTACAGCGAAAGTTTCTGGATATTATTATGTAACCATGCAGCTGATTTATGCTGCTGGTCCTGCTTCCGACATTCTAGTTTACAAAAACAACGTAGCTTACGCTTATGTTGGAGACATAAACGCAACTACTGGAATTCAGGCGGGCGGCACTATTTTATCTTTATCGTCAGGTGATTTTATTGACATTCGTATTGATGCTGGAGCAACAATTGACGGTTCTCCACCGCCTTATCACAGCTATGTGAACATCATGCAGGTTCACTGATGCCGCTACAGGAACAAACCATCAGCCTAAATTTCGGAATGGGATTGGATACTAGAACTGATCCAAAAATGGTCATTCCGACCAAGTTAACGCTTTTGCAAAATGCAATTTTTACCGATCCATCTCGAGTGACTAAGCGTAAGGGCTATACTCAAATGCCTTTGAGTACTCTCGAAGGCGGTATCATTACCAATCCAACGATGACCCGATCCTATAGAAATGAACTTCTATTGGCCGGAACATCTACGGGGGGGAATAGGCTTTTTAGTTGGTCTGCCGATGAACTCGCGTGGGGAGATGTTGGTCAATATATCTCCGTTGCGGTATCGAAAAAGATCATTGCCACTCCTGAATTAAATTGGGTGGCTCCTGGTGGCGGGTCTGCATTTTCGTTTCAAACGGGTACGGCTAATGCCAGCGGTGCTCTCATCGGAAGTATTGTTGCCTATGCGTTCGATCAGTCTAATCAAGGACAAGCCAACCCAGTCACTGGTGCTGGGGTTTATTGGGCTGTTTATGATGATGAAACTGGTAATAGTCTTTTCGGTCCGCCGATTCAGATTGTAAGTCCTTATGGAAATACCTGGGGATATAGCAAGATGGTCGCTCTTGGGGCGTCGATTTTCGCCATTTTCTACATCACAGATACTTCTCCAACAGTAAGTACTGCTCCGGTCCTAGCTTATCAAACTCTCACAGTAACTCCTGCTGGATTTACTTTAGGGGTTGAGCAAATCGTAGGAACAGTTACCAAAAATCCTGGATTTACTTATGACGCAGTAACGACTGTTGGTGGCGCTATTGTGGCTTTCTCCCAGTCTCACGCTGCACCAAACAGACTTACTGCAGTAACCATCAATACAGCTGGGGTTGCAACAGGGAGCGCATTTAACGCCCAGATTGGTACGGCTTCACTCGTGAGTATAGTTCTTGATCCCACTGGGACCAATGCGTGGATTTATTGGGTTGGTAATGGCGGAACAGATATTTATTACACCATTAGAAATGCAGCAACTCTTGCGCTTGTTCAAGTAACTACTGTTGCGCAGGCTACGGCCAATAATGTTGCACAAGTAACTGCATTTCCTACTTCTGCGCTATCTCAACAGATGTTTTGGTCTATTTATACCCAGCCTGCGGTGGCCATGACTATTGGTGTTTTTTATCCGATCATCAATGAAGTGTCCGTGAGTTCAACTGGCGTTATTGGCGCACCCGTTGTCTTCAAGGAAGGATTTGATATTTATGGAAAGACATTCACAGTAAACGGCAGGAATTATATGCCCATTGTGAATCTTTCTCAAAGCCAGTCCACAGGATTCATCATTGATATTGGTATTTCATCAAGTCCGGTTCCTTTTAGTGATTCTGGAACATTTCTTCCTGCTGCCAAATTTCTACAAACAGAATGCGAAGGAATTTATCAAGAAGGTCAAAACGTTTTATCGTCGGCATATAGTTCGCCAATTTTAGTGGCTGTTCGTCATCCTGGATTTTTAAATCCTCCGATCATTTATTCTCCCACTTTGATCGGTCTGCCATCTGGATTCGTCGTATCTCTTTGGGAGGTGGCCCCAGTATTAACGGCGGCAAATTTATCTGCAGCACCAAATGATATTACTCTTGGCGCTCAAATGGGCGTTGCGTCTATCACTTTTGACTTTGATAACATTGATGCTTATCAGGGAATTATCCAGCAAGACACCACGGTTCTAAATGGTGGGATTGTAAATCAATATGATGGGGCTCAGACCACAGAACTAGGCTTTAGTGTTGATCCTGATGCCGTTTCTCTTTTGGGAATCGCTGCCGGTGGTGCTCTTGTTGGTGTGGCCACTGGAAATCGATTTGTTTATTACGTTACCTATGAATGGACCGATGCTAACGGAAATCTATATCAATCCGCTCCATCATTGCCAGCAACGGTTGTTTTTACCTCGGGTGCTTCAAACTCTGTAGAAATAGGGTGGGCCGCCTGCACTCTGACCCAAAAGCAAAATGTTACCAATAAGATTTGGCGCACTATTGCAAACGGGACCATTGCTTACCTTGTTGTGGCCGTTAAAAATAATGCCAACAATAACGGATGGAATACCTATACCGATACGGGGCCTAGTGATGCATTCATCATTGGAAATCCGACTCTGTACACCGAAGGCGGCGCTATTTTAGAAAACATCGCCCCCCCTCCTTCAATGATCCTTTGGACCAACAACAATAGGGCATGGGCGATTGACTCAGAGAATCCGAGTACTACGATTGAATATTCCAAAACCGCATCTCCTGGTTCCGGTATCGCATTTAGTACAGGACAGCTAGAATATGTGATTGATTCTCGAGCTGGGGTCATTACTGGCGCGAGCCCCATGGATGAAAAGACAGTTATTTTAAAATCCCAAGGCGTCGGATATTTCATCGGAGATGGGGCCAACGATGCGGGAGCGGGATCGACACTTTCTAATTTTCAAATTGTTCCTTCTGATGTTGGATGCGTCAACAGCAAGTCAGTCATTCTCTATCCAGACGGCGTTATCTTCAAAAGTCCGAAGGGTATTTACGCAGTCAATCGTGGCGTACAGGTTTATTACTTTGGGGCCGATGTTCAGCAATACAATAA
>CAYZPM010000121.1:0-3379 GCA_964480365.1 uncultured Gallionellaceae bacterium
TTGCATAATACGCCGCGATAATTTGAGGGCAACCCTTTACACTAGGGCATCTGTCTTGACACTCCCCATGCCTAAAGGCAGGGGATTCTTGCCCTGAATCGCCTGAATGCGCGTAGTCAAAGCAAAAACTGCCAATACAGTTATTATTTTCATTGTGCCAAATCCTTCTTAATGGTTATCGATCCGATAACGTCCTGTTCACCAGCCGCTATGCCGCCCATGAGCGCGGTTGCCTCAGTTATTCCGGTAGAGTGCAAAGCGATATATCCGCCCATTGCTTGACACCCAGAAAGAGACATAGCGAGTATCAATATTGTAATTATTTTTTTCATGCTATCACCTGTATTTGATGGTCGTCACTCGACCACATTGATTCCCTGATAGGTCGTGGTGCGATTATTTACCTTTCGCGTCTTTCTCAAGTGCAACAACATTAACTGCTGTAGAAGTCATTGCCGCAGTAGCACCCGCAGTTACCCCTACTGCCATAAGCGCCCCTATAAAAAGTTAAAAAATTGCCTCATATTGTTTCATCCCAGATCTTAAACAAAATAGGTTGCGGTAAAGTAGAAGTACCTGCCTGTACCCGTACTTGAGTGTGTCGCATTTACAAGCGACCCGTTGTTCTGGGGGGAAACCAATTCCACTTGAGTTGTGCCGCCATAAACAGCTGCGACTAAACCAAGTCCTGGAATCGGGGAATTGGAAGAGGTAACCGACCCCATAAATATTCCGTTTGCCTCCACTGTAAATGGGAGCCCTTCTATAAGAATATTTCCAGTTGCCCCAACAGTAGAAACATTACTAAATCCGCACTGGACGGTTACCATCCGTCCGATCTTCACATATGTGCCGTTGACAGTAACAGGAACTGTTGGATCTGCAGTAGAGCCGCCGAGCGTTGCAATCCAGGTGCCAATGTCGTTATTCGACGCAGTGACGTTAGAGGAATAGACACCTTTATAAGATAAATTAGCAGTTGCTGGGTTGACAACTGATATGGAGCCGTCAACAACAACGTTTTCCAGTGAGAATGTTTGTGTGTTAACTGACCCGCCCGCGCCATTTACAAGAAGCGCATTTGTTGGTGGGGTTCCAGTTATATTGAAATCCCGCACCACAACCCCATTAATTACATCCCCCGCCCAGTTCATACTGCCTTGCGTAGCGCACAGAACAATGCCGCTGTCCGTAAGATTAGAGCATCCTCTAGCCTGCCCTGTTATAACCACTCGCTTAAGGTTATGGCCACGACCTCCAACAGTATCTACAACATTCGAACTTCCGTTGTTGTAATACTTTCGAAATACGACAAGATTTGCCGTTTGGTTTGTTGCTACTGCTTCTGCATTTAGACACACATCGACATTTCGGATAAATCCTGTTGCAGCAGCAACGCTGACGATGGTGAAGTCAAATGCAACTAGGGCCTCATACGCACTTTGGTTTCCAGACCCTGCATAACGACCAAGTGTCGAATAATTTAACTTGACGTTTTCAATGGTATTTTGATCTGCAGAATAGCCACTGTCAGATTGGCACGAAATCAAGCAGTCTGTGAATGGCCCACCATGTGCCCCATCAATCCATACATCGTGATTCGAGGCATTAGCATTGTAGTAAACACGGCCAGTGTTACGCGCCACCACGCCACGAACAACAGCATCATTACCACTAAAGCCAAAATAGAACCCATAGTAAACAGTAAGTATATTTATGTTTTCAATGAATATACCGCTGCATGGTGAAGGGTCGCGGACAGCAGAATCAAATGCGCCAGACATTAGGTTTGAGCCAAAGAACCTATAGCACCCGCTTGCAGTTATATTTCGCAATACTACATTTTGTGTACCGGACATTACGTTGCAAACAACCTCCCCACCATTAGATGAAGAAAGAGCACCCAAGCTACCAACTATGTTTAAACTCTCAATTTCAAAACCGCTGCAATTAACGCCTTGGAATATTACTTTTCCAGATCCAGATGAGTTTGTGCAAGTTATTGTTGCGCCATTTCCAATGATTCTTACGTTCTTGCAATTTGTAAATACCAATAGGTTAGCTGCGTTGGAAGACCAATCAACAGAGTAATTTCTTCCCTGCTCTAGCTTCAAATCGCCCCCGCCTATCGAGTTTATGTAAGTGACTGCGGCCAGGAGAGCGGCTGTATTAGTTCCAAAATCTTTAACTGATACTACTTCACCAAGTTTAGCAGCAACCGTAGTCGTAACTGCTCCTGTACCGGATGGGGTGTAGCTTCCACCTACTGCGAAATTATCATCCAAATACGAAGCAGGTACATTCCCAGACGGAAGTGTTGCAAATATATGCACTGTCATTTAATCTCCCCCGTGACCATATTCATGATCGGCATCATCCCAATCAAAATCAATATCCATACCGAGCTTTGTTGTAAGCCACACAAGCGGGGAACGTGTAGCACGAATCATCCACGAAAACTGGCTGTTTTACCGCCTTAATCGGGCGATCTAGCTGGATTGTAGGCGATACTACCTGATTGAAAGGATTAGCCGTTACGGGGCCGCTAATAATGTCTTCGTGCTTTGATTCTGACGCATGTTCAGTGCAAGCGGTAATCGCGAGTGCCGATCCAAAAACAACAGTACAAAAAGTTAAGCTAAATTTCATTGTCAAGTCCAATCTTTAAAAGGATCGATGGGTGGAAATGAGTCGTCTTGCTCCCATGCGGTGATCATGGCACAAACCAGTGATGACCGGAAGGGGGGCGGCGCGTGCTCCAGTGCGACCAATACGGCGTGCTTTGAGTGGCCTCGCAATAGATGCCGTACTTCACCAGAAGGCTGTTATCGCCGTTCTTCTGGTAGTCCTGCCACAGATATTCGTCGATCTCATTTTCTGGATCGTAGCGGTCAACGGCCTCGCCTGACTTGTGTGCGCTGTTCGGTGCGCCGATGGTGCATGCCTGATCGCGGAACCCGCCATGACCTTCACCCGATATCGTGGTGCCCGTTGACGGATTCAGGTGGAAGTGAATACCAACTGATTCAAGGTCGGCCTGTAACCCTTCGCAAGCGGTCATCAGAGCGGTGGCGTTAGCCTTGTGCTCGTCGTTCCAGTCAGGTGAATTGGCGTAACCACCAACGTAATCATCGAGTGTGAACATTATTTTATATTCTCCAAAATCTTATGGGCAAACGCGCCCACAGTGCCACCCAATCCAGCAACCGTCAACATCATCCCAAAAGCAAAGCCTCTACCAGTGTTTAATTTTGCTTTAAGTTCGATCACGTCAGTAGTTAAATCTTTCACTGACGCATTTAACGCATTGACACTGCCGATTAATTGACCGAACTGAACAGGATCAATATGGTATTGTTTTTCTGGCTCAGCCATTGTG
>CAYZPM010000122.1:0-3341 GCA_964480365.1 uncultured Gallionellaceae bacterium
AAATACGTTCCGCTCATTGTTCCCTAAATTTCTCTAATGGACAATCTGGGTTAAAAGCTGCTACATGACCTAAGTCTGCACAAGCAGCCGGTGTAATTTACCGGATATGCAAATGTAATTTGTCGTCCTCACACAAATTCTTGCATTACAAATCTACAAAACAATCGATAGTCCGAACGGCTTAAAACAATGATGCATTCAGACAGCATATTTGTAATATTAATTCGGTAATTTGACTTATGAGCTAATAGGTAAAACCACATCTGTGAAGAGGTTCGGAAAGCCACAGATTACTTCGAGGATGCCATGGATAAGAGACAAACATTTCCCATCGGCTTGCTTTACTCGGTCGCCCCTGATCAATTCGAACATCTGCATATCCACGACGATCCGATTTGGGATGAATTCGGATGGGAGGATTCCACTAAACCGGATGGAGGTGAGTCGCTGGCAAGCAACGTGCTTGGATTCCTGAAAGGGTTAGGGGCAGAATAATGTCCATGTAATTCCTGAAATACACAGAAGCGTTTGCCCCCCACGTCAGGCTTGTCAACTTGGTTAAATCATTATGAAGAAAGCCACTCTTTGACTTGTTGTGTCACCCAGACGCCATCGTCCAGTGGTAAATCATGCCCAGCAGTTGGATGCAAGCTGATAGCACAGCGCCAGCATTGTGCCAGTTTGAGTGAGCACTTTACATTGACTAATTGATCTTGCTTCCCTGCTAGCAATAACACGGGCGGGTGTGGCGTTATCTGCACAGCACGATAACAGAAAGCCGCTTTCAGTTGGCGCAAGATATTGGCGCGTGCGATGGGATATTCCTGAGCATAGGCTATCCACTGTTCCAATGTCGCCTGCTGATTTTTTGTACGGTTAATTGTGCTGGTTAGGCTCAGAATAAGGCTTTCCCTCTTGGCTGCTGAGCCATATAACAGTAAGCGGATCAATGCCAGGTAATTTGCGGGGCGCAGTCTATGGTAAAAAGGGTTATAGGGCGCCAAGCTGGTATTGATCAATACCATTTTTTCGAGATCGGTTGGATACAGTTCACTCCATGCCACCGCCACCATCGCTCCCAAAGACAAGGCCAACACATTGTATGGTGGAGCGTAACCCAGTTGTTTGAGTTGCGCACTGCAATAGTTCGCCATATCCGCCACGCTGCTAGCGCTTGACTGCGCATGCAATCTGCCATTGCCGGGAAAATCCAGGGTAACCATATGTTGCACGCCCATGGCATTCTGAAACTGCAATGCGAACTCACCCCAGTGACGAGACTCGCGCATTATTCCACGTAAAAGCACCCAAGTTGTCATGACCTATACCAGCGCGCCAAGGCGCGTTCATGCGAGTGGCCGCGACCCGGATCCTTTTCCAGCCAATTTTCATATCCACAAGCGGCGCGCATCAGAAAATCTAACCAGACAGTATGTCCTCGCAAAACTCTATTCAAACGATGCTCGACTAAAGGGTTAAACATGCCGTGAAGAGAAAATAATTGGCGGGGATTTTTTTTCACCCATAACCATGACCCCATCTCAAGCGTCAACGGCAAAAATGTTTTGCTCTTGTCTTGTTGCGATTGCAGATAAAGGTAATCCCAAATGTCGCCATGTGTACGATATTGCAGGCTTTGAGGCTCAAACAGGTATTTGTTATTGGGGTAGCTTTGCTGAAATAACTCTTCCAGCGCGATAATGTCAGCCACATGTTCAATCGGAATCACGCTATGTGCATGGGGAAACCATACTCGGTCGCGCAATCCAAAGCCGGAATGACAGTCCACAGAAATGCTAAAAGGATGCGTCAGCAATTCCTCATGTACAGTTCGGCACAGCGCCTGATTTTCGCTTTCCATCTCGGCCCCCGCTGTCCCGCGATACCAAGGCAAGAGAGGACTGATCCGGTGCCCACCCAACAGAAAAGGAACCCTCCCTGCCGCATTTATCGGGGCATTGCGCATCAAATCTACACCTTGTGGATTGCAGCGAGTCGACTGCCACATGCCTCCAGGATTGATTAACGGCATAAATACCAACCGCATATTCTGAAGCAAATAGTGCAGGCTTTTGTCCCATTCCAGACGATTGAGCAAACTGCGCAAAAAATACAGCAATACTTGAGTGCCGATGCGTTCCAAACCATGGATTCCGCCAAAAAATCCGATTGAAGGCAGCTTGAGATCGGGGTTTCCCAAAGCCAGTTGGTATACCGGGAAACGCTTGTCACCTACATAAACTTCACATGCAACACGCGTGTCAAAATGGCCACGACCAAGCTCCATTAATCGTTCTAATTCTGTTAATTCTGGAAGTATGGGCATGATGAAGTTCAAGTCAGAACTTTGCTAAGTTTACGCGATATCTAGCTGGTTGAGCGCGTGGCGTGGTTAATGTGCCTGTCATATGACTAGCCTAATATCATGAACATGGCTCAGTACAAAAACCTGGAACGATTGGTCATCTTTGACGCTGATGGTACAACCATTGACGCTTTTCATGCTATCGAATTGGCTTTTCTGCGGCACGGAATGGACATCGGCGACATTGATCGTTTTCAGAAGCGCCGCAAACTGTTCAAATTTCTCGGCGGACTACGCGAGTTCCCAACAAATCTGCGCCGTCAGTTTGGCAAGCAGAGTCGCAAGCATTTACTGATGACGCTGACCGAGGTCTACCGCGACGAGGCCTGTTTGTATCCGGGCATCGATTCGCTGCTACGTACGTTGCTGGCAGCCCCGGACATCCGGGTGGGTTTCATTACACGCAATGTAACGATTGAACCCGAGGAAACACTGAAGTGTCTTTTTCTACGTCACGGAATCGACACTGGCGAGTTCGACTTTTTTGCCTGCATTCCGCTAAGAGAGAACAAGACCCCTTATCTGAAACGTGTCCGGCAATCCTTTTCCATTAATCCTGCGCGTGCTTACGCCTGTGGGGATGAGTACAGCGACTACCTCGCAGCGATTGGTGCCGGTATGCATCCTTTCGTTGTGTCCTATGGCTTCGAGGACAGCGTTCGCCTGATCAAGAAGTTTGGAGTGCCGAGCGAGGTCATATCGACATCGCCGACGGAGTTTATCGAAAGTTTGCTGAACGCTTTGAATCTGGCGACCGAAGCATGGAACCCCAAACAACTTACCGTGCAAGAATCAAGCAAATCACGCTAATCTGTTCCACACTCCAGATTAGCTGACATCGCTTAACAGTTGTTCTGAATGCCAGTGATATGCAAAACAGCTCTTGACCAAATCAACCACGGATTACGGACGCCCAATATAATTCCATTTCTAATTCATTAATGTAATAATAACACCCCATCAACCCAGATGGAGA
>CAYZPM010000123.1:0-3270 GCA_964480365.1 uncultured Gallionellaceae bacterium
CGACGCCGGGCAGGCAGCGCAATGCGGCGATCAGGTCTTCCAGGCTGGAGGGAGTATTCATTTATTTTGGAAAGACTGTAAGTCGGACAGTATCCGACCTGCAAAATCTAAAACGGCAAACTCATGCCGGGCGGCAGATTCATGCCCGCAGTGAAGCCGCTCATTTTTTTCTGTGACACGGCTGCAGCCTGCTTTACCGCATCGTTCATTGCCGCCGCGATCAGGTCTTCCAGCATCTCCTTGTCGTCGGATAACAAGCTGTCGTCCAACGACACGCGGCGCACCTCATGCGCACAAGTCATGGTGACTTTCACCATGCCGGAGCCGGCTTGGCCTTCCACTTCGACTGTCGCCAGTTCGGCTTGCGCCTTCTTCATGTTTGCCTGCATCTGCTGGGCCTGTTTCATCAGCCCGCCCAATCCGCCCTTCATCATCGTGCATTCTCCTGCTGTATCGGTTTAATGGAATCCTCTATTACCTGTGCACCCAACTGTGCCTGTGCCTCGCGCACGAACGGGTCTTGCGTGATCGCCTCGGTCGCTACCTGCTGGCGCGTCTGTTTTTCGTGCTGCTCGACAGCGGCGGGTGTGGCTGCATTGGCCGCTCCCAGCGTCACCACCAGCTTTACCGGCTGGGCGAAATACTCGGTGAGCGCCGCCTGCAATTTATCCTGCGCCATTTTATTGGTCTGCAAATGTTTGTGCTGCGGTGCCAGATTCAGCGTCAGCCGCCCCTCAGCAAAGTTTTCCAGCGTGCAGTTCTTGGCCAATTCCTTTGCCATCCCTTGCACGTTCAATTGTGCCAGCAATACGTTCCAGTCGAGCGACGCGGAAGAGGATGCCACAGGTTTTACTGCCACGGATTCGGCAACCGACGTTGGTTTCGCTTGCGCCGCAGGCGCAGCGGCGGCAGGCACTGGCGCTACGGTTCGCTCAGGCGCAGCCCGCCCGGACACAGGCTGCGCGCCCGACGGCATGAAAGCCAGCATGCGCAGCAGCGTCATGGTAAATCCCGCATATTCATCCGGCGCGAGGTCTATCTCGTTGCGTCCGTGGATGGCGATCTGGTAGAACAACTGCACTTCTTCGGCGCTGAAAAGTCCTGCCAACTCCAGCAGGCGCGCACGCTCCGGTTCATCTTCCGCGATGGCCAGCGGCACGGTCTGCGCCAGCGCGACACGGTGCAGCAAGGTCGCCAAATCCTGCAAGGCGGCATCGAAAGCCAGGCTGCGTATCGCCATGTCGTCGGCGATGCGCAATAGCCCGGCGCCGTCGCGCGCCAACAGGGTTTGCAGCAAGTCGTACAGATAGCTCTGGTCGATTGCGCCCAGCATATTGCGCACCGTCGCTTCATCCACCTGCGAATCGGAATAGGCGATGGCCTGATCGAGCAGGCTCAGCGCATCGCGCATACTGCCTTGCGCTGCGCGCGACAGCAGCGACAGCGCGCCCGCCTCGAATGGGATATTTTCCTGACCCAGCACATACTGCAAGTGCGTGAGGATCAGCGCGGGCGGCAGTTGCTTCAGGTTGAATTGCAGGCAGCGCGACAGCACGGTGACCGGGATTTTCTGAGGGTCGGTGGTGGCGAGGATGAATTTGACGTGCGCGGGCGGCTCTTCCAGCGTCTTCAGCATCGCATTGAACGCTGACTTCGACAGCATGTGGACTTCGTCGATGATATATACCTTGAAGCGTCCGCTGGTCGGCGCATACAGCGCGCTTTCCAGCAGTTCGCGCATGTTGTCCACCTGCGTGTTGGACGCCGCATCCAATTCGATCAGGTCAACGAAGCGCCCGCTGTCGATCTCCGTGCAAGCGCTGCACACGCCGCACGGCGTGGCGGTGATGCCGTTAACGCAATTCAGGGATTTGGCGAAGATGCGCGCGATGGTGGTCTTGCCCACGCCGCGCGTGCCGGTGAACAGGTAGGCATGATGCAAACGGTTTTGCGTCAGGGCATTGCCCAGAGCCTGCACGACGTGCTCCTGCCCCGCCAGTTGCGCGAAGGTCTTGGGTCGCCATTTGCGCGCTAGTACAGATGTTGCCGACATATTGCCTGCCAATAAAATCGAGGTGAACACTCTCGAAAAATAGGAGGCGAGCCTTGCCCCCGGCACTTGCAACGTTTGGCTGTGGCTGCTTCCTTCCGGACCTGACCAGATTCACCATGCCGCAATGCGGGGAGGCCCGCCAAACTGTTACGAACATCTCAGAAAATCAAGAAACGCTCTAATTCTGTGGTTGTGAAACCGAGGCGGCATGATAGACGAATCGGCAAGTAAAATCCATGCCGACGCACAACAAAACACACCTTATGGCGCAACAGCCATGCAGTATCAGGCGGCAACCAACACGGACAGCAAGCCGGATGCATGTCCCTTCGCCTTGGGGCGAATGACAATCTCCACATCTCTGTCCAGCAAGGTGATGAAATGTATCAGCCGTTCGGAAGAAAAGCGGTTGAGCTTGTAATGCTTGAGTTCGGACACATGCGGCTGCGGAATGCCGAACAACGTTGAGGCCTTGGTCTGGGTCAGGCGGCGTTCCTGCAAAAGCTCATTGATCCGCATGGCGAGCTGGACGCGCAGCTTGCGTTCCCCCGCATCCTGAAAACCGAGATCGGTGAACACATCCCCTGTGCCTGCCTCCACAACTTCAACCTTTTTTACCATAACGCACTCCGTAATCAGCCTTGGCCAGCTTCAACCGCTCGTGGATCAATTCCACATCCGTGCTGGCTGTCCGTATCCCGGAAGGCGACTTCTTCTGGAAACAGTGCAGCACATAAATCGCCCTCTCAAACCGGATCGTATAAACCACGCGGAAAGTATCGCCGCGATGATCTTCCACAATCTCCAGCACACCCGCACCTTCGCCCTTCCACGGTTTTGCGGAAGGTGGCATCCCGCCTTGCTGCACCACTCCAAGGGCATAACCCACGTCATCCACCACCTCTTCGGGAAAGCCCAGCAAATCCTTTCTGGACGAGCCAACCCAATGCAGGGGGCGCTCTCTGGGGGAAGGGGATTTCATGGGATGCAAATATATACCCTATTAGGTATATACACAAGGTTCGTTTCGGTGAGTGCAGATGGCAGGGATTCCCGTTAGCCGTAGCTTGGATGAAGCATGGCGTAATCCGGGGATGCGTTACATCGAACATCCCGGATTTCATTGCATTCCATCCGGGCTACGCTGGCTGGTCGGTTACGCATTAAACCCAGATTGTCCATTAGAAATATTCATGCATCATTCATGCCCGAACCGA
>CAYZPM010000124.1:0-3070 GCA_964480365.1 uncultured Gallionellaceae bacterium
CATGCTGGAGGAAACGCTGAACTGGGAACGTCTTGACCGCCTGCAGCAGCGCGGTGAAATCATTCTGGATCCTTCATGTGGATCGGGAATTTTTCTGGTAGAGGCTTACAAACGTTTGGTTTTGCACTGGCGCAGTCAGAACCAGTGGGAGAAACCAAGCGTTGATGTTTTAAAGAACTTGCTACAACAAGTTCATGGAATTGATTTGGAAGCGGGGGCGGTTGAACTCGCCGCATTCAGTCTTTGCTTGGCACTCTGCGATGCACTGGAACCCGAAGCCATACGCAAGAGCATTAAACTATTCCCGCCGTTGGCAGGAAAGACTTTGCATCACTCCTGCTTTTTTGAAGCGAAGGAGCAAGGTCTCATAAAGCGCCCCATCGGCGTGATGGTAGGAAATCCGCCATTTGTATCGAAACTCACTACCACAGGTGCAGAGCGCAGTTATGCCCGCTATATATCTACTCATGGTTCGCTTCCTGACAAGCAACTTGCTTACCTTTTTCTGCACGAGTCTATGGAAATGGTTGCTGAAGGTGGCGTGCTCAGCATGCTCCAGCAATACAACTTTCTCTATAACCAACAGTCGCTCGAATTCCGGCGCAGCTTTATCGCAAAATGGGATGTTCGGGAAGTGCTGGACTTTATTTCAGTACGTGGGCTATTCCGTGCAGATACAAAAGTCATCGTTGTCGTAGCCGAAGCGACAACACCCCCAGTTGATCGAAAAATTCTCCATGCCACGTTTCGCCGAAGCGGGCGCGTTGATGCCGAACTCGGGTTTGATATTGATTACTACGACCTTCATTGGTTGCCACGAAATCTTGTGCTTGCTAATGATGCCGTATGGCGTACCGACCTGCTAGGTGGTGGGCGTGTGCTTAGTTTTGTGGATCGACTGAAAGAATTTCAGACACTGGGGGGGTATGCACATGAGCAGGGTTGGGATTACGGCGAGGGATTTATCGAAGCAATCCCAAAGAGCGACCCAACGGGAAGCAAAATGCGAAAACTATCTCCAGCCGAACATCTTACCGGAAAACCTCTCCTACCGACGAATGCGTTAACGGAGTCAGGCATAGATCAAAATGCCATTACTGTTGTTAAAACAAAACTATTCAAGTCGCAATATTCCCCCAAGAGATTTACAGCGCCGATGACTCTTGTGCATCAGCAATTTGATTTGAATCACGCCTATCTTCAGCAAGGCTACTTGACATACAAAAATCAAATCGTCGGTTTTTGCGGTGAACCACAGCAAAAAGCAAATATTCGCGCAGTGTCAGAATTTATCCAATCACAAAAGCGCACGTTGCAAGCCTTCGTAGCCGCTACAAGCGTAAAGTCGTTTACACAACACGCAACCACTCTTTCGGCGATTGATATTATTTCATTGCCATTCGCCAAGTCAGGAACGCTCGATATTAGTCAAAACGAAAAGGTTCTCGCGGACGATATGGTAGATTATTACCGCGACCTCGTCAGGCTAGGTGAAGACTCTGCGGCGATGAAACAAAACGGGCTTGCAAAGCTCGCTGACTTCACGAGCGTCTTTACCAGCCAGATCAACACCGTCTATAAAAAGAATCCATTGCGCCCCCTCGAACCACAGTCGTGGTCAGGGGTTATATGCCAGCCGTTTGTCTTTGGAAAAGGCAAAGTCGACTGGAGTGATGCCGACGAATTGAAAGGCAAGCTGGACAAACTTCTCCACGAACAGCAAGGTGACACATTACAAGTTACCCGCATCTGCCGTATCTATGACGGCAACTTTGTTTTCCTGCTCAAGCCGGATCGGCTGCGCTATTGGTTGCGCTCTATCGCGCTGCGCGATGCCGATGAAATGCTGTCCGACTTACGTGCCCAAGGTTTCTGACGCGCCTTTCTATGCTGGCTAACTCTTTAAGTTCCCACGCTCAGGTCGGCACGCTCGACAAAGATGTGCATCTACAAATGGCTTCGCTGTATGAGTTACTCAATTTTATAGCGGACGAGTTGCCGCGTTGGCGAGATCGCCCTGACTGTAAAAATCTTTCATCGGAGGATGAACTTACTTCTCAGCTATGCGGGCATCTGAACAGTACAGCTCGGCTTTCTACATGGGACTTCATTCAGTTCCGGCGTGAAGAGCCAGATGAGTATCAAAAGGGACGCAAGATTGATCTGGTCGCTTCGCCCTGTGGTGCCACCGTCTGGGTAGAGGGGCGTCGCTGCACCGACTCTGACATGTTGCTACCTATTGAATGCAAGAGACTACCGACACCAAAAGGCAAGAAACGAGATGAACGAGAATACGTCGCCAGTAAAAAATCTAGCACTGGTGGAATTCAGCGTTTTAAAGCCGGGCATCATGGCGGCAACCATACGCTCGCAGCGATGATTGCTTATGTGCAGGATGAGACGGCGGCGTTTTGGCAAGATCGTGTTGCATCATGGATCGAAGAATTAAGTACAACTGGCAATCTTGGATGGACTGTGGAAGACTTGCTCCACATCGAATCTGCAAATGAAGAAAATGGAATGTCCATATATAGCTCGTCCCACACAAGAGCAAATGGACTGCCAGATATTAAGCTGCGCCATCTCTGGGTAGAGATGCACTGAACACAGGCTGGAGTTCGCACCTCACTGCCTGCACCAACACCCACGGGCTGACCACTACCGCCCACATGTCGGCATCGGCTGCTACCCATGTTGCAGCTTGCTCATCCGACACCTTGCCGACTTTGCCGGTCAACAGCCAACGCTCGACTTGCGCTTTGTTGTCTTTGGAAAACTGCAATGCCACCTCGACCAGATCCAGTTCGGCATCCACCGCCACCGCTACGCCGCTGGCGAAGAAGCGTTGCAATTCCTTCCACGCGATGCGCGAAGTTTCCAGATTCACCTTGGCGCGGAAAATTTCTTGTGGAACCGTTTCTTGTGAGTCTGGGCTGGTCATTGGCTTTATCCTTTCGATTTTCCGGCAGGGCAGTTCCCGGATTCCATCCTGGCTACGCTTGCACATCCTTTAGGTAGTCGCCCCTGCAAAATTCATTTTCGAATCACGCCCAACACAACCTGTTCGCTG
>CAYZPM010000125.1:0-3029 GCA_964480365.1 uncultured Gallionellaceae bacterium
TCAGCTTGGACGCTCTTTATCACGCCGGCGGAGATGAACAGGCCGATGAAGCGGCAACGGCGTAGACAAACACGGCCACTGATTTTTCGCCACAATAGTGCCTTGGTGAGTCAATCCGCATCAGGAGCGGTATACTATTTGCAAACATGTGCTGAAAAAGGAGATTCCGGATTAAACCGGATAATAGAATCAATTTCATGATCGATCAGAAACCTGTCAGATCGGCTGTCTCCGCAGTTGCAACAGCCTCGAAACATGCGCACGGCAGCCCCTCTGTGCATCTGGAAGCCCTGCGCGGCTTCGCAGCTTTTTCTGTCTTGCTCGGCCATTGTCGCAATTTTTTGTTTTTACCCCGTTTAGAACTTGTTCACCACAACCCGCTGCTCGACATTGCATATCTAATAAGCGGCCTCGGTCCTCAGTGGGTCATCGTCTTCTTTGTGCTCAGCGGATACTTGGTGGGAGGAAGTGTTCTGCGTTCGGTGGCCACCGGGCGCTGGTCCTGGCGGGGCTATTTGTTTACGCGCCTCACACGGCTCTACGCTGTACTCCTTCCTGCTCTTCTACTGGGTGGGATTTTGGATTGCGCGGGAATGCATTTAGTGGACATGCAGGCTCACTATGCCATCTTGACGCTCGATCCTCGGATGCACGTCGACCTGACATTTCCGACTTTAGCGGCCAACTGTCTTTTCCTGCAAAATATCAAGTTGCCGGACATTGTAGGCAATTCGTTCCCTGTGTATGGAACAAACATCCCACTTTGGAGCTTGTGCAACGAGTTCTGGTATTACCTCGCGTTTCCACTTCTGGTACTGCTGCTGGCCAAGGGCCGGTCCTGGCGGGTACGCGTGGCCTGCGGGTTGTGTCTGCTGGTCTGGGAATTATTTGTTGGTTCCGGGATCGCCTTGGCTGGCATTCCATGGCTGATGGGAGTGTTGATTACTTACTTGCCGCCCTTTCCAGCAAGGGGGAACTGGACACGTCGTATTGCCATAGGTACAGCTTTGGTTTTACTTGCGATTGGTTTGGTGGTTGCAGCCAGGACTCAGCATCAGTTTGGATGGATCTCGGATGCATTGCTTGGACTCATTGTGACATTTCTGATCTGGGTAACGCTGCACTGTGCAACGAAGCCGCTGCCCACTCTCTATGTCAAGGTGGCGCAGAGGTCGGCGCGCAGTTCTTATACACTGTACCTGACTCATTTCCCGCTGCTGATCTTTCTCAGAGCTTCTTTGCATCTGCCCCGCACCGTTCCAAGCTGGCACCTTTTCTTGATTGCGGTGTGTGTACTGTCGGTCGTTGTACTTTATTCACAGCTTGTCTACGAGCTTTTTGAGAAAAACACCGATAGAATGCGCAAATGTATCAAGCACTTTGTGATGCGCGAAACGGCAATTCAATGAGCCGGTATTTATTTTGAGCCATCATGCCAGCGAGTTGGAGCAGTCCAATGAATGCGCAACGGCATAGACGCACGGCACCGTTCCCCTGCGCGTAAAACTCATCTGGATATTTGGTTCGAGGTCTTCATCGGCGCATTGGAACTTAGCAGAAAAGCCTGCTTTAGCCCAGGTTCGAAGATAGGACGGAAAAAAGGCAGCGCGGTCTCAACAATGTGATGATCGTCTGCAAAAAATGATTCTCCGTCGCGGATGAAGTCGCATTTGCCAAGATTGCATTGGATGCGGTCTGGACGGATGAATACGATGTCGCTACGGGAGGCATAATGATCAATGATGTAGCCTTTTTGAGCCATAAATGTGCTTTCGGGAGTAAACAGAGGCTCATCGATTTCGTGGCGGAAGGCTAACTGACGGGCCACAATCGAAGGGAAATCCATTTCCGGTGACGCCAAAGGCCCAATGAGCGCCACGGTTTTGCCATGCTGTTTCAAGTTCTCAATCAGCCGGTCAAGGCTTTCAATAAAGAGTTGTCGTTCTTTTCCCTTCGGCACCTCGCCGTTTGGTGTATACATGGGCGGATCCCATGTCATGCCGAGAACGACAACATGAATACTGGGCAGAGCATCGATCGCAGACAGGTTCTTGGAAGCTATGGCCATGCATTTCAACGAGTCATTCAAGTCCGGCATGGGGCGGCAAACGGGCATTGGAACGAGAATGCCTTTTTCGTTATTCTCACGCAGGATATCAGAGACAAGAGGCGCGTACATCTGGGCGTGGGAGTTACCGAAGAGTGCGACTGTGGCGTCCGCCAGATTATGGCTTGGCAGGGACAAGGGGCAGGCGCCCAATGCGCCAAAGGAGATACGGTTGTTCAGGCTGCAATGATATTCCGCGCGCATTGTAGAGGCGATCCGCCTGGTATCTTCATTGAACCGAGAGGGAAGCCCATGAAACGCAAGAATTGCCACGGAGGCAATCGCAGGAATCGCGCAACCGCTGGCAACCCAAATCAGCACGGTGCCGATTTTCATCGATCGATTGCGAAAGGGACGCTCAATATAACGCCAGGACAATGTTGCCAGCGCAAACATCAGCAGTATCGCCAGCGCCGCTTCAACCCCAGACAAGGAGTTTTGCACAAAGTAATAGCGGGAAAAAACCAGAATCGGCCAATGCCAGAGGTATAAAGAATAAGAGATAAGACCAATCCATACCAGCACGGACTTGGAGAGCCCGAGAGTCAGCCAGCTCCCCCCGGCACTCCCAAGGAAAATTGCCAAGGTTGTGCCCAGCACCACCCACAGGGCAGGCGGAACAAAGCCGGACTGAGCTGCTTCCGAGAAGTATAGACTGGCAAGGATGAGGACGGCAGCCAACAATGCGAGGGCATGCCGCATCCAGGAATTAGCAATCCTAGCGGATGGCGCCAGGGCGAGAAGCGCGCCCGCGCCAAGTTCCCATGCTCGCGTGGGGAGAAAATAAAAGGCTCCTCCGCCCATGCCCACTCTGTCAGCCAGGATATTTGCCAACAGGGAAAACAGAACCAGCGTTGAAATAAGTGAAAGCAGGGCAGAACGCCGCCACCGGATGCATAAGACCACCAGGAGAGGGAAAATA
>CAYZPM010000126.1:0-2969 GCA_964480365.1 uncultured Gallionellaceae bacterium
TACAGGCGGGAACTCCGCTGGGTGTGGCAACTGCCGTCACGCAAGAACGCTATCCTGATTTCGACTTGCAGGCTGCGTTATTGAATATGGTCGCGCAAGGAGCGCTGAACGATTTTAGTTGTATGCTTGGATAAGACAACCCATGTCAGCAATGGTAAAGTGGCGACTTCGTGCGGTTTGACTTGCCCTGCGCCAGACAAATTGCTTAACTTGAAAGGGAATTCAGATCATGAAAGACCAACATACACTCATCACCAGCGCAATCACCAGTCTGCTCTCGCTCGGCATCACTGCCACAGCGATCTCCGCTTATGCCACCGACGATGAGAAATGTTTTGGCATAGCCAAGGCAGGCCAAAATGGCTGCAACAGTAATAAGAGTAAGCATTCCTGTGCTGGACATTCAAAAGTTGATAACGACCCACGCGATTTCATAACGGTTCCACAAGGCAGCTGTATAAAGATTGGAGGCAAGCTGGAGCCTGCTGGGGACAAGTCTGAAGATTCCGGAAAATATTAAGCGATAATCGCCCATGGTGCTTCGTTAAGCTGAAAAGTCCCTCCCGCAGACGGGAGAAGAGAGAGGACGCGTGGTCGGCTCTATATGGCAGGGAAGGTGAGTAATGCTTCAGCGCAGATTATGGTGGGCTTTTCTTCTCGTGCTGGCGGTAGGCATTGCGGTGTCTGCACGCATCGTCTTTCTGGGCGATTCGGTGCAGGACGTGAACCGGATGTTTATCGCCGAGAAACTCCCGCTTTCCCAGCGTATCGGTGAGCTGCGCGGCGCTATTGCGGACGAAGAGCGCCTGCTGTATGAAGATTATTCTTACACCGCAACCGCAGATGCATTTCAGAAACAACGCGCCCAAAATAAAGCACGTCTCGACAATATCGTCGAGCGGTTGGAGAAGGACATGGGTTCCCGTGAACAGATGTCCGAGTTGCGTACACGCCTCACCGAACTTGACCAATTATCCGATGCACTATCCGTTACTCTTGCCAGCAAGGAACTTGCTCCCGAGAAAGTGAATTGGGACTTTGCCCGTGCGATTCTGGCACAGGTCAAGCCCAAGGTTCGGCAGATCGAAAAGACGCTTGCCAAGATGTCGTTATCAAACCAGCAGGTAGTGGACAATCTGGGGGAGGATTCCGAGATCAGTGTATCCACGATGGAACGCTGGGTCATCGGCTTTTCGATATTCATTATCGTCGTAGCGTTATTTGTAGCTTATTACGTTTTCTTCATCTTCCGTGCGGCATTTTTTGATCACGGGACCGGCCTACCCAATCAAAATAGCTTGCGCGATAAACTGAAAGCAGCGTTCAGGCAGCAGCGTGCAGGAACGGTAATGATGATCGTTGCCGACCGGGAGCGGGAAATTTTTGAGAACATTGGCGCGGTTCAGACCGAGCGCTGGCTGGTCAAGATTGCAAAGCGATTAAGTAGTCAAGTTATCGCTGAAGAAGAAAAACTTTACCGCTTTGGCAGCGATGCTTTTGTTCTGGTACGCAGATCCGGCGATCTGGCTGATGCGCAACAGCGTGCTCGGCAACTGCTCGTCACCGCCCAAAAGCCGCTGCACGTCGAGGGACATGAACTAATTTCAACTCTGTCTATCGGAGTTGCGCTCACGCAATTCGGCGTCAGCAACGATTCTACAAAAATGTCGGGAATACAGGTACAGCAGGCAGCGTCTGCCTGCAACAGGGTACGCAGTGCGGGCGGCAATGATTTTGCAGTATATGACGAAGCCATGGGGAAAGCTGCTGCCAAGGCTCTACGCTTATCCGCCGACCTGCAGCATGCGGTTGAAAACGGTGAGCTACGCCTGCAATATCAGCCCAAGGTAGACACGATGACTGGCCGCCTGCTCGGCATGGAAGCGCTCGTGCGCTGGATACACCCGGAGCGCGGCATGATTTCCCCGATTGAGTTCATCCCTGTTGCTGAAGACACCGGCCTTATTGTGGCGATTGGCCGCTGGGTGTTGCGCGAAGCGTGTCGTCAAAATGCAGAGTGGCAACAAGCCGGTCTTCGCCCGCTACGGATGGCGGTCAATCTTTCCGCAAGGCAATTCCGTTCCGTCAATCTCCTGGATGAAATCGACGCTGCGCTTGCCGAAACAGGGCTACCCGTCAATTCGCTGGAACTGGAAATTACCGAAAGCATGGTGATGGATGATCCGGAAGGTGTTATAAAATTGCTGGGCGCAATTCACGACAAGGGCATCCACCTGGCGCTAGACGATTTCGGTACCGGTCACTCATCGCTCGCTTACCTCAAGCGCTTTCCTATTGATTGCGTGAAAATCGACCGAGCGTTCATCAAGGATACCCCAGCGAACACCGACGACGTGGCAATTGCAAAAACGATAGTGGCGATGGCGCAAGCACTCAATCTCTCCACCGTGGCCGAAGGCGTTGAAACTGTAGAACAACTCGAACTGATGAAAACCTTGGGCTGCGACCAGATTCAAGGATATTTCTTCAGCCGTCCGTTACCGGCGGATGATTTTCTGGAATTTTATCGCGCACATCTCTGAGCTGAACCATCGGCTATTGGTGCGATAGAGATCAAAACACATGGTGATTCAACTTCGTCTTGTGACCGTCAACGAAGAAAAAAAGTTAATGTCTCAAACTAGTTGTACTTCAGACCTTCGCAAGTAAAATGCCCAATGGTCGTTAGATGGCCTATTCTGTTGAAAAACTCTAATTTTTGAAAGCAGCAAAATTTCAGCCAAAAGCCTTTACATTGTGATTCGCGATTGATTTTCGTCGTATACGCAAATCAGGCCACCTATAATGAACGAATAGGAAAAATCTGGCGGCCCCCACATTGATTTAACAATAACCCGCCCAAGAGGCTAGAATTTTTCCGAACACCCCAGAAAAAGAGTTTTTCAACAGAATAGGCCAGGGGACGAAACCGCTTCGCGGTAGGGGCGCTCCGTTGATGCGCCAATGGT
>CAYZPM010000127.1:0-2912 GCA_964480365.1 uncultured Gallionellaceae bacterium
ATCGCATATCGGCGTGTCACAACGCATCGAGAATGAGTCCGAACGTGAAGCGTTGCGTTCCAGACTGCAACAAGTTCTGCCGCCCGATCACAGCGGCGGTTATATCATCCGCACCATGGCGGAAACCGCGTCGGACAAGGAATTGCTTGCCGACACGGAATACCTTAACAAGCTGTGGCGCAACCTGCAAGAACGTGCGCGGATTTCGCCCGCGCCCTCCCTGCTGTATCAGGAACTCGATATCAGCCTGCGCGTGCTGCGCGACTTCGTCAACGAGGAAACCGCACGCATTCTGGTAGATTCGCGCGAAACCCATCAGCGCATGACAGCCTTCGCTCAGGACTACATTGCGGGAGCGCTGTCGCGGCTGGAGCACTATGCCGGGACGCGCCCGTTATTCGACCTGTACGGTGTGGAAGAGGAAATCGAACGCGCGCTGTCACGGCGCGTGGATCTGAAATCCGGCGGCTATCTCATCATCGACCAAACCGAGGCGCTGACCACGGTGGACGTCAACACCGGCGGTTTCGTTGGCGGGCGCAATTTCGACGACACCATATTCAAGACCAACCTGGAAGCCGCGCAAGTGACCGCGCGTCAGTTGCGCCTGCGCAACCTCGGCGGCATTATTATTTGCGACTTCATCGACATGGAATCGGCGGAACACCGCAACGCGGTGTTGGAAGAATTCAAGAAAGCGCTGGCCAACGACCGCACCCGCATCACCGTGAATGGCTTCTCCGCCTTGGGCCTGGTGGAAATGACGCGCAAGCGCACGCGCGAAAGTTTGGCGCACGTACTGTGCGAATCCTGCCCCACCTGCCAGGGGCGCGGCGAAGTCAAAACTGCACAAACCGTGTGCTACCAAATCCTGCGCGACATCGTGCGTGAAGCGCGCCAATTTAATGCGCGCGAATACCGCATTCTGGCATCGCAGCAAGTTATCGATTTGTTTCTGGATGAAGAGTCACAAAATCTGGCACAACTCTCCGACTTCATCGGCAAACCGGTATCGTTGCAGGTGGAGACACTCTACAATCAGGAACAGTACGATGTGATTTTGATGTAGCGCGGATGAGCATAGCGTTATCCGCCAAATGTGAGTGGCATATAAATTATACGGCTACGGTTTCCGCCTGATGCGAGTTGGGGGCTAGATTATCGTTGTCGAAATATAATATTGGTGCACCCGAAGAGATAAATCTGGGCACTGGACAATAACAACGTTACTGCCTTGATTCTTTCTTCGAAGCGAAATTATTCGATTGTAGCAACTAAATCTCGAACATTCGGCTGTTGCTTATCGAGTTGGCTCTGATTTACGAGAACACTACGTCCGGCAATTTGATACGTGCGCGCAGTGAGTTGCATAATGGGAATTCCTAATGCACTTGAAACGACCGATGCGGTATTCGCATCGACAACCTCATACTGAAACATTCGTGTAAATGTCACGCGTGTTGATGGAATTCCAGCGCCCAGTGGGTGTATGCAAAAGTCATTGGGGTTTTGCTGCCATACTGCCCAGATTTCATCTCTGATTTCATTGATAACTTGCTTAAATGCTAAGGCTGCATGACGATTTATCGTTGTTAGCCTATTACCTACATAGCAATAGATTTTTGGAGTTGTCATCCGCCATTGCTCTGTCTTGATGGCAAACTCAGAGCGTTCACCCCCTCGTCCGCGGTTTACACCGAAGAGAAGCGAAAGGACGGCGCGTACAGCACGTTTTGAAGATCCATCCGCTGAAAACGGGATGATTAATCGATCTGATGCCGACATTGCAAGTTCGGTATACACTGAAAAGCTTGGATTACAGTCTATAAATACTGTGCTTTCTTGATGATTCCACGAAATCCGAACATCATTGATCAGGTCGCTGATCCACCGATGCACAATGCTCCATGCATCCGCAGGGCCGGTGTTAGTTGCCCCAGACACACGAGAAGCTTGCAACTCTAAACGCTCGTCGCCAGATACCAAGAACAGATTGCTTGGAATTTCCCTGTTGTTAGAAAGTGGCTGCGTTACGAAATTAGCGCCTGTATTGGAAGCAATATATGGACTTCTGATTCGCTCATCAATGTATCCAGCGATGGTATTTCCTGCCTCGGCAAATTCGGTCAGTAGAGCCTCTCCCTCAATAATTCCACCTAATAGCATACTAGACACATTTGCCTGTGGGCAGAGGTCAATAACCAACACTTTTTGATCTGGGTGAGTTCGAGCGTACTCTGTTGCGAGTTGAAATGTTAAGTAGCTTTTACCTACGCCACCTTTGTTGTTCCAAAGTGCATAAACTGACATGTCTGATCCTTAAATATGTGAATATTCGCTAAAGTATCACAGTGAAGTGGTTTAGTGGTAAGAAGCCACGTTAAAAGTCGATTAATCTAATTATAGTAGCCTCCCGTCCAAGTAACACGGGGGGCACAAATACAGGAACGCAATCTATCAATAAAATCATATTCTGCCAATGGAACCCGTGTAAGGCCTCGTCGCCACGTAAAGTCAGCAATGCCGAGGTATCCAGCAAATAGCCGTTCATGCCTCGCGCAGTCTGTCCGTTGCTCGATCTGCCAATAGTGCGTCGGTCGCGCCCTTCATCCCGCTGCCGCGAAAGGAGGCAATCTCATCCAAATAGCCCGCTGCCTGGGGCGAATCGGGCACGCGCCCGGCCAAGGTGTGATAAGCCTCGCTGGAAACAATGTAAGCCACCGGACGACCACGCCGGGTAATAGTGATCGGCTCGCGCTGGGCATTGTCCAGCAACTCGCCAAAATGGTTCTGTGCTTCAGCAGATGTAACGGTACGCATGACAACACTCCTTATAACTGGCTAATTTATACATTATATAGTCGCCCCTGCAAAATTCATTTTCGAATCACGCCCAACACAACCTGTTCGCT
>CAYZPM010000128.1:0-2802 GCA_964480365.1 uncultured Gallionellaceae bacterium
CGGGAACGCACAGCCTGATGTTGAGAAATATCTTGCCCACAAGGCGGCGCGGCCCACCAATAAGCGGCACTCTTCGTCTGCGCGAACAGCCAGCACAAAACGGGGTCGTTCGGCATCTTTGTCTGCGCAAACTACCAGTGAAAAACAGGATCGCTCGGTATCTTTCAGACTCAAATTGTCCGGCGACACGCTCGATGAATCGCGCATCGGAAAAATCAGTGCGGAAGAACGCGCATTACTGCTGGCGCGGCAAAAACTGCTTGACGCCGATGACCAGATGGCCAGCTTCCTGGCCATGCAACATCAAGTCAAACAGTTGCAGGACGAGTTAGGGGAAATCAAATTACAACTAACGCAGTTGGGTGTCCGCCCTGCCACCGCTGCTTCATCAGCAGCGGCGGCTGCACTGGCACCGTCAGCGACACCTCAGATGTCACCGACAACAGGGACATCAACAGGCACACAGGGAAGCAGTCCCAAGCCAGCCATCGCCGTGAAACAACCGGTGGTGCAACAAAACGATCTGCCAAGTGGACTATTTGCCGCCCTTGGGCTGGTATTGGCCATCCTTGCCCTGTGGCTGGGGTTACGCTATTACACAAAAACAAAATCACGCGTCGGAATTAAATCGCAACCAGACGCCGAACCTATCTTGAAACCGGCAAATAATCTAGCCGCCGCCCTGAAGATGGCGATATCACCCGTCGTCAAGCCATCGACCCAAGAAAAGATTGTTCCTGCACCAGTCGTTGCACCGCCCATCGCAAGTACGGCCAGAAATGAGGCGCCCCCCCCCGCACCGCAAAAAATCGAGGCGGCGGAAGTGACCGAAGATGATTCAATGCTGGAAGAAGCAGGGCTTTATGCCTCGCATGGTCGCCCAGCCAAGGCAGCTGAAATATTGCAAGAGATTATCAAGCGGAACCCCTCGAAAGCGGACGCGTGGACATTATTGCTATCCATCCACTCCTCTCTCGCAAAAGCGTCAGAATTCGAGAAAACCGCACGAGAATTTTTGAAACAACACCCAGACAGTCCTTCATGGAGAGGGATACAGGCATTGGGACGCACCTTTGACCAGAATAACCCACTGTATACCGAAAATAATGGCCGTATCTCTGCCGCCCCCTTATTTCCCGGCACTGCAACACCAATTCGGCAAGTCGGGGATATCCTGATTGAGATGGGAGTATTGTCCAATCAGGATATACAGAGTTGCCTTGATGATTTCGACCCGAAAAAACATGGGCGTTTCGGGGGATATCTAGTATCACGCAAGGCAATCACCCTTGCGCAACTTGATCAAGCTTTGTTGCAACAGCAAGGTGTTTATAACGAAACGAAACCCGGCAGCATGCCTTCATTGCAGGAAATGGAAAATTTCCTGGCTGATTTCGATCCGAAGCGGGATGGAAGCATCGGCGAATTCCTAGCGTCACGCAATATTACGCCTGAACAACTTAGCCAGTTGCTACGGCAACAATCAAGCCAAGGGACGGCAGCCGAAACCCCGCAAGCCGGTGTTCCTCCTCCTTTAAAGTAAGCCGTTAAATTTCCGAGTTGAACCTTCCGCCCCCTGTCTTTCCTGAAGATAAAACTGGATAGGGTAAACGACAACCCACCGGCTAAATAGGCTGATATCCAATAGTTCGCGGAGTTCGACTTATATCGGCGCGCCGATGCGGGTTTGCATGACCTCTTTCAACAAAGGTACAGACGCCCCACGTTTCAGGCGCAAGCAGTGCGCGTCCAGCGCATCCAGCACAACGAGCAACGCTGGCAAGTCGCGCCGCCCGTGACGCAGCAAGTATTGTGTCACTTCATGCGGCAGGACAAGCCCCTTTGCGTTGGCATGTTGGACCAGTGCCTGTGCTTTTTCTTCATCGCTCAAACCCTGCACCTGAAACACCAATCCCCAACCCAGCCGCGTGCGCAGGTCGTCGCGCATATGCAGGTGTGCTGGTGCTGCCGTGCCGCTCACCAGCAACATTCCACCGCTTTCGCGCATCTGGTTGTAGAGTTCGAACAGCGCGATTTGCGCGGCGTCCCCCAGCGTTTCCACATCATCCATAGCAACCATCTGCGCCGCTTCAGGCACAGTGCTGCGCACATAAATAGAGGACTGTCCCGACACACGCGCCTGCTCGACCGCCGCTTGCAGCAAATGGCTTTTCCCGCTACCCGGCTCCCCCCACAGATAGAAGCAGCGTTCGCTTGCCCTACCGGCTAAGGCATGATGCAAGGCCGATAGCAATTCGACGTTGCGTCCGGCGACAAAGTTGTCCAGGGTGGGTATCCAGTCCGGCGCAATGTTGAGGAGTAATTGTGTCATGTTCAGCACAATGGTATGGATATATGCTCATTTTACCTCAGGACAGTCATACAGTAGCCGCGCACGCTGGCAGTGAACAGAAAATTGCCCGAGTTACCTTGCCTTTGATTGCGACAAACTTATCTGGCCTTGTTTTTTTGATAGGCTAAAGCATGTAATCCAGATAGTGCAGCACCGTAAACGACAAGATTGCCTTGCGTTATCTTCATCATTCCATAGTTGTAGTTTGTTGCACATTGTAAGCATCGCTACAAGCGCCGACAGCATGGCAGATCTTTATTAAACCACATAAAAACAAACGTGTACGCCAGCACGTAGGCATTGGCACGCCCCTTGCTGATAGGAATGCGCGGGACAGTAGTTATAGCAGCGGGTAACAAACGATGTCACCAATCGGATTATTTTTTAGTGGTATTTTTTTTAAGGAGACTGTAATGAGCAAACTTCGCCAAATTGCCTTCTACGGCAAA
>CAYZPM010000129.1:0-2789 GCA_964480365.1 uncultured Gallionellaceae bacterium
GTTCGCAAAATGCAACACAAATTATCATTAATCCGAATTTCGGGGCGACCCCTGGGGATTGGACTGTGGAAGTGGTCAATCCGGGTGGCGTGTCGTCGGGTCGATTCGCATTCACCGTGCAAACCCCACCCGATGATGCCAGCGGGCAAGGCCACAAAAATACCGCGTCCTTGCCAGCACCTGTTGTGTCGCCGACGGGTAGTGTGAACAAGCAAGTCAAAGCTCTCAGCGTGCAGCAACAAGCCGATAACGAATTTCGCAAGGCGAACATTTTGATGCAGCAAGGCCGCGTTGGAGAGGCCATTGCGGGATACGAGTCCGCGTTGCAATTGGATGCCGGCCACGATGCCGCGCGTCAGGCCATGGTCGGCTTGCTGCTGGAAAGCAAGCGTAATGCCGATGCCGAAAGTGTGTTACAGGCAGGCCTGAACCATGATCCCAAGCACAGCGACTTTGCCGTGTTACTGGCACGTTTGCAGGTCGAACGCGGCGCTTTGCCGCAGGCGCTGGAAACCTTGCAGAAAACTTTGCCTTACGCCGCACAGCAGGCAGATTACCAGGCGTTTATTGCCGCAGTGCTGCAGCGCATGGGGCAACACAAGGAAGCGGTTGCACATTATCAAACCGCCCTGCAATCGTCGCCGGATTCCGGTATCTGGCAAATGGGGCTCGGCATCTCGTTGAAAGCGCTGCAACAGAAGGACGAGGCGCGCGTTGCATTCAAACACGCCCTGGAGTCGCACACCCTTAATTCGGATTTACAGGCGTTTGTGACACAACAGTTGAAAGAGCTTTAATCCTGAAAATTGTTCAGGGGCATGCTTGAAAATCGTGCCCACACTTCTACGCACTATGGTTGTTGCTGCTTTTTACTGCCAATTTTTGCCAACCTCAAAAAAGTCGCCAGTTCATCTATCCAGCGTAATTTTTGTTCCGGAGTGAGTGCCCGAAATGCGCGTAGCCGTTCGTCGCTAACATGGTAGGTGCGGTCACCGTGGGAAAATAGTTGGCTCATAGCGCCTTGACCCGTTGCAGGTGTTCGATGTCGGAGAGGTCTATCGGGCGACCGACGGCTTGCTTGAGCGCGATCAGGTCGTCTATGGAGGCAACCCGGATTGTGGTGTTGGCAACGTTAAACTCTACGGCACGGTGCGCCATGCCGACAAATTCCACGGGCGGGAACAGCAACACATCCACGGTCACCCCGGCCAGTTCCGGGGCGCGTAGCGCAAAGGCTTCAAGGTGGCGTTCCGTGTGCCATAGTCTTAGCAATTCCAAATCGGTGAGCGCGTCCAGCGGGACGGGTAGTACAGGGGTAAGCTTGAGCTCCCTTGCGGTTTCGATCAAGGATGCCAAATTGTCCGGATTCATGGCGACGGTAATGTCCACATCCATTGTGGCGCGCTCCACGCCGTGCAAGGATACGGCCAAGCCGCCGATTAGCAGGTAGTCTACCTTGTGGCGGGTTAGGGCTGAGAAGAGGTCAACATAGAACATCTTAATAGTTTACTCAATGTTGGCTTGAATGAAAATTCATTTTAGAATCCGCGTGGGCACAAAGGCGTGCCCACCCTACGCCTGCTGAATCCGGATTTGCAGGCGTTTGTAACACAACAGTTGAAAGAGCTTTAATAAGTAAACGTCGCTGTTGCGGTTGATACCTGCTTATTTGGGGTCGTCACGGTTACGGTAAAATTTCCTGAACTGCCAGTTTTGTTAAGGCAAGTTCCCGATGAGTCTACCCCACTTTGCATCGTCACTGGAATGTCGCCGAAGGTAGCCGAAGCAGAAGAAGCGGGACAACCGGCAGCACTGGTCCGGCAACCGATAGTGTCCGGAACGACATAATTGGCGGAAGTAATCAGCGAGGGAGTATCGGCTGGAGAGGCAGTAAAGTTGACTGTGGTACCTACCGGCATGGCATTGCCGTTTACGTCAACGACTGTTACGGGAAATTCTAGTGATGCGCCAGCTACCCCTGAAGCACAAGCTGGTAACACAATTGGGGACACCCCCCCGTTGATGGTGATGTTGGCCGTGGAACTGGAAAACACGATCACTTGAGAGCCGCGTACATCAATAGATTCTTGAGTGCTACAGAATGAAGGCCCCGCAGCGGGATTGCACAACACCCCGTGGTAAAGACCATCCCCTTTTGCAGGGGCTCCCGCATAGTTATATGGTGCCACACCGGTGAATGGCGCTACACCGGTGATGGTGCCAAGATAACTGCCGAGATTGTAGAAATCTATGTATGGCTCACCGGCATCACGGATGCCGTTCTCGTTGTAATCAACATAGGCGTATCCGATGTCAGTGGAAAGACCATTGGCGTCGATCATTTCGCCTGGATCCGCTAACCCATTACCATTCAAATCAATAAAAGTCTCTTCACCGATGGCATAGGCCAGCACAGTAGCTCTGCCGTTGCTGGGACGCGTTCCCTGAGTAGTCAACGTGGCACTGCAACTTCCGGCAGTGGTGTTGCAAGTGCCCACTATCGAGCCTGCTTCGGAAGTAAAGTTCACGGTAGTACCATCCGGCGCAGGATTTTTAAAATGGTCAGCCAACCGTGCGGTCAATACCGTCGTGGCCCCGTCAACAGACCATCCTTCAATATTATGTTGGGTTGCTGACAGCGAGAAACCAGACTGGTCAGGAATGCCGGTGGTAATGGAAAGCTGGCTTGATTGGGTTGTGAGCGTGCTCCCAGCAGCGCCCGGTGTGGATGCCGTAACTCGCACCGGCGTGCTGACCGTGCCGGAGTTTACCGTTGCGACGACCAGACC
>CAYZPM010000130.1:0-2777 GCA_964480365.1 uncultured Gallionellaceae bacterium
CTTTCATAATTAACCTTTAATTTGTCGTAAAATATACCCATTCGGACTATTATTCGGACAGGTGCCTATTCTGTTATTTTGGCGGGTGTATAAGATACGTTAGATGACAATCTCTTTTGCCATTCGGAGTGATCCTTTACCGTTCCATATCGCACATGCTCAGGATGCCCCATCATCGCTTCGTAGCACGTCTTTTCCCCATGCGGATATACTGTGCTACCGCAGCAAAGCCAGTATTGCACCGTGTCATCTAACCCGCCGCTCAAGAGGGACGCGCCCGAAGCGTTACGTTTCTGTTCATCGTTCATCATGCGCGCCCCTTATCTCCACGTTCGACACCTTATTTTTCGGCAAGCAAGAATGAATTTGCTATAGCCTTAAAGCTGAAAGTACCGTCCATTCGCTTACACACAATCCCCTCACGCACCGAATGGTTCAAAGATTTACCTTCCGCCGCAACAAGAGCGGTTTCAATTGATGTGATATTCCAATCCGATAATTTGCAAGTTGCCAGCACCGGAACATGAGCCAGCCCGTAATCCTCGCAGAATGCCGCACGACGCGAAGGCGTGAAATACTCCTGCTTTTCGATGTCAAAAATGTCGAACACGAAAAACTCATGCTCTGTCAAGCTCTCTCGATTGCCTTGAATTTTTGGCCCGATTAGTTCGCCCTGGATGGCTATCCCCTGAGGGAACGAATCTCCTAACGATTTAGCCATATCGACAAACGCATTCCCCTCTTGATCCAGCTTCAGGTCGATATTTCTGGAGCATACCCCGCGCTCACCGTTCCAAAACCACAGCGTCATGCTGCTTCCGTCCAACTTGGTTGTGATCTCGTACTCATCATCCCAGCACACCATCCCGTCAAGGTTCTGGATGCGCTCCTGATCTGTTTTACGAAGAAACGAAGGAAAGTTTCCATGCGCTTGCCCCTGCAAATTCAGGTTGACGGGCGCTTCCCACTTTTGCACGCCCATAGCCTCGGTCAAGTCCTGCCCCTCTTCGTAGAACTTGCCCGCGTCTAGCGGCAAGACAAGACCTTGAGAAACTTGCCCACGAAGGCGAACAGTTCGCAACCTCTCACCCTTCACGCCGTTATACTCACGCGGCTCTTTTCCTTTACTGAGGAACGGCGCGATGGCAGTCGGACACCAAGAATCAATTTCTAGGTAACAAACAAGTTCTCCAACTTCGTGAACGTCACGCTTCACCACCACCGGCCATCCTCCTCCGATAATGGCGCACTCTATCAAGTCCGCTCCTTGAATTGGCCGCAATTCAGTTATCCGCTTTACGCTTGCAAGTTTACGCTCCATCGTTTAAATCTCCAGTTTAAAGTTATTTGCTTCGTAGCACGTGCCGAACCCTACGCTCAAGCGGGACAGGCTACGCACTAAAATTATCAATACATCCCCGCATATTCAACCAAAATAGTAGATCCTTCACGGTTTAAAGCTCGTTTGTACGCGGGTACTATCTCGTCTACTTCTTCCAGTCGGTAGACCGGAATACTACAAAGAAGATGCCTAAATCCTCGCACATGGTCTTGAGTGTGCTGGAGTCCTGCGTTTAACGGGTACTTTGCGCCGATGGCGGTGCGGATAATCACTCTCGGTTTATTTTCCATTTTGTCCAGATGGTTGACTAACTGGTTCAATGCCAGAAGTGCAAAGTCAATTCTCGGGAAGATGCAAATAGGCAACATTCCAGCCATCGCAAGGCCAGTGCAAAATCCAGCTTGCATATCCTCGGATATCGGCATTTCAATTCGCTGATAATCTGGCACGCCTGATAAAGTTTGGAACATCTTTTGCCCTCCAAACTTCACTGACTGCCCAACGAATAAGCTATTTTCATATACACACATCTTCATAGCCTGATTTAATTCTGACTGGTATGTTTTCATACGAACTCCACATGTTTACCAGTGCCGCAATGAGGCCATGTACGATTGTAGTTGTACTTTATGACCTTATCCCATCCCCAAGCGTCTATGGTCATATCCTGCCCCCATGCGTCTGCTGTGGGTGTGTCCGTGCTCATTCCGTTATCCTCAATAATGAATGTAATCGGCAGGTCATGACCAACTGCGAAATGATGGCACTCGTAAAATATTCCCATTGTCGAGGCCATGTCACCAATAAAGCAGTAAACATGATCGCCAGTTTCATTACGCTTATTAGCAAATGCCACGCCGAGCGCAAGCGGTAAAATTCCACCGACTATCGACGAAGTAAAAAAACGGTGTTCTCCGCTCCTGATTGACATGCTATGACCGTCAAGTATCTGGCGCATAACTTCATCCGGTGAAATACCGTGCAATAGCGCGTGATAGTGGCTGCGATGAGTCGAGAATACCCAATCTGACGCGCGGATATTCTCGAATATGCCGATTAGTTGGTCTTCGTTACCTCCTGAAAGGTGAATAGGTGAGCGAACATTTCCAGATTCAAACGCATCCGCCACTTCGTTTTCAAAATTAATCAGTTCAAACGATTTCATTTTGAAAATTCCTCGACTAGCCATTTTTCGGCGGTCAGGTGGTCAACGTCAAAATACTCCGCAACGGATTTTATTAAGTCGCTGCGGATTGGCGTAGGGCATGGCGGCTCAATCGTGCTTGCATCGTGATATTGCGATATTGCAATTGCAACGGGCTGTATTTCAACAGGAGGTGATTCCTTACGTTTCGCTTCCGCTTCTTGTTGCGCCTGAAAGCGTTTTTCTGCTTCCTGCTTCGCTAACTCAGCGGCTTTGTGTGCGGCAATTTCA
>CAYZPM010000131.1:0-713 GCA_964480365.1 uncultured Gallionellaceae bacterium
CACGGATCGGGAAAGAAGACGTGCACGCCCGCCAGCGAACCCGGCGCTATCATATGCGTCAACACCTCCACCGCGTCATGCTGGATCAACCGCAGATTGCGCAAATCCTGCTCGCCGATCAGCTTCAACAAGCTGCCCACCCCCGGCGTATGCACCTCGACGCCGAGAAAGTCCTTGTCCGCCATGCCCGCCGCGATCTTGGCGGTCGAGTCGCCCATGCCGAAGCCGATTTCCAGAATCGTCGGCGCGCGCCGCCCGAAAGCCTGCTCGAAATCCAGCGTCGCCTTCGCATACGGAATGCAAAACTGCGGCCCCAGCGTCTCGATGGCGCGCGCCTGCGCGATGGAAAGCCGCCCGGCGCGCGTCACAAAGCTGCGGATGCGATGCTCGGTCGGATCGTAAAAAAAAGGCTTGGCCGGCGAAGCGGCAGGTTTTTGGTCGGACATGGTGGAATTATCGTTGATGCGCAAGATCGCGTGTTAATACGCTGCCAAGCAATGCGCGGTACTGGCGGAAGCCTGGAGCGGGTGAAGGGGATCGAACCCTCGTCTAGAGCTTGGGAAGCTTTCGTTCTACCATTGAACTACACCCGCGAAGCGTGCATTTTACGCGGGTTTTGACGGTTTTGACAAATTCCGACGCTGGCAGGTGTGATCGAAAGTGTGATGACCGTACAAATAATAAAGGCCGTAAGGCACATCCGGTAGGGCGGC
>CAYZPM010000131.1:723-2758 GCA_964480365.1 uncultured Gallionellaceae bacterium
TGTCAATTCGACACCAAAATTGGATTTTCGTGGCTGAAAACCCGTTTGTTGGATTTTCCGGCGTTTCACATGCCCTTCACACTCAGCAAATCCCCGCTTCACAAATATGCTGTACCTTTCTAGATAACGATTTGACTGGAAAGCGATAGCGATATGAACGGAAAATTTACGCGAGGTGTGTTTATATTCGCGGCAATAGCATGGGCGATACCGTTGTTCGCTATGGGCATCGGATGCCTTGGCATAGTCAGAGAGTGTAGCGGTTGGTATGCACCAGGCATGGAATTGGCGTGCCTTTTTACGGTGCCGTTGTGGTTGCCCGCCATAGTGGCCAAATCAAAGTCGATCACAACAAAAGGGGGTGTGCGGAATTTTGTGTAAACGGGGTTTCGTTTAAGCTAGTGTCATCCGTTCTTCAAACTGAATTGTGAAGCGGTTTAGCGCACCTTTCCAGTCCCGCAGCGGCATCGTCCATTTCTTGCTGATGTTGTTGAGTGCCAGGTAGAACAGCTTGCTGACGGCCTCATCGGTCGGGAACGAACTACGGGTTTTGATGATTTTCCGCAGACTCATATTAATCGATTCGATGGCGTTGGTGGTGTAAATCACTTTGCGGATTTCCGGAGGGTAGTCGAAGAATGGCGTGATCCGCGCCCAATTGCGTCGCCAGGACTGGCCGATCGACTGGTAATCCTTGCCCCACTTGGTCTCAAATTGCGTGAGCATCAATTCGGCCTCGTCGGCGGTTGCAGCGCTGTAGACGGTTTTCAAGTCGGTAGCCACTTCCTTCTGCACTTTCCAGGGAACGAAATTCAGGCTGTTGCGTACCATGTGGACGATACACAACTGAACAGCGGCTTTCGGATAGACGGCTTCGATTGCGTCCGGGAAGCCCTTTAGCCCATCAACGCAGGCGATGAAGATGTCTTGCACGCCGCGATTTTTCAGCTCGGTGACGACCTGCAGCCAGAACTTGGCTCCCTCGGTCTGGGCGATCCACAGGCCCAGCACTTCTTTGTGGCCTTCCATGTTCACGCCGATGGCGAGATAGACGGCCTTGTTGCGCACGGCCCCGCTGTCGCGCACTTTGACGTGAATGCAGTCGAGATACAGAATCGGGTAGAGTGCATCGAGTGGCCGGGCCTGCCAGACCTTCACATCCTCGCTCACAGCGTCGGTAACCGACGATATCAGGCTCGGCGATACCTCGGCGCCATAAATCTCTTCCAGGTGGCTCTGGATCTCCCTGACCGTCAGGCCACGGGCATACAAGGAAATAATCTTGTCGTCGAAGCCAGTCCAGCGGGTCTGATGCTTGCCGACGATTTGCGGCGCGAATGTGCCTTGGCGGTCACGGGGAATATCGAGCGGCAGTGCGCCAAAATCGCCTTTCAGCGTCTTGGCGCTATGACCGTTGCGGGTATTGGCTGTGTCATTGGTGACCTCGCCGCTCTTACCGTGTCCCAAATGATCGGTCATTTCGACCTCTAGGGCGCGCTCGACCAGCATTTTGGTCAATTGCTTGAGCAAGCCATTTTCGCCAATCAGGTCTTCAGGTTTCGTGTAATTGGCAAGCAGGTTGTCAGCCAGTTTGACTAATTCGGGATCGGGCTTGGCCCGCTTGGTGCGTTTTACGTAGGTCATTGTTTCCTTTATACAGGCAGTCTCCTGCCAAATGACCATTTACACAAAACTAATTACACCCTCCAACAAAAATCCTGCGCTTGGCCTGCTTGTTGCTAATGCTGGCCGTTATTTTCGTTTGCGGTGGTTTTGTGTATGAATCAAATATTCTTTCGTTTCCGTTTCGTGTTAATTATTACGAAACGTCCGATGTATTAATGAATGTTGTCTTTTTCATTCACCCCTTTTTGATTGGCATTCCAGCAACGCTGGTATTGGCATCAATGGTCTATGTTGATCTTAACGTAGGTCGATCAGTATTACCAATTCACGGCACCGTCGTAAAGATCATTCGGAATCTTGCTTATGCGGCCCCGCTATCTAGCCTGCTTTATTTTTTAAATATTGTTCT
>CAYZPM010000132.1:0-2680 GCA_964480365.1 uncultured Gallionellaceae bacterium
GTAGTACCTCTCGTTTTGGTTTTTTTGCTTCTCGCGGCGCCCTTGTTGCCGGCTGACTTCTTCAAGCCAGCCTTCCCGCCGCGCAGGGCACTCGCCTTCTTCGCGGCAGATTTCAATTTCTTTGCGGCCTTCTTCATAAAAAACAGCCTTAGCGCGAATGTTCGTACCGTCAACCTTTTCGGTAAAAACCCACTGATTATCTTTGAGGTATTCAAACTCAGGCAACGACCATTCGCTAGGAATAATCTTTCCTTTATTGGCCATATCACGCTTAAACAAGGTTTGGATTTTTGTATATTCTTTCATTTCTTCACCGGAAGTTTGTGGTTTGTGGATCAGTCATTTGTCACCTGTTCATCGGGGTTATGCTTATTATAGTAGTCGAGGGCATTGACAACATGATGCGGCATCACTTCATCCCTTATGTCCGTGTACTCACATAAAACCATCGCCAGGTGATACCTCGTCCGGTCAAGATCGTCGGCAGCATCACGCAGTAGCTTTGCGATATTTTGCGGAGCGATACCGTTTTCCTGTAAAGCCGCCTGATCGCGGAGTAGCCCAACGAGGGAAAGTGTGGTTTTAGATTCAGTCATTTAATCCTCTCCATCCTTGAGCCTTCCTAACTGCGGGCATGACATGATCCAAAAGATGAAATACTTTTTCAGATTGGATCATGTCCAAAGGCTTGCCAGCATAAAATTGTTTAAGCCATATTTCGCACATCCATAAAAGTTCTTCCGGCGTCGTTTGTGAATCTTTAGGCATAGTATCCTCCACAATCGCATTCACCTTTCGGCAAAGCTGGTTCATTATGTTGGGCGCAATCAGAGAAGTGTTCCTTCTTTCCAGCTAATCCCGTGCCGTTGCAGTATCCGCATTTCCCACCAAAGACTGAGCAGATCGGAGTTTGAACAGACAGGGTTCCGTGACCGTTGCAATAGCGGCATTTCGTGGTTTGTGGATTATCAGTCACGGTCTGGCTCCATCATCCTGTGAATTTGGTGCTGCACGTTTCCCAAAAAGTAAATCGCAGTTCTTACGTTCAATGGCGGTTCGTCGGGGTTCACTTCAATAGTCAACCGTCCTTCAGGAAACTCCCATACTTCTTTACGGGAAAATTCACGAGGATGTATTACGTTATCAGTTGTCATGACGCGCACCAGGAACAGATTTAATAAACATTGCAGTAGCCGCTGGCTCGCCAACTGTCATTGGATCACCAAATTCAGAATGACAAGGATATGGCGTATCATATGCGACATACACGCCATTGTTTACTTGCCACAACCAAAGTTTAGTTCCGTCTTCAAATTTCGTCATTACTCAATCACCTTTATGGCCGAACGATCATTAATTAGTGCCGATGACAACCCTTGAGAAAGACGACTTTCGGCAGGAATTGTTGGGGCAACAAAATAAACTAGCTGCTTCAGTGCTTCCAATAATCTGTCGCGCTCATGACAAACGGTTGTATGCATGGCGAGGTATGTCGGCCAATCTTTTGGTAATTCTGTGGTTTGAGTCATTGTTGCACCGTATGAAGTTTGAAGGTTTCATCGTTTTTCACTATCTCACCTCCGCACGCTAAGCACTCTGCTCCAATGGGCGCATGACGTGGGGCGCATAGGCATGGTCGGCCTTTTTTCTTCTCATTGAAGGTTGCCATACGAAGATGGTCGCGGTTCTTTTTTGATGGACGATTTTTACCTGGCATCGTTTTTCTCCTTTGCGTATTCAAGTATGTTAATGCAGAGGGCGACTTCAGCCTTATTTAAATCTTCAAGTTCGTTTTCAACAAGAAAATTGCGGTAGTCTTCAATGATTTGTTTCGTCGTTTGAGTCATGGCTCGTACCCCTCTACAAGTTCCCTGATCTTTTTTAGTTTCTCAAAGTTATCCATGTGAACATCTCTCATGTCTAAGACAGAGTTCGATCCCATTTCCTTCCAGGAAAAAATCTTTGGATAGAGGACATCCATAATTTTGTATTTCAATTCCATCGCAGCCCGAAGCTTGCGGTAGACTATCGCCAGTTCTTCACCCGGCATAAGCGGTCGTTGTGTGGTTTGTGTTTTAGGCTCTGTCATTTTCATACTCCATTATGGCTTGACCGATGATCTGCGCGATTTGCGGAACGATTGCATTTCCAAGCCCCCTAAGTCTGTCCATCCTTCTGGGTATCCCATTAGCCACTCGACCCATGCTGGGTTCAATGTCCCACCAACTACAGTCGCCAATCCGTCTCCGCTTGTCTTGCTCGCGCCCTTGCGATTGTAATTCCCGCACACTGTAGGCGTCGGCCACATCTCTCTTGCTACTTGCATAAGAGATCGAGGGCCGTTCTTTTTGTTGCTCCCCATGTTGGGGGCTTCTGCTGCCGCGCATGGCGTGGGCCAAAATCCAAATTCTGTCCCTGCGGTGTGGTGCGCCAACGGCGCAAGCTGGAATAACAAACGGCCACACTTCGTATCCAATAGTTTCCAACTGTGTGCATACTTCATTGAAGCCGAGTTCAAGATGCCCATAAACATTTTCGGCAATAACCCACTTCGGCCTGACGTTTTGTATAATTCTAAACATCTCCGGCCAGAGATGTCTTTCGTCAGATAGAGCCTGTTGCTTTCCTGCTTTTGAAAAGGGCTGGCATGGGTATCCCCCGCAAACAATGTCTGCTGGTT
>CAYZPM010000133.1:0-603 GCA_964480365.1 uncultured Gallionellaceae bacterium
TCGAACACACGACCAACGGATTAAGAGTCCGCTGCTCTACCAGCTGAGCTAACAACCCAATGTGATAAAACTGAGGGGCGCATTTTAAGCACATTGGGGAAATTGTCAAATTTTCCTGCATGATAATTCCCCAACTACCGTAAATAATGCTCAAACTAAATAAAGCAACCCTGAATTTTTTGCGTCCCTCTCGTCAATGATGAAATGATTTCGCGATTCCATCCACTCTGCAAAATACACCAATATTTTACAGGTTTGCCTTGCTCATATAGAGCCGCATCATCGGTATCCCTAAAACTTCTTTCGCGTCCACTTCTATTTTGGTTCCGTCCGGGCTGGTGTAGCTCCAGGAGGTTTGCGTTTCGTTGGGTTTCATTTCCGGAATGTGGTATTCCCTGGACAGGCTCTTGACGAACTCGGCAGGCGATAAGTCTTTCGCATTGAATATATCTTTGACGTCATTGAATTCGATTCTGCTGACTTTGCTATCCGCGCCGGACTTGGCTGTTAACACGCCATCCGAATTGATGCAGGAGGTCAATATTTCCTCATCCACTTTTCCCGCCGCCCTCGCTTCACCGTACCTCTCATGCATCCGTGCAT
>CAYZPM010000133.1:613-2660 GCA_964480365.1 uncultured Gallionellaceae bacterium
ACTTGGTGTACATCAGGACACATTGTGATCCATCACTGACCTTGATCACGTCGGTGAAGCTGAAATCCGCCAATTCCCGATCCGCCAATATCTCCATCATGGCACTTGGCACACTTTGGATGTCCATGCCGATGTAAAGATCCTTGATCTTCAGTGCGTCCGGCTTGGTCGCTTGGAGCGTGCTGACGGGTGTCTGGAGTGTGTTTGTCTGGGTTGAGACAGGGGTGGTGGGGCTACTTTGATCGGCTTTTCCGCACGCCAGCAAGACTACGGAGCAGATTGCACAGAGCAGTTTTATTTTCATGCGAATTCCTTATTGCTGTTAATCTAATGCTTCGTCAAGTCTACAGCTTGCACCGCCGATACCGCCACCGCAGGATGGTCGCTGATTATCTGGAAGAACACTTCGTCGCGCTTTACCATGCCAAGCTCGCTACGTGCGCGCTCCTCAATCGCTTCGGTGCCTTGCTTGAGATCGCGCACTTCGGCATCCAGCACCGCATTGCGCGTTTGTGTCTGCTGATTGGCTTGTTTTTGCACCTCGACCTGCTGGCCAAGATCCCATACCTTCAACCAGCCGCCCTTGCCCAGCCACAGAGGGTACTGCAACAGCAAGATCAGGGCAGTGAGTATCAGCGATATCCAGCGCATCTATTCAGGGCACATGCCTACGCCAATTGGTAATACGCCTCACGCCCAGGGTAAGACGCGCTATCGCCGAGGTCTTCTTCGATGCGCAGCAATTGGTTGTATTTAGCAATGCGGTCGGAGCGCGACAGGGAACCGGTCTTGATTTGCAGTGCGTTGGTGGCGACGGCAAGGTCGGCGATGGTGGAGTCTTCCGTTTCGCCGGAGCGATGCGAGATGACGGCGGTGTAGCCCGCGCGCTTGGCCATTTCAATCGCCGCAAAAGTTTCGGTGAGGGTGCCGATCTGGTTCACTTTGATCAGGATGGAGTTGGCGATGCCGCGCTTGATGCCTTCGCGCAGGATTTTGGTGTTGGTCACGAAAATGTCGTCGCCCACGATTTGAACTGACTTGCCGAGGCGATCAGTCAACAGCTTCCAGCCATCCCAGTCGTGCTCGCTCATTCCATCCTCAATGCTGATGATGGGGTATTTGTCCACCCAAGTGGTGTACACGTCAATAATCTGCGCGGAGGTGAGAGTCAGCCCATCCGCTTTCAGGTGGTACTGCCCTTCCTTGTAAAACTCGGAGGCGGCAGCATCGATGCCTATCGCCACGTCCCTGCCGGGCACATATCCGGCAGCCTCAATGGCTTCCACGATGACTTTTAGCGCGGCTTCATTGGAACCCAAGGCTGGTGCAAAACCGCCTTCATCACCCACCGTGGTGCTGAAACCACGGTGATGCAGAATTTTTTTCAGATTATGGAATACTTCCGCGCCGCAGCGCAGCGCCTCGCGGAAATTCTGGCTACCCACCGGGATAATCATGAATTCCTGAATGTCCGCGCCGCCAGTGGCATGCGCCCCACCGTTGATGATGTTCATCATCGGCACCGGCATTTCCATACGCGCAGCGCCGCCAAAATAGCGGTACAACGGCAGACCGGCTTCTTCCGCAGCGGCCTTGGCGACGGCGATGGAGACCGCCAGGATGGCGTTCGCGCCGAGGCGGGATTTATTTTCTGTGCCATCCAGATCAATCATGGTCTGGTCAATAAAAGTTTGTTCTGCGGCATCCAGACCGATGATGGCTTCGGCAATTTCGGTGTTTACATTTTCCACCGCCCGCAACACGCCTTTGCCGAGATAGCGTTGCCTGTCATCATCGCGCAACTCTACCGCTTCTCTGGTGCCGGTTGATGCGCCGGACGGCACAGCGGCACGTCCCATCACACCCGATTCCAACAACACATCCGCTTCGACTGTGGGATTGCCACGGGAGTCCAGTATTTCACGCGCTACGACATCGACGATTGCACTCATTTTATTTTTCCTTAAATTTACTTAACCTAAGCCGGGCGAGCCGGAACCAAATGTAGGTCGGGCTTTGCCCGACATCTTTATATCAACGGCGGGCA
>CAYZPM010000134.1:0-2603 GCA_964480365.1 uncultured Gallionellaceae bacterium
CAAAAAAAATGCCTGACTTTCGGTGGAATCAGCACCAAAAACCAGGCATAGGCCGTAGCGGCTTTTGTCTATGTGCATCTGATTCATGCAAGATAAAAGCCGCCAAAACATCCTTTGGCTCAGACAATCGAAACCAAGGGATGCGCTATTGTATCGCGGTTAGAGAGAAATTTCCTCCAAATCTTCTCCAGAATCAAAAATCGTTTCTTGTTTCGCTTCAAGTTCGTTCTTGAATCTATCGCCAGCCAATTCCAAATTGATCTTTGCTTGTTTGAAATAGCTATCCTTGAGTTCTATCCCGATTGCCTTGCGGCCCATTGAAACAGGGCTATAAACCTCGGAGCCAACGCCCATGAACGGAGTCAGCACAACTTCGCCTTCATTGCTATAAAGCTCTACCAGTCGATCAATAACATCAAGTTGCAGCGGGTGAACATGCTTTTCATCATCCTCTTCGCGTGAATCACGGAACGGCAAAACATTGTCAATCCGAATATCATCCCAAACGCTGGATGCGTACCGCTGCCATATGTAATGAGATAGCTTGTTGCTCTTTGGATCGGCATGGTCCTTAAAGTTGTTTTGCAGGTATTCCCACAATTCATCTTCAGAAAAGTTTGTCTCATTTGCATTATTGAATGCACGAAGGATATTTGGAAGGATTGGGATAGCTCCAAAATATCGTTTCAGTCCATGCGGATGAGTCACAGGAACCTCGTTGTCACCTTTCTTGGTGAATACCAGAACGTAATCAGGCATTGCCGTAAAGCATTGCGTAGAGTCCTCTACGATCAGCTTGTGCATCAAGCTCTTAACCATAGTCCGCATTCGAACCTTCAAAGGCTCTTTCCATACTGTGATTCGGTTGCGGTACTGGAAACCGTGATTCTCATGCAAGCGGATAATTTCATGCGGAAAGTCCCACAGGCGGCATGAGTTGTCGAAAACATCAGTGCAGTGAACTGCGGTAATTCGGCCTGGCTTTATCGTTCGCGCCATCTCTTTAATCAAATACTCGTAGCTTTGAAGAAACTGCTCGCGGGTTTCGCAGTTTGACATGTCTCGCGGATCTGAACTGTACTGATACAGCCCGCAAAATGGCGGAGAATGTATTGCAAGATCAACACTGTTATCCGGGATGTTAGGCATTACCTCCATGTTGTCGCTGTTGTAAATGCTGTAATTGTCGGTATGAATTTCTTGTTTGATAAGCATAGTGGTCTCAGTTAAGGAAGGAAGGCAATTTGCCAATGTTGTTAAATTCGCGTTTTGAATGGGTGTAGTCCCGGTTTGCTGCTGCAACCAAATTTTCATAAAGCTCAATCGCTTTCTGTGTCTTTTGCTCCAGCGCCTCCATTACTCGTTCTTGCCCTTCAGAAATCACCATATCGCATATGACCTCGGACTTTTGGCCAAACCGCCAAAACCGACGGATTGCTTGGTAATACTGTTCATAACTCCAAGTTGGGAAAAATACTGTATGTTTACAATGCTGCCAATTCAAGCCCATTGAAGTCATTTTGGCCTTTGTAATCAGGCGCGTAATCTCGCCACGAGCAAAGGCGACTAAAATTTCTTCCTTTTTGTCAATTGACATTCCACCAATAATCTCGACCGCATCTTTGTCTAGATTTGCCAATAGTTCACTCTCATTATTCAAGTTGCACCAGTAGACTGAGGTTTTACCTTCGGCGAGTTGAACAGCTTTTTCACAACGCTCTTTCACAGTCAATTTTTGCTCTTCTCTTACTTCTGTCATCGTTGATGCAGGCATGGCAAACAATGAATCTTGTCCAGCAATAGTCCAAGTTTTTGCATTGTTCACTATGTGTCGATTGACATGCAGTGCAGGAAGTTCATATCCCTTATCGCTGAAACCAAGGTCAGATGGCTTTTTGACCATGACGGACCATTGATTGACCCAGGCGAAGAAATCACGCTCTGCATGCGGCTTTAGATAAAACTTTTCACCGATGTTGCGATTATTACTGTCAACGCTGTTTTGATTGGACTTAAAAAACTTGGTTAGCATGTCCATGTAGCCCATGTAGCCCAGGGCCTCAGAGCTATTCCCAAGCTCGATAAAATCGTTTGGCGATGGGGTTGCCGTGGACAGAAAACGGTAAGGCACTTTCTTAATAAATGCCACGATCTGATCCCGCGTCTTCCCTGCGAAGTTTTTCAAGATGCTGGACTCATCCAACATCACGCAGGCGAAATCTTCAGCATTGAGTAGGTGCAGGCGCTCATAATTTAAGACGGTGATCTTCTTGGTCAGCGTTCCATCTTTGCTATGCGCAATGTCATCGATTCCGATTAGATTGGCCTCGTCAATGAACTGGAATGCCACCGCCAAAGGTGTGAGAATCAGCACCCGTCCATTTGTTTTGCGGATGATGTTTTCAGCAATTGCAACCTGCATGCGAGTCTTGCCTAGACCTGTATCAGCAAACATTCCTATCCGTCCTTTTTGAACAGCCTTCGCAATGATGTGCTTTTGAAAGTCAAATGCAGAATCAGGCATCCATACTGGATCGAATCCAAAATTCCCGATAGAGTGCTTTTTGCTACTCAGGAAATCATGATAACTTTGATTCATGCCA
>CAYZPM010000135.1:0-2571 GCA_964480365.1 uncultured Gallionellaceae bacterium
GACCCAGGCAATGGCTGCCGATGGATGACGGCGCAGGTGAAAGGTATGTGACGTGGTGACATAAAACGCTAAACCCAGCATCACGATCAGGCTGTGAAGCGTTATCCAATGCCCAACTAAAAATCCATTGATCATAGTCATCGCGACATTCCAATTCATTTTCTGAATATCCAGAAAAGAACCGACAGCACCAAAGAAATGATAATGCTGGTCGTGAGCGGAAAGAAGAAACGGAATCCTTTATGCTCGATATAAATATCACCTGGAAGATGACCAATGCCCAGCCTGGACAACCACGGCCATGCTACTCCAATTAGGATTAGAATGATGCCAACAATGATGAGCCACTTTGCCATAATCGCAACATCATAACAGCCTAAATGCTAGGTGGGTAACACACAATAATTTGGTGCAGAGAGGTATTGAATGCATCCCCGATTGGCAAAGGTAACTGATATATCTGCGATTGAGGCAATCGCCAACATTTGCCCTTGGCATGAACCAGGATGTCGTGACACGAATATGTTTCCCGATAGCGGTCAGCCATCACGGTCCATTGGCCGGTTTTGCCCATTCGCCATCACAGTTTCCAATGGCGGCTACTCGTCCAAGGGCGTGACGGTGTCGCTGTCGGCGGACGACCAAAGTGGCTCTCCAGTCGCTTCGAGATAGGTGAGGTAAGCCCGTAGGTCAAACTCCAGTTGGTGATAATCGGGCTGCATATATTGGCACAGTTGATAGAAGGCCTTGTTGTGCTCGCGTTCCTTGATGTGTGCGAGTTCGTGAACAACAATCATGCGCAAAAATTCAAGCGGCATCTCCTTGAACACGGTCGCTACGCGGATCTCACGTTTAGTCTTGAGTTTTGTGCCCTGCACTCGCGAGATGCTGGTGTGAGTGCCCAGTGCGTGCCGAATGACATGAAGCTTACTATCGAACGCCACCTTGCTTAGTTGTCCGGCGTTGCGCAGAAACGTGCCTTTTAATTCCAGCACGTAGTCATAGAGAGCCTTGTCAGTGCGCACTACGTGCGCAAGCGGATACTTCAGCAACAGCATGTCGGTCAGCAGTTCTTGTTCGATCAGCGTATGCACTTGATCTGCCAGTGCTGCAGGATAGCCAGCAAGGTAATTCGGGGGCGGTTTCGGAGGCATTAGCGGTAATTCGTGACGCGCAGCCCACGATCCGTTGCATAACTTTGCAATGCATTAAAACCCCAATTCACAAGAATCCTTTTGTACAAATCCCTGTGCAGCTTCTTGATCATACCAAGCAACAAATTTCTCACCTAATTTGTACACAACTACGGGCATCCCAGTCGTATCTACATTATCAAACTCAAATAGTTTTTCGAAAACTTCATCTATACTTGCGGTAACAGTAGGGAAGTTCCCATTGACAAATACCGTATAGGGATCTGTAAAATCTATTGCATATCCACTCGCGGCAAGTTCTGCAATACGAGCAGGCATATATGCGATGCCATTTTCGGCTAAGACTTGTGTGGTATCCATATTATGATCTCCCAAAAGCGACTGGAAGTTTTGCAACCGCAGTCATTGATTTAAGCCTCAAAATAATTGGCGAATATACGAATTGCGGGATGCCCGCGACTGTCGATTTTGGCCGGTCAGTGAGGTTCCCTCGGTATTTCGTCTTCCAAGAGGCGGGTTTCATGCTACCAGTTTTTCTTTCTGTTGGGCAATGAACCGGTCATCCAGAAACTGAATTGGTGACTTGTAGCCGAGCGTCGAGTGGAGCCATTTTCGTTTGTAGAACACCTCAATGTATTCAAAGCTCAGAGTTATCATTTCTTCATGTGTTTCGAAACGCACCCCATGCACCCACTCGTTCTTGAAGCTGTTGAACCAACTCTCTGCCGGAGCGTTATCCCAACAACTCCCTTTGCGGCTCATCGAACAGACCATCCCATATTCCCGTAGCTTGCTCTGGTAGGCTTGGCTGGCATACTGGCTGCCACGATCCGAGTGATGAATCAGCCCCGCAGTCGGTTTCTTGCGGAACCACGCCATCGTCAGCGCATCAGTTACGATGTCTGCGGTCATGCGCGGTTTCAATGACCAGCCGACCACTTCAGGGTTGAACAGGTCGAGCACGATTGCCAAATATAGCCAGCCTTCGTCCGTCCACAGGTAGGTAATGTCGGATGACCACGCCATATTGGGGCCTGATGGCGTGAAGTTCCGGTTCAGCAGATTCGGCGCCACCGGCAAGCCGTGTTTCGAGTCCGTCGTCACCTTGTAGCGCCGCTTGTGCCGGGCACGGATTCCATTTTCACGCATCAGTCTCTCTACCCGATCCTTGCTGGCAGAGAAACTGCGCCCACGCAATTCCTCGACCATTCTCGGGCTTCCGTATGCGCCCTTGAGTTCTTTGTGAATAGTGCGGACCAGCACAAGCATCTGTGCATCAGTCAGCCTCTTGCGATCTGGCTTGCCACCACGTTTCCAAGCTCGATAGCCACTCTCGCTGACATCAAGCGCCATGCACATCTCTGCCCATCCCACGCGACACTGCCACTCAGTCCACCGTGATTCTGCCACCTATTCC
>CAYZPM010000136.1:0-2558 GCA_964480365.1 uncultured Gallionellaceae bacterium
TGCCCATCCCACGCGACACTGCCACTCAGTCCACCGTGATTCTGCCACCTATTCCACGATCATTCTGCCGGGGCAGTCGGAGCGAAGCGACGCAAGGTTTTTAGGTTAAGCTTTTGTCCTTTCGGTTGTCAATTTTTCCATATCCTTGCGCATGGTTTTCCCGCTCATATTGATCTTGTATGCGTTGTGTACCACACGATCCAGAATGGCATCTGCCAGTGTTGGATCACCTATCGCCTCATGCCAGTGTGCAATGGGTAACTGGCTGGTTATTATCGTCGCGCGCATGTTGTACCGGTCATCCAGTATTTCCAGTAAATCGCGCCGGTGCTGGTCGGTTAGCACCGCAAGCCCCCATTCATCCATTATCAGGACGTCCGCCTTGGCGCATGATCTTGGCGTAGCGGCCATCAGCGCGGCCTATATCCAGCTCTTGAAACAACCGCGTCAGCTTGACGTAATACGAGCTGTAACCTTCACGGCAGGCTTTGTGCGCCAGCGCGCAGGCCAGATATGTTTTGCCTAAACCCGTCGCGCCGGTAATCAGCACGTTCAGATGTTCCTTCACCCATTCACAACCCGCCAGCTTCATGATCAGAGAGCGATCCAGTCCACGCGCGGTTTTGAAGTCGATGTCTTCCAGTGCCGCGTTCTGTTTAAATTTCGCCATACGCAAGCGCGTCTGCATTCGGCGGTTGTCCCTTTCAGTTAACTCCCTATCCACCATCAAGCCGAGTCGTTCCTCGAACGGCATGGTGCGGATGTCCGGGATGCTTTCCTGTTCTAGCAGGGCGCGCAGCATGCCAATCAATTTCAGTTCCTTCAGTTTGTCCAATGTGGGGGGGTGCATCATGGTTTTATTCTCCTGTCAGTTGTTGCAATAGGTTGGTGTGATTAGTGGTAATAGCCAGGGCCACGCACGTTGTCGTGGAAGATCGGAAGGCTGCTTTGCGGGCTATCTTGCGGCAGTGGCAATTCATCCAGCCGATGTTTCAGAATGGAATCAACGGAGGTATAGCTGATGGCATTGGTGATGAAGGCCCGGCGGCAAGCGGCTTCGACCCGGTCGTTTCCATAATGTTTGCCCAGGCGGATAATGCCCGCAGCGGCTCGGAATGCCTGCTGGGGATGTGGCTTGCGCTTGATCAATGCTTCGATCAGTTTGCTTGTATGCACCCCAACTGAAGCGCCCCAACTCACGATGCGCTCCGGCGTCCACTCGGCCATTTTGCTGTGCGCCTCGGGCATGTGCGCAGTCAGTGTCGATTGCTTCTTGTCACCGCAGTGCAATCGGGCGTGACTGGCGACACGCTCCCCGCGATACAGAATTTCAACGACATACTCGCTGTAGTTCACATCGAGTTGCTTGCCAATCAGCGTATAGGGCACCGAGTAATAATAGCCATCACCAAGATCAATGTGGTAATCCAGCCCCATACGAACCTTCTTCCATTCGCTGAAGACGTGACGTGCCGCAGGAAGGGGGCGCATTGCTGGATAGTCTATGGAGCGAAACAGTGTTTCCCGGCATCCTGCCAGCTTCTTGAATGGCCGCTGATTCAGCCGTGCCAGCAGTTCTGTGATCGCTGTATTCAGCTCCGCCAAGCTGAAGAAGGCGTGGTTGCGCAGGCAGGCCAGCACCCAGCGAGTCACAACTAATACGCCATTTTCCACTTTGGCTTTATCCCTAGGTTTTTTGCTACGAGCAGGGATCACAGCAATGCTGTAGTGATTGGCGAAGTCGTGATAGCTCGGGTTGGTGTCAGGCTCATAGCGGCAGGTTTTGCTGACGCCGCTCTTGAGATTGTCCGGCACCAGAATTTCTGGACATGCGCCGAAGTATTCGAGCATGCGGATGTGGCTGCCAATCCAGTCCGGCAAGGTTTGGCTAAAAGTCGCTTCGGCATAGGTGTAATTGGACGCACCCATCACGCCCACGAAGATTTGCACCTGGCGGATCTCGCCCGTGTGCCGATCGGTGACGGGCATCGTTTTTCCGCAATAGTCCACGAAGCATTTCTCGCCCGCCAGATGTTCTTGGCGCATGACGGCATCCAGCTTGCCAATCCATTCCCGATAATGGTCGCAGAACCAGCTATAGAGAAATCCTTCTGGATGGCTTGCCTTATATTCCTGCCACAGCAGAAACAAGGTGACCCCTGCATCTCCCGACTCACTACTGCCCAGTCCGGTGCAGGGCGCAAGGCATCCGGCATCGCTGGTTTGGGAGGAAACAGCCGTGCATCAATATCTGCATCAGACATGTCGGCGGGCAGCGGTCAGGACAAGCCGGATACCGCAAACCGGCGCAGGTAGCTACTGATCGCTGGCCTGGATACTTGAGTGCTTTTTGAGATCTGCCGGTCTGACAGATCGAGTTCAAACTTCAGTCGTAATACTTCTCTGGTTTTACGCATCGACAACTTCTCCATATCCGTCCCTTTTTCCGAAAAAAGGACGAATGGTAGGTGAAAATTATCTTGCGTCGCTCCCTGACAGGGGGGGCAGAATCACCGTGGAATCGGTGGCAGAATGCTCATGGAATGGGTGGCAGAATG
>CAYZPM010000137.1:0-2462 GCA_964480365.1 uncultured Gallionellaceae bacterium
GAATTGGATGCAATCTGTGAACTTTACCGACTACGAGAGGAAGCCATTGCAGAGCACCGAATTGAAGTTATTTGATGACGCAGCGACGCGGCGCGGAATTGTGCGCTACCTTCCGTTTCTAACCGCCGTCGAAAATGGCAAAGGCGTGTTGGATGTTGATAGCGTGAAGGGCTGTACCTTGGGATTGCAAGCCTATCCCGAGGGCGGATGCTATGGCGAGTGCTACGCCTACAGGACGGCACGGTGTTACGGAATTGATTTCTCTGTGAGCGTATCTCGAAAGTTGACCGAAGCAACGCGGGCCGATGTGTTCTTCGCTGTCAAGAATCACCGCGCATCGTGGTATCGCATCGGAACGGCGGGTGATCCATCGCACGATTGGGACAACACACTCGCGGTCTGCGACTATCTACGGCCTGGCGGCAAGGTTCCAGTCATCATTACAAAACACTGGATTCCGCTTTCGGATGAACATCTCAGGCGGTTGCAGTTTCTGTCTGCTGTAGTGAATACCTCCGTGAGTGGAATGGACACGGATGCGGAACTCGTTTACCGCATAGATCAATTGGCACGGATTGAAGATGCTGGACTGCGGAGCGTTTGCCGGGTAGTGACCTGTGATTATGGCGAATCAGAATGGGCGCGTGGGTGCCGAGAAAAGCAGGATTACTTACTCTCTTTTACCCCGGTGATCGACAACCCGTTACGCGCCACAAAGTCTAATCCGCACGTCCTGAACGGCGATATTCGCATTCATCGAAACGAGGACTCTATCGGCGGGGGAAAGTATGTTTCTCTGCACAACTCTAACGTATACTTAGGAACTTGCGGCGACTGCCCGGATCAATGCGGAGTCGATCATGCACACTCGAAAGGAAATCAGAATGACTACAGCAACGCACCCTTGTTTGTTTAATCAAACCGTCGAATACGAATACGTTAAGCAGGTCATCGGCTCTGGCTATGAAGCGCAAGTTGCGCAGCTCGCCCTGGACGACGGCATCGCTTACCGTGCCGCTCGGAAGAATATGCAGATTCACTCGGCCATCATTCTGAAAATCGACGAGGAAGTTTGCGGGTTTTTCACCTTCCAGAAAAACGACGAATGCCTGGAGTTTTGCCTGCTTCAATCCACAATTCGACCAGATAAGTTCGATTTCGACATATACAAGCAAATGGTGCTAGCCATCATCGCGCAGAATACCGAAGGGTACCCGATGATTATCACCACTGATCCACGCAGTAAATTCGAGACTCCGAAGCTGTTTGCTAGCCTTGGGTTCAAAACCTACCTTGCCATGTCGGGCTACGAATACATGGTCTACGGCGACGAGAAAGACGTTCGCATGAAACTGCTCGCCCACATCACCATGACAAATGTCTGGAACTCAATCAAGGGCGACTGGCTCAGGCTCAAGCGCGAATGGAACGAGCAGATCGAAGCGGCCGGTGCGCAACACGGAATAGCGAATCCGAAATTCGCATCACGCGAGGGATGCTGGCAAGGTGAAAGCGGATTCTCGAATGTGGTACTAGCAACCCACAAAGTTGAGGATGGGGAAATCATCAAGAACGCTACAAAATCTCTCAATAGCAATGCGTCAGTGCTCGATCCGGTAGCCTGCGAGGTGATTCTGAGGTTCTTTATGCCGCGCGAGGGGCGCAGAGTTTACAACCCATTCGGAGGCGGTGTGCAGTTCGGTTATGTGGCTGGAGCCTGTGGTTATGAATACATCGCCAGCGAGATTCGGCAGAACCAGTGTGACTGCAATAACGCAATCTGTAGTGATCTCAACAGCGCACAATGGATCAAAAGCGACAGTTCGACATTTACGCCGCCTGGACGCTTTGACCTTGTGTTTACTTGCCCTCCATATTACCGGGTAGAAAAGTATCTGGATTACGACGGCCAACCGCCCGAAGGTGAGATCAACTCATTGGACAGCTACGAGAAATTCAGGGACACGCTGTTCGCTGGATACCGCGAGGCAATTGAGGCCCTCAACGATAATCGTTTCTTCGTGGTGATGATTGGCGACAGCCGGGGGAAGAACGGCGGGTACTACTGTCACGAATCTGAGACGGAGATTTTCTTTAAGGAACAGGGGCTTTCAGTCTACAACAAAATCATCTATCTCGAATGCGAATTCACGCGCTTGGCTCAGGCAAAAAAGACACTCAATTATCGAAAGTTCCCCAAGCGGGAACAGAAGATCATCGTCGCCTATAAAGGAAATCCAGAAGCTATCAAAGAACTATACGCGCCGCTGGGGAGGCTGTGATGGAAGCCAAGGAGATTAAGAACCCAAACCGCAACGATCTACCGACCGGGTACGACAAAGATGGAAACTGCCTGCACCCTCGCGTGCTCGAAAACGGAGTCTGCGACGTGTGCGGAAAGAAAGTGGGAGACTAAGCCCTTGTCCCGAGAGATACGCTTTACCGTTCCACTGATTCCGCCG
>CAYZPM010000138.1:0-2366 GCA_964480365.1 uncultured Gallionellaceae bacterium
CGCCATGACCACCATACGCCAGCAGGATCTCATAGACAGCGTCGCCGACGCACTGCAATTCATCTCCTATTACCATCCGCTCGACTACATCCAGGCGCTGGGCCGCGCCTACGAGCGCGAGCAGTCGCCTGCCGCGCGCGATGCCATTGCACAAATCCTCACCAACTCGCGCATGAGCGCACAGGGGCATAGGCCGATCTGCCAGGACACCGGCATCGTGTCGGCCTTCGTCAAGGTGGGCATGGACGTGCGCTGGGATGATGCGCAGATGAGCGTTTCCGACATGATCAACGAGGGCGTGCGCCGCGCTTACCTGAACCCGGACAACATGCTGCGCGCTTCGGTGCTCGCCGACCCGGCCGGTGCGCGCAAGAACACGCGCGACAACACGCCCGCCGTGATCAATTACGAGATCGTCCCCGGCAACGAAGTCGAGATCATCCTCGCTGCCAAGGGCGGCGGTTCGGAGAATAAATCCAAGTTCGTTGCGCTGAATCCCTCCGACAGTATTGTTGATTGGGTGCTGGAGACCGTACCCGAGATGGGCGCAGGCTGGTGCCCGCCGGGCATACTCGGCATCGGCATCGGCGGCACGGCGGAGAAAGCCATGCTGCTCGCCAAGGAAGCGCTGATGGAGCCGGTGGACATGCACGAGTTGCAAGCGCGCGGGCCAAACAACCGCATCGAGGAACTGCGCCTGGAACTGTTCGATAAGGTCAACGCGCTGGGAATCGGCGCGCAAGGGCTGGGCGGACTCACCACGGTGGTAGATGTGAAGATCAGGGACTATCCCACGCACGCCGCCAGCCTGCCGGTCGCCATCATCCCCAACTGCGCCGCCACGCGCCACATTCATTTCACGCTCGACGGCAGCGGCCCCGCCGTGCTGACACCACCCTCGCTGGATGATTGGCCGAAGATCGAATGGAAGGCTTCCGCCGAATCGCGCCGCGTCAACCTCGACGGCATTACACGCGAAGAAATCGCCAGCTGGAAACCGGGCGAAACGCTGCTGCTGAATGGCAAGCTGCTCACCGGCCGCGACGCCGCGCACAAGCGCATCGCCGACATGCTCGCCAAAGGCGAAAAATTGCCGGTGGATTTCAACGGGCGCTTCATCTATTACGTCGGCCCGGTTGATCCGGTGCGCGACGAAGTCGTCGGCCCCGCCGGCCCCACCACCGCCACGCGCATGGACAAATTCACCGAGATGATGCTGGCGCAGACCGGACTGATCGGCATGGTAGGCAAATCCGAGCGCGGCCCCGAAGCTATCGCAGCCATCAAACGCCACAAGGCCGTGTACCTAATGGCTGTGGGCGGCGCGGCCTACCTCGTGTCCAAGGCGATCAAGGCCTCGAAAGTGCTGGCTTTCGCCGAACTCGGCATGGAAGCCATCTACGAATTCACCGTGCAGGATATGCCGGTGACCGTGGCAGTGGACAGCAACGGGACTTCGGTACACGAGACTGGGCCGGCGGAGTGGAAAGGGAAGATTGGGAAGATAGCGGTTAAGGCGGGGTAAAACCTGCCTGAATTGAGAGGTTGTCAGCCCCACCCTGAATAGGCGGCATGGGTTCACGATGAATATGTTTTCTACTTTATGTTAGACAAACCGAGGCAATATGAAGTTTGAATTGGAAGAAAGTCTCAGAGGCGCAACCGACGAAAAATATTTGGAAGACATGCGTCGTAGCGCCAAAGCGATTGGCAGAGACACGATCACATTTGCCGAATACGAGGAAATTGGTAAAGCTCACCCAAGTACTATTCAGCGAAGATTTGGATCGTGGTCTAAAGCGTTAAAACTTGCAGGTCTAAAACCCAGCAGATCGAAAATAGGGATTACGAATGAGGAACTCTTCGAAAACGTCAAGTCGCTATGGATAAGTCTCGGTCGCCAACCCAGATACAACGAGGTAAAAGCACCTAGTTCCCAATTCTCGGCTGGCACATATGAAAACCGATTCGGTTCATGGTCAAAAGCACTTCGCGAGTTTGTAGTATGGGTCAACTCTGATGCCCCGAACCCATCCCCACAGGACGCAGAAGCAGTGCTGGGTGCAGCAGATTCAACCGTTCAAATTGGCTCATCGAAGCGCCGTACTCGCCGGGAAATATCAGATCGCCAAAGATTCAGAATCCTCGTAAGGGATGGCTTCCGGTGCCAATCTTGTGGGGCCAGTCCATTAGTGCAATCAGGTATCGAGTTGCACGTTGATCATATTTTGCCTTGGTCAAAGGGTGGCGAGACAACCGATGACAACCTTGTGGCCAAGTGTAAGCAATGCAATCTGGGAAAGGGAAATGCATTTAACCCAGATTGTCCATTAGAGAAATTTAGGGAACAATGAGCGGAACGTATT
>CAYZPM010000139.1:0-2328 GCA_964480365.1 uncultured Gallionellaceae bacterium
CGACCTCGGGAACCGTCTGTGGTTCTTGCTGGGGGCATTGATTGTCTACCGTATCGGTGCACATATTCCGGTGCCCGGTATTGATCCGGTCGTGTTGGCTGACTTGTTCAAGTCGCAGAAAAGCGGCATTTTGGGCATGTTCAACATGTTCTCCGGCGGTGCTTTGTCGCGCTTTACCATTTTTGCGCTGGGGATCATGCCCTACATTTCTGCCTCCATCATTATGCAACTGGCTACGATTGCCGTGCCGCAATTGGAAGCTTTGAAGAAGGAAGGCGAGGCTGGGCGCAGAAAGATTACGCAATACACACGTTATGGCACCTTGGTGCTGGCGATGTTTCAGGCGGTTGGGATTTCAGCAGCTTTGCAATCGCAAGCCGGTTTGGTGCCTCATCCGGGGGCGATGTTCCAGTTGACCACGGTCATTACTCTGGTGACGGGTACGCTGTTTTTGATGTGGCTGGGCGAACAGATTACTGAGCGCGGTCTAGGAAATGGTATATCGCTGATTATTTTCGCGGGTATTGCCGCCGGTTTGCCGAAGGCGATTGGCAATACGTTAGAGATGGCGCGTACGGGTGCTTTCTCTATTCCGTTAGTGCTATTTTTGGTCATCGGTGTGGTGGCAATTACCGGGTTGGTGGTGTTTGTTGAGCGCGGGCAACGCAAGATACTGGTTAACTATGCCAAGCGCCAAGTGGGTAACAAAGTGTATGGCGGACAGAGCTCATACCTGCCGCTGAAGCTGAATATGGCTGGCGTGATTCCGCCGATCTTCGCTTCCAGCATCATTCTGTTTCCTGCGACACTGGCAGGTTGGTTTGGCAGCGGTTCGGGCATGACTTGGTTAAAGGATATCAGCGACAAGCTGTCACCCGGTCAGCCGATATATGTTTTGTTGTACGCGTCAGCGATTATTTTCTTCTGTTTCTTTTATACGGCGCTGGTATTCAGCCCGAAGGATACAGCGGACAACCTGAAGAAGAGCGGTGCTTTCTTGCCCGGTATTCGTCCGGGAGATCAGACCGCGCGGTATGTTGAAAAAATCTTGCTGCGCCTGACACTGGTCGGTGCGGTGTATGTAACGTTAGTTTGCTTATTGCCTGAGTTTCTGGTGGTGAAGTGGAACGTACCGTTTTATTTTGGTGGCACTTCGCTGCTGATTCTGGTGGTGGTAACGATGGATTTTATGGCGCAAGTACAGTCTTACATGATGTCGCACCAGTATGAAAGCTTGTTGAAGAAGGCCAATTTCAAAGGCGGGTTAGCGCGCTGATGGCTAAAGAAGAAGCGATGCAAATGCAGGGGGAGATTGAAGAATCCCTCCCCAATGCGACCTTCCGGGTGAAACTGGAAAACGGTCATGTTGTGCTGGGGCATATCTCCGGCAAGATGCGAATGCACTATATTCGTATCCTGCCTGGTGACAAGGTAACGGTTGAATTGACACCGTATGATTTGACCAAAGGGCGCATCATATTCCGCGCCAAGTAGTAAGCATTTGGGCTATTGAGGAGAAGTAAATGAAAGTACAAGCATCGGTAAAAAAGGTTTGCCGTAACTGCAAGATAGTGCGGCGCAAAAGGGTGGTTCGCGTGATTTGTAGCAGTGATCCGCGCCACAAGCAACGTCAGGGCTGATGGAATCAGGCCTCAGTTGGATGGTATAATTTCCAACTTCTGGACGCCGTTTTTTGAATGCCGGTTTTTTAAATGCCGTTTTTTAAATGATAGGGTAGCTGCATGGCTCGTATTGCCGGGGTAAATATTCCCAACCACCAACACGCTGTAATCGCATTGACTGCGATTTACGGAATAGGACGCACGCGTTCGCAAGAAATTTGCGCCGCTGCCGGAATTAACACATCCACCAAGATGAAGGATATCACCGACGCAGAGATGGATAAGCTGCGCGATGAGGTCGCCAAGTTTACGGTGGAAGGCGATCTGCGCCGCGAGATTTCCATGAACATCAAGCGATTGATGGATCTGGGTTGCTATCGCGGTTTGCGTCATCGCCGTGGCTTGCCGGTGCGTGGTCAGCGAACCCGTACCAATGCGCGCACCCGCAAGGGGCCGCGCAAGTCGGTTGCTGGCGCCAAGAAATAAGCTGTGCAATAAATGCTAGTGCCAAAGTAATTTAATAGAGGATTCGAGACATGGCCAAGACCAGCACGCGAGTGCGCAAGAAAGTTAAAAAGAACGTAGCCGAGGGCATCGCCCACGTGCATGCCTCTTTTAACAATACTATCGTGACGATCACCGACCGCCAAGGTAATGCCTTGGCTTGGTCTACCAGCGGCGGCAACGGCTTCAAAGGCTCGCGCAA
>CAYZPM010000140.1:0-2224 GCA_964480365.1 uncultured Gallionellaceae bacterium
GCGCCGTTCAACTGCTGCTCGGACATAGTGATCTTGAAAGCACGGTTCGATACTTAGGCATTGAGGTCGACGATGCCTTGGAGATTTCAGAGCAGACTGAAATCTGATTTGGCATGGAGTGCGGCTGGCACACAGTCAGTCGCACTCTGGCTTCGACAATTCGGCTACACTGGACTCAGGCGATTTCTTGAACTCTTTAGGCTGCCATCGGTGCCGGATGAACATGCATCGGCATTTTCTTAAATTTCTGCTCAGCTTGCCAAACGTCATACGCGCTTTGTTCTGCCAGCCATAGACGAGCTTCGCCGCCTCGCTCCACACCCAACCATGCCTCTACGCGCCAATCGCTGATGGGCTGAGGCCGATGTATTTTTTGCTCTCCACATAATCAAAGCGTTTTCAGGAAGTCGATCAGCGAGTCAGGCGAACAGTAGCGTTGAATCTTGACGTCTGGCTCGTGAAGTCTGAACAAGATGCGTTACTTCATCGTCAGGTAGGCATTAACGTAATGATGAGTGGTGGCCGGACTCTCGTGACCGAGCCAGGGAATGATGATGCTGATGACCGAGCCTTGGGCATAGCCCGGTGCGATGAGATGGGTTTCATAATGACCTCTTGAAGTGGGGCCGCTACTTCAGACGATCATTGAATTATGTCGAGCGTGTTGCTACATCAATCGCCGCAAACCCAGATTACGCAAGGCTCCCATGCCATGCCGCACCAAACAGTCCACATAATCGAGCAGTCTACATAATCGGCCTTTGCGGACGCAAGAGGTATGTTGAAAAATCTGTCAGTTCAGCATGCTGCAGTGACCGTTTTACTTTCGAACCGTCACGATTTAACGCGGGCTGACGATGTTCAACCATTGCTGTATTGCCGCTGGGACTTTTATTTCGGCGCGCACATCATAAACTTCCTGTTTTCGCATTTGAATCCGGCACACAGAAAAAGCCATGCTTTCGTCTCGACTGTTATCAACCAGAATGGTTGCGTCGGCAACTAATGTCGCAGCTCCCACGGCCTTTTGCGTGCGAGGGAAGCGTTCAATCAACTTTTGCACCGGAACGCCATGCCCGCCCTTGGCGACGCGTGTTGACACGCGACCAATCGAGAGCTGGTCGTCAGTGAGTCCGACGAAAAAAAGGATTACGAAGTAACCGGCTTTCTGCATCTCGACAATACGGTCAATCTTGGACTCGAACCTGCCTTTACCGATATCTTTCCAGTGCGAAAAGACCGTTTCTGTTGCGAATGGCACCTTATTGGCCAGCGCCTGCACGACAAATGCCTGAACACCATCTTGGGCAACACGCATCCAGCCCTGATTCTTGTCGCGCAATTCGGATGCCCATGTCGGAAGAACTTCGTCTTTGCCGACTTCCGGTAGGATGGACATCATCATGCGATCTGCATTGATCAGCGGAATCTGGAACACGTCAGCTAGGTGGTCGTACCACATCGTCGACTTGCCAGATCCGTTGTGGCCTGCGAGGACAATTGCGAGAGGCTTTTTCGATTTCTTTTGCGCCGCGAGAACGTGATCAACAGCTTGCGCTAGCGTTGTCATTAAGCCGCCTTGGCAGCCTTGAACTTGCCGTCAACAAACCGGCCACGCTGGACTTTGCCATCGAGCTTGCGAATCAACGTGCCTGGATGATCAGGATCCGCCGAATAGAGGGGTACACCCTTATGAAGGGTGATCGTGACGCCGGGTTTCAGTATCTTCGTACGCGCACGCTCCAGAGCTTTCTGTCCGGCTGCAACGTTCGACGCGACGGTTGTCGCCGATGGACGCCTAATTTTCATCGTCACCGTCCCGTACCGAACATTCTCAAAGACGTCTAGCGCTGAGTCCGCTTTGCGATCTGAACTTGTGACACTGATCACGAATTTAGATGCAGCGTGCACACGCGGCTTTGTTCGCAACTGGGTTGCTTTTTCAGATTTCGCACTCATATGCATATCGTATCACAAACCCGAAGCGATGTTGAAGATGCTGCTCGCGCGCGTGACGGCGTACTTTTGTGGCACGGAGAAATTAGCCATCTAGCGGGTGTGGCGGCACGAATACAATCCCGGCCCGCTATAGGGGCACATTGAAATTTACGAAACTTTTGTAGACTTTGATTCAAGTATTGATTCTGGCACTAACCTGCCGTCTCTATCTCGGCCTTATGGAGCGCGGCACATAAGGCCGATTATGTAGATTGCTCGATTATGT
>CAYZPM010000141.1:0-2107 GCA_964480365.1 uncultured Gallionellaceae bacterium
TGTCGGAAACGGATTGAAAGTTGTATAGCCGGAAAGCCGACATTCGCGACTGGCTCTTTTTGCTAAGGGTTGTCGGATGCCTGCCCTAAACCGCAGGCCGAACCGAGCATACCGCTCCGGGCATGCGTTGGACAAGCTCCAATTGCCGCCAGTAAATATTTAACGGCTGCCACAAATGCAACTTTTCCATTCTCACATATATGCGCGTATTTGACACCTATCAGAACTGATAGGTATTGCCTTGGGACTGACGCTCGCAACCATCAGATTCCCGTATTGCATATCCTTATGGTTTTGCTCGATCCATGGTCACCCATCAATCCTTGCGCTTGAAGGTATGCACCCATACCAGTCCGTCTTCATTCCATGCCATATTGGCATGCATTTTTAAGATAATCTGCTTATACATTTCAAGATTGGGGTAACCTTCCGCTTGTGCATCGGCATCTGTCATATCCCCTATGCGCTGGTGCTCGACGGAGGTAACCACAAAAGAGATCCCCTCCAATTCGAACGTCTCATTCGGATAAGCGTAAAGGCCGTCGCGTCGCTGCTGTGTCTTTGATCCGGCGATGGTCGCAGCAACCAATTTAGGGTGGGTCACGAGGCGGGTAATGTCGCAGGTCTTTGCAGGATAATTAGTATTCATCAGGATAATTGTTTAGTATTAGAGCGGTTGGTTTGAGATTTGCCCGGCATATCGGGACGCGGCTTGGATTTGCCGAGCGGGTCGGTGAAAGAGTGCTCATTATGCCACGTTATTCTCATCCCCGAGCAGATGCCTTCCCACATGGATTAATAAATATTTTTAAGAAATAATGAGTTTCTTGCTGCTTAAAAATTCGCACATTTTCTTTGTGGTCAGCAGCTACATGCTGTTTTTTCTGCGCGGTATCTGGAGCCTGAATGACTCGGCTACCATGCAAAAACCTTGGGTCAGGATCGTGCCGCATGTAATTGATACGCTATTGCTTATCACTGCCATAACATTGGCGATCAACATCCGCCAATATCCTTTTATTGATGCTTGGCTATCCGCCAAGATGATCGGCTTGTCACTGTATGTCGGACTAGGGTTTGTCGCACTGCGTAAAGGCTACAGTAAAACGATACGCCTTTGTGCATGGTTGGCTGCACAAGCGGCATTTGCCTACATCGTGCTGGTAGCCATAAAACACAATCCTGTTCCGTGGTAACACTTTTTGCAGTTCCCCAACTCTGGAAAATGGATTATTTAGAGCTGGCCACTAAATAATTTCACAGATGTGCCGAATAGTTCAGGAATTGGCTGGTTTTTCTGTTGTTGTTCCCCTGAATGAAATATCGGGTTGCCATTATAGTAAGGTACGACTAAAGGAATGTTGAAAATGCCAAATTTTATAAAAGCCAGTATTGCGGTCAAGGTCGAGTTGGCTGTCCAGTCACTGTTGCTGCTGGTAAGCATCGCATGTGCGCTCTCGTTCTATTACATGGAACGAGAGGCTTATGAACGTGGGGAGCAAGACAAGATTAAGTCGCTGGCCGACGGCGTGATCAATGGCGCTAACATGTTGATGTTGAACGGCATCATCAGCGATGTTGAGCAACGGAAGCTGTTCATTAAAAAAATGGGATCCAGCGAAAATATCAAATCCTTGAGGATCATTCGCAACAAGCTGGTGCAGAAGCAATACGGTCAAGGTTTGCCCGAAGAGCAGCCCGTAGGCGAGGACGAGCTTCGCGCTCTGGAAGACGGCAAGGTTGCCTTCGAGCAGCGCGGAGATGTATTGCACGGTGTGGTTCCTTATACCGAGAGCAAGGATTTTAGGGGCACCAACTGCTTGATGTGCCACGAGGTGCCGGAGGGCTACCACAATGGGGCCTCCGTGATTGATCTTGATATCTCTGCCAATAATGCTGAGCTAAGGAAAATTGTCTGGACATCGATAACCGTCATTGTTGCAGTACAGATATTTCTGTGGGCGTTCATCAGTTTTATTCTGCGGAGATTGGTATCTGAACCGGCAGGCCGGATGCAAAAGGCGATCGTGGAGATCAGCAATACCGGCGACTTTACGCGTAGGGTTGCGGTTCATGGCTATGATGAGATCGGTCAAACAGCGCGTTC
>CAYZPM010000142.1:0-282 GCA_964480365.1 uncultured Gallionellaceae bacterium
GTTATTGATGGCGCGTACACCGACATCCAACGGGGTATTGATGGGAGCACGATCCAAGGGGTTGATCGGACGACTCTGCAATGGTGCGGTTTCTTCTTCCGGTAGCGGCCCGAGTTGATCCAGCGGGCGCCCGGCCCCGTCCAGCACGCGCCCCAGCAACATATTGCCTACCGGCAAGTGGCGCGTTCGATCAGCGGCCCGACGTGTCAAAATACGGTTCTTGCCGCCCAGCGCGGGTGCCACAATGGGTTCCTGCGGCACTACGCGCGCACCTGGCATCAG
>CAYZPM010000142.1:292-2104 GCA_964480365.1 uncultured Gallionellaceae bacterium
CATTTTCCGGCATAAGGAATATTTTATCTCCGGAGAAACCGACCACTTCGGCTTCGATCCGGCTATGGGGTAATTCCACAACGCAGGTGCTGCCCACCGGCATTTTCAGGCCGACGGCTTCCATTACCAAACCGGTGACGCGGGTCAGGCGACCGCTGACCAGCAGGGGTTTTCCCTGCGCGACCGACTCCCTGTTATCTTGCAGGCAGTGCAGCCATTGCCGGACGTGGGCACTGGTGGAAGGCTCCATGGGTTCTGCCCCTTTTACAATTCCAGCCATGAGTTGTCCTGCCCGATAGATGAGACTACGCGCTTCCAGCGAGTGTCCAAGCTGGCATCAATTTGGCTGTGCGCGGTTTCTACCCGGCACCCGCCCCGTTCCATTTTTGCGTCTTCGACTATTTTCCAGCCAGCATGGTCATTTTTCTCCCCCATTTTGCTGCGCACCAGTTCGGCATCGGCGGGATGCAGGATCAAATAGGCATGCTGGCTGAAATGTGGAAGTTCATTAATAGCTTCGTTTATGACACTGAGCAGCAGTTCCGGCTTGACCTTGAGCGCTTGATGCAACATTTGCTTGGCAATTTCCAAGGACAGATCCAAAAGGCCTTGGGCGACCTGTTGATCCACTTGCTGCAACTCTTTATTCAGCGCACCTATTATTTCCGCCAGCCGTTGCGTTTCGTCGCGCGCTGTTTGCTCCTCACTACGCGCTTTTTGCGCGCCTTCGGCGTAGCCTTCCTCATATGCCTGTTGCTGGATATGTTCGACCTCGGCTGCGGTAGGCAATATAGCGGCAGGAACATCAGGAACAACTGGTGGCGCCTCAACGGCTTTCTTTGCCAAGTCAAAAGCGGGGAGTTCCCAGCGCTGATAAGCGGTGAGTTTCTCCTTGGCGATCATATCAGACATAAGATTCGTCCCCCTTGCCGCCTAGTGCAATTTGCCCTTCATCAGACAGGCGGCGCACTATCTTGAGAATTTCTTTTTGTTCCGCTTCCACTTCGCTGATCCTGACCGGTCCTTTTGCTTCCAGGTCTTCACGCAGCATTTCAGCGGCGCGCGATGACATATTTTTAAAGATTTTATCGCGCAATTCCTCGCTCGCGCCTTTGAGAGCAACGATCAGAGATTCAGACTGAACTTCACGCAGGATGAGTTGGACGCCGCGATCATCCACCTCGATCAGGTCGTCGAACACGAACATCTCGTCAAGGATTTGTTGCGCCAGATCTGCATCATAGCTGCGCACGGTTTCAATAATGGCACCTTCCTGCACGCTACCCATGAAGTTGAGAATTTCTGCTGCGGTACGCACGCCGCCCTTGATGTGTTTTTTGCCCGCGCCTTCGCCCGTCAGCAGACTGGTCAAAACATCGTTCAATTCGCGTAGTGCGCTGGGTTGTACGCTGTCCAGCGTGGCAATACGCAACAGTGTGTCGTTGCGTATGCGCTCGGTAAAAAAGCCAAGAATGGCGGAGGCGAGATCCGGCTCAAGGTGTACCAGAATGGTGGCAATGATCTGCGGATGCTCGCCGCCTATCAATTCGGCGACTTGAGCCGGATCCATCCATTTCAGGCTTTCAATGCCACTGGTGTCGTCACCTTGCATGATGCGATCCAGCAGACCCATGGCCTTGTCATCACCGAGCGCCTGGTTCAGCATGCGCCGAATGTAATCGTTGGAGTCCATGCCGATCGTGGTTTTTTCTGCCGCAATCTGATGGAATTCTTCAAATACTTCAGCGATCTGTTCGCGCGTCAGATTTTTCAACGCTACCATGGCCGTGCTGATCTGCTGCACCTCTCTTG
>CAYZPM010000143.1:0-1707 GCA_964480365.1 uncultured Gallionellaceae bacterium
ATCTTAAGGAAACAGTCGCCAGTGCGATGTCCAAGCTCAATGGGCTGACCAAACAACTGGACGAGGCGCTTCTGCCCGGCAACAAACCGCTCGGCAAAAAAGAGCTGGCTCAAGCGGTCAGGGACATCCGACATGCCGCCATGGAGATCGAGCAGAACATTCCATTCCTTGAGGATCAGTTCGACGAGATGATGGAGAAGAAAGTGTCAGGCGCGGTCGTCGAGATCGAAAGCATTGTGGCGCATGGACTGCGTGAAGCTGGTATGGAGCACCTGCGGCAGCAGATGCCCGAGTACAAGCTGGTTGAGAAGCAGAAGGGAACAGCACTCCCACAGGCTAACCCTACATTCACGCTGGATTGCGGATGCGTAGTGGATGAAAATCAACTCTTAAGTTCTTGCGATGATCCGAATCATCAGAGGTAAGCCATGAGAATCGACACCAACAAATTCGGTAGCGACGTGATGTACGAAGCGAAGGATTTGCAACAACCGATCTACCTATACGGGGCGGCTTGCATGTCCATTCAGACTGAGGCGCTGAGTTTCGCCAACGGCTTTTCCAGCCTGATCTTCAACCACGACGCCATCACCAAGGACCCGGCTCTTGCCAAGAGCATCGTTGTGCTGTGCTGCCAAGTCACCGACCTCGCCATCCATAACGATTTGAAGCATGTGTATGCGTTGCGCAATAAGTATCCTGTCGCACAAGTCTATGTCGGCGGCTGCCTCGCCAAGCGGTTCGACATCAGCTTACCCAACGGCGTCCGCCGTGTCGAGCCCCTGCGCAAAGATTACCAGCCGATAGAGGACAAGACACTCGTCGGTTACGCCCCACCGTTCTGGGTAAACGGATTCAAGGAAGGCGAGGACGCCTTGGCTGACGGACACCTGTTCCGTGACTCTTACCCGCTGCGCATCGGCGTGGGCTGCAAGAAGAAGTGCACCTACTGCACCATCCGCATCACCCGCGGCGAGTTTTACGGACTGGACATGAAACGCCTGATCGTCGAGTTCGTCAATCATGATGATGTGGTGCTCATCTGCGAAAGCCCCACGGCAGACCAGATCAAAGACTGGTGCGATGTTGCTCGTGTCTGCAACAAGCCCATCTCCGTCCGCAACTTGGAGCCGCAGGTGTATTCGCAATGCTGCGAGTCGCTGTTCGCCCTCGCCAATCTCGGGCTGCTCAAAGTGCTGCACATCCCGGTGCAGAGCACCAACCCCGCTACGCTGCAAGACATGGCTCGGGACGTGCGCTCCACGCTGATGGTGCTGGACGACATGCCCAAGTTCCAGAAGGCGGGAACGATCACGGCGACCAACACGATCATTGACTACAAGGACTTTCCCAACCCGACCGACGAGAGCCTGTCAATGTTCAACTACGTCTCGTGGAACCCGTACTGGGACGGCAAGTGGGACCCGATCAAAGCTGAGGAACGGTTCAACAAGTATCTGGGGGCGTAAACATGGTGCTTTTAGCGATTCCGATTTGCTTCATCTGTTCCTTCGGCTTCTTCTATTTACTGTTTCAAGCCGATAAACACCAGAGCGTGTCCCTGTTTTTGGCGGGCATAGCCGTATTGATTCTCACCGTCGTATTGACGTGGCATACGCTGGCTCTGATTGGATGAAAGGGTTTTGCGATGATTTTTGACATGATTTTCTCTTATTGCGAACCTGTTACGGCGACATCAACGTCCGC
>CAYZPM010000144.1:0-1695 GCA_964480365.1 uncultured Gallionellaceae bacterium
GTATCAGGATTTATAACTTCCAAATAAAGACGATTACATGTGAACAGTTCATTTTGCAGAAGAAATACGACTTTAAATAGGTCGTTCAACTCATTACCCCATAACGCCTCTGCTTCTAATAAATCCGCATATAAGCTAGTTCGTTCCTTTTGCACCTTGTCCCATCTGGCTTCATATGCCTTGGAAGTACCGTAATAACGAGCTTTCTCATGAGTCATGACCTTTGCTTCATCCCCTGAAGGAGTTGGCATTTCGTTGCTCCACATTAATGGATTCCGTACACTGTTGATCGAGTCGCGATACTTGAATAGTGACACCAAGATGCGGCGTGACAAATCATATTCGGATTGACCTTTAAGTTGTCGTTGCCACGTACCAAGGCCTTTTACTGCAACCACAGCGCCAGTAAAAGCTGCACCACCAAGAATTAGGTCTTTCACTAAGGAAATAATTTCATTGCAGGTCAATTCGATTATCCTTTTTGTCTTTCAGTTTGGACGATAATATAAAGTTTTCTTCTTTCAGATAACCCAAGCTGTATCTTTGAATCTCGCTGTCTGCTTGTGGCACTTTTTTATCTGTCAGCCATCGCGGTTTTCAATGGCGTCTATGCAGCCCGCGTAGGGCGCAATAACCAACGGGCATTGCGCCGCATGGAGCTTCACATTCGGTGCAATGCGCTACGCTTATTGCACCCTACAACAGATGTTAGCTAATGTCCATAATGGGCACATTGCTGCACGCCGCGCTATGTTTTAGTCAACTTGGAAGCAGGCAGTGGGGCTTTATCCTCAGCTAAATGACTAGCACGAACACCGCCGGGCTAATGCCAAAAAACTTGCCCAATTTACCTGCCAAGGTAGCACTGATTTTTCGTTTCCCTACCAGGATTGCCGACAGGTTACTCTGCGGCACAACAGATGACAGGTCTTCTTGCTTCAAGCCGCGTGCTTCCATCAGGAAACGCAGGGCATCCTTGGGTTCGGCTGCATCAATGACGTAATGCTCTTGCTCATACTTCGAAACCATATCCCCCACCAAATCAAGCAAGCCAGACAGCGGGTGGTCTTCGTCATCCCCGGCTGCATCCAGCAGGGAATTCATCAGAGCTACCATGCGGTCATAACTCTCTTCATTCGGCAGAGTTGAAAAATTTGCGAACGTGATTTCTGACATCATTCTTTTGGAAATTGCCGATAATAAGCGTAATCTGCCAATGACAGCAATTCCCGGTCACCTCGACTATCACCGTATGCGTACAAGGTATAGCCATTGCGCGCGCCCATCAAGGCTGCCAGCCGCCGCGTTTTCTCAACGCCGAAACAGTTCGCTCCGGATAACTTGCCGGTGACACATCCGTCTCCCTGCGTTTCCAGATGCGTGGCGAGCACGTCGTCGAATCCCGCCCTTTGCGCCCAAGGCCGCACATAAAGCTCCAATGATGCGCTGATCACCACACAACGGTGACCTTGCCGCTTGTGCCAAGCGAGACGTTGCATGGCCTCATGGCGAAGAAGTCCCGGTAGGACATACGCTGCAAACCGTTCTCCATCTTGCTGCAATTCATCCACATGCATCCCGGCGAAGCAGCGGACGAACACCCGTTCTTTCGCAACACCGTTGCCAATCAGACCCAGTGCGAAACCTGCCATGGTCGGAAACAACACGAGTGCGTGGCGCGCAACTGTCGCCGCA
>CAYZPM010000145.1:0-1609 GCA_964480365.1 uncultured Gallionellaceae bacterium
CCAACCACCGCGACACGAGATACCGACAAATCAATCTGTGCATGGCGGTAATCGGGATGCCCGTTGTACCAGCCAATAAAGACCGTAGCAGGTGTGCAACGAGGGATGCCTTCACCCGGAATGCCGAGACGACGATCAGCCTCGTTCCCCACTGCGTAGACAATCTGGTGGTAGTGCTCGCGCAATTCTTCCACCGTGATGTCACGCCCGAGACATACATTACCCAAAAATCTGAACGTGGGTCGCGCGGCAGTTTTTTCGTACACGCGGGTGACGGCTTTAATGTTTTGATGGTCCGGCGCGACGCCTCCGCGCACCAGTCCGTACGGGGTAGGTAGCCGGTCGAATAAATCCACATGCACTACCACATCGGTACGTTTAAGCAGCGCCTCGGCAGCGTAGAATCCGGCAGGCCCGGAACCGATGATTGCAATACGCATTAACTTCCCTCGCGTCGAAAAATAGATGTCTCGCATACTACACGTTTAATCCCTTCGACGAAGCCTATCCCGAGCGTAAGCGATGGGCTCGGGACGCATGGAGTATCGGGCTTAGACTGTGGTTGACAGTGTTCCGACAATACCTTGGTTGAATGAGTCGGCAGTGACTGAAGAAGCAAGACTGGGGTTGGCCTTGAGTGCCGTCGTCCAATTGGCTGCGGTGCTGGATGGAACTCCCTGGAGTACGCCGGACGAGTTATAAATTCCCGCAACTGCCGAATTAGAGGGCAAGGTGTTAATGATCGCTTGGACAGTTGAATTTTGCGCGGCCGCTTGCGGATTGGAACTGCTGCTAACAGTTTGAGCAGATGAAGGCGCCGAACCGGCTTGCACAAAAGAATTCAGCATGCCGGCAGCATCGTAAGTCAAAGACGAAGCCGATCCGCCTCCCAACGTGGCGACTATGCTCACTTCTGCGGAAAGATTGGTAGCGGCCTGTACCATCCCTAAGTCGGATGTTTGCGCGACAGGATTGGCGCTCGTGGTGAGGGTGTTGTATCCGTTTACGCTTGATGGCGTGATGCTGGAAACTGTGGTCATGGCAGCTACCTCCATTCTCGGTGCTGATTAATAGCTCTAGTTATTATTCTACTCCGTTGGGTAAAAAATCCAATAATTACTTCTTGGGCCAATTTGGTCAGCACTTCTTTCTTGCCTTTTGCAAAACCGGAAGTTAAGCTTGGTCGAGCATCATTTGATAAGGATGGCAAGGTTTGGAACGATAAACAATTTGTTCCATGACGCAGAGAAATTAAATTATTTGAGGAAATCAGGTGGTAAAGAGAAACAAAGAAATTTCTTTCGACGAATCTGGCGACTGCTCCACAGAAGTCCAGGAACAGTTCCAAAAAAACGTTGATGCATTTGAGCAAGCGGAATGGTTCCAGCCATTTCAAGTTTTAGTTGAGTCAGGCATATCCTTGCCGCCACCTGGCGAATTGGCAGATGCCGAACTCGATGCCAAATTATGGGAAGTTATTAATGCTCTTGCATTGATGGGAGCCTACCTGGAACATACTGATCACCTGAGTGACCGTGAGTTATATCTCCTGCTTTGGGGCGATATTCTGTTGGAAGAGTTGGTTATTCAATCCCCCACTGCCTCCTTA
>CAYZPM010000146.1:0-1597 GCA_964480365.1 uncultured Gallionellaceae bacterium
CGAAGTTTGAAGATGATTTATTCAAGGTAGTGCATACGGGCATTTTGGGTTTTCGACTGTTGGGTGATGATATTCTTGAAAAAATTGAAAAATCTTTTAGCGATAAAGAAGAGAATAAGCGAAAAATTGACTCTGGGGTATTAGATAAAGACCATGTGGAGTCACTAATAGTCGATAGCGTTTATAAAAGTCTTATTCCGCTTTATCTGATCCCCACCGCCGAAGTCCCCGTCACCAACATGGTGCGCGACTCCATCGTGCCGTTGGAGCAATTGCCGCTGAAGTACGTGGCGCACACGCCCTGCTTCCGTTCCGAGGCCGGTTCCTACGGGCGCGACACGCGCGGCATGATCCGCCAGCACCAGTTCGACAAAGTGGAACTGGTGCAAATCGTGCATCCGGAAAAATCTTACGAATGTCTGGAAGAGTTGCTCGGTCATGCCGAAACGATACTGCAAAAACTTCAGCTCCCTTACCGAGTCGTGAAGCTGTGTACCGGCGACATGGGCTTTTCCTCTGCAACCACCTACGATATCGAAGTGTGGCTGCCCGCACAGAACACGTATCGTGAAATTTCTTCCTGCTCCAATTTCGAAGCCTTCCAGGCACGGCGCATGCAAGCCCGTTTCCGCAATGTACAGGGCAAGCCAGAATTACTGCATACCCTGAATGGCTCTGGATTAGCGGTAGGACGCACGCTGGTAGCGGTACTGGAGAATTATCAGCAGGCTGATGGCAGCGTTGTGGTGCCGGAAGTGCTGCGCCCTTATATGGGCGGACTGGAAGTTATTAAGGCCAACTGAATTTTTTATCCACCGGCAGTTTCAGATGGAAAGGCGTAGCCGGCAAATCGGGTATTTCGTGCGTGTCCATGTGCTTTAACATGTCGTAATACAAGTGTACCGTTTCGACCAGCACGACCGCCTCGCCGCCTCTGGCATAACCGTGCTTGGTCTGCTCGAAATACTCGGGCTGTGCCAGCAACGGCATCATCTTTTTTACGTCCAGCCAGCTATCTGCGTTGAGCCCGTTGCGTGCGGTCAGAACGCGCGCGTCTTCCAAATGCCCCAGCCCTTGATTGTAGGCTGCCAGAGCCAGCCAGGTACGTTCTTCGTCAGCGATGCGCGGCGGCAATTGCTCCTTGATGAGCTGTAGGTAGCGCGCTCCTGCCATGATACTTTGGCGCGGGTCGAGACGATCCGTTACCTTCATGCGGTCAGCCGTTTCCTCGGTCAGCATCATAATGCCGCGAACATTGGTGAACGAGGTGGCGAGTGGGTTCCAGTGCGACTCATGATAGCCGATGGCCGCCAGCAACTGCCAGTCTATCCCGGTCACTGCACCTGCTTCTTCGAACAAGTGGCGTAAATGCGGCAATTCGGATTGAGCCTTGGTAATGAAGGTGACGGAGTCGATCGGTTCCAGCCTATCGTTGTGCCCATAATATCGATCCAGCAGGCGGCGCAAGCTGCCATCCTTTTTGATCAACGCAAAAAACTTTTGCGCTTCCGCAAACAACGCTTCGTCGCCATTCGGCGCGAAGGCCCAAGCCAGTTTGGAAGGGGTGGCGATGTCGAACGCCGCATCCAGGTTGGGG
>CAYZPM010000147.1:0-1572 GCA_964480365.1 uncultured Gallionellaceae bacterium
GCCTTACCCAGTCTTGCCCAAATGCGGCCTTTGAGAAAGTACAGCATGGTGGTAAAGATAAGCAGATAGCCGATTACGTAATAACCCAGGCTTTTGCGCTCCTGCGCGTGAGGGTCGGCAGCCCATGACAGAAAGGAAGCTACATCGCGAGCCTTTTGATTGAGCTGTGCGAGTTGCGTTGGATCGGTCACGCCGGCGACGGACAACACGTCAGGCATTTTTGTAACGGAATAATAATGATTGCCTGTCGTGCCGTCTGGAGCGGTGTAAAACCCCAGCAGGTAGGAATAAATATAATTCGCCTCGCCCTCGCGCGCCTTAACTATCAGGCTAAGGTCGGGCGGCGCCCTGCCGAATGCTGCCAGTGCCGCTTCTGCCGGCATTTGACTGGCGATGGTTGCACCCATCGGATTGGCGCCGCGCCAAGCGTCCACCTTGTCTTTTGCTATACCCAACTTGGAAAGCTCACGGAATCGGATGTATTTCAAGGTGTGGCAACCCGTACAAACCGTCATTACCGTTTCCGCACCGCGTTCCAAGGTTGGCAGGTCGGTACCCACTTCAATATTCTTTAGCAGGGTTTCAGTTTCTGCCCATGCACTGAACGTCAGCCAGCACAATGCGAATACAAATAAGCGCTTCATGCTGCATCTCCTTTTTGCGTCATATTATCTTGCTGCGGCTTTTGTTCTAACAATGCTATCAACCCCGGTGACAGGCCGCGCGCGCGCATCCAGCGCTCCTCCCACTTTGAAATAAAGGGGAGCAGGAAGAATGTTGCGAAATAAATCAAGGTCGCCACCTGCCCCAGAGGCACCACAAAACCGGATGGCTGCTGCGAGCCAACATAGCCGAGCACAAACACGTCAATCAAAAACAAGTAAAACATGGCGCGATACACTGGGCGGTAACGCGCCCCACCTGGAATATTCGAGCGATCAGCAAACGGCAAGATGGCGAATATCACGACTGAGAGGCCCATCGCCACCACGCCGCCCAGCATGTCCGGGATCGACCGCAGGATCGCGTAAAAGGGCAGGAAATACCATTCCGGCTCGATGTGGGGCGGGGTCATGAGCGGGTTCGCAGGGATGTTGTTGGCCGCTTCAATGAAGCTGCCGGGGACGAAGAACACGAACGTGCAAAATACGATAAGGTAGACGCCCAGCCCGAATAAATCCTTGATGGTGAAGTAGGGGTGAAAGGGAATGTTGTCCTTGTCGGCGAGGCTGATACCGGACGGATTACTGCTCTTCACGGTGTGCAGCGCGACCAGGTGGATGCCGACCACGGCAAAGATCAGGAACGGGAACAGGTAGTGCAGCGCAAAGAAGCGCGTCAGCGTAGCGTCTCCCACCGAGAAGTCGCCGCGCAGCCACAGCACGATACTGTCGCCGATGTACGGCGTGACGCCGAACAGGTTGGTGATGACCTGCGCACCCCAGTAGGACATCTGCCCCCAAGGCAACAGGTAGCCCATGAACGCGGTCGCCATGATCATCAGCATCAATGCCTGCCCCGTCCACCACATCAGTTCACGCGGCTTGTGGTAGGAGGCGTAATACAGCGTGC
>CAYZPM010000148.1:0-1537 GCA_964480365.1 uncultured Gallionellaceae bacterium
GGATAGCGTTCTTGCGTGACGGCAGTTGCCACACCCAGCGGAGTTCCCGCCTGTATGTCTTGCAGCCATACGGCATCGGCATTTGACAATTCGCTTATCAGAACAACATCATCTTTGCGGCTGACCAGAGCGTTGCAGGAACCGCTATCGAGATCAATGTGGAAATCACCGGGTACACCGGGTTGGTGGGCACGCCAGATGGCGGCAATGGGATAGCGGGAGCGCACCAGATGACAGGCCGGATTAGTGTGCAGGATCAGGTCGGCATATTGATCGGGGGGTATATGCGCCAGCTTGGTGATATCCAGCGTGTCGGCATCGTCGGTGAAATAGGCACAGTGGCAGGCCCACTCCAGTGCCGCAACATCCGGCAGGTAAGCCAGTTCTTGCGCGGGTTTGAAGGCTGTCACAAAGTCGCGCATCTCTGCGCCGTAGTGATGCAGGTTGCCGCTGCACGAAAGATGCTGCCCGATGAATTGCCGAGTCATGCGCCGGAAAAAATCCTTGCCCACGAGTTGCTCGATGACCGGATACGCGCTCGCAAGTGTGTCGTGCAGATTGCCGCGAAAATTGTTGCGATAAACTTCAATGGCAACGGTGACGGAATAATGTTGATAACTCGCGTCGATCCGCGACGACGGCGTCTCGCCACGCACAATGGAACGGGCGAAATCGGACAAGTCGTCATTCAATGCAGGCATGGCAATTCTCCAATCGCTGTTGCGCTTTCGCCGCCTCGCCCATCAGAACCGGCAACGCCGGGATGTCGCTATCCCATTCGATCAGCGTGGGGCGCGGCCCGATGTGTTGCAAGGCAAATTCATACAGTTCCCACACCTCGGGATAGACCGGATGGTCATGGGTATCCACCAGGCAGCCATCTCTTATGCTGTATCCGGCCAAGTGATATTCCTTCACCGCTTCAGCCGGGATGGCCTTGATAAAAGCCTCGGCATTTACGCCGAGGTTGCGTGTATTTACGTACAGGTTTTCTACATCAAATAGAATTCCGCAGCCGGTGCGCCGGGTTAACTCGGCCAGAAATTCGCCCTCGGTCATTTCACTGTGCGTAAAAGATAAGTAGCTGGAGAGATTTTCCACCAGCAGTTGGCGGCCCAGTTTTTCCTGCACCTGTTCCACGCGGTTTGTTACGTGAGACAAGGCCTCAGGAGTATAGGGGAACGGCAACAGATCGTTGATGGTTATGGAATCGTTGAAAGCTAAGCCAGCCGCCGTATTCCAGCACAGATGCTCCGATACGACGGCGGGCTGCACCGCATCGCACAGACGACGCAATGCGGATAAATGTTCCTGACTGAGCGGCACGGTCGACGCCAGCCCCATGCCCACGCCATGCAGGCTGACGGAATAGTGTTCGCGCACTTTGAGCAAGGTATGCAGAGGCGCACCGCCACCGAAAAAGTTCTCGTTATGCACTTCCACCCAGCCGAGCTTGGGTAGCGTTTCCAGCACTTCACGGTAATGAGGCGCCCGCAACCCGATACCGGCGTTGCATGGCAAGGTATAAGTTGCGGGC
>CAYZPM010000149.1:0-1535 GCA_964480365.1 uncultured Gallionellaceae bacterium
GGCGTCAGATCGGGCCGCGTGCCGTCTGCCTCTCTCTGTATAAATCTTCTGACCGCCTGGACGAGCTTGCACATGGACGAATATTTCTCCTCAATGGAACTACACATCAAGCATCTCGGAATTTTGTCGTCCATGAAAACGGTTATGTAAGGATGAGGGTTTACCAAGCTAAGAGGAGCCAACGATTTAACCGAAAATCTATGGTCAGAGATTCTGGTAATTGCCCAATGTCTTGGCCTGAATCCAAAGCGGCGCATGTTTCTGTTTTGCTCTGAGCGGGTAGCCCACTTGCAATTTGTTGGTTCATAATTGCCATCGTTGTCGATTCTTTCAAGACTCATGCCATGTGGGCGCTCTCCCATGTCCTCCATGAAAGCGGAGAAGCTATTCCACCTGGCGCAGATGGTTATTCCACGACCTCCCCAATGCTCATGCCCGCTATGTTTGGGGTTCAAGCACCGTTGGCGCATAGCGCACCAACTGCTGTACGTTGGCGTCTTGCCAGCGTCCGTTGCGCCCCCGTGAACCGGCCTTCCGCTCATTTAGATGACCTCGCTACTGATTCCTCAAGTACGCCGACCAAATCAATACGACTACCGTCAGGCCGGGGGAGACGGGCAATTACATCGTCAACCTCTTTCATAAATTTATGCACTTCCTGCTCCATGAGGCTGATTCGCATGGCGTCACGCGGAAATCGCTTGACGAACAACTGCAAGTGCTCAGGCATACGGGGATCGTAGCTGACGAAGTCGCACCACTGGCGCTCGCAGCAGACCATCTCCCACAGCATCTGCGGCTGATACTCTTCCGGCACTGCGTCGGCGAGCAGGTATTCGAGGTGCGTGGTGCTGTCGGGGCACTTTACCTCGATCATGCCCTCTTTTCCGATGAGTCCATCTGGTGAAGCTCCCGCTCGGTTGATCGTGGGATGCAGCACAAATCCTGTATGCAAGATGCCGGGATTTTCCAGATCAAATTTGATTTCATAGGCCGCGAACGCCAATTCCTCATTGTCCATCCCCCATTGCATCGCGGGGCTAACGAAGTTTTCTTGCACTCGGCCCGTCAGCGTCTCCACCACGACTTGAGTTTTGTAGTTACGCCGCTCTGCCGTTTCAGCGCCGGATTCCAGTTTGCTCTTGAGCTTATACTTCGACATCACCGCGCCCATGTTGCTGGCCGTAACGCATCCGCAACGGGCCTGCAACCATTCGGTAGTGCGCTGTTTTTCGGTTACTACCCTCATTGGAACTCCTTCCGGCGATTGTCCTTCGCCGCGATAAGCGCGTGCATGGCGTTCTGGTCGTTGGCCTTTGACGCTTCCTTGTACGCAGCCTTGTACTGAGTTTTGAGTTCATCTTCGTTTCGGCAGTTGGCAATCCAATCCAGCCGCTCCTTCAACCATCCCTTGTCCACCCCTCCGGCGGCTACGGCATCATCATCAGCCCCCCTTGCCGCCAAGCCGCAAGCCGCCATCAGGGTGTACCGCTGGAGGTACGTCACCGCAGAACCGATCGCCTGTATCGCGTTTT
>CAYZPM010000150.1:0-1504 GCA_964480365.1 uncultured Gallionellaceae bacterium
GGTTGATGCGCAGACCTTGCCCCTTAGGGTTAATTGCCGTCCACACGACAGTGCCGTCAGTCACGGTCGTTGCCACGGTTGACGTATTGGCAAGTGTCGGGAATACAGGATTCAGGTTTGTTGCAAATGGGTTCGTCAGACCGCATGTTCCGTATGTCGTGACGGCCCACAAATTTCCAAAAGCATCTGTGATACAGGTAATTGGGTTGGCGGGCATCTGTGTCTGGCCTACTGGGCTCGTATAAACGACGCCGGGGCCGGGATTGACACATCCTGTCAAGCTGGCGAGTTGGGATTGCCCCCACATGCCTACCATCATAGTGTCATTCTGCATCCAGCAAATTTTGGCAAGAGAGCCAGTTTGTGCGCTCGTCTCCTGCACGTCGCGCCGGACTTCGACCTGTCGGATATTCTTAGGAAAGGTCGTAGTGTTCTGGTAAACGGCAGTACAGCCTTCAAGCCAACCGAGATTGACAAGGCCCGGAATGAAGTAATCCTGCTGATAGCTGTTGATGAAGAATGGCGGAATGAGTATTCTGTTGAACTTCCAATTGAACGGTTCACCGCTGGGCGAGCCCGCCAGCATTGCTGTCATGGTGTCATTTGTGATTGACAGTGCGGGCTGGTCTGAATATCCGCCGTCGGGCAATACTGGGGCGATCTCTGCGAATGTAAGTGCATCATCGACTAAATTTCTGACCATCTGGCTGCTGTTTCTCACGACGAATCTCCCATCTATCTTTAGCCGCTTCACTTGTTCTTCCGGCGGAAAAGGTACTGGGAGGGTGTTGCAGCACCCTCCCGCCACATGGTAATGAGCCTAGTGGCAATAAAAAGGTGCGGCTATTGCCCATAGGGCCAAACCCCGTGCCGCAACGGTTATATTTCTTACCTCAGGTTAGACGAAGCAATCCGCTCCCGGTAAATGTCGGAAGCGTCCACCATCTTGCCCGACGACACATCGAATGTGGAGAATCGGCATTGGACTGAGCCTGACATCGAATTGTTTGTTTCGAAGTTGCATGCACGAAGATATTCCAACCGTGCCGCTTCGAATCGCACCTTGTCGAACTTTCCATCCCTCGGAGCAACCTGTCTACCTGCTTCGTTGAAATAGAAGTTCTTTTCGACCGGAGGTGCCCACGTCTTAGCGCAGCGAAGGCAGCGCACCCAGATGTCGCCGTTAATCATCTGGTGCTTGATGACGGAGAACTGGTTGCCGTTGCCGCCCGTGTTCAGGACGCGCATGTCGCGCTGGCTTGCTGTTCCACCCTTCTTGTGGGTGCAAATGCTCCAACGATATGTGTCAGTCGCGTCCGCCTGTGCGAATGCCTTGCCCTGAGATTCGCGGTCGTACTGGAGTTGTTTGTCTGCCAGTGCTTCCTTCTCAAGTTCGATTTTCAATTTCTTGATGTCAAGTTGCCGACGCTCACGCTCAGCCGCCTTGGCTTCCAGCTCTTCCTTCAGGTTCTGCTGTTCCAACTGAAGATTTTCCAGTTGAATG